>NZ_JBFUBP010000028.1:0-580 GCF_056405675.1 Polaromonas sp. P1_F4 | reverse complement strand
GTGTTGCGACGGTATTTCTCTGCTCTCGGAATGTTTTATCTCGAATCCTGCGATTTTCAGAGCAGTGCGAAGGGCCGATGAGTTGATGAGGTCAACGCCAGATAAAACATTATTTCCAATCACGTAGGTTGCCGTTCCTCCAGGCTTCAAGACTTTGTATGCGCGTGACGTTATTGCTACTAAGTCGCTAGCATATCGTGTGACCATAGTTAGCTGTCTTGGCGCTAAATCCTTCAAGGGGTAGGCCTTCAAAACTTTCAATGCGTTGATTTCTGTGGTGGCTTGTGACCGTGCTTCGGTACCAACAGAATCACTACGGATACTTCGGAGTTTTGGTATAGTTAAGCCCAGCCAGACCAAACTTAATCTGTGCCTGTTGAATTGCACTGAAGTCTGACCCGAGTTTTCCATCGAATCTTGACCCACACTCTTTGTGAGCAGAAGGTGCTCACGATGTGGATAAGTTCTTGATCTTCTCCTTTTTGGGCTGAGTCTTTGCAGAGCTGTTTTTGAACCGATAGCTGTCGTTTCCAGTCTCAAGGATATGACATCTGTGGGTGAGCCGATCCAGAAGAGCAGC
>NZ_JBFUBP010000027.1:0-582 GCF_056405675.1 Polaromonas sp. P1_F4 | reverse complement strand
GGTTCGGGCAACAGCAAGTACGTCAATGCGATCACGACCAATGGTGGCGGCATCATCAGCGTTCAGGCTTCGACGACGATGAACGACTCGTTGATCAACAGCCAGTGGCTGTCGCTGGTTCCTTACTCGCAAGGCGCCAGCACGGGCCTCGCACCTGGTTCGCTGATCAGCGAATGGCGCTGCGGCCCAAGCACGGCCTCAGGCATCCCTCTCAAGTTCCTGCCAGGTTCTTGCCGCGGTTGAAGTAGATGCGTTGGCGTGACAAATTTGTCGGCTGAAAAGAACTTTTGAAGACAATAATGTAAGCAAAGCCCTCAAAACGTCGCAAAAATTGCATAGAAACTGCTGGCACCAAATTTGCTGTTCCTGAGAGCCTATTTTTAACCCAAGGAGTATTTATGAAACGTTCAATGCAAAAGGGTTTTACCCTGATCGAATTGATGATCGTCGTGGCGATCATTGGTATTTTGGCCGCTGTGGCTCTGCCTGCTTACCAGGACTACACCAAGCGCGCCAAACTGTCGGAACTGATTTTGGCCGCGTCTTCGTGCCGTACGTCGATCACGGAAACCTTCCAGTCCG
>NZ_JBFUBP010000026.1:0-595 GCF_056405675.1 Polaromonas sp. P1_F4 | reverse complement strand
CCCACACTCTTTGTGAGCAGAAGGTGCTCACGATGTGGATAAGTTCTTGATCTTCTCCTTTTTGGGCTGAGTCTTTGCAGAGCTGTTTTTGAACCGATAGCTGTCGTTTCCAGTCTCAAGGATATGACATCTGTGGGTGAGCCGATCCAGAAGAGCAGTCGTCATTTTTGCATCACCAAAGACACTCGCCTGTGTGGATCTGCCTCAAAGTGCGCCGCTGTTTCCGCGATTTTGTTGCCTCGATTACCAGCCAGGTGGCCAGCTTCTCGGCGTAGGGATCGAGCTTGCTTGAGCTGACCCGTCTTGGGTACTTAGGCTCGCTCTCCTCTGATCGCAGGTGCTTCTTCACGGTGTTGCGAGCCAGGCCTGTACGCCTTGAGATCTCGCGGATGGACATCTGATCCCGCAATGCCCAACGTCTGATGACATTCAATGTCGCCACGTCTATCACTCCTAATTTCCCCCTGCTTTTAAAACAAGCAGAGTAGTGCCTACGTGGGTCAGTTTTGGATGGAAATTACTGCGCTAAGTGGATCAGATTTCGACGGAATTGGATGGAAATTACTGCGCTAAGTGGATCAGATTTCGACGGAAT
>NZ_JBFUBP010000025.1:0-631 GCF_056405675.1 Polaromonas sp. P1_F4 | reverse complement strand
CATATTTCCCGCGCTGACCACCGTACTGCTGTTTGCGCTGGTCGCGGGCTGGTTTGTGCTGTACCCCGACGAGTACCGCCAGCTGGGCAAGCACGTCATAGGCGGCGCCGGCTTCATCTCCAACTTTGTACTCTGGCGCGAAAGCGGCTACTTTGACAGCGCTGCTGAAGTCAAGCCGCTCTTGCACCTGTGGTCACTGGCAATCGAAGAGCAGTACTACATCGTGTTTCCCCTGCTGGTATGGCTGGCCTGGAAGCGGCGCTTTAACCTGTTCACCGTCATTGCGCTGATTGCCGCCTTTTCGTATGTCCTCAACATCGCCTACATACGCAAGGACGCGGTGTGGACCTTCTACCAGCCCCAGACCCGGATTTGGGAGTTGATGATTGGTGCGCTGCTGGCGCTGCTGGTGATCGATCATTCAGGGCGTGCCAAGCGGGTGCAAGCCGGCGTTGCAGGATTCCTCGCCAAGGTGATTTACCGCGATGGCGTGCAGATTCAGCCAGCGGCGGTGCTTTCCAATGTCAAGGCCTGGCTGGGTGCGTTTTTCCTGGTCGTGGCAATGTCGCGCATCACCCGTGAATCGCACTTCCCGGGCAGTTGGGCCCTGGCGCCCACGTTAGGCGCGGCA
>NZ_JBFUBP010000024.1:0-925 GCF_056405675.1 Polaromonas sp. P1_F4 | reverse complement strand
CCGGAAGTTGTGGCGCCCAGTGCAGCACCGGCCACGTTGATCTGGCTCCATGGGATCACTTCACCGGCGGTGCCGGTCGTCAGTGGGCCGGTGGTGTTTGAGTTGAGGCTGATGTTGCCGCCGTTGCCATAAACGCGCACTGTCACTGCACCTGCGGTGAGGTCGCCGCCGACACCGGCGATCACGCTGCTGTCGCCTACGTTGGCGCCTGGAACCGTGAAGGTGACGCTGTCGATCGTGCCGTCAGTTGCCGTGTTGCCGGAGCTGGTACCGACACGCAGGAACAGCACTTGCGGGATGACGATCGTCATGTCCACGCGAGCGTTCGCTGTCGAGCCGACGATGGCAGGGTTAGTGAATGTGGATTCGGCGTGGGCGGTAGCGCTCAGCAGGCCGGTTAAGCCCAGGGTGCTGACAAGAAGGAGTTTTTTCATGATGTTTCCTAAGGGTTAAGGTTGAAGGTCAGAGCTGCGTAGCGGTGTAAGTAACTCGGCCGTTTTTGACGATGGTGCCGCCGTAGGTACCGGCTGCTGGCAAGGTTGCATTGAGGTAGGTGTAGGTCCACTTGCCTTCGACGCGGACAAGCTTGTTGGTAGCGGTCAACGTGGTGGCGGTACCGGCTCCGCCGCTTGCGCCCAGGTTGAATGCTGGGTGGGTAATGGCCGCATTGGTAAAGCCGGAAGTTGTGGCGCCCAGTGCAGCACCGGCCACGTTGATCTGGCTCCATGGGATCACTTCACCGGCGGTGCCGGTCGTCAGTGGGCCGGTGGTGTTTGAGTTGAGGCTGATGTTGCCGCCGTTGCCATAAACGCGCACTGTCACTGCACCTGCGGTGAGGTCGCCGCCGACACCGGCGATCACGCTGCTGTCGCCTACGTTGGCGCCTGGAACCGTGAAGGTGAAGGTGACGCTGTCGATCGTGCCG
>NZ_JBFUBP010000023.1:0-939 GCF_056405675.1 Polaromonas sp. P1_F4 | reverse complement strand
CCAGAACTCAATGATGCTCGTTGCCTTATATGGCGAATCGAAATTGAAAGGCAGGCGAATATTCAGCATCGTCGAGATGCCTATTGCCATATCGCAATAGCCTGAAAAATCGAAATAGATTTGCAAGGCATAAGATGCAGCTGCCACCCAGCCGTCGGCCATTCCGACTGAAGACTGGGTAGATGCGGAGAACACCGGTTCTGCGATGGCCGCAAAAGTGTCCGCGATAACAATTTTCTTGAATAACCCAATAATAAAAATACTGCTGCCTATCGCGATTCTTTGGGAGGAAAGTTTGCTTTTTTGAAGCAAATCAAACTGGCCCATCATTTCCTTGTGATGCAGAATTGGTCCTGCAATCAAGTGCGGAAAATATGTGATGAAGAGCAGATATTTGGAAAAGCTTTTTTCCGGTGGATGACCTGCACGCACGTCTGCGAGATAAGCGATCTGGGTGAAGGTGAAAAACGATATACCCAGAGGCAACAGGATGCTCAAGTGGTGAGCGGGCGTTGCAGTGAGGCTCGCGTAGGCCGCGGCAGCAAAGTTCGCGTATTTGAATACCGCAAGTGCTGCAAGATTGGCAGCTATCGCTGCAGCGAATACCAATTTTCTTGAGGGGCTTCCTTTTTCCCGCCCAGAAATGGCTGATGCCACCCAGAAATTGAAAAGAACTGACGACATCAGTAGCAGGAGAAAACGAGCATCCCAATAGGCGTAAAACACCAACGATGCAACCGCCAGCCAGAACGTGACGGATCCTCCATGCGCACGGAATCGCCCCAGGAACCATACACCAATCAACGTGATCGGCAGAAAGATCGCGAAAAATATCGGGTCAATAAACAGCAATTTTTTCCCCGTTGGTTGGGTGTATCAAAGGCATCAAAAAACGAGTTTCGATATCACCTGCAGTCAAGCTGTGGGAAAGCACTGTGG
>NZ_JBFUBP010000022.1:0-1129 GCF_056405675.1 Polaromonas sp. P1_F4 | reverse complement strand
GTAGAGCACTGTTTTGGCTAGGGGGTCATGGCGACTTACCAAACCAATGCAAACTCCGAATACCGATGAGTACAGCTTGGGAGACAGAGCACCGGGTGCTAACGTCCGGACTCAAGAGGGAAACAACCCAGACCGCCAGCTAAGGTCCCTAAAATTGGCTAAGTGGGAAACGAAGTGGGAAGGCTATAACAGTCAGGATGTTGGCTTAGAAGCAGCCATCATTTAAAGAAAGCGTAATAGCTCACTGATCGAGTCGTCCTGCGCGGAAGATGTAACGGGGCTAAGCCAGTTACCGAAGCTGCGGATTTGCAATTTATTGCAAGTGGTAGGAGAGCGTTCTGTAAGCCTGTGAAGGTGGTGGTGTAAACCCTGCTGGAGGTATCAGAAGTGCGAATGCTGACATGAGTAGCGTTAAAGGGGGTGAAAAGCCCCCTCGCCGTAAGCGCAAGGTTTTCTACGCAACGTTCATCGGCGTAGAGTGAGTCGGCCCCTAAGGCGAGGCAGAGATGCGTAGCTGATGGGAAACAGGTCAATATTCCTGTACCGATGTGTAGTGCGATGTGGGGACGGAGAAGGTTAACTCAGCCAACTGTTGGATATGTTGGTTCAAGCCTGTAGTCGTGCCTGGTAGGTAAATCCGCCGGGCTTAGATGAGGGGTGATAACGAGTCTGCTTGCAGACGAAGTGAGTGATACCCTGCTTCCAGGAAAAGCCACTAAGCTTCAGCTACACACGACCGTACCGCAAACCGACACTGGTGCGCGAGATGAGTATTCTAAGGCGCTTGAGAGAACTCAGGAGAAGGAACTCGGCAAATTGACACCGTAACTTCGGAAGAAGGTGTGCCTTTAGTAGGTGAACCATTTACTTGGGGAGCCCAATGAGGCTGCAAAAAATCGGTGGCTGCAACTGTTTATTAAAAACACAGCACTCTGCWAASACGAAAGTSGACGTATAGGGTGTGACGCCTGCCCGGTGCTGGAAGATTAAATGATGGGGTGCAAGCTCTTGATTGAAGTCCCAGTAAACGGCGGCCGTAACTATAACGGTCCTAAGGTAGCGAAATTCCTTGTCGGGTAAGTTCCGACCTGCACGAATGGCGTAATGATGGCCACACTGTCTCCTCCTG
>NZ_JBFUBP010000021.1:0-1824 GCF_056405675.1 Polaromonas sp. P1_F4 | reverse complement strand
TGCTGACCGGCACGGCTGCAGCAGAAACGCTGACGGGCACGTCGGCCCGAGACCTGGTGTACGGGCTGGACGGCAACGACACGCTCAACGCCGGCGCAGGCAACGACCTGCTGGACGGCGGGGCGGGAGCGGATGTGCTCAACGGCGGTGCAGGCGACGACATCTATGTGGTGGACAACGCCGCTGACAGCGTGGTGGAGACCACCAGCACGACGATCTATGTGGACCAGGGGCAGTACGTCACGACGTATGTCGATCAGGGGTACTACAGCACGAGGTACGTCGATCAGGGGTACTACCGGTACTACTACATGGACGAAGGCAGCCCGATTTACTTCCCGGAGCAGAGATATAACGAAAATGGGGACGCGCTGCTTTCACCCGAATGGGTGTCTGTGATGGTTCCCCAAACGTACTGGGTGCCGAATGTGGTCCCACAAACGACCTGGGTGCCCAACGTGGTGGCGCAGACGGTGGTATCAGACTCGGGCGGTGTAGATACCGTGAACGCTTCCATCAGCTATGTGCTGGGCACGAACCAGGAGAACCTGACGCTGACCGGCAGCGCGGCCCTCAACGGCACGGGCAATGCCTTGAACAACGTGCTGACCGGTAACACCGGTGCCAACATGCTGGACGGTGGCGCTGGTGCTGACACGCTTGACGGCGGCACTGACGACGACCTGTTGATCGGTGGGCAAGGCAACGACCGTTATATCTACGCCCGCGGCTATGGCCGGGACACGGTCTCGGACACCGACACCACCGCCAACAACGTGGACACACTCGTCATGCAGGCAGGAATTGCCGCCAGCGACGTGACGGTGAGCCGCACGGCCACCCAGATGGTGCTGACCTTGAGTGCGTCAGACCAGGTACTGATTGACTGGGACGTGGCCAGCGGCAAACGGATTGAACGTGTTGAGTTTGCCGACGGAACGGTCTGGACGGCCAGCGACCTGCTGCTGATGAGCAACCGGGCGCCGACGTTTGCCGCACCGGCCAACCAGAGCACAGCGGAAGACGCTGTATGGAGCTACACGCTGCCGGTGGGCACGTTTGCAGACCTGGACGCAGGCGATGTGCTGAGCTACAGCGCCCGCCTGGCCGACGGTAGCGCGCTGCCGGGCTGGCTGAGCTTTAATGCTGCGACGCATACCTTCAGCGGAACGCCCCTGAACGCCAACGTGGGCCTGCTGGCCTTGAAGGTGACGGCGACCGACACCCAGGGAGCGACTGTCAGCGGCACCTTCAATGTGACGGTGACCAATACCAATGATGCGCCGACTGTTCTTGTTCCTCTGCCAGGCCAACTGGCAACTGAAACACAGGCCTTTAGTTACGTGGTGCCGGCCAATATCTTTACCGACATGGATGTGGGCGATACCCTGGTGCTGAGTGCGGTGCTGGCCAATGGGAGCGCTCTGCCTTCATGGTTGACCTTCGATGCGGCGACGCGAACGCTTTCCGGAACGCCGCCGGATACCGCCGCGGGTGTCCTCGGCCTTGCGATCAAGGCAACCGACAGTGCCGGTGCATTTGCTCTGGCGAACCTGTCGCTGGATATCACCAATGTGCTGACCGGCACGGCTGCAGCAGAAACGCTGACGGGCACGTCGGCCCGAGACCTGGTGTACGGGCTGGACGGCAACGACACGCTCAACGCCGGCGCAGGCAACGACCTGCTGGACGGCGGGGCGGGAGCGGATGTGCTCAACGGCGGTGCAGGCGACGACATCTATGTGGTGGACAACGCCGCTGACAGCGTGGTGGAGACCACCAGCACGACGATCTATGTGGACCAGGGGCAGTACGTCACGACGT
>NZ_JBFUBP010000020.1:0-2292 GCF_056405675.1 Polaromonas sp. P1_F4 | reverse complement strand
GTACAGGCCTGGCTCGCAACACCGTGAAGAAGCACCTGCGATCAGAGGAGAGCGAGCCTAAGTACCCAAGACGGGTCAGCTCAAGCAAGCTCGATCCCTACGCCGAGAAGCTGGCCACCTGGCTGGTAATCGAGGCAACAAAATCGCGGAAACAGCGGCGCACTTTGAGGCAGATCCACACAGATTTGGTATCCCTCGGGTTCGACGGTTCGTATGGAAGGGTGGCGGCTTTCTACCGGAAATGGTCCACCGAACGCCAGGAGGCGCTTAAAACTGCCGGCCGCGGCACATTCATCCCGCTGGTATTTGGGCCAGGGGAAGCGTTCCAGTTCGACTGGAGCGAGGACTGGGCGATGATCGCCGGCGAGCGCACCAAGCTGCAGGTGGCACATTTCAAGCTTAGCCATAGCCGGGCCTTCAGCGTACGGGCCTATCTGCTGCAGACGCACGAGATGCTCTTCGACGCCCACAACCACGCCTTTGGTGTGCTGGGCGGCGTGCCAAAGCGCGGCATCTACGACAACATGAAGACGGCCGTGGACAAGGTTCGCAGCGGCAAAGATCGGGACGTCAACGCCCGCTTCAATGCCATGGTGAACCACTACCTCTTCGAGGCCGAGTTCTGCAACCCTGCCTCCGGCTGGGAAAAGGGCCAGATTGAAAAGAACGTACGCGATTCCCGCCATCGCCTCTGGCAGCCCATGCCGGCGTTCGGCACGTTGGTAGAACTCAACGAATGGCTCGAGATGCGCTGCAAGGCCCTCTGGAAGGAGATCCTTCACGGCAAGCTGCCAGGCACGGTGGCCGACGTGTGGGCCCAGGAAAAGCCCTTCCTTATGCCGCCTCCACCCGCCTTCGATGGGTTCGTTGAGCACACCAAGCGCGTCTCACCGACCTGTCTCGTGACGCATGAACGCACCCGGTACAGTGTTCCGGCATCGTTCGCCAATCGACCTGTAAGTCTTAGGATTTACTCCGACCGCCTGGTTGTTGCTGCGGAGGGACGGGTGGTCTGTGAGCACACAAGAATCATCGATCGCCGCCACGACGGGACAGGGCAAACCATCTATGACTGGCGCCACTACCTGGCTGTGCTGCAGCGCAAACCTGGTGCCTTGAGGAACGGCGCTCCATTCACCGAATTCCCAGTCGCCTTCAAGCGGTTGCAGGCAGTGCTCCTCAAGAAGGCCGGCGGGGATCGCGAGATGGTCGAAATCCTGGCGCTTGTGCTGCAGCATGACGAGCAAGCGGTGCTGGCAGCCATAGAGACCTCCCTGGATGCTGGAGTTCCAACCAAGACGCATATCCTGAACGTGCTGCACCGGCTGGTGGACGGAAAGACGGCCGTTCCCGAAGTCATCGCCCCGCAGGCACTGAAGCTGGCCAGGGAACCGCAGGCCAACGTCGGACGCTATGACTCGCTTCGCGAGGTCGAAGAGAACCAGGAGCGGCGCCATGGCACGTGATTCCGCCTCAAACTCAATCGTGGCCCTTCTAAAGGGACTCAAAATGCACGGCATGGCCCAGGCTGTAGCCGAGCTGGGGGATCAAGGAGCGCCTGCATTCGAGGCGGCACAGCCGATTCTTGCCCAGCTGCTCAAAGCCGAAACCGCGGAACGCGAAGTACGCTCCATGGCCTACCAGATGAAGTTGGCCAGGTTCCCCGCATACCGGGATCTGGCCGGCTTTGACTTCAGCCACAGCGAGGTGAACGAGGCCATGGTGCGCCAGTTGCATCGGTGCGACTTCCTCGAGAAAGCTCAAAACATAGTTTTGGTTGGTGGCCCAGGTACCGGAAAGACTCATTTGGCTACCGCGATAGGGGTTCAGGCTATTGAGCATCACCACCTGCGTGTCAGGTTTCTCTCCACGATCGAGCTGGTCAATGCTCTAGAAGTTGAGAAGTCGAATGGCAATACAGGACAGATCGCCCATCGGTTGATGTACGTGGATCTGGTGGTCCTGGATGAGCTGGGCTACCTGCCTTTCAGCGAGTCTGGAGGTGCACTGCTCTTTCACTTGCTATCCAAGCTCTACGAAAGAACCAGTGTCGTAATTACGACCAATTTGAGCTTTGGGGAATGGGCGAGTGTCTTTGGTGATGCAAAAATGACGACTGCTCTTCTGGATCGGCTCACCCACAGATGTCATATCCTTGAGACTGGAAACGACAGCTATCGGTTCAAAAACAGCTCTGCAAAGACTCAGCCCAAAAAGGAGAAGATCAAGAACTTATCCACATCGTGAGCACCTTCTGCTCACAAAGAGTGTGGGTCAAGATTGGGTCAAGAT
>NZ_JBFUBP010000018.1:0-16989 GCF_056405675.1 Polaromonas sp. P1_F4 | reverse complement strand
GTGACGAAATTCTATTTAATACCTTGCAACAGCTCGGGCAATACTTTGTTCGCAAGATAGGTTGAGCCTTCTACAGTCATGTGCCCACCATCAAATGCGGTCAGCTTGGCACCATCTTCTCCAATTCTCGCGAGGCAGCCGTTCGCATCACACATCGCATTCCRGGCCGACACATATCGAACCCCCACCTTTTCTGCGAGCAACCGCATTTGCTCATCCTGGCCAATATTGTTCAAGCGATAGGTTGTTCGTTCTGGGATCAACGTGAAGCGGTGCTCATAGTAATAGTCGATCACGTTGGCCGAAAGACCGTCACCACTCCCGCCCCCCCATCCGGGGACCGGGCCGAGCAGCACAACCTTGATGGAAGCCGCATTGAGCTCTTTAATCGTTTCTCTGAGACCCTTCTCGATGCTCTCCGGGCTGTAAGCCCAATTTGAATGCAGTATGACTAATTCGGGGCGTAATTCTTTGATCCGCTTGAGAACGAAGTCGTTGTTGCCTTTGCAGAAGGCCCTGTCCGCGTGGACGAATCCAAGCGCTGGCGGACATGCTGACGAAGTAAATTCAGCGACTTCAAAGCCTTGTAAATCACCAAAATGCTTTAACCCTGGGTATTGCGCTGCCGCATACGAGTCACCCCACAGGAAAAGTAGCGGCTTACGCCCTGATCCCGCGCAGCCCTGCGTAAATGCTTCGGCCCCTTGATCGGGTAACAGCAGGCATTCACCTCTGCGCCAGAATTTGCTGGTTTCTTCGCCGGTGAGCAGGAACCCTTGCAAGGCCTTGGGGAGACGACTCGGCACGCCGTCGGCTCTGTAGATGGCCGCACCGGCAATAAAAATGCCCACCATCAGAAGCAGCGAAGGCAGGACTGCATATTTCCGGGCCGCACCGAAACGCAATGGTTTTTCAACACAGACATAGGTAAGGAAGGCCAAGCCGAAGCTGAGGAGGATGGCCAATGCCATGTTCAGGCGAGACACGCCTTCGGGCAGAAGAATGTGTGCATACGCAAAGATTGGGAAATGCCAGAGATAGAGGGGGTAGCTGATCAGGCCGACGAACACCATGGGCCTGGAGCCGAGAAACTTCTGGTTCAAGGTGGCATTGCTGCAGGCGATCAATAAGACGGCCGCTACTACAGGGAACAAAGCGTAGTACCCAGGGTAACGAAGCGATGGCGTGAACCTAAAAGCTGCGTAACCAATCAGCAAAAATGCGAATCCGGCACCGAGATTTTGCAGCGTCTCTTTACGCGGCATTTCGCCGGGCGTGTAGATTACCAAATGCAGCACCAGTTTCACGCGAATCATCCATTGCTGCATCCGCGTGCTTTGACGATAGGCGGCAATGAGGATTGCCAGCCAAGAGCCAGCCAGCAACTCCCAAGCGCGAGAAGTGGGCAGGTAAAAGCCACGGTCAATGTTGTGGCGCATGCAGTAAATGCAGACCACAAAGGAAAGGCCTGACAGCAAAGCACAAGCTGTCAGCACATTCAATCTGAAGCGATGAACGAACAATAGAATTAGCGGCCAGAAAATGTAGTACTGCTCTTCTATGCCCAGCGACCACAGATGAAGCAGCGGTTTTTTCAGTGCAGCAACGTCGAAGTATCCAACTTCATTCAGCAGCACAAGATTCTGAACGAATGCCGCTGACCCTGCCACGTTAAGGCCCAGTGACTTGAATTCTTTTACCGGAAACAAGAACCAGCCGGCAACAAGCGTTGCCAGTATGACAAGAATTAACGCGGGAAAAATTCTCCTGATGCGCTTTGCGTAAAACGCAGAAAGCGAAAAGGTTCTGTCCTGAGTCTGCTTAAAAATAATCTCAGTTATCAGATAGCCGGAAATGACGAAGAAGATGTCGACGCCAATAAATCCACCCTTAATGCGGTTGGGGAAGGCGTGAAAGGCGATGACAAGGAGGACGGCAATTGCACGAAGCCCGTCAATATCGGGGCGATATTTGTGCTCGCTGCGAGGATCAGCCAGCGACTGAGTGTGCGCGTTCAAAAGTTCATCTCCATATAGTTAAAAATATGTGGGCGTTCGCTGAGCCCTAGGTCTTTTAAGCAGCACGGGTTATTTGAGATGCTTGGCCACAGCGGGGGAAATCGATTTCAATTCTTGACGTCGCCTATTCCTTTTAAGATCAATGGCTTGAGTAAGTTCTCGGCGAGATAAGTCGAAGCGAAGGGACGCAGATGAGCATCATCAAAAGTTATCAAGCCCTCGCGCCTGTTGTCTCCCAAGTACGTCATGCATCCCTCGGTATTACAGAAAAAATCGAATAGGTTGATGTAGTCAAATTCGTCGTCTGGTCTTACTTGAGCTCTGAATTTCAAGTCAAGGTTAAGCAAAATCATGTCTTGGTGTCCAACAATCCTTTTTGGTGTTTGGGTCCAGTAATTTCGCATGATGGTTTTATATAGATACGGCTTCCAGTGCGGAAGCGAGCCCATTACTAAAACTTTTTTCACTCCTGATTTTTTTAGCTTCTCCGCAAGTTGACGTATGTAATTAATGTCAAATGAGTTATTTGAAGCCAGTACCACGACATCTGGTGGGTCTCGCTCGACCAGTTGTATGGCTGAGTAATTGGACATCGCGCAGTGATCAATTTCAAGACGATCCATAACGACGGGGCCATTGATACACCCTGAGCTAAAAATCAACAAAGTGCTTATGTCTTTTGGAAGGCTCTTTTCCAGCCCGTAATATAGATGCGCGGCATGTGAATCGCCCCAGATTAAAACGGATTTCTTAGTATGTTTTGTATAGCACTCGGCATTGATACTTGGCCGCGGTGTGTTATCGCCCCATCCCTTGATGTAGTTATATCGGTTGCATTGATTTTGAGCTATGTCTTGCCGCTCCAGAGTGAACTGATTGCCATCATATAAATAGCCTTCGAAATACGCTGCATAGTCATTCTTGTCTTTCATGCGAAACCGCATGCCATCTTGGGTTGCGTCATAAAGCCCAAACATCCCCACGCAAGTCATAAGAATTAGCAGGATTACGGCGCTGCGCTTGCGACGATTACCAAATCTGATTGGCCTCTCAACCAACACATAGGTAAGCCAAGCTAGAACAACACTGAACAGTACGATTGCGGATCGAATAAGGCCAGAGGGGACCTGATCACCCATGTATCGCTCGAATGCAAGAAGCGGCCAGTGCCACAGATACAGCGGGTAACTGATCAATCCAATGAATACGACCCACCGATTTGAAAGTATGGTCTGCGCTATCGATGTGTATGGGCCGGAAAAAATAAGAAGCCACGTACCGATGACTGGCAACACTGCCCACTTCCCCGGGAACCGCGCGCCAGCGGGCATAAAAACAATTGTCGCGAATATGCACGCCACGCCCAGTACTGAAGCCACTTCACGTAGGCTTGACCGTGAGTTCAAATAGCCCTGCTGATAGATGATCGCATCGAGTCGTCTTGAAATACTTATTTCCCATTTCTTAAGAAATGGATTGTTTTTTGCTATTAATACTGCCAGCATTCCACCGGAGAGCAGTTCCCAGAATCGTGTCAGCGGTGAAAAGAAAGCTGCTACTTGGCGTGATTCGGTGGTCCTGATATTCAGACAGAACGAAGCGGTCAGAAAAATCAGACAGAAGGTTCCAATGTTGAACTTTCCCCGCCAAGCGAGCAGCATCAATACAGGCCAGATCAGATAAAACTGCTCTTCTACTCCGAGAGACCAGAGGTGAAGCAGGATTTTGCTATCTGCAGCTGAATCAAAGTATCCCGCCTCAGACCAGAACATGAAGTTGGAGATAAAGGCGGCACCACCGGCAATGTGTTTGCCAAGCTGTTTGTATTCGTCGGGAAACAATACAAACCATCCCGCAGCCAAAGAGGCAATCATCACCGTCAGTAGCGCTGGAAATAACCTATTGATACGCCGTACATAAAAGCGCCCCAGACTAAAGTTACCTTCACTGATCTCGGCAAAAACTATCGACGTAATGAGAAACCCGGAAATGACAAAAAAGACGTCTACACCTATGAACCCGTTGGGAACCAGCTTTGGGAAAGCGTGGTAGAGCACAACAAGGACTACGGCAAATGCTCGAATGCCGTCTATATCCGCGCGATAGACGTGGGTGGCGGAATTTCTCATGCTAAGTGATACATGTATCTTGGGGTACGTGTCCGCTGGTATCGAGAGCGGCGGCGATCACGATCAATCAAGAAAGCTATTCCTGTACTTTTCAAGGAAATATGCGCTCGGCAAGGAGCTGCCATAGAAGCCTGGGACTTCGACTTGCGCCTTCCAGTTATCAATCTCGGAAGCAGTGAGCAAATGTGATGCGCTACCCGTCGGGGTCGTCAAGTCCAGAACTTCTTTAACGGTCTCAAGGATTTCATCCGAGCTACTCTCGCTGACCTGAAGCCCTGCGTGTGCCAGTGTTTCGAAGGTGGGGAATGACCAACGCCATTTTTCTGACGTTACCTCGCGTTGGGTCAACAGGCGCCCCTCGCGCGTATGTACCGGCTTGAGGGCAAATCGGGTGTCTTTGGACCACAGCAAGCCGACTGAGCTGATGGCGTTGACCATAGCGGTCGGGATGCCAAAGCTCGAGGCGACATAGGCAAATCCGGAAGTAGTGCCGATGAACATCCTGGCGTGCCGCACCAAATGGATGTCCATTTCGGGGCTTTGGCCTGGGTCGCGCGCGTAGTCGATCACACGTTCCATTTTTGGCAAAGGTGCTGCCTTCGGGCTGCCCATCCGCAAGACCCAGCCGCCCTGGCTGGTGATGTAGCGGATTGCCGATTCGTAATTGTCGAAGGACGTATTCCGGATGGATTCTCCTGCCCCCTGGGTGTCTCCTCGGGTGGCTGCATCGCGCATGTGCAGGCAAACGAACCAGTCGGTGGGTCCCAATCCCCATTGACGCTTTAGTGCATGAAATTTTTCTTCGAGCCCAGGGTTGCTCAATGCGCGCCGGTCATAGATGTCACGCAGAGGAAAGCCTCTGTCCTGCGCATCCCAGGTTTCCACGGCAAGCCCACCTGCGTCGTTCCAGTACATGGCTCGCCCATCATCGAACTCGAAAATTTGGTGGGAAACACTCAGGAATGGCGTGAGGCTGGCCAGCTCACGCCAGACATTCGAATCCACGTTATCGCCAAGGATGACTGTGGGGCAGATTTCTGAAAAGAGGTCAAGAAATGGGCGGTTGGCGATTCTGTCTTTGTAGGCAAGCAATAAGGGCTTGCCTTTCCACCAGTTCATCTCGCGCATCATGAGGTGCACGTTGAGGTGGCCGTTGTGGCCTATGAGTGCACTCCAGTCAGGGGAAAGAAGTTTGATTTCAGACAGATCTTCAATTCCCGCCTTAGCGAGCTCCCGGGCGAGGCCGGGGGACGGCTTCGGCAGTGCCGGCCTTAACCGTGCTTGTGAGGCAAGGCTGGCCTTGCATAACTGCGGCACAAGGTAGCCTTCGCCGCCGTGATAGGTGTGCAGCGTCAGGTGCCGAAGGGCGTAAAAGAGGCTGATCTCCTGAAGAGTTTCCCGGTCGGGAACATCTTCGGCAAAGCCTTCCCAATACTGACCTTTTGCATCCAGCTCATCGATTATTTCCTCGATGCCGTTTAACTTCAGCACACGGGCCACCGATCGCACCAGATCTTTGTCGCGAAAAAAGTACGCTACATATTGATTGATGTTGTCTGGCCTCTCGAATGGACGTTGGCTAGTTCGTCCTCGGTAGCAACGCTCCTCATAATCCGAATAGATCCGGTGCTCAAGCATGAGGATAAGCAGGCGCGTGAACTGGAAATCCACGGGTCCATCCGACCACTTGAATTTCGACAGACGCGCTATGGCATCCATGGAATAGCCAGACGCCAGGCGGTCAATATAGCTGGCGACGCGTTTTGTGAAAAAAGGCCTGGAATCGCGCCAGTCTATTTTGTCAAAGTGGCGTAAAAAATCTGACGTTTCGTCTAGCAGCAAGAGGAAGTAGGCAACTTCGTTGAAGTGCGTGACAAAGAAAGAATCTCGAAGCCACTTATCAAGATTGTCATGAAGCTTGTCGCCAAGGAAAAATTTGACGTGCTGATCGGCAAGGTTTTCAGAAAAGGTTTTTCTGAGCAGAACTGCAAAATAGAAAATACTGCGGCGCGGCAGAAAAATAAAAAAGAGAGCCGTCGTATTGAAGAACAGTTCTCTTGCTGCAGTCCTTACAAGCCGCCGTAAACGGTGTCGTGTAATCGCGAAACGCGGGGGCAATCCTATTTTCACTGTGAAATCCCTCCCGATTGGTTCTTTTGGGCCCCGACCATGGGTGCCGATGAAGGTTATTATCCATTAAGAGTATGTGCAGCCTCGCCCAGGTTTTTGGCCTGTGGATTCGCACCAATAGCGCATGTTTGTCACGCACGCGTTAAGACGCCGGTGGCATGCGCCCAAAGAAAATGACAAAAATAAATGATCACGCCGCCTAATTCAGTTGCTCAAACACTAAGTATTTTGGCGGGGCTGCGTTTCTTTTTTGCCATGTGGGTGTTGTTTGCGCATACCTACAACTTCGGCTTGCACTCGCGCGCTATGCCAGTTTTCTCACAGAGTGGGCTGATTGCGGTTTTATGTTTCTTCGCAATTTCCGGCTTCAGCATTCACCACTCGATCGCCCTCCAGCCTAAGGGCTACTATCGTCGCCGCTTCTGGAGAATTTTCCCGATACATATAACAGCGGTCACCCTTGCACTGGTCGACTATGCCGTCCTTGGGCATATATTTGACGGACATGGCAGAGAGTATCCATTGCCCGGGGTCTTCTTGTGGCTGCAGTACTACTTTTTGGTTCAGGTCTTTTTTTATCCACGGTATATCGATGTTCTTTTCCCGCTTTGGTCACTCTCAATCGAGATGATGTATTACGCTGTAGCCCCAGCGGTGAAGAAGTCGAGCGTAAATGGGCTCTTAATTTTTATAGCTGCGTCTTGCGTTCTTATCTTTGTGTGGCGTGCGCTCGGACTAAAGGATATTTCTTTTTCACCTTGGGGCTTTCAGTTAGCCGCTTTTGCATGGGCTTGGTTGACGGGTTGGCTCGCATACATAAGTCCGCGAAATAAAATAGCTGCCGCCTTGTGCATTTTCGCCGGCTTCGCATTTATCACCACGCAACCCGAGTCTTTTTGGCTGGTAAACAAACTCTCTATTGCTTCGACCTACATCGCGTGGATTTCGACCGTACTCGTACTGTTCTTTCCGCCCGAACTTCACTTGAAAGCTAGTGCTACCCGTGTACTGAATTACCTGGGTGACATCAGCTTTCCTTTGTATTTAATTCACTACCCGGTGCTTTTTGCTTTAACCAGCTCAGTTTTCAAGACGCACCCCGAGTGGAATCATGGCGTCGTGCATGTTGTGATTTCCTTGGCGGCTGCGGCTGTGGTTTATCACTTGATCGACAAACCTATTCGTAAGCTTGTGGGGCAGCGCAGGCCGGTGTCTTACGTCCAATCTCCTCGCAGCTAGTCATTCCAATAGAAGCAATCGCGCGACCTGCCAAGATGGTTGTCCATGATCTGCAGAGCTTATTTGATAGTCGCCACTCTTGGCTCGCACCTGCAATCCCGAGCTACGGTGTTGATCTGCGAATTTAAATAGATGAGCGGAGATCTCCCGCCAGTACTTAATTCACTTGTATCCGATTGCGGGGAGCTCCAACTCTGCCAGCCTAAGACTCTCCAAATTACCAATGTCACGGTGGTAAACCGCGTTGTGATATGTCCAGGTTCTGCCTATGTATTTCGGGAGAATCTCTGTGCTCATGTCGATGAAGGCCTGATCTGTTGCCGCCATGTCGTCAACGACTTCGCGCTCCAGAATGTAGACGGCAGCGTTTGCACGGTTGCCTGGCGGGTTGGCCACCTTCTCGTGAAAGCCGACGACTATGCCGTCTTTCTCTTCCACAATGCCGCAAGTCTGGGGTGCATCGGTGTCAAAAGTCATCATGGTGATGGGGCAAGTTGCAGGGCGATTCTGATGCGCTGCAATGAATGCCGGCACGTCAAACAACGTGAGGTTGTCCGCGTGCGCAACCAGCGTAGGGCCATCATCCATCCATGCGCGGTTTTGCCACAGTGTGCCGGCGGTGCCAAGCAAGGTGGGCTCATAGACCAGGTCGATCTTGTCCTTCCACGGCGACTGGGCAACGTGCTCGACGACCCGCTCTGACAGGTAATGCGTATTGACGAGAACGCGTTCGATATCGTCGTTTGCGAAGAGCCTGTCGAGCCAGATGGCCAGCAGCGGTTTGCCCAGGATAGGCACAAGACACTTTGGAATCGTGTTGGTCAGTGGCCGCAGCCTTGTGCCAAAGCCCGCCGATAGCAATACCGCCTTCACGCCTCAAGCTCCTCGATGATTTCAGTTGCCGACAGCGGGCGATTGCCTACGCGCCCGACCTGGCAAGCTGCCGCTATCGAGCCAAGAAACGCCGCCTGCCAGATGTTGGCCCCGGCAACCAGAGCCATGGCCGTGCAGGTGAGCATCGAGTCGCCTGCACCAGCAACGTCTTTGGGGCTCAGGTTCATGGCCGGCAAGGCATCGGTGATGATCTTGTGGCTGGGCGCCTTGGGGCTGTGTACAAAAGCGCCTTCAGAACCGAGCGTGATGAATGAATACTGGCAGCGAGCTTTTTGCGCGAGCTTTTCGGCCAGGACGACCAGGCCTGACGTGGAGTCACCCAATGCAAGCCGGACTTCGTGCTCGGTGGGGGTGACCAGCGTCATGCCCTTGAACCGCGTGATGTCTCCCACTTGCGACGACGACTGGCTGTCGGCAAACATGGGCACCTTGTGCTGGTTGCACAGCTCGGCAATCTGGTCGACCAGCGACTGCGGCAGGCAGCCATAGTTGAAGTCTGAAAAAATGACCAGGCTGGTGTTTTTGATAATGCCCCGGATTTTGTCGAGCATCCCGGCGCCGATTTCGTCTGAAATCTCATGCTGCTTCAATTCGCTGACCCGCAACAACGTCTTGCCCTTGGCGCGGTAGCGCTGCTTGAGGGTTGTCGGCCGGCTGTGGTCTGTCATCAGCTCGGCAGTGACGCCGTAATGCTGGAGGCGATCTTTGGCGAACTCTGCTGACGCATCATTGCCGCAGACTGTGATGTATCGAACATTGGCGCCTAGACCTTTGGCGTGCGCTGCAACAATGCCTGCCCCGCCTATGAACTTGTCACGGCTGATGGGGGTGACCACAATGGTAGGGTCTTCCTGTGACATGCCCAGTGGGTCGCAATTGATGTATTCATCAACAATCAGGTCACCGATCACCACCACATTGAGTTTGTTGAATGCGCGGACGGTATCGCTCAATCGAGCGGAATCTATTTCATGCCGCTTGAGGTAGTCGCGCGGCTTCAGAATCGATTTGAAGGCGAGCTCATTGCCTTCGCGGCGCAGCAGGTCAATGGATGAAAAGCGCATTTCTCCCGATGAGAAAATGAGCTCACCGCCGTACTGGTCGAGAATGGCCTTTTCGGGGTTGTCGGCACCCTTGTGTTCCTGGCCCTTGACGACCACGGCTGGTTTGACGTGTTTGATAAACGCCTCGGGCGTTTCGTCCAGCACAAAGGCATGCTTGACTACAGAGATGGACTGCAGGCTTTGCAGCCTGATATCTGCGGGGATGACCACGCTGCTCTCGGCATCAGACCGGATGCCGACGATCAAAATGTCGCCGCAATCGGCCGCAAAATTCAGCAGGCGCAAGTGGCCCGGATGAAGGATGTTGAAATCTCCCCAGACGAAGACCAGCGACTTGCCTTCTGTTTTAAGCGCTTCAAAGGTTTTGTAGTTCATTGTTTTCAACCATATTTGAGGGTGTACTTTGTGATTTCAGTGCGGCCGCAATAGCTCAGGGTGCTTGTCCAGATAGCGCCTGCTTGGCGTGGCGCTTCCCCATAGCCATGGGGGTACACCCAGGTCATGCATGGGGTTCTCGGCTGGGTCCGGTGTCATGGCTTGGGCCTGGACACGGGCCAGCATTTCTTCCGTCGCAACCAGGATATCTTCTGATGTATTTGCACGCGGATAGATGCCTTCAGCGGCCATGCTGCGCGCGTTGAACATGCTGGCGCGTAATTTGGGTGCAAAGGTCTCGCGGTAATTCAAGAATCGCCGCTGTTGTATCGACCAGAATGGCTTGAGCACAAACATGACACGATTGTTCCACGATTGCGCGTAGTTGGAGACACAGTTGACCAACAGTGTCGGCGTGTGAAAAGAAACGACAGCGTTTGTCGGACCAGACGTGGTGCCCAGAAAAAACCGGCATTGAGACCAAATAAATACGTCGAATTTTTTGCTTCTTTGGGTGCTGTGCGCAACATCAATAACCTGGGGCATCGCTTTAAGTTTTGGCATGGACGGGTCACCCATCCTCAAAACCCACCCACCATGCTTGACGATGGCGTCTATGGCGGGCAGGTAGCTGCTTAGGGGGGCATTGCGGTGCTTTTGGATAAAGCCCAACCCCTCGCCATAGAAGCCGCTGGATCTGGCATGCAGCACCACAAACCACGCGTCAGATGGCACGCCTATGGCAGCAAGTTTGGCACGCCCATATTGCAGGATTTCCTCAGACGCCGATATGAGCGAGCCCAGCTGCCGCTTGTCCCATTCAACGAAAGCCTGTGCCGCAGCGTCCGACCAGTCAACTACCTTGCCGTCATCTTGCACGTAGCAATTGAACTGCTCGCCACATGCGCGCTGGTAGGGAAAGAGCTTCGCAACCAGGGCTTTGTCCCGGATGATCAGGAAATGCTTCGTCCAGCAGTCCAGGAAGGCTTGGTTGACCACCTTGTCGTCCGGGGCCAGCAGCACCCAGTTGACGTCGGGCCGCATGCCGAGTCTGGACATCTTGATCAATGCATCGAGCATGCCCAGGTGACCGATCTGCGTGACCCATTCATACGGCACGATGCGTATGGGCTTGGCGGCCTGGTAGCCCTCATGGGCTTCAATCGACGACACCAGCGATTCGGGCAGGGGATAACGCTCGCAGAGTTTTTTCTGGAGCTTCATTGCCATGCCAAACATTTCGAGTCCCCGGACGGCATCCCCGATGTTGACGAGCAATTGCCCTAGCAAATGGTAGGCGTCATACAAATGGATTTCCGGATCACCGGCAAGGTCCAGCGGTTCCGGCTTCCAAAGCAGTCGGTCGTACTTGGCTGCCATGTTTTGATGCGCCATAGCGCAAGCCGGTTGGAGCTGAATCGCTTCGAGTATTCTCTGACCAGCAACCTCAGATTCACCTGCGCTGAGGTGAGCCAAAGCTAATTGATAGCGGACGTCCCCATCGTCGTAAATCTCATTCGCAAACTTCAAGAGAATCAAACGGTTCTGGCGTGAGTCTCTTGTGTCGGTGATAAGTTCGACGCGTGCCAAGCCGGCCGCAACGGCGGTGACAAGCGGTGGGCGAATGCCGGCAGCTTCTTTCAAGCATGTAACTGCGGCTGAAATATCGCCATCGACATGGAGTCTTTTCACCCCCACGACCAACAGTTGGAGCCGTTTCCAAGGAAAAAGCAAAACTGCGGCGATGGTCAGCGCCAGGCTGTAGAGGTGCGCGAGAATGCGCACTCTGACAGTAACTATGGGAAGCTCGCGCCTATAGTATTTAAGTATCTGCGGTACGGAATTGCTGACAAGATCCCGAAACCAGGCGGCCCCCAATATTGCACGGGCGATCTTCCTCTTAGGCATTCCTTGCAATCCATTCGCTGATTTGCTGATCCAGTCGCGCCTGGTAGGTGGCAATGCCTTCACCTCCCTCTTTGGGCGCAAAAGCCGCGTACTCTGTTCCGTTGGCTACAAAGGGGCCGTTGGTGACTTCATGGAATGTGATCCGGTCTGAGCGGACGACGATGGTGTGGAATAACTCGGCTTCCAGTCGGTAGTAAAAGGCGTGCTCCCGGGCAAACCGGATGACTTTACGAATATCGCCGTTGTCTTCAAAGACAACGATGTCAGCGGCACCGTCAATCAGATGAAAAGACTCGCACTTGTTCTTGTGGCGGTGTGGTGCAATGTACGAGCCTTCACGGATGACAATGATCATCTCCTGAATGGCGGCCGAACTGTCTTTGTGCGCGCATATTCTTGCCCGCTTCTTGGGGCTGGTGTCTGCCAGGCGGTTCACCGCATTCAGCGCCGCCTGTTCCAGACCTATGATTTCATCGGTGCAGACCAGCACCTCAGCAGACTTTTCAAATAGGCCATTCGTACTCATGTGGATCCCCTGCTTGTTTTAAAAATAGGCCGAATTTCTCCGCCGTGCTCGAAATAGTCAGGTATGGCTCGTCTGACGCTGGCTTCACTGGCCGGATTCAAGCTCGACAAGCATAGCGTGACACCAGAGGCGGCCAAGTCAGATGACGGCTTGACCTGCAGTTGGGTACCCGCAAGGTACATGCCGCCCTTGACCGGATTGTCGTCGGCGACAAATTCGATCAAATCGCCCAGACCGTAAAAGTTGATGTACTTGACCGCGTGGTGGCCTGCGCCAAAAACAGCGATTTTTCCGCCGCCCTGTTGGACGGCCAGCAAGTCCTGCCGCAGTGCGACCCTGGCAGCGACGAAGCTGCTGTTGAAGTCTTCCAGCTCCTGGGCCGGATTGACAGAATCTATCGGCTTGACCGGCGCCGAAACCGCGGCAGGCTGTGGCGGCTGGCCCACCTGCAGGATGGCGACCATGGCGTCTTCGTAAGCATAGGGGTAGCTGTTCAAGCTGACGACACTGCAGCCTGCAAGCGACGCCAGTTTGAACAGGGTGCCTGAGGTGAAGTAGGTGAAATGGTCTTCCCAGACGAGGGCGTGGTTTTCAAACGCCAGCATTTTGGTGACGTCTGGCACTTCGACCAGGATGTAGCCACCGGGTTTGACGGCACGTTTCAGGGCGTGCAAAAAAGCCAGGGCGGATTCAGCGTGCTCCAGAATGAATCTGGCGCAAACCAGATCCACCAGGCCATGCTGCTGAACCCATTGGCCTATGTGGGCGGGGTCTGAGAAAAAACCTTGCAGCGTTTCCAGGCCGGGCTCCGCGGCCCCGGCTGGCGGTTTTGGATGTTCAAGGCGTAGCGCCGCAGGGCATCCCTGAGCCTGGAGCAAGCCCAGAAGATCCAGATCGATGTACGACAACCCGGCGAGTCTGCTGTGCGGGTTGACCACGCCGAGCGACCTGAGGGTTTCGACCACGTCTGGCAAATGCGTGCTGGGCTCGCGAAAGCGCAGCGCCGGCGCCTTGCCCTGCAACGCGGAGACCGGAAACCGGTCGACCAGCTGGATGGCAAGGCACTGCTTGCAATAGCCCAGGCTCAGTGCGTGGCGTGCCGCTGGCGCCTGGGCATCAGGCACTGCAGCAAACCGGGTAGAGAGCGGCTGGAGGCCGAAACTCAGGCTTCGTTCAAGGTCCGCATGGCCGCAGACGGTGCAATGAATGGAGGCCATCGAAGTATTGCAACGCTGGTTCCGTCAGGCGTTCAGGAAATGGTCCAGATTGCTCGCATCGACCGTCATGGGCACAGGCAGCGGAATCACAAACGTACCGCCGGCTTCGACATAGTTGCGATTGCGCTTGATGATGGGCTTTGCATAGACCCAAGCCAGGATGACGATGGCCTTTGGCTTTCGCGACAGGATTTCTTCAGAAGGCGAAACCTCGATATGCGCGCCCGGGCTGACGGTGCCGTACTTGATGGCGTTATCGTCATAAATGCGGTCCAGGACGCCTTCGAGCTCATAGTTGTATAGCAGGGTGGTGGTGGTCGTCGATGCGCCGTAACCCGCAACCTTGCTCATGTCGGCAGACAACTTGCGAATGAGCGCCAGCGTGCTGTTTTTACAATCGACGATTTTTTGCGCGTAGCGGTGATATGTTTCGATCTGGTCGTAGTGCTGTGCAATTTCGTCGGCCATCAGCTTGTCAAGAGCCGCCGTGCGCGGGCGTTTGCCGGTGCTCTTGGGCTGTGCAAAAGCGCGAATCGAACCGCCCTTGGTCGGGACGCGCTCGACGTCGAACAGACTCAGGTCGAGGGAGTTGAAGAATTTTTCGAGCGGGTTGAGCGTGTGATACGAAACGTGCTCGTGGTAGATGGTGTCGAAGACCATGTTTTCGACCATGTCGGGCAGGTACGACACCTCGAAAACGAAGACACCGTCGTCGCTCAGCACATTGCGGATGCCTTTGGTGATGTCCCGCAGGTTGTCTGCATGGGCATAGACGTTATTGGCGCACACAAGGCCAGCCTGGCCTTTATCAGCCTTGATTTTTTGCGACAGGTCGAAAGTGAAGAAGTCGCCAATCGTGGGCACGCCGCGTTTGTTGGCATGGCCGGCAACGGCGGAAGATGCATCGATACCCTGCACCGTATGACCCAGTGCCTGAAACTCGCCGAGCAATGATCCGTCGTTGCTGCCGATTTCCATAACAAAGACGGGCTTGTCGATGCCGAGCTTCGACACGACATGCGCCGCGTATTTTTTAAAGTGCTCGACCAGGCCGAGAGAATGCGAGGTCTGGTAGGTGTAGTTACCGAAGAGAATCTTCGGGTCGACGACGTCGAGGTTCTGAAGATGCGCGCACGTCTCGCAGATGTAGACGTCGAGCGGGAAGAGCTCCTGCTCCGAATTCTTGTCTTTGACGAAAGCGTCGCCGATCGGCGAAGGCTTCATGGGGATCGCCAGTTTGAGCGCAGTCGAATCGCAAAGCCGGCAGTTTGTTCTGCGGTGATAGTTAGCCATTTTATGTATCCCTTAAACGTTAATCTTACGCAATCTCTTCCGGCCAGACGGTGGACACACCACCGTCGACATAAATAATCTGCCCATTCACAAAAGACGCCTGCTCGCTTCCCAGGAATCTGAGCACATTGGCGCATTCATCGGCCAGGGGCATTCTTCCCAGCGGGACCAATTTACGGTATTTGGCGAGTGTTTTTTCATCACCCAGGTACACGTGCTTGGATTCGTCTTTCAGGTAGGTGAGGGGCGAAATGGCGTTGGACCGTATGCCCCTGGTTCCCAGCGTGACGGCATAGTATCTGATAAGCGCATTCAAACCCGCCTTCACCACGTGGTACGACGAGGGCTGTGACGAACCGACATAGTCGGCATACACCGAACTGACCGTCACGATGGCTTTGTCGCCGGTTTCCGCAAATTGCGGAACGAATGCCTCGACCAGTATTTCGGTTGCAGACACCGCCACAAACAACTCGTTCGCCAGGTTTCTTTCAGCGCCGCGGTAGCGTTGGCAAAAAACCAGATAAGACGGGCGGCCGGTTTGGCGAACGATGTCGTTAACCAATGCGCCGGCGCTTTCCGCCGTGATGGTGGAAAGGTCTGCACTGTAATGCTTGAAGCCCTTTTTCTCGTCCACAAAGAGGGGCTTGTTTCTTGAAACAATGGCGACCTGGAATCCATCGTCCCGATAACGGTTGGCAATGACCTTGCCAAGGCCGGAACTACCGCCTATGACTACGACGCTCTTTGGGTTTGACGGCATATTCAACTTTCAATAATTAATAACAGGCACAGCATGTCAATGCCTGACCAGGCTTTCGACCACAGGTGCCAGCGCCCGGTCGACAACAAAGGCTGCTCCTGCCGCAGTGAGGTGACCGTAGTCCCACACGACGAGGTCTGTCTGGAGGTCTGGGCCTACTCGCGTAAGGCATCCGTTGCTATCACAAAGTATTTTGACCAATGAGGCGTAGGTGAAACCGGTAGGCAGCTGAATCTTCTGCAGGGTTTTATCCGTTTCCAGCGACAGGGGATCGAGCTCAAGGGTCGTTCTTTCGGGGACTTCAAATCCCCTCGAAATAAATCTGCGGATCAATACATTGGGAAGGTCGGCTTTCCAGGTCGGCACCTGCCCAACGATGATGACTTTTTTGGCCTGCAGGCTGGCGATATACCTGAACTTGTCTGCCAGGTATTCTGAATATGAAGGCCAGTTGCCCTGATTTTTGAAGAAGACCGGCTCTGAAGCATGCAGCCAATGAGAGTCAATCAGCAGCACATCGGGCTTCACGGCAGGAACAGCTTCGAACGATTTCTTGCTGTAAGTCTGGCAGTCGGGGTCGGAGGCGTCATCACTGAACAAGGAGCAGGAGCCGGAACTCACCTGATAAAAGGTGTATCCCTTTTTGGCGGCCCATGGGCGTAGCCCCAGCGAAAGCGAGGCCGAGTGCGAATCACCGATAAGCATCAGCACCGGTGCGCTGGTTTGAGGCGTCTGCGCCGTAGGGAGGCAACCGTGACTGACAAAGAAATTGAAGTCTTTGCCAGGGGGTAGCTGAAAGCATTTACCGCCACTTACCGCTGTGTCGGTCAATGCTTGTCGTTTGGCGGCGTCCAGTTTTTCGATTTCTTTGGCGCTGGTTTCACGGGTTTGCAAGTACCGAAGTGTCGGGAAGCCGTTGGCCTTGTAATTTGCAAACGAAAAACCTGCGATGGCGAGCATGAGCAGAAGCAGGCCGACTGTTTTGCGGCGGGCGTGGGCGCCAAAGCGCAAGGGCGTTTCGATAAAGCGATAGGTCAGCCAGGACAGCACAACCGCTGCCAGCAAGCCGCCAGTGCGTACGGCCACGGAAGGCGTCTCACTGGCAAGGATGCGCAGGTACACCAGGATGACCCAGTGCCACAAATACAGCGGGTAGCTGATCTTGCCCACCCACACCATCAGCGGGTTGGCCAGCATCAGGCGGTTGAGCCAGGCGTGCGGCCCGGCCCAGATCAACAGTGCCGCGCCTAACGTGGGCGCCAGGGCCCAACTGCCCGGGAAGTGCGATTCACGGGTGATGCGCGACATTGCCACGACCAGGAAAAACGCACCCAGCCAGGCCTTGACATTGGAAAGCACCGCCGCTGGCTGAATCTGCACGCCATCGCGGTAAATCACCTTGGTGAGGAATCCTGCAACGCCGGCCTGTACCC
>NZ_JBFUBP010000017.1:0-69630 GCF_056405675.1 Polaromonas sp. P1_F4 | reverse complement strand
CATCAGACGTTGGGCATTGCGGGATCAGATGTCCATCCGCGAGATCTCAAGGCGTACAGGCCTGGCTCGCAACACCGTGAAGAAGCACCTGCGATCAGAGGAGAGCGAGCCTAAGTACCCAAGACGGGTCAGCTCAAGCAAGCTCGATCCCTACGCCGAGAAGCTGGCCACCTGGCTGGTAATCGAGGCAACAAAATCGCGGAAACAGCGGCGCACTTTGAGGCAGATCCACACAGGCGAGTGTCTTTGGTGATGCAAAAATGACGACTGCTCTTCTGGATCGGCTCACCCACAGATGTCATATCCTTGAGACTGGAAACGACAGCTATCGGTTCAAAAACAGCTCTGCAAAGACTCAGCCCAAAAAGGAGAAGATCAAGAACTTATCCACATCGTGAGCACCTTCTGCTCACAAAGAGTGTGGGTCAAGATTCGATGGAAAACTCGGGTCAGACTTCAGTGCAATTCAACAAAGGAGGCGACTGTCCGCCGACGCAGCCGCCTTAACGAGATTTACCAATAGATCGCTGCGAGCCATTTAGATTAAGTTTTTGAAGTCGGTATGGGCTTACATGGGACGAGATGCTCACTCAGTTTAACTTGCCTTAGCGTCTACGTCGGAAAGCGTTGAAGCAATTCATAGGCCACATCTCACTCCCCAGCAGCCTGCCTCTCCCCCGACGCAATATCCAACATCATCTCGCTGGCCAGCGTCCCCAGCTCCTTCTGCAACGCCTCCACCGACAAATTAGCCGGCACCAGCAAATGCGCCTCTACCTTGAAGGTCTGCTTGCCGACGACACCGCTGTGCATGATGTCGGTGTGAATGCTCTCAATGCTGATGCCGCGCTCGACGAGCATTTTGGTGAGGTTGCTGACGAGGCCCACGCGGTCTTCGCCTCCTAGTCAGCTCCAAACCCGCCTGCAGGCATACAACTTGCATTCCCTACTATTGCGGCGGAGCAAGGTTTTCAGAGCATGAACTGGCGACGCCCGGCACCCCCAACTCTGAAAGCGACCTATGTCATTCACCCGCACCGCCCGCCTGGCGCTTTGCGCCGCGTCCAGTCTGGCGCTCGCCGCTCCCTCCTTCGCGCAAGAGCCCTACCCCAGCCACCCGGTCAAGGTCATCGTCGCACTGCCGGCTGGCGGCAGCGTCGACATGGTGGCGCGCCAGGTCAGCCAGCAGCTGACCACTGACCTGGGCCAACCCTTTGTGGTGGACAACCGGGCCGGCGGCTCGGGGCAGATTGGGGTGCCGGTGGTGGCCAAGGCGGCGCCGGACGGCTACACCATCATGGTGTCGCCGGCGTCTTTTCTGACGACGAACAAGAGCATTTTCAAAACCCTGCCCTACAACCCCGAAACCGACTTTTTGGCCGTGACCAAGCTGGTGAACCAGGCCATGGTGCTGGTGGTGAACGACAAGGCGAAGTACGGAACGCCGGCCAGCATTTTGGCGGCGGCCAAGGCCAACCCGGGCAAGCTGACCTATGCCTCTTCAGGTGACGGCAGCCCGCAGCACCTGGCCGGGCTGATGTTTGAAAGCCAGACCGGCGCGAAGCTGCTGCATGTTCCCTACAAGGGCGGTGCGCCGGCCATTACCGACCTGATTGGCGGCGTGGTGGACATGGCCTTTGCCCCGCTGCCGGAGGCGCTTCCGCACATCAAGTCGGGCAAGCTGCACGCGGTGGGCGTGCTGAGTGAAAAGCGCGCCATTTCTGCGCCGGACATTCCCACACTGCGTGAAGGCGGCGTGAACAATGTGGTGCTGTCGGCATGGATCGGCCTGCTGGTGCCCGCCAAAACGCCGCAACCCGTGATCGACAAAATCAGTAAATCCGCGAAGGCTTTTCTGAGAGGCGATGCCAAAACCAAACTGCTGGAAATCGGCATGGAGCCGGCACCCGATGAGGCGAAGCCCCTGGCACAAGTGATTTCAGAAGAGATCCGCATCCACGCCGATCTGGTGAAAGCCGCCGGCCTGGTACCGCAGTAAAAGCGAAAGGCGCTGGCCGGGCTGGGGCGCATGCCCCAGGCGGCGTCAATCAAAAGCTAAGTCAAAGCCCCAGCGGTAACGCCTTCAATCACGCTTCGCGCGTTACGCGCCGCCGCAACGCCCATGTTCACGTACGCGTTGCTCGTGACACCGCCGATGTGCGGGCTCAGGATGACGCCCGGCTCGTTCTGGAAGGGGTGCCCCGGCGCCATGGGTTCCACGCTGAAGCTGTCCAGGCCCGCAGAATGGACTTGTCCGCTGCGGAGGCCTTCGAGCAAAGCGGCCTCGTCTACCAGTCCACCGCGCGCCGTGTTGACGATGATCACACCTTTCTTGCACTTTGCCAGCGTGGCGCCGTCCAGCAGGTTGCGGTTCTCGTCGGTCAACGGGCAATGCAATGAAATCACGTCGGCGTTTTGCCAAAGCGTTTCGAGCTCGACCCGTGTCATGAATTCCGGCAACTCTTTGGCGTAAGGGTCATAGCCCAAGACCTCCATGCCCAGTGCACTCGCCATGCGTGCAAAGCGCAGCCCGATGGCGCCCAGGCCCACAAGCCCGACAGTCTTGCCATACAGTTCCACGCTTTTGTGGGTGGCCTTGTCCCAGTGGCCGGCGCGCATGCGGGCGTCCAGCACCGTAATCGATTTTGCGCAGGCGAGCATCAATGCCAGGGCCTGCTCGGCGACGGCATTGGCGTTGGCGCCGGCCGCGGCACGCACTTCGACGCCCCGCGCGGCGGCGGCCACCTTGTCGATGGTGTCGGTGCCGCTGCCGTGCTTGGAGATCACGCGCAGGGACGGCGCCGCTGCGATGGCGGCAGCACCCACCTTGCTGTAGCGCACGATGATGCCCACCGGGTCGTATCGCTGGCAGAGGGCGACGATGTCTTCTTCTGTCGGCGTCTTGCCGGCGTAGATGACTTCGTAACCCTGCAGAAGCGCCAGCGCTTCTGGTGCAAGGTCTGCAGCAGTGACCAGAATGACCGGTTTCATGACGGGCTTCATGACGGGCTTCATGACAGGTTTCCCGTTGCTCACAGCGACTCGCCTTCTTTCAACACACCGGCGCTGCGCAATGCTGATTCCAGCCACTTGGCCGCTGTGTCGCCTTTTTTGATCGCCGCTATCCGTGCGTTTTCGTCGGCCACCTTCTTCGCAGCGGCCGGCAGCAGGGATTCGATCTTCTCGCGTTCAACCACAACAACGCCGTCCGCGTCACCCATCACGAAGTCGCCCGCATGCACGGTGACGCCGCCTGCCGTCACGGGGTGGCCGATGCGGCCCGGGCAGGTTTTGGTGGGGCCGTTCGGGTTGTACCCGGCCGCAAAGACAGGGAAATCCATTTCGTCGATTTCGAGGGTGTCCCGCACTGCGCCGTCAATGACAACGCCGACGATGCCCAGCTGTCTGCAGGCGGTCATCATGATGGTGCCCATCAATGCCGCGGTGAGGTCGCCCTTGCCGTCAATGACCAATACGTCACCCGGCTGCGCCAGTGACATGGCCGCGTGAATCATCAGGTTGTCACCAGGGCGAACTTCAACGGTGAAGGCCGTTCCGGCAAATTTCATGCGGGGGCGCAATGCCTTGATGTGCCCGTGCATCGCACCCCGGCGGCCGGCCACGTCAGCCAGGATGGCGGGCTGGAATTTAGCGGCCTCGCGCACAACGGCGGCCGGCACGCGGTCAAACTTGCGGATGATGTCTTGTGTCATGTCAATCTACTTTCGCACCGGATTCTTTGACGATCTTGCCCCAGCGGGTGATGTCTTCCCGGATCAGTTTGCTGAATTGCTCCGGCGTGCTCCCTTCCACGTCGGCGCCCTGGTCGCGCAGCTTCTTGCGCAGGTCTGCCGCCTGCAGCGCCTTGTTGATGTCGGCGTTGAGTTTGGCGACGACTTCCTTCGGCAGGTTCGCGGGCCCGGCAATGCCGAACCAGGTCACGGCCTCAAAGCCCTTGTAGCCGGACTCGGCAATGGTCGGCACCTGCGGCAGGTCTTCGGTGCGTTTGGCCGACGTGACGGCGATGGCGCGCATTTTTCCGTTCTTGATGTGGCCGATGAGCGTGGGGATAGAGGACACATAGAGCTGCACCTGCCCGCCAATCAGGTCGGTGGCGCCCTGCGCCGCGCCCTTGTACGGCACGTGCGTGAGCTTGACGTCTGCTGCTTTCTGGAAGGATTCGGTTGCAAGGTGCGCGACGGTGCCGTTGCCGGAGGTCGCGTAGTTCAGGAAGCCGGGTTTGGCCCTGGACGCCGCAACGATGTCGGCAAGCGTCTTGTACGGCGAATCCGCCGCGACGACGATGACCAGCGGCGCGCTCGCCACGAGGCTCACGGGCGTGAGGTCCTTCACGGGGTCATAGGGAAGCTTGGGGTACAGGCTGGTGTTGATGGCCAGGTTGCTGGTCTGGCCGAGCACCAGCGTGTAGCCGTCTGCCGGCGACTTCGCCACGGCGTCTACGCCGAGGTTGCCGCCCGATCCCGGCTTGTTGTCAACGATGAAGGTGTAGCCCGAGCCCGTGATCTTGTTCGTGACTTCGCGGGCGATGATGTCGGTGCCACCGCCGGCCGGAAACGGGACGACGAGGCGGATGGGTTTGGTGGGCCAGGCCTGCGCAAAGGCGCTGGTGGCCAGGGAACACGCGATGGCAGCGGCCAGCACGCAACGGCGGGAAAGTTTCATGAATATGTCTCCAAGGCTCCGCTTTAAAACAATAGCTGCGGTATGGGTGTGACTGTAGGCGCGCGTTGCACGCCATACAATACCGTTTCATACAGTGAACCATGGTGCGGCATGCGCAACGATCCAGCAAATGAGCCGGTTGAGACGGGCGGCGGCGTCATCGCGGTGACGCGGGCGCTCTCGCTGATGGAAGCTTTTGAGGTGGGCGAGTCAACGCTTTCGCTGGCGGAATTGAGCCGGCGCTCACACATGCACAAGACGACGGCGCTGCGCCTGGCGCGCACGCTGGCCTTGTCGCAATACATGGTGCAGGCCGACGACGGCCAGTGGCGGCTGGGGCCGGCCGCCGGCTGGCTGGGTGCGCGCTACCAGGCCGGGTTCGACGTCAACCGGATCGTCGAGCCCACGCTGCACGAGCTCGTGGAGGCAAGCGGCGAAAGCGCGTCGTTCTACGTGCGCGAAGGCGACATTCGCGCCTGCGTGGCGCGTGTCGAAGGACCGCAATCGGTGCGGCACCACGTGCGTGTCGGGGAAAGGCTGCCCCTGAACAAGGGCGCACCAGGGCGTGTGATTTTGGCCTTCAGCGGCGCAGCGGGAGAACCCTACGAGTCGATCCGTGAGCAGGGGTACCAGATCTCGATGGGCGAACGCGAAGCCGAAGTGGCCAGTGTGGCGGCGCCGGTGTTCGGCCTTAACTGGCGATTGCTGGGGTCTATCTGCATCTCGGGCCCGAGTGCGCGGCTGTCAAAAACCAAACTGATGAAGCACGCCAAGAGCGTCATCCGCGCGGCGAACCAGCTGTCGTATGCACTCGCCGGAAGCAAGTCGGCTCACACGCCACGGGCGGTGTCGCGCTGGCATCCTTGAAGGCGGCTTGTCAGCCGTCTTGGGGTTCGTCTGAAAAAAGAGAGGGTGCCTGGGGCGGATATGGCCCTGGAGGACGCTTACATCAAGGCGCGGTTTCTCAATCGATCACTTCCTGCTCAACCAGACGCCTGATCTTCAACGCTTTCTCAAAGTGGTCCAGCCGGTGCGTTTGGATCCACCATTTTGCGGCCTCCATCAGGAGCTCCGGGTTGTCATTCTTGTTGGCAAAAAACGCGTAGAAAGACACGCCGACGTTTTCGCCTTTCTCTTTGATTTTGTTTTCGCAAACATCGATTATTTTCTGTTTCAAATGGGCACGCAATTGGCCTCCTCACGTCTTCGCCGACATCTTGAACGCCAAAGCAAGATAGTCATGAACATGCTGCTTGTCGTTGATGTCATGAACAAATGCTTATGCGGTCGCTGGTCAGGGTTTCAGTATTTTTAGCATTGCTTGAACTGAGGCTGCAAGCAATACACCCACGAAAACTTCGATCACGGCTACCTCTTGCTTTAGCCTCGGTCATACCAGCCAGACATATCACCCATCATGACCAGGTAGTCCGAAGGAGTGCCAGGGCTGTACGCACCGAATATCGTCTTCTCAATGGTGAGCACATCTTCCGTCTGGCAGAAATCGGCCAATACGCCCGAAAAGTATTCCTTGGCCAGTGGGCCGGCAACCTCTCGCTCGTATTCGCTGCGCCGGGTTTGGCATTCGCGCAACTCAGCGCTCTCCCACCCGATTCCTTTTTCCCAGTCTCTGCCATAGTCAACCGCGGCAAAAAGCACCATGGTCATCAATATTTGTTTTGATTCGGTGATCTCACGCACATTGCCAGAGTGCATTTTTTCAGCATGCTGAAGAATGGACTTGCGCTCAGTATTCGCAAATTTGCCGTCACCATTTTGGGCGCAAAACTCAATGGTTTTCAAATCACCCGTCTGCAGGGCTTTGTAGAGTTGATAGTTTTCTGGATACGGCTTCAGAAACTCCTCGAGGTCTCTCCTGGTCAGCGTGCCTTCTTCCTTCTTCAATCGCTCGCATTCGTTGCGCGTCAACTTGTACCGGCCGGCAAGCTCAGGCTCAGCCACAAATCGCCGCAGGGTGTACTCCTCGACTATTCTGGGCTGAACCAAAAGGCGAATGAGATCCGCAAATGTCGCAAGTGAAATGCAAAGCCTGCGGGGGGCACCAGGCTCCGAATATGGAACACGCCACACATAGAACCCGGCATCACTGATGCACACAATGTCTTCGTACGGCCTGAGCTCAACATCTTTGAGAGGCACATTCGAATACACCACCGTATTGATGTGCTTGGGTGCAGGGAAATCATCGACTTTTGTACGGTCGTTGACCCACTCGAAGACCCAGTTGAGGGCGCGAACTTTTCGCTCTTCGGGTGTTTCGATTACGTCTAAATTGAACCGCCTGGTCATATTCAGTGGGTTGTTTAGCACTAGCCAGCAACCTGCCGCTCTCCCAACGCAATATCCAGCATCATCTCGCTGGCCAAGGTGCCCAGCTCTTTCTGCAACGCCTCCACCGACAACTTGGCCGGCACCAGCAAATGCGCCTCAACCTTGAAGGTCTGTTTGCCTGAGACACCACTGCGCACGATATCGGTGTGAATGCTTTCAATGCTGATGCCGCGCTCGGCGAGCATCTTGGTCAGGTTGCTGACGATGCCCAGGCGGTCTTCGCCTACCAGCTCCAGCTCAAACACGCGCAGCGCGGCGGGGGTGTTGGCGCCATCGCTTTTTGCCACCACGACTTGCAGGCCGCTGGATTGCAGGCCGCGCAGCGAGTTGGCGAGGTTGTCGGCGTTTTCGCGGGGCACTTCGAAGTGGACCATGCCGGCGAATTCACCGGCCAGGCGTGTCATGCGGCTGGCGGCCCAGTTGGCGCCGAAGCGTTGGGCTTTGTCGGCCAGTGCGCTGACGATGCCTTGCCGATCAGTGCCGACGATGGAAACGACTAACGATGTGTTGGCGGACGAGACCTCTTCGGTCAGCACCACAGCCTTGCGCAGCATGGGGGCGCGGGTGGCGAAGGCCGGGTCTTGCACATCGGCGGGCAGGCTGCCTTGCAGGCGGGCGTGGTGCACGACTTTGCTGAGCAGCGCCAGGCCCATGGGTGCCAGGGCACGCTCCCACAGTTCGCGGGCGGTTTCGCCTTTTTTGACAAAGCACCAGTCTTGCGCGGCGATGGCGCCCGCGTCCCAGCCGTCGGCCAGGTGGTAGACGGAGCCGCCGGCAATCGGGTCGCCTTCCAGAATCGTCCACTCGACGGCGGCGATGCCGCGGTGCCGTGGCAGCAGCGAGGGGTGGTAGCCGATGCCGCCCAGGCGTGAGCGCGCGAGGGCGTCGTCGCTCACGCGGGCATGGGTGTGCGCGGCGATGATGAGTTCAGTGCCTTCAGCAATCGCCTCGCCGGGCACGATCTTGGGGTTGGCCAGCACATGCACGGGGATGCCGGCGGCGCGCCCGGCAATCGCCAGCCGGTCGTCTTCAGCCGGGGCGACGATGCTGGTGAACTCAATGCCTTCTTCTTTGCGAAGCGCCTCAAACACCGAGGCTGCGAAAAAACGGGAACCGACCAAAGCGCATTTCATGGACACGTCTCTTTAGGAATGAATAGATAAAGGGATGGATTAAAACGGAAAGCGGACATAAAAAAGGGAGCCGAAGCTCCCGATGAGAAACAGCCGCTCAGGCCGCGACAGCCTGGCGCGCCTTCTCGGTCAGGCCGATCTGGTCGAGTGCGGCGGCGAGCTGGCCGACGGTGCGGTCAGACTGGTGCCACTTCTCGAGGCCAAACAGGCCCACGCGGAAGGTCTTGAAGTCTGCGCCTTCGTCGCACTGCAGCGGCACGCCGGCGGCGGTTTGCAAACCTTGGGCAAGAAATTTTTTGCCGGACTGGATGTCGGGGTCAGTGGTGTAGCTGACGACCACGCCCGGGGCCTTGAAGCCTTCGGCGGCCACGCTGGGCAAGCCGCGGCTTTCAAACAGTTTGCGCACCTTGCTACCCAGGGCTTCCTGCTCGGCTTTGACTTTGGCAAAGCCGTAGTCCTGCGTTTCTTTCATGGCGGCGCGCAGGCGCGTCAGGGCGTCTGTGGGCAAGGTGGCGTGGTAGGCGTGGCCGCCGTTTTCGTACGTTTCCATGATCTGCATCCACTTCTTCAGGTCGCAGGCAAAGCTGGAGCTGGCGGTGCTGTCTATCGCGGCGCGGGCGCGCTCGCTGAGCATGACCATGGCGCAGCAGGGTGAGCTGCTCCAGCCTTTTTGCGGGGCAGAGATGAGCAGGTCTACGCCGGTGGCTTTCATGTCGACCCACATGGCGCCGGAGGCGATGCAGTCGAGCACAAAGAGGCCACCCACGGCATGCACCGCCGCGGCCACGGCCTGCAGGTAGCTGTCGGGCAGGATCATGCCGGAGGCGGTTTCGACGTGCGGGGCAAAAACGAGCGCGGGCTTTTCTTTGGCGATGGCCGCGACCACATCCGCGATGGGTGCGGGCGCCCAGGGGGCCTGCGCGCCGGGGCCGGTCTGTTTGGCCTTGAGCACGGTGTGCGACGCGGGGATGTGGCCCATGTCAAAGATTTGCGTCCAGCGGTAGCTGAACCAGCCGTTGCGGATGACCATGACGTGCTTGCCTCCCGCAAACTGGCGGGCCACGGCTTCCATGCCGTAGGTGCCGCTGCCGGGCACCAGGGCCACGGCGTGCGCCTTGTACACGTCTTTGAGGATGCGCGAGATGTCGCTCATCACGCCCTGGAAGCTTTTTGACATGTGGTTGAGGGCGCGGTCGGTGTAGACCACCGAAAACTCGAGCAAGCCGTCAGGGTCAACGTTGGGAAGGAGTCCGGGCATGGTGTTGTCTCTCAGATCGTTATTAAAAGTCGGGCAGCCAGCTTAACAGGATGGGGCGATTTTGGCAGTGGGGTTATGTGTGCTCGCGGGAGGCAACAAGGCGCGGGAAGGCTGTGCCGTGGGGGTCTATTCGCTATTAATTTCATAGCTGCTCGCGCAGGTTCCTATTGGGCTGAAGGCACTTTTTATGGGTAAAAGTTGATACAGGTCAAGAATTTGGGCGGTTTGGGCACCTTGCGGTGCACCACGCCCATCGCCACACCCCGCCAGGCTTCCTGATGCAATCCTGATGCGGCCGATGGTACGCTGGGCTTCTGATGATGAAAGCTGCTGAACCCACACCCGCCACCGGTACAAGTTTGCGCCACTGGGCCATCGTGGCCCTGCTGCTGGCGGCCGCCACCGGCGGCGGGCTGCTGCTAGACAGGCAAGTCACGATTGCCAGCCAGGCCATGCTGTATGTGCTGGTCGTGGTGGTGGTGTCTTACACCATGGGCTGGAAGGAGTCCGTGACCTGCGCGATAGTGGCCGTGACCGCGCTGAACTACTTTTTTGTGCCGCCGCGTTTTACCTTTGAGGTGGAGAGCCGGGATCACCTGATTGCGATTTTCAGCATGCTGCTGGTGGCGCTGGCCATCAGCCACCTGTCTGCGCGGCTGCGGCGCGAAACGGCGGTGGCCCGGTTGAACGAAGAGCGGGCGCGCCAGCTGCAGGGCCTGGCCACACAGTTGGCAGCTGCAGCAAACGCTGAAGAAATTGCGGCACTGGGCCAGGCGGCGCTGGACGAGGCCTTTGAAGGCCCCTGCCTGCTGGGCACACGGCAAGCCGGCGGCGAACTCTCGAATGCCGCCGTGCTGGAGCCCTCAGTGCTGGATGGCATGAAGTGCTGCATGCGCGAAGCGGCCACGCTGGGCCCCGGCACCGGGCGCTGGCCAGGGCTGAACGCCTGGTACCTGCCATTGGGCGACAAGGCGCAGATGCATGGCGCCGCGCGGGTAGAGCCCGCACCGGCATACGACACCGGCGGGCGCGAACATGCCGAGGCGCTGTGCGCGCTGCTGGGGCAGGCGCTGTGGCGGCTGCAGCTCAGCCAGTCGATGCAGGCGGCGCAGGGCGAGGCGCAACGCCAGCAGGTGCAAAGCACTTTCCTCGCGGCCATTTCACATGACCTGCGCACGCCGCTGGCGGCCGTGGTGGGTGCGGCATCAGCGCTGCAGACGCAGGGCGACAAGCTGGCCCCGGCCGAGCAGGCGCGGCTGCTGGGCAGCATTGTGAGCGAGGCGGCTTACCTTTCGACCGTGACGGAGAACACGCTGCAACTGGTGCAGCTGTCCAACACCGCGCAGCCGCCGGCGCGGCAATGGGAGTCGCCGGAGGAAATTGTCGGCACGGTGCTGGCGCGCGTGCGCAAGCGCGATACGCAGCGCCGCATCACCTCGGCCGTGCAGGCCGGGCTGCCTCTGATCAGGGCTGACCCTGTGCTGCTGGCGCAGCTGGTCGACAACCTGCTGGACAACGCACTCAAGTACAGCACCGGCGCGATTGCGCTGTCGGTGGAGGCCCAAGGCAACACGCTGCGGCTGGCGGTAAAGGACAGCGGTCCGCAAATCGCAAAAGACAAGTACGAGGCCATCTTTGCGCCCTATGCACGCGGTGACCAATCCGGCCCGCGCGGCGCGGGCCTGGGACTGGCGCTGTGCCGTGCCATTGCAGAGGCGCACCAGGGCCGGCTCACTTTATCGTCGCGCCGTGATGTTGGCGAACCAGGTGAAGGCAATGTCTTCACGCTGACGCTGCCCATCGAAGCACAGCAACCCGCGGGGATGCAGCCATGAGCCTGCGCCTTCTGGTGGTGGAAGACGACCGCGACCTGCGCGAGCTGATGCGCGCCTCGCTCTCGGTGGAAGGCTTTGAGGTGCAGACGGCCGTGTCGCTGAGCGAGGCCGCCGCGCTGGTGCGCAACGACCCGCCCGACGTGATCGTGCTGGACCTGGGCCTGCCCGACGGCGACGGCGCCGAGCTGGTGCAGGAGGTGCGGCGCAAGCATTCGCTGCCGATTCTGGTGGTGTCGGCCCGCCACCAGGAAGCGCAAAAAATCAAGCTGCTGGACGCGGGCGCCGACGACTACCTGACCAAGCCCTTCAGCGTGAGCGAGCTGCTGGCGCGCATACGCGTGGCGCTGCGCCACCGCGGCACGGCCCTGGCTGCGGCCGTAACGGTGCATGAACTTGATGGTTTGCGTGTGGACCTGACGCTGCACACCGCGCAGCTGCACGGCGAAACGCTGCACCTGACGCCCACCGAGTTCAAGCTGCTGGCGCGGCTGGTTCGCAGCGCGGGCCGCGTGGTGACGCACCGGCAGCTGCTGGCCGACGTGTGGGGGCCCGAATACACCGAGCACGTGCATTACCTGCGCCTCTACATGGCGCAGCTGCGCGCCAAGATTGAGCAGGAACCGGCCGAGCCCCGGCATTTACTGACCGAAACCGGCGTGGGTTACCGGCTGGCGGTGGACTGAAAAGCCCCAGCTTACGCCCACTTATGCTTTCCTGATGCCCGCCGGCCGACAGTGAGGGCTTCTTCACTGAGGGATGGAATGTATGGGAAATGTCGCAACGACTGCGAATGCTGCTGCAGAGGGCCAGGCCACAGCCGCCAACAACAACACGCGTAAAAAAGGCCACCGCGAAGGCGTGGCGGCGCTGACGCTGGGCGCCTTGGGTGTGGTGTACGGTGACATTGGCACCAGCCCGCTCTACACCATGAAGGAAATCTTCAGCCCCGCCACGGGCGTGCCGCTGGATGCGCCTCACCTCATCGGCGCGGTGTCGGTGATTTTCTGGGGCCTGATGATGATCGTCACGCTCAAGTACATCCTGCTGATCTTGCGGGCCGACAACAACGGCGAAGGCGGCATCATGGCGCTGACCGCGCTGGCGGCCAAGGCGGCAGGGCACAACCCGAAAGCGCGCACGGCCCTGCTGCTGACGGGCGTGCTGGGCGCGGCGCTGTTTTACGGCGACAGCGTGATCACCCCGGCGATCTCGGTGCTCAGCGCGGTCGAAGGCCTGGAGGTGGTGACGCCCGCGCTCAAACCCTACGTGCTGCCGGTGTGCATGGCGGTGCTGGTGGGGCTGTTTGCGGTGCAGCGTTTTGGCACGGGCCTGGTCGGCAAGCTGTTTGGCCCGGTCATCGTGCTCTGGTTTGGCGTGCTGGCCTTTACCGGCGCGATTGAGATTGCGCAGCAGCCCGGCATTTTGGCCGCGCTGAACCCGCTGAACGCCATTCGCTTTTTGAGCGCGCAGGGCTGGCACATGTTTGTGGCGGTGGGCGCCATCGTGCTTGCCTTTACCGGCGCGGAGGCACTGTATGCCGACATGGGCCACTTCGGCAAGCGGCCCATCCAGTTTGCCTGGGGCGGCCTGGTGCTGCCGGCGCTGGCCATCAACTACATGGGCCAGGGCGCTTTGCTGATGCGCGACCCGGCTGCGCTGGAAAACCCTTTCTATCGCATGTTTGCCGAGGCCTGGCTGATTCCCGCCGTGGTGCTGGCCACGCTGGCCACCGTGATTGCATCGCAGGCTGTTATTTCAGGCGCCTATTCGATGACGCGGCAGGCCATACAGCTGGGCCTGCTGCCGCGCATGAGCGTGCTGCACACCTCAGCGCGCGAGGCCGGGCAAATCTACATGCCGGGCGTGAACTGGCTGCTGCTGGCGGCCGTGCTGGCCACGGTGCTCGGCTTTGGCAGCTCGTCTGCCATGGCGGCGGCCTACGGCATTGCGGTGACGATCACCATGCTGATCACCACCTTGCTGACTTTCTTTGTCATACGCCAGGGCTGGCGCTACCCCTTGCCGCTGGCAATTGCCGCGACAGTGACTTTTGTGGCGGTTGACCTGCTGCTGGTGGTGTCGTGCATGCTGAAGTTCATGCAGGGCGGCTGGTTTCCGCTGGTGATGGGTGTGGCGATCTTCACCGTGATGGCGACGTGGCGGCGCGGGCGCGAGCTGCTGGTAGAAAGCATCCGCCACGACGACCCGGAGCTGTTGCCCTTTGTGACGGCGCTGTCGGCCGACAGCGTGAACCGCGTGCAGCGCACTGCGGTGTATGCGGTGGCCAACCCCGACACGGTGCCGCAGGCGCTGATGCACAACCTCAAGCACAACCAGGTGCTGCATGAACGCAACCTGATATTGACAGTGGTGTTTCATGAAGTGCCGTGGATACCGTTTACCGAACGCGTGCAGGTGCAGCCGCTGGCGCCGGGCTTCTGGCGGGTAGAGGTGAACTACGGCTTCAAGAACACGCCCGACATTCCGAAAGCGCTGGAGCTGTGCAAGGCCCAGGGCCTGCCCATCAACCTGTTTGAGACTTCGTACTTTTTAAGCCGCGAAATCGTGGTGCCCACGCGCGGCTCGGGCATGGTGCACTGGCGCGAGGCGCTGTTCGCCCTGATGTCGCGCAACGCAGGCAGCGTGGCGGGGTTTTTCAAGCTGCCCAACAACTGCGTGATTGAGCTGGGGACGCGGGTGCAGATTTGAGGGAGCCAGCAAGTGCGCGAAGTTACTATCAAATTGATAGCTGGTCGCGCAGATTCCCATTGGGCTGCAGGCACTTTTGATGCCTGAAAACGCCTGTTTTTGACACTTTTTGGCGCTCAAAAGGCTCTCAGGCCAGTTTTCAGTTCACACGGAAACGCTATCAAAACAATAGCTGCTTGCGCCCGTTGTTATTGGGTCAGAGGCCTTTTTTGTGCCTGAAAATGGCCCAAAAAGGCCGGTCAGACGCCCGCCCAGCCGCGTCAGGCCTTGCCGTCGTACTGCTCAAAGAAATCGATGGGGTGCATGTCGATGCGCCAGCCGGCCTGCTCGCCCAGCGTGGCCGCGGGGTGCAGCGAGGCGGTTTTCACGGCTTCGTCCGGGTTGGCAGCGTCGATGATGAAAAAGCCGCCCACCAGCTCCTTGGCTTCGGTGAACGGGCCGTCGATCTTCTGCGTCTTGCTGCCGCGCGGCTGCAGGCGGATGGCGGGCTCGCCCAGCGAGGCGCTGACGCGCAGCTGGCCGGTGGCCTTGAGCTGGGCGTCCTTGGGCGGGCACTGGCTGACCAGGGCCTGCATGTCGGCGGGCGGCATGGCGGCGAATTCGGCGGGGTTGTAATAGGCGAGGCAAAGGTATTTCACGGTGTTTCCTTCAAAAAGTGGTTGCTGACACCTCTACGACGAATGGAATCGACCGGAATCGACATCTTTTTGGCAAAAAAACTGCGGCGCTTCAGGCCAGCAGCGCGGGCAGGTCGGCCATGGCGGTGAACACATGCACCGCACCGGCGGCGCGCAGGGCTGCGGGCGCGTCGTGGCCCAGCTCGGGCGGGCTGTAGCCAAACACCGTGCAGCCGGCCGCCACGCCGGCCGTGACGCCGGTAACAGTGTCTTCGACCACGGCGCAGCGCTTCGGGTCTACGCTTAGCGCGGCGGCGGCGGCCAGGTAGACATCCGGGAAAGGCTTGGAGCGCGGCAGCTCGTGCCCGCTGAAGATGTTGCCCTCAAAGAAAGGCATCAGGCCGCACTTTTCCAGCTGCAGCTCGACCTTGAAACGGTCGGCGCCGGACGCGCAGGCGATGCGGCCCTGGTAGGCCGTGTGGATCTGGCTGACGGCCTCGACTGCGCCATGCACGGCCAGCAGCGACTCGACCAGGGCTTCGTTGCGGCGGGCGCGAAACTCCAGCATCCACGCTTCGGTCAGCGGCTTGCCGGTGTGGGCTTCGATGGTGGCGGCTTCGTCCTTGACGGCCTTGCCGACAAACATGGCCATGCATTCGGCCGAGCCGAGCTTCCAGCCGAGCTCTTCGAGCATGTCGCGGAGCACGCCGTTGGTCAGCGGCTCGCTGTCGACCAGCACACCATCACAGTCAAATAACACGGCATCAAACTTCATCTGTCAGCTTTCTTTTCTATGGGGTTGGCCAGCTTCGTCACAGGCTGATGTCCGGCCCTTGGCTCTGTTGGCCCTCTTGGCCATGCACCGCGTTCATCACACCAGTGCTGTGCGGCGCCAGGCCATAGGCGCGCAGGTTTTTGCGTAGCTCGGTCGTGTCGACCTCATTCCAGGCCAGGCCGCAGTCCATGCAGGCATGCGAATGCTGGTTTTGCAAAAGCACCGGCTTGCCGACAAGGGAGCGCAGCAAGCCACGCAAGGGATAGAACCGCTCCGCTTCGAAATTGCCGCGCACCACCTTGCGGCTGCTGCAGCGCAGGCAGTACATGCCGCGCACGGTCTGGTTGAACATGCCCGCTTCCTTTATTGAATGTCGCCGTCGACATAGTACCAATGCCCTTCTTCACGCACGAAGCGGCTGCGCTCATGCAGGCGAACGGCCGGGCTGCCGGGGCTTTTCTGGCGGGCGACAAATTCGACTTCGGCGTGGGTGTCTACAATCTGGCGATGGCTGCGAACTTCGAGGCCCAGCCATTTCACGCCGGGATCAAACTCGATGGAAGCGGGCCGATGGCTGGCGTGCCAGGTGGCGAGCAGGTAGTCGGCACGTTCAAGCACAAAGGCGGTGTAGCGCGAACGCATGAGGGACTCGGCGTCGGGCGCGGGCACGGTGTCGAAGTGACCAAGGTAGCGGCCACAGCAATTTGCGAACGGCAACGGCTTTTTGGCCGGACCGGTGCGGCCGCAGGGGCACGGCTGAGAGGGTGACGGGCTCGGCATCACCTGCGCATCAGCCGCAGGCGTTGTTGTTGGCGCGCGCCTTGCGCTCTTCCAGCGTTTCGGTGGGCGCGCCCTGCTTCACCCATTCGGCATAACCGCCGTCGATGTGGGCCACATTGCGCATGCCCATGTCCTGCAGGGTCTTGGTGGCCAGGGCGCTGCGCCAGCCTGCCCCGCAAAAGAGGATGAACTCCTTGCCTTCGTCGGCAAACAGGGGCTTGTGGTATGGCGACTCGGGGTCTACCCAGAATTCAAGCATGCCGCGCGGCGCGTGAAAGCTGTCCACCACAGTGCCGGCTGCCAGCTCGCGCACATCGCGGATGTCGACGATCTGTACCTTGGGGTCGCCGAGTTTTGACCTGGCCTCTGCAACGGAATAGGTTTTGACCTGCGCCATGGCCTCGTTAACCAGTGCGCGGAATCCTTTGGTAATCGGCATGCTCTGTCTCCTGCTGTGGATAGCCACTGAATTAACAAGTTTACGGCGTGCACTCCATGCGCAGTGCGACAAATCCCGCAAACCCAGCAGGGGCCGCGGAACCGGCTTTGCCGGGCCGCAGGCGCCGCCCCCTGCAAGGGGGGAGGAAGCTACACGCAGTGAGCTTCAACGGGGGTGTGCTCAAAGTCCTCGTTGGATAATTATTTTTTGCACGTCGGAAGTGCCTTCATAGATCTGGCACACCCGCACATCGCGGTAGATGCGCTCCACCGGGAAATCGCTCACATAGCCATAACCGCCCAAGGTCTGGATGGCAGCGCTGCAGACTTCTTCGGCCATCTCGCTGGCAAAGAGCTTGGCCATGGCGGCCTCTTTCAGGCAGGGCAGGCCGGCGTCGCGCAGGCTGGCGGCGTGCCAGATCAGCTGGCGGGCCGCTTCAATCTTCATCGCGCACTCGGCCAGCCGAAAGCCTACTGCCTGGTGGTTGAAGATGGCGGTACCAAAGCTCTGGCGCTCTTTGGCATAGCTGAGCGCAAACTCAAACGCGCTGCGCGCCATGCCCACGCTTTGCGCGGCGATGCCGATGCGCCCGCCTTCGAGTGCGCCCAGCGCGATCTTGTAACCTTCGCCCTCGTTGCCGATCAGGTTCTCGGCGGGGATGCGGCAGTTGTCAAAATTGATTTGTGCGGTGTCGCTGGAGTGCTGGCCCAGCTTGTCTTCGAGCCGCGCGACGACATAGCCCGGCGCGCTGGTGGGCACGATGAAGGCGCTCATGCCCTTTTTGCCGGCGCCCTTGTCGGTGACCGCAATCACGATAGCCGCATGGCCGTTCTTGCCGCTGGTGATGAACTGCTTGACGCCATTGATCACGTATTCGTCGCCGTCTTTGACTGCCGTGGTTCGCAGTGAGGAAGCATCGCTGCCCACATGCGGCTCCGTCAGGCAAAAGACACCGAGCATTTCGCCCTGCGCGAGTTTTGTCAGCCACTGCTTTTTCTGCTGTGCATTGCCGTAGCGCATGAGGATGGCATTGACCGGGCAGTTGGTGACACTGATGGCGGTGCTGGTGCCGCCGTCGCCGGCGGCGATTTCTTCGAGCACCAGCGCGAGCGTGAGGTAGTCCAGATTGGCGCCGCCGAATTCCTCGGGCACGCAGATGCCGTAAGCTCCCAGCGCGGCCAGGCCCTTGTGCGCCTCGACGGGGAAGTGGTGCTCTTTGTCCCATCGCGCGGCGTGGGGCCAGAGCTCGGCCTGCGCAAAGTCGCGCACCGCGTCGCGGATCATGGTTTGGTCTTGGGTCAGAATCATCGAAATCTTTCAGTGGAGTGCAGGGCTCACCATGTGCTGAAGCGGCGGCCGTCGTAGTCAAGAAAAGCGCCCTTGTGCTCGGGCTTGAGCCCGGCCAGCGTGGCACGCATGGCCGAGACACTTTGAACCGTGGTGAGCGGTGCACCCTGGCCGCCCATGTCAGTCTGCACCCAGCCGGGCGACAAGGCCACCATGATGGCGCGCGGGTAGTCATGCTGGGCAGACGCCACGGCCATGTTCAGCGCAGCCTTGCTGACGCGGTAGGTCCAGCTGCTGCTGGACGGTACCTCGCCAATGCAACCCATGCCGCTGGTGATGAAGGCAAAGCAGCCTCCCTTGCCTGCGCGTGCGGCTTCGACCATGGGCGCGACCTGCGGAATGGCCTGCATGGCGCCCAGCACATTGGTGTGCAGGGTGTGGTCAAACGCCTCACGCGTCGGCGGCGAGAGTGCATCGCCCTGCGGAAAGACGCCGGCCACGTAGAGGGCAATGTCGATCTCTTCGCCGTCCAGCAGCCAGGCCAGGCCGCTGATGCTGGCAGGCTGGGCCACGTCCAGCCGCAAGGCCTTGGCGCCCAGGGCCTTGAGGCGCTGCAGGCCTTCGTCGTTGCGCGCGGTGGCTATGACGTTGGCACCGTCGGCCAGGTATTGGCTGACGAATTCAAGGCCTATGCCGCGTGATGCGCCGATGACGAGGACTTTCACAACTTAGCCCGCAAAATTGAAGTACTTCGACCATGACGGGTCGAACGCATTGCTCAGCTCAACGTCGGCGAACGATGCGCCGCGCAAGCTGGTGTCAATCACATCGAGTGCAGCAGGCAGGTCGCCCACGTAATAGTTGGCCAGGCGCCGGCCGTTCCTGACCACGGTGTGGGACAGAATACCGGCATGCTGAAGCTCCAGGCGAGTGGCAATCTGCTCCTGGACTTCGCGGGCACGCTCCAGTGCCGCATGGTCATCCACGGGCAGGCGCAGCTCGATCGCGTGGCCCAGATCAGGCCGCGCTGCAATCGCATTGGCGCTCTGGTTGACCGCCACGATCGCCTTGTCGCCCTCCTGGTCATCTTCTTCGTCGCCCTCTTCGTCACCGTCCCCGTCGTTGCCAAAGACGACTGTCATGACAGACCACCGGTGTTCGCCGCTCGGGAACAAGCCTGTGTGCCCCAGTTCGTTCGTCCAGAACGCGTCGAGCACAGCGCCGAACTTGTCGAGCGTCGTGGAGCCGGCCACTTCGTCCGAGAACGCGTCGACAAAATCCACAAAACCCACCTTGACCGCGAAGTCGTACTCGCCCAGCACATGGTCGAGCATGATGAAGGTCATGTTGCGCGCATGGTCCTGCATGTCGCTGGGCAGTTCACGCGCAAACATGACTTCGATGCCCACCTGCCCTTCATCGGCGACGTGGCCGATCAGCACCTCGGAGGTTGCCAGTTCAAAGTTATCCATCCGCATGGGAAAGTCGGGGCTCTCCGTGCGGGCGCGAAAGGCGGTGAGGCTGTAGTGCTTCAGCGGCGGCGCGCGCTTGACGAAATCCAGCAGCAGCGGAAAGGTTTCGGTACTGCCATGCGCGGTGGCGATCAGTTCGACCTGCTGGTCGCCGTCGTCAGCCGACATCTCCAGCGCCAGCCCTTCCAGGTACTCCTCGAGAACTTCATTGATGTTCTCGACCTGGTCGCGTACCGGCTGGCGGACAAGCTCCGCCTCGCCCTCCTGGAATTTCAGCCAGAAGGCATCAATGCGCTGGGCGAGCTCAGCGGGTGAAAGCGTTTGTGGTGCTTCTTGCGTCATACCAGCTCGATCGCCATGGCTGTGCCTTCACCGCCGCCGATGCACAAGGTGGCAACGCCTTTCTTCAGGCCGCGGGCCTTGAGCGCGTGGATCAGCGTAACCAGGATACGGGCACCGGACGCGCCAATGGGATGGCCCAGCGCACAGGCGCCACCGTTGACGTTGACGATGTCGTGGCTGATGCCGAGTTCCTCCATCGCGGCCATGGGCACCACGGCGAAGGCTTCATTGACTTCCCACAGGTCCACGTCTTTGGCGCTCCAGCCGATTTTCTTGAGTAGCTTGTTGACGGCGCCGACAGGGGCGGTGGTGAACCATTCAGGGTCTTGCGCAAACGTGGCGTGGCCGAGGATGCGCGCGATGGGCGTGGCGCCCAGTTCTTTGGCCGTCGACTCACGCGCCAGCACCAGGGCGGCGGCGCCGTCGTTGATGGACGAGCTGGAGGCGGCGGTGATGGTGCCGTCTTTCTTGAAGGCCGGTTTGAGCGTGGGTATCTTGTCGAGCTTGACCTTGCCCGGGCCTTCGTCGATGGAGATCACCGTTTCACCGCTGCGGCCCTTGACGGTGATGGGCGTGATTTCGGCCTTGAAGGCACCGGATTCGGTGGCGGCCTTGGCGCGGTTGACGCTGGCGGTGGCAAAAGCGTCCTGCGCTTCGCGGGTGAACTTGTACTTGTCGGCGCACTGCTCGCCGAAGGTGCCCATGGCGCGGCCGGGTTCATAAGCGTCTTCCAGGCCGTCGAGCATCATGTGGTCATAAATGCGGTCGTGCCCGATGCGGATGCCGCTGCGGCCCTTGAGCAGCAGGTGGGGCGCGTTGGTCATGCTTTCCATGCCGCCGGAAACCATCACGTCGCGGCTGCCGGCGATGAGCTGGTCGTGCGCGAGCATGGTGGCTTCCATGCCGGAGCCGCACATTTTGGACAGCGTGACGGCACCCACGCTGGCAGGCAGCCCGCCCTTGAAACCGGCCTGGCGTGCCGGCGCCTGGCCCTGGCCGGCCATCAGGCAGTTGCCGAACAGCACTTCGTCGACCTTTTCAGGCGCAATGCCGGAGCGTTCAATGGCGGCCTTGATGGCGTAGCCGCCCAGGTCATGGGCCGACAGGCTGGCGAAGTCGCCCTGGAAGCCGCCCATGGGGGTGCGGGCTGCGCCGAGGATGACGATGGAATCAGACATGAGGTTCTCCTTGAAAAAAAAGGGGGGATAAAAAAAGTTAAAGGAATGCGGCAGGCTTTACGGCTGCGCCGCAACGCGTGTGAAAGTGCCGAGGCCTTCCTTGTTGTAGTGCTCGAGGGTGATCTGGTTGCCGCTGAACGTGGCTTTGGAAAGCGAGCCCGGCGGCGCGCTGTCGTTGAGCGGCACAAAGGTATAGGTGTCGCCGTCCCAATGCTGCAGGGGAAAGACCAGCTGGGGCGCAGCACCTATGCGCAGCTCAAGCGCACCCTGCGCCGTGCGCACGACCTGCAGCGGGCCGAGGTAGTCGTTGCGCCAGGTGCCCGTGTTGGCCTGCAACGGTGGTGCGGGCTGCGCCGGGCGGGGCTTGCCCGCGAGTTCGCCCTGCGGCGTGAAGACCTCGGCCATCTGTGCGGCGGCAATGGCGTACCAATCCTTCTTCACGGCGCGGAACTCTACCAGGTCGTAGAACTGCGCCACCAGCCCCTCGGCCACACCGGTGGGCCAGGCATTGGTGAGCACCACGATGCCCAGATTGGCCGACGGCATGACGGCGAAGTTGGTGGACGCGCCCCAGGAAAATGCGCCGTTGTGGCTCAGCACGGGGCGGCCGGCTTCGGTGGTGCTTATTGCGAAGCCATAGCCGTAAAACACGGGACGCTTGCCCGGCGCGGAGGCTTCCTGGGTGAGGTTCTTGGGTGTGAGGGCCGGCATCAACGCAGCAGCCGGCACCAGTTGCCCGCCAGGGCCGATGCCCCCTGACAGCACAAAAGACATCCAGCGCGCGACATCCCTGGCCGAAGAACTGACGCCGCCGGAGGGTTGCTGGCGGTCGGTGTTGAAACCCGTGGACCAGTTCTGGCGGCCGGGGATGTAGCCACGCTCGGGACCGATGACAAACACGCCGTTTTCCTTGACATGGCCTGGCGCGCGGTTCGACCTGGCCAGGAAATCCGCAAACCGCGAGCTGGTTGATGCCATGCCCAGCGGCTTGTAGAGCACCTGTTCCGAAAGGCTGGCCCAGTCCGTGCCGGCCGCCGCGGCGACCGCCATCGCGGCGCCGGTCATGCCGTAGTTGGTATAGGCGTAAGAAGCGCGAAACGGTGTCAGCGGCAACTGGCTGAAGCTGCGCAGGATGTCCTGCTGCGGGTAACCGAGCTCTTCGAGCATGTCGCCCGCATGGCCGGGCAAGCCGGAGCGGTGCGCGTACAGGTCGCCGATGGTGATGTTTTCGCTGACGTAGGCATTGCCCAGGGCAAAGCCGGGCAGGTGCTTGCGCATGGGTGTTTCCCACTTCACCTTCTCGGCGCCGACCTGCTGCGCGACAACCGTGGCGCCAATCGGCTTGGACATGGAAGCGAGCTGGAAAACGGTGTCGGCATCGACAGGCTGCGGGGAGCCGGCCGCACGCACACCAAAACCCTTGGCGTAAACGATGCGGTTGCCCTCCACCACGGCCACGGCCATACCCGGAATCCCCGAGCGCCGCATCAACTGCTCAGCCATGCCGTCAATTTGGCCAATGGCGTAGGAAATCTGCTCAGACGCGGGCGGGCTCTGGGCGTAGGTGGGTGCAACCAGGGAGCCGGCAACGACAGCCATGAGCCATGCCAGAGGCAACAAGCGCGGGGAAAAGAGGCCGGACATCATCAACGTCTCCTTCAGGTCACAGGGTCTGAAAGGCATCCATCGCCATTCGCTTGTCCGTGCACCGTCGCCTCAAGGCGTCAGGCCGCTGAGGCCAGTGAGCACGGGCTCGGGCGGCAGTTGCATGAGGACTTCATCGTGGGGAGCACCGGGGCTGTGCAGCGCGACAAAACGTTTCTCGCGCTCATAAGGAAATACGTCGTGCACGTGGCCGGCCTGGATGCGTGCCTGGTGGCTTTGCCAGAAATGGGCGTCGAGCAGGTCGCCATGGTGCTTCATGAAGACTTCGCGCACCGCGTCATTGCCGAGCAGGAAGGGGCCGAAAGTTTCAGGGAACACATCCTTGGGGCCGACGGTATACCAGACCTCGCCGCTCATCTCTTCTTCCTCGTTGCGCGCGGCTGGCACCTTGCGGAAGTTGCAGTCGGTGATGTATTCGATCTCGTCGTAGTCGTAGAACACGACCTTGCCGTGGCGCGTGATGCCGAAGTTCTTCCAGAGCATGTCGCCGGGGAAGATGTTGGCGGCTACCAGGTCCTTGATGGCGTTGCCGTATTCGACGACGGCGCGCTCGATCTGGTCCTGGGCTGCCGGCTCTTTCACGCCGGCGTCAAAGGCTTCCTGCAAATAGATATTGAGCGGGATCATGCGCCGCTCGATGTAGACGTGCTTGATGATGACTTCGGTGGCACCGTCGCCGTCGCGGTCGCTGATTTCAAGCTGGCTGGGCGCGAACTTTTCGATCTCGGCGATCAGCTCATCATCAAAGCGCTCGCGCGGGAAGGCCACTTCGCTGTATTCCTGCGTGTCGGCCATGCGGCCCACGCGATCATGCTGCTTGACCAGCAGGTACTTGCCCTTGATCTGTTCGCGCGTGGTGTCTTTTTGCGGCGGGTAGTAGTCCTTGATGACCTTGAACACGTAGGGGAACGAGGGCAAGTCGAACACCAGCATGACCATGCCCTTGATGCCGGGCGCGATGCGGAACTTGTCGGTGGAATGCCGCAGGTGGTACAGAAAGTCGCGGTAAAAAAGCGTCTTGCCCTGCTTGGCCAGGCCCAGCGCGTTGTAGATTTCAGCGCGCGGCATGTGCGGCATCATGCTGCGCAAAAACTGCACGTAGGCCGATGGGATGCCCATGTCGACCATAAAGTAGGCGCGAGCAAAGCTGAACAGGATGAGCAGGTCGTCTTCACCAAACAGCGCGGCGTCGATGACCAATTTACCGGCCTTGTTGTGCAGTACCGGCAGTGCAAACGGCACTTCGTTGAAGCCGTTGATGATCTTGCCGACGACGTACGCGCCCTTGTTGCGGAAAAACAGGCTGGTGAGCACCTGGATCTGGAAGTTGGCGCGCAGCTTGACGTCGGTGAGCCGCCCGCTGATGGCTTCAAGCACATAACCCGCGTCGCGCTCGAGGTTGTCAAACGGCAGGCGCAGGTCGAAGTCGCGCACCAACTGCAGCAGCACCTCGCGCATGTTGTCGCGCGTGGGGTAGTAAGCGCGGTAGGTCGGCTGCGAAGCCAGCTCGTCGTTCTCGATGTATTCGGTGCTGACGGCGGGCCGCACGAAGATGAAGTCGTTCTGGAAGTAGCTGCGGTGCAGGATCTTGGTGGTGACCGAATTGAAAAACGTTTCGGCCAGCTCGGGCTGGTGGTGGTTGACCAGCAGGCCGATGTAGTGGAGTTTGACCTGCTGCCAGACGTCCATGGGCTGGTCGCCGGCCTTGAACTCGCGCTCCAGGCGCATGGACGCTTCGCGCACGCGCAGGTCGTAAAACTCGATGCGTTCGCGCTGCGCGCGCTGCTGGCCGTGCCAGTCTGCCGTTTCAAAGCGGTGCTTGGCGCGCGCGGACTCGGTTCGGAACAGTTGGTAGTGGCGGTTAAAGCCGTCCATCATCGCCTTGGCGATGTCGTAGGCAATGCTCGAGTCCAGGCGCTGGGGGAACATGGCTTGCTTTGCGCCGTTCAGACCAGCTGCTGCTGTTCACCGCCGCCGACGCGGGCGTTCCAGGTGTCCCACACACGGTCGATGGCCTTGCCGTAGAACTTGTTGAGCTCGTCGGGGGCCGACACGCTCATCTGCAGGTCCTGCAGCAGGCCGTCATGCACGCCGAAGGCCCAGCCGTGCACGGTGACCTCCTGGCCGCGCGCCCAGGCATCAACCATGACCGTACTGACGGAAACATTGACCACCTGCTCGATGACGTTGATATCGCACAGGGCTTTGGCGCGCACCTCCTCGGGCAGGCTGTCGAGGAGCTGGCGGTGGCGGTGGCGCACATCCTGGATGTGACGAAGCCAGTTGTCGGCCAGGCCGATGCGCGCGCCTTCGAGCGCGGCCTGCACGCCCGAGCAGCCGTAGTGACCGACCACCATGATGTCCTTGACCTTGAGGCGCTCGACGGCGAACTGGATGGCCGAGAGCGCGTTGAGGTCGGAGTGCACGACGATGTTGGCCACGTTGCGGTGAACGAACACCTCGCCGGGCTCCAGGCCGGTGATCTGGTTGGCGGGCACGCGGCTGTCAGAGCAGCCTATCCACATATACCTGGGCGTCTGCTGCTTGACCAGGCTGGTGAAGAAGCCTGGGCGCTCGGCTTCCATCTGCGCGGCCCAGGCGCGGTTATGGGCGAAGAGGTCTTGGAGCGAAGTGGTCATGGGCGTATTTTCGCCTGCCCGCGGGGATGCCGTCCGGCAAGCGGCTGAAAGTCATGTTTCATCGATCGCCCTCGCCTTCAACAGCGCTTTTTCTTCCAGGCATTTATCGGTCAGGGTGGCGAGCTCTTTGTCGCTGAACGGGGCCGAGGGTGTGGGGTTCGGCCCGGACTTCACGATGGATGCATCGACCAGCAAAGGGCCTTCTCCGGAAAAATCACAGACAAAACGGTATTTGCCGTCAGTGAGCGACGCGGTCAGCATCTTCCGGGTCTGGTGCAGCTTGCCGCTCTGGTAGCACCACCTGTCCACCTCACCGTCACCCTGGACCAGTCCGGTCAGGCAGCGGTCTCCTTCGCGTTCATAGAATACGCCCTTGCCTCCCGCAAGGAGTGGGCGCAGGTTCTTGAAGTCAGGCGTTGCGCCGTGCGAATACATCAACTGCTGGGCGGGATAAGGATTTCCGGCGCCATGGGCGTATTCAAACAGCGTGAGGTTTCCCATGCTGGCCCACTTGAACTGCTCACATCCTGTATGAAGCGCCTGACCCTTGGCGGTGAAAGCCATGGGCTCGTCAAGGTCGATGCTGACGGTTGTGCCGTCCCGCAGGGTGAGGCCGACAGCGTACGCCGCGAAACGGCCCTTCAGGGCGAGCACGGCTTCCTCGGAGACCTCCCCCACCCTTGAGGCATCAAGAAAGACGTTCACGGCCTTTCCCCGCAGCGATTCGGGGACGCCGCATTCGAACGTCGCGTCGGCTTGCGGCACTGCTGCGTAGGGCGGGGGCTCATCTTTCTCGCACGCACCGAGAAGCGCGGCAAGCACGAGCACAAGGAGCCATTTCGCCGTCTGATGTATCACTGGCACGGGCACTGGCCTTACATGGTCTCGGCGAACAATTCGCGCCCGATCAGCATGCGGCGGATTTCGCTGGTGCCGGCGCCGATTTCATAGAGTTTGGCGTCGCGCCAGAGGCGGCCCAGCGGGTATTCATTGATGTAGCCGTTGCCGCCGTAGATCTGCACGCCCTCGCCGGCCATCCAGGTGGCTTTTTCGGCGCACCAGAGGATGACGGAGGCACAGTCCTTGCGGACCTGGCGCACATGGTCGGTGCCGAGCATGTCGAGGTTTTTGGCCACGGTATAGGCAAACGAGCGGCCGGCCTGCAGCACGGTGTACATGTCGGCAACCTTGCCCTGGATCAGCTGGAACTCACCGATGCTCTGCCCGAACTGCTTGCGGTCATGGATGTAAGGTACGACGTTGTCCATGACGGACTGCATGATGCCCAGCGGGCCGCCGGTGAGCACGGCGCGTTCGTAGTCGAGCCCGCTCATCAGCACTTTCGCGCCGCTGTTGAGGCCGCCGAGAATCTGGCTGGCCGGGACTTCGACGTTGTTGAAGACGAGCTCGCCGGTATGGCTGCCGCGCATGCCGAGCTTGTCGAGCTTTTGCGCGACGGAAAAGCCCTTCATGCCTTTTTCAATCAGGAAGGCGGTCACGCCGCGGGCACCCAGCTCGGGCTCGGTCTTGGCATAGACCACCAGGGTGTCGGCGTCGGGGCCGTTGGTGATCCACATCTTGCTGCCGTTGAGCAGGTAGTAGCCGCCCTTGTCTTCGGCCTTGAGCTTCATCGAAATAACGTCGCTGCCGGCGCCGGGCTCGCTCATGGCCAGCGCGCCCACGTGCTCGCCGGTGATGAGCTTGGGCAGGTATTTTTTGCGCTGCTCGTCGGTGCCGTTGCGCTTGATCTGGTTGACGCAGAGGTTGCTGTGCGCGCCGTAGGACAGCCCCACCGAGGCGCTGGCACGGCTGATTTCTTCCATGGCGATCATGTGGGCCAGGTAGCCCATGTTGGCGCCGCCGTATTCCTCACCCACGGTGATGCCGAGCACGCCGAGCGAGCCCATTTTTTGCCACAGGTCCATCGGGAACTGGTCGTTGCGGTCGATCTCGGCGGCGCGCGGGGCGATCTCGGCCTGTGCGAATTCGCGCACGGCGTCGCGCAGTGCGTCGATGTCTTCACCGAGCATGAAGTTGAGTCCGGGCATGTTGGTCATGGTGGGCTTTCTGAAGTCGTATGACGGGATTGGATTAGTAGGTCTTGGGCACGGGCACCAGCGTCTGCTGCATCAGCGCGCAGGCGCTTTCCTTGCCCGCTGCGCCGACGTGCATGACTTCAGCGGTCGTGACGATGATGCGCTTGCCGGCCTTGACGACGCGGCCCAGGGCGCGCAGCTCGCCGTCCCTGAAACCGGCCATGAAGTTGATCTTGTATTCAACCGTGGTGACCTCGGAATCTTCCGCAGCCATGGTCAGCGCGGCATAGCCACCGGCGATGTCGGCCAGCGCGCCCATCGCGCCGCCGTGAAAGCTGCCCTGCTGCTGCGTCACGCGCTCCGAATAGGGCAAGACCACCTCGCACAGACCGGGCTCCACGCGCAGCAGGCGCGCGCCCAGGTGCTGCATCAGGCCCTGGCGCAAAAAGCTGGCTTCAATGCGGCGAAACAGTGTGGACGGTGCGGCGGTTGCATCCATGGAAGACCCTTTGAACGGATAAAAGGCGGCTCTTGTTTTGGTTGACGTTTACGTAAACGTCAATTATGCCTGCTGGCGGAAGCACTGTCCAAGGGCGGTGAAAGCTTCGCGCGCGACCTGAGCGTCCGGGCGATCGCGTCCCGAAGGGGAAAGAGATGCGCATCGCCGGCAAATTGCGCTTCCCGTGAATTGCCCGTATGGACAATCACCATGCGGGCGACGGGATCGACAAAGATGTTCTGGCCGCCGACGCCCCAGAAGAACGACCGGCCGCCGGCCGCCTGCGGAATCCAGACGTGCAACCCATAGAACGGAGCCCCTTTGGGCTGCGGCTTGTCCGGCCGCAGCATGACCATCTCGTCGATCCATGCGGCGGGCACGACCTGCCCGCCTGCCGCCTGCCCCCGGTTCAGCACCAGCGTCCCCAGCCGGCCGTAGTCGCGCAGGCGCGCGGCGAACTGGCCTTGAACGCCCTCCTCGCCATGGAAATTCTTGATCCAGAAGCCGCTGCCCTCGGCCCCGAGGCGCGACCATATCCTGTCCTCCAGATACGCGGTGTTGCTCATGCCGGTACGTTCGCTCAGCATGAGGCCGAGCAACGCGGTCACCGCGCCGTTGTAGCTGAAAGTCTTGCCGGCGGGCGATCGATCCGTCTTCTCCTGCAGGTAGCGCCGCATGCTCTGGCGCGGCGAGACGGTGGGGTCGGTCGCGCGGTTGTCCGATATCGCGCCCGCCTCATAGGCGGCATGAAGTTTGGCCGAGGCGGCCATCCGCAGCAGATCCTCCACCGTATCGTCGGCAAACGCGCTGGCTTCGAAGCCGGGCAAGACCTGCCTGACGGTGGTGCCCAGCGCCAGCCTGCCTTCCGCGATCGCCACGCCGACCAGCAGCGACAGGATCGTCTTCGACATGGACGCCGAGTGCAGCGCGTCCTGGGCGCCGGTTCCCTGCAGGTATCGCTCATAGACGATCCGGTCCTCATGCAGGACGAGAAACCCCGTCGTGCAGAAACGGGCCAGGTACTCCTCGAGCGAATGGGCTTGCGGATCCCCGGCAACGCGATACGTCACATCCTCCAATGGCAGGCCATGGCCGAACACCGCCGGCGCACCGGCCGCCCGCGCTTCATTGAACGGAAATCGCTGCTGGGGGTTGCGGAATGAACCGGTGCATCCCTGTTGGGCCGCCGCGAGGGCGGGCAGGCCCACCGCGAACAGGACCAGGGCCGCGCGGCGCAGGGAATCGATCGTCATGGGGCCCGGCGGAAAGCAGGTCACCGCTACGCCGCCTGCTTCGCTTTCTCAAGTTTCGCCAGCAGCGCCTTGGCCTCGCGCTCGTGCGTTTTCACCTCTTCGAGGTTGCCCTGCAGTTCGGTCATCTGCTCCTCCAGCTGTGCACGGTGCTGCGCCAGGATGGCGAGGAACTTGCGCAGCTGCGGCCCGGTGTCGCGCGGGCTGTCGTACATGTCGATGATGTCCTTGGCCTCGGTCAGCGACAGGCCCAGGCGCTTGGCGCGCAGGGTAAGCTTGAGCCGGGTACGGTCGCGCGCGGTGTAAACGCGGTTGCGCCCGCCCGCGCCTTCGCGCTGGGGCTGCAGCAGGCCCATGTCTTCGTAAAAACGCATGGCGCGCGTCGTCAGGTCAAACTCTTTTGCCAGGTCGCTGATGGTGTAGGTAGTGGCCATGGTGGTGAAGTCTTCTTTGCAAACGCTAAGGGCTCGTGGCTATTGAGACAGCGCGAAACAGGCGCGGTCCCTACAATGGTTGTGTATGACGTTTACGTAAACGTCAAATATACCGCGAATGATGACATGAACCTCCTTGAGCAGCAACTGGATTACCCCTTTGGAGATACCCTGCCCGAGTCGGGCATGACCATGGAGGTGGCGCCGGGCGTCAAGTGGATACGCATGGCCCTGCCCTTCGCGCTGAACCACATCAACCTGTGGCTGCTGCGCGATGAGATGGACGACCCGGACCGGGCGGGCGCGAAGATCCAGGGCTGGACCATCGTGGACTGCTGCATCAGCCGGGACGAGTCCAAGGCGCAGTGGGAAGCGGTTTTTGCCACCCAGCTGGAGGGCCTGCCGGTGCTGCGCGTCGTCGTGACGCATATGCACCCCGACCACATCGGCCTGGCGCACTGGCTCTGCGAGCGCTGGACCACGCCCAAACACGTGTGCATGTTGTGGATCAGCGCCACCGACTACCTTTCGGCCCGCATCGGCTCGCAAAGCACCACCGGCTTCGGCGGCGAGAGTGCAGCGCGCTTTTTTGCCGCGCACGGGCTGGTTGACCCGGAATCCGTCGAGAAAATCCGCGGCCGGGCCAGCTACTACCCCGGCATGGTGCCGGCCGTGCCGGCCAGCTACGTCCGCATCATGGACGGCATGACGGTTCGGATCGGTGGGCGCGACTGGCGCTGCATCAGCGGCTACGGCCATGCACCCGAACACATCGCGCTGCACTGCGAAGCGCTGGACACCCTCATCAGCGGCGACATGGTGTTGCCGCGCATTTCAACCAATGTGAGCGTTTACGACATGGAGCCGGAATCGAACGCGCTCACGCTGTTCCTGGAATCCATCGACAAATTCCTGCCGCTGCCTGAAGACACGCTGGTGCTGCCGTCACACGGCAAACCCTTTCGCGGCCTGCACACGCGCATAGGCCAGCTGCACGACCACCACCGCGACCGCCTGGCCGAGGTCATGCAGGCCTGCGCCGCCGCGCCCTGCAGCGCGGCCGACATCCTGCCCATCATGTTCCCCCGCAAGCTGGACCTGCACCAGACTACCTTTGCCATGGGCGAAGCGGTTGCGCACCTGCATGCGCTGTGGTTCGGCGAAAAACTCACGCGGCGGCTGGACGCCGATGGGATTTACCGGTTTAGCGTTAGTCCGTAAGCGGAGTCAAGACGGGCGCTATGTTTTTAGTAGCTGCTCGCGCTCGTCCCTATTGGCCTGCAGCCAGATTCAGCACATAGGAATGAGTGATCGTGGGACCCCTTCTTTACCAGCCGGGGCCGCGGAACCGGCTTTGCCGGGCCGCAGGCGCAGCGCCCCCTCGGGGGGCAGCGCATTACACGAAGCCGAAGGCGAAGTGAAAAGCGTGGGGGCTTAACTACGCCACTTCCGGTTAGCCGTCACCAAAGCGGTGAGGTAACCGTGCAACCATTCAAAATTGACAGGCTTTTTCAGCAGGTGGGCGTGCTGCGGCAGGCCCCCGCGGGCCTCAATGGCGTCGGGCGGCAGGCCGCTGATCACCACGATCTGCATATCGGCCAGCTGCACGTTGCGTTTGAGCGCCTTGAGCATCTCAATGCCGTCCACGCCGGGCATGGACAGGTCCGTGATCAGCAGGTCGGGCCGCATGCTGGCGATATCCATCATGGCCTCCAGGGCAGATGGCATCCAGGTGCAGTCAACCGGCAGGTCCCAGTCTTCAAACTGGCAGCGGTACAGCTCGCGGGTGTCTTCGTCGTCTTCCACCATCAGCACCCGCAGGCGGCTTTTGGGGTCGGTGTCGACGCGGGACAGCTGTGGGCTGTTTTTGGCCAGGTAGGCGTTGATGGACTGCAGCGCAATGCGGCGGTGCCCACCCAGCGTCTTCCACGCCTCGATTTCCCCTTTTTCAACCAGGGACTGCACCGTCGCAACGGAGAGCCCCAGAAGCTTGGCTGCATAGCTGGTGCCGCAGTAATCCTCGCTGGAGAAATCCGCAGCCGTGATCGCGGCCTCGAAGGACTTGGGTTCACGCGCCATGGCAGACCGAACGGGGATTGGAGTGTTTCATTTTGGGCATTTTAATCAATTCGACTCAATCGCTTCACAGAAAATGATAGTAAGCATCAACTAACACCAGCGGGCACTGCCAGCGTCAGGGAGACAGCGGTGCCGTGGGCAGGGTGAAGAAGAACGTTGCCCCCTTGCCGGGCGCCGCCTCGGCCCACAACCTGCCGCCGTGCCGCTTGATCACGCGGCTGACGGTGGCCAGCCCGATGCCCGTGCCCGGAAACTCCGCGACAGCATGCAGGCGCTGAAACGGCTTGAAGAGCTTGTCGGCGTAAGCCATGTCGAAGCCGGCACCGTTGTCCCTGACGAAAAACTCCGGCAGCCCCGCGGCATCCAGCTGGCAGCCTACTGTGATTTCGCTGAGGGGTTGCTGGGCGCTGAACTTCCAGGCATTGCCGATCAGGTTTTCCATCACCACCCGGACCAGCCGGCTGTCGCCGTGCGCCTTCAGGCCTTTTTCGATGTTCACCGCGACCTTGCGCTCGGGGTCGCGCACCCGCCATTCGTCCAGGATGATGCGGGAAAGCTCCGACAGGTCCACCACCTTGTTATTCAGGGGGGTGCGCGACACCTGCGCCAGCGACAGCAGGTCTTCAATCAGTTGCCCCATCTGCGCCACGCCGGCCTGGATACGTGCCAGGTAGTGCGTCACCTTCTCGCCGGCATCGGCCCCCAGGTGTTTGCCCAGCAGGCGGCTGAAGCCGTCAACGGTGTTCAGCGGCGAGCGAAGGTCGTGCGACACGGAGTATGAAAACGCTTCGAGTTCCTGATTGGACAGGCGCAGGGCGGCTTCAATGGCCTTGATCTCGGTGATGTCCGCGTCGATGCCCACCCAAAAGGCCACTTCACCGCGTTCGTCCAGCACGGGCGATGCGCGGTAGGACATGGTGTGCACGCCGTCCTTGGCCAGCACGCGGCGTATGCCCGAGTATTGCGACCGCGTCTCCCGGGCGACCTGCCAACGGGCCCTGATATCGGGGAGGTCGTCCGGATGAATGGCGGCAAACCATTGCGTGCCGGTCCAGTCCTCCATTTTGCCGCCCGCCAGGTCAAACCAGGCGCGGTTGAAGTAGGTGGCCGCGCCGTCCGGGTCGCTGGTCCATACCACTTGGGGCGCCTGTTCGGCCAGCGCCCGGAAGAGCGCCTCTTGCCGCTCCAGCGCCAGTGTGCGCTCGGCGACTTTCTGCTCCAGTCCGGTGTTGAGCTGGCTGACCTCCTCGATCAGGCGGGAGTTCTGGATGGCGATGGACGCGAGCTGGGTCAGTTCGAGCGCCACATATTCGTCCTCCTGCGTGAACTCGCCCTCGTATTTGTCGGACAGCTGGAGCAGCCCGATGTTCTTGCCGTCGCGGCCCGTCAACGGTACGGCCAGCCAGCCGCGCATGGCCGGATGCTTGTCGGCGTAACTGCCGAAGCCGCGCCAGCGCGGATGCGCCTCCAGCTCGGCCTGGGTCATGCGCATGGACCGGTTGGTCTGGCAGACCAGGGCGTAAATGCCGGTGCCGTCGGGCGCCTCGATCATGTCCCGGTATTTCGCATATTTTTCGGAAAGCGACAGGGCGTTGATGGCTTGCCCCCAGTCGCTGTTCACGGTGAGGCTGACGATCGCCTGGTGCGCGCCTATCACCCCCCGGGCCTGCTCGGCCACCTCGTGCATGGTGCTTTCAAGCGTCTGGTGCCAGGTGATGGCCTGGGCCGCGTCAGCGGCGCGCTGCAAGGTGTACAGGTGTTCCTGGACCTCATTTTCAACCTTGACCTGGGCCGAGATATCCAGCGCCAGGACAAAACGCGCCGGCCGGCCGGCATACTGCACCGAGGTTGAAAATGGGCGGGCAGTGAAAAATGACCCGTCCTTGCGGCGATGTTCCCAACGCTCCCTGACGATCAAAGGCGAGGCGGTGTGCTGGGTCCGGAGGTTTTGAGCTTCCGCTTCGCTGCGAATGTCGTAGATCGTCATCGACAGAAACTCTTCCATCGTATAGCCGTAACTCTTGACGGCGGCTTCGTTGACCGTGAGGAAGCGATAGGTCTCGGCGTCAAAAACCCACATCGGAATCGGCGCCATTTCAAACAGGGCCGAGTAGCGGTGCTCGCTTTCCACCAGCGCCTGCTCTGCCAGCTTGCGCTGGGTGATGTCGCGCTGCACCGCGACCCAGTGGGTGTAGTGGCCTTTGGTGTCGGTGATCGGAACAATGTCGAGCTCCAGCCAGACTTCCTCGCCGCTCTTGGTGTAATTGATCAGCTCGGCGCGTACGGGCTGCCATTTTTCCAGTGCGGCCTTGATGCGGTCGAGCTCGTCCCGCTGCGTTTTGGGGCCCTGCATCAGGCGTGGCGTTTTTCCCAGTACCTCTTCACGCGTGTAACCGGTACGGCGCTCAAAAGCGTCGTTGACAAAGATGATGCGCGGGCCGGCGCCATCGATGGGGGCGGCCTCGGTGATGAGCACAATGTCGTTGAGCCGGGATACGGCGGTTTCCAGAAGGCGCAGATGCGCCTGCGCTTCGTGCTGTTCCGTGATGTCCTGCAGCACACCGACCAGGCTCACGACCTTGCCGTCCCGCTGCAAAGCCCGGCCCTGCGTGCGCACCCAGATGCGCCGGCCCTTTGCCGTGATGAGGGGCAGCTCCAGGTCCCATGGGGTACCCTGCTTCAGGGCTGCCAGGGCGACCGAGCGGATGGTGCGCCGCGCTTCGGGTGCATAAAAGCCGAGCGCCTCCTCCACCCCGAGGCCGGCCGCCGGATCGAGTTCGTGGATGCGGTAAATTTCTTCAGACCAGTAAGGCGTCATGGTGTCGACAACGACCTCCCATCCGCCGACTTTCCCGAGCGCGCCGGTGCGGTTCAGCAGCTCCGTGCTGCGGGCCACCACCAGTTCCGCGCGCTTGCGGTCGGTAATTTCCTGGATCACGCCGGAGCGGCGGCGCCCCGACGGCCCGCGGCCCGCGCCTTGCCCCTCCTGCCCGGTGTCCCCGGGCTGCGCTTCGTCAGCGCGGCCAAACAGGTGGACCCATCGAATCTCGCCAGCGGACGTGACGATGCGGAACTCCATGTCCAGCGGCTGGTTGCTCCGAACGGACAGATCGCGCCGTTCCTTGAAGGCCTGGCGGTCCCCGGGATGGACCAGCTGCATGAATCCGCCATGGCTCCTGTCGAAGGTCGTGCGGTCAACGCCGAGCACCTCGTAAACCTCATCGGACCACCAGCTTTCATCAGTGCTGGTGTCCAGCTGCCAGTAGCCGATGCGGCCCAGGCGCTGGGCGTCCCGCAGTTTCTGCTGGATGGCTTCGCTGTTTGCCAGTTCGGCCTCCAGGACACTCCGATGTTGCTCAAGCGACTCGGCCATGCGGTTAAAGCCCGTGGATATCTTCGCAAACTCCCCGAAGTCGTCAGGCCGGCCGGGCGGTATCCGCACATCCAGCCGGCCGTTCTGAAGCTGCCGGATGGCCTCAAGGATGTTTCGGGTGGGCTCCACGATGGCACGCCCGCCAATGACCCAGGCAACGCCGCCGCCCACAAATGCCACCAGCAACAACACCACCAGTTCCAGCCACAGCTGTTCCCGGCTGGCGCCCACGACCAGTTCGCGGTCCAGGCTGACCGCCACAAAGAAAGCGGCGTGTACGTCGGGGCTGCTGGGCATGAAAGCCCACAGGCGGCGTTGCCCGGTGCCGTCCTGCCCATCGCTGGTTCCGGCACGCATCTGCTGCACGGCCGCCTTCAGCACGGGGCTTCTGGCCACCTGCCCGATCCGTATGGGGAGGTCGGGTTTGCCCGCCAGCAGCACGCCGCCGCGGTCATGTATGCCCAGCGCGCCGCCGGGCGGCAGCTGGACGTCGATGGTGGATTTCGCCATCTCGGCCAGGTCAACCGACGCAAAAGCCACGATATCAACGCGCCCGTCCTTGTCCAGCAGGGGCAACGCAAATGTGATGGAAGGCCGGCCCGTGGCACGCCCCACAATGTATTCACCCACCACAAAGCTGCGCTGCTCAACGGCATTGCGGAAATAGGCCCGGTCGCCCAGGTAGCCGAGCCGCACGCCTTCCTGCCCATTGCACAGCGCATAGCCGTCCGTTCCCACAATGCCGAAATTGGCGTAAAGCGGAAACAGCTTGTTGAGCTCTACAAGGTAGCGGTTGCAGCGGTCGGCGTTGCCGTCCCGCAGGCCGGGCACATGAACAATTGCCGTCAGTATCTGCCGGGCCGATTCCGCCAGGCGCTGCTGGCTGGATGCGGCCAGCGATGCGGCGAATTGCAGGTCGGTCTGGGCGCGCTCGACGGCGGTGTCGGCGTTGTAGACGGCCTTGAAAATGGACAGGCCAAACATCGGCACGATCGCCACCAGAACGAGCATGACAAGGCGGGTCCGCAGCGTGATATGAAGCTTCATGGCATCAGCGCCGCAGGTACCGGCACCGGGTGTTTCTGGTCCACCGGTGCGTCACGGGATGTCAGCCGGCCGCGATGGATTCATTGACGCCCAGCCAGTACGCCTGCAGGCGGTTGAGCTTTTCGGTCAGCCCCCCAAAATCGACGGGTTTACGGACAAACCCGTTGGCCCCGCTCTGGTAACACGCCACGATGTCGGACCGCTCGCTGGAAGATGTCAGCATGACCACCGGCACCAGCGCAGTCAGGGGATTGGCCCGCACGCTGCGCAGTACGTCCAGGCCGGACAGCTTGGGCAGCTTCATGTCGAGCAGGATGAAAGCCGGCTGCCTTTGCGTGTCGCGCCCCGCATGGGCACCCTGGCCGAACAGAAAGTCCAGCGCCTGCACACCGTCCCGGGCGACGGCAATCTCGGCTGTGACGCCCTGCTCCTCCAGCGTCAGCACGGTCAGTTCCAGGTGGTCCGGGTTGTCTTCAACTACGAGTATGAGTTTGTCGTTCATGTGGACTTCAGGTGCGCGGAGTCAATCCCTGTCGTTTTCTGGTTTTTGGTGTTTTCTCATATTACCAAGTAAAGAAACGCCGCAGTACTGTGATTTGTACCCCTTTCACGTCTCTTGACGGGGCTTGCCCGGGCGCTGCAGCGCAGGCCTACCAGCGGGGGATCGCTTCGTCCTTGAGCTGGCCGCGCAGCTCGGCGTAGTCAGGCACCACCGCGCGCACGGTGTCCCAAAAACGCGGGCTGTGGTCCATGACACGCAAATGGCTCAATTCATGAACCACCACGTAGTCGATCACCGACTGCTTGAAATGGATCAAGCGCCAGTTCAGCCGGATGGAACCATCGGCGCTGGCGCTGCCCCAGCGGGTGCCGGCGCTGGAAAGGCTGAGCTTGCGCCACTGCACGCCCAGGTGCGGCGCGAAATGGTTGAGCCGCTCGGTAAAGACCCGCTTGGCCTGGCGCATCAGCCAGGCCTGCACGGCGTCGCGGATCTGCTCGGGCGTGGCATGGTGGGGCAGGCCCACATGCAGCGTCAGCTGCGCCACACCGGGCAAGGTGCCGTTGGGCGCATCGTCGTTGCCCTGCAGCAGCACTTCGGCGGCGGTGCTGGTCTTGAGTTCGGCGCCAACACCACCGAAAGCGTGCCGCGGATCGATCACCACAATGACCTGGTCGCCCAGGAAGGGCAGCGTGGTGCCGTCCTTCCAGTCAATGCGCGCGGACTCCAGGCGTTCATGGCGCGCGCGGGTTTCCTGCAGCTTGGCCAGGATCCAGCCGGATTTTTCCAGCACGGCCTTGTCGATTTCATACAGCGGCACCCATTTGGGCGCGCTCACCGTGAGGCCGTCGGCGCCGGCAGAAAAGCCGATGGTCTTGCGTTTGCTGCGGCGGAACTCGTAGGCCACCAGCACGCCGTCCAGCACGGTCTCACGGCTGGCGCGGTGGTGGCGGAAAGTAGCCGGAGCCAATGCCTGCTGGATGGTTTGCGCGGGAAGATGGGGCCCCACAAAATCGGCCGTTGCTATATTTTCAATAGCTGGTGGCGCCCGGCTATCGGGCGCTGCAGGCCTTTTTGGCTTGATTTTTCTGGCTTTGGAGCCGCTGGGAACGCCAGCAAGCGGCGCCGGCGCGGAATCAAACAGGTCGAGCGTGAACTGAAGAAGCCGTTGCATCATGGCAGTTTAGCTTGACAGCATGGGCAGGCTGGCCGCTCAGGTATTGGGTGCGACGGGTGTGGCGGGCGCGGCGACCACTTCACCGGCATAAGCCTCGGGGTCAAGGCGCCGCATTTCGGCTTCGATCCAGGTTTCCACCTCGCGCATCAACTCGTCGGGCTGCCGGCCGGTGCTGTCAATCGGTTTGCCGATGGAAATGTCAACAATGCCCGGGGTTTTGATGAAGGCCTTGCGCGGCCAGCATTTGGCCGAGGTCACGGCAATCGGGATCACGGGAGCGCCGGTTTCAATGGCCAGGCGCGTACCGCCGGATTTGTAAGTGCCCTTCTGGCCGCGCGGGATGCGCGTGCCTTCGGGGAACATGATGACCCATGTGCCCTGCGCCATCAGGCGCTTGCCCTGCACCACGACCTTGTTGAAGGCCTGCGACCGCTGGCTGCGGTCGATGTGGATCATGTCCATGCGCGCCATGGCCCAGCCGAAGAACGGCACGTAGAGCAGCTCTTTCTTGAACACATAAGCCAGGGGATGCGGCATCAGCGTGGGCATGCACAGGGTCTCCCAGGTGCTCTGGTGCTTGAGCAGCAGCACGGCGGCGCTGGTCTGGCCCGTAGGCAGGTTTTCCATGCCGGTTACCCGGTTCTTGATGCCCAGGATGAAGGTGCCACCGCTGACCGCCACACGCAGCCAGCCGGCACACATCCAGTACATGGTGTTGCTGCTGACGAACAGTGAGGCGATCACCACAAAGGTAGCCCAGGGGATCACCGTGATGGCCATCCACAGCAAGTGAAGGATTGATCGAATCAGGCGCATGTCAAGGTTTCCGGTATCAAGCAGGTTGTGGATGCTGGTGTACAGCAGTTTTCACGGTGTTTCAAGGCTCTGGCCCTTATGTGGCGGGCGCGAGCAGCTAGTATTTTTATAGCATCACCTACAGGGCCACTTGCAGGGGCCGGGCGCTGCGTTCCAGGATGAAATCGGCAAATGCCGACAAATCAGCATGCACCTGCGTGCCTTCGGGCAGGCCCTCGGGCTGCCCGCCGCTGCGGTAGCGCGCCGACTTGCCCGTCAGCACCAGGTGCGGTTCGCACCCGGCAGCCGCGCCGGCCTGCAGGTCGCGCAGCGAATCCCCTGCGGTGGGCACCCCCTTGAGCGGCACGCCGAAACGCGCGCCGATCTGCTCGAAAAGCCCAGGCAGCGGTTTGCGGCAAGTGCAGCTGTCTTCGGGGGCGTGCGGGCAGTAAAACACCGCATCGATGCGCCCGCCGACAGCGGCCAGCAGCTTGTGCATCTTGGCGTGCATGGCGTTGAGCGCCGCCACGTCAAAGAGGCCACGCCCCAGCCCCGACTGGTTGGACGCGATCACGACGTGCCAGCCGGCATGGTTCAGGCGCGCAATGGCCTCCAGCGAACCCGGCAGCGGCAGCCACTCGTCCGGTGCCTTGACGAAGTCGTCGCTGTCGCTGTTGATGGTGCCGTCGCGGTCGAGGATGATGAGTTTCATGGTGGTTTGCCTTTGGCTGGAAGCTTACGCCGCTAGCTTGGACAAGTCAGCTACCCGGTTCATCGCTTGATGCAGGGTGGCCAGCAGGCCGAGGCGGTTGACCTTGAGAGCCGGGTCTTCGGCATTGACCATCACGCCGTCGAAGAAGGCATCGACTGGTGCCTTGAGCGCGGCCAGTGCCTGCAGCGAGGCGGCGTAGTCACCGGAGGCAAAAGCAGCTTCGGCTTTGGGGCCCACGGTCTTCAATGCATCAGCGAGGGATTTCTCGGCGGCTTCCTGCAGCAGCTCAGGTTTGACGGCAGCTTCGACCGTGCCTTCAGCCTTCTTCAGGATGTTGCCGACGCGTTTGTTGGCCGCAGCCAGCGCAGGCGCTTCAGGCAGCGCGGCAAAAGCACGCACGGCCGCCAGGCGTTTGGCCACATCGCCGAGACGTTGGGGCTTGAGCGCCAGCACGGCATCAACCTCTTGCGCGCTGTAGCCCTGCTCGCGCAGGGAGCCGGCGAGGCGGTCGTAGATGAAGTCGACCAACGCCACGGAGGCATCCTGAATCTTGTCACCGAACACCGGCTGCGCGCCCTGTACCAGTTCCAGCAGGCCCAAAGGCAGGTCTTTCTCGACCAGCATGCGGATCACGCCCAGTGCATGGCGGCGCAGCGCGAACGGGTCCTTGTCGCCCGTCGGCAGATTGCCGATGCCGAACATGCCGACCAGCGTTTCCAGCTTGTCGGCCAGCGCAACGATGACGCCGACGGTGTTGCGCGGCAACTCGTCGCCGGCAAAACGCGGCTTGTAATGGTCTTCAATGGCGTCGGCGACGTCAGCACTGAGGCCGTCGTTGAGCGCGTAGTAACGGCCCATGGTGCCTTGCAGCTCGGGGAACTCGCCGACCATGTCGGTCACCAGATCGGTCTTGGCCAGTTCGGCGGCGCGCTGCACATCGGCGACATTGGCATTCAGGCGATTGGCAACGGCTTCGGCAATGGCGCGTACGCGCTGCGTACGCTCACCCTGCGTGCCCAGCTTGTTGTGATACACCACCTTGCCCAGGCCTTCAACGCGCGAAGCCAGCGTCTTTTTGCGGTCCTGGTCGAAGAAAAACTTGGCATCCGCCAGGCGCGGGCGCACGACGCGCTCGTTGCCGCCGATCACGGCGCTGGCATCCGTCGGGCTGATATTGCTCACGACGAGAAACTTGTTGGTGAGCTTGCCCGACGCGTCGAGCAGCGGGAAGTACTTCTGGTTGGCCTTCATCGTGAGGATCAGGCATTCCTGCGGCACGCCGAGGAATTCTTTTTCGAATTCGCAGACCAGCACGTTGGGACGTTCGACCAGCGCGGTCACTTCGTCGAGCAGGGCGTCGTCTTCAATCGCCCTGGCGCCGCCGCCAACTTTGGCCGCGGCTGCAGCAAGCTGCTTGATGATTTCGGCTTTGCGCGCGGCAAAACTGGCGATCACCGCGCCGTCTTTTTGCAGGGTAGCGGCGTAGGCGTCGGCATCCTTGAGCACCACCGGGTCGACGGCCGCTTCAAAGCGGTGGCCGTGTGTGATGTTGCCGGCCTTCAGGCCCAAGGCCTCGATAGCGACCACCGAATTGCCATGCAGCGCGACCAGGCCGTGCGCCGGGCGCACAAATTTCACATCGCTCCAGCCGTCGGCCAGCTGGTAGGTCATGACCTTGGGAATCGGCAATTTGGCAATGGCTTCGAGCAAGGCTTTCTGCAACCCCTCAACCAGCGTCGCACCCTTGACGTTGCTGTCGTAAAACAGCGCCTCTGCCTTGCCGTCGGGCGCGCGCTTGAGACCTGCAACCGCCGACGCATCGGCGCCCAGCGCCTGCAGCTTTTTGAGCAGCGCGGGTGTGGCATTGCCCGAAGCATCCAGCCCCACCGCCACCGGCATGAGTTTTTGCGAAACAGCCTTGTCGACGGCCTGTGCGGCCACCGCCGTAACATGCGCGGCCAGACGGCGCGGAGAGGCAAATGCCGTGAGGGCCGAATCTGCCGCCGTCAGGCCCTGGGTCTTGAGCTGCTCGAACAGCACGCCGGCAAAGGCATCGCCCAGTTTTTTGAGCGCCTTGGGCGGCAGCTCTTCGACAAACAGTTCAACGAGAAGATTTTGGGAGGCGTTCATTGGTTTTTTCGGGAATGTCGGAGCGCAAAAATGGCCAGGGCTGCAACCATCAGCGGCAGCCAGATGGTTTGGATCTCATTGAGCAACACGTCGGCGCCGCGTTGCGTGAAGAACCGGGAAAAGGAGACCGGCGAAACTTCAACCGGCCGCCATGGGCTGAAAAACCGCTGGTCGGAAAACGGCCAGTAGAGAGGAATGGCCACGCCGCCATTGGTCAGGGTGTCCAGCAAGGGATGCGAGAACACGCAAAGCGCGATCCACGCATAGCCCTGCCATGGCGCCAGTTTCCAGTGCCGCGCCAGCCACCAGCCGATGAGGCCCACAACGAGCGCAAAGCCCAGGGTATGGGTAAAGCCGCGATGCCCCCAGATACCGCCGTAATGGATGCCGAGCTTGAAAGCGATGCCGTCAAAGTCGGGAAGGATGGCCGCGACCATGCCCGCCGCCAGCATGGAAGGCGGTATCCGCTTGCTACCGAGGGCCACTGCAGCAGCAACGGGGACGGCGATGTGGGAAAAGATGGTGGGCATCGAAGATCAGCTCACCGTTTTGGCGTGGCATCGGCGTAGTGCAACACCGTGGGAAACGGATCGTAAAAATGGTGAAGCAGCTTGCGCCATGCCTGGTAGGGCTCTGACTGGCGGAACCCCACGGTGTGGTCTTCCAGGGTGTTCCAGCGCACCAGCAGCATGTAGTGGTGGTCGTTTTCCAGGCAGCGCTGCAACTCGTGGCCCTGGTAGCCGCCCATTGACGCGATGATGGCCTGCGCCTGGGCAAAGGCCGCCTCGAAAGCGGACGCTTCGCCGGGCTTGACCTGCAACTGGGCGATTTCCAGAATCATCAGGCCGCCTTCTTCGCCATTTGCTCGACCCATTCACGCGGCGCCATCGGGAAGCCCAGGCGCTCACGGCTTTCGTAATAGCTTTGTGCCACGGCGCGGGCCAGGTTGCGGATGCGGCCGATGTAGGCGGCGCGCTCGGTCACGCTGATGGCGCCTCGGGCGTCCAGCAAATTGAAACTGTGGGCAGCCTTGAGCACCTGCTCATAGGCCGGCAGGGCCAATTGCACGTCGATCAGGTGCTTGGCCTGCTTTTCGTGCGCGGTGAAGGCGGTGAAGAGGAAATCGGCGTCGCTGTGTTCGAAGTTGTAGGTGGACTGCTCGACTTCGTTCTGTTTGTAGACGTCGCCATAGCTCAGTTTGGAGCCATCAGGCCCTTCGGTCCACGTGAGGTTGTAGACGTTGTCCACGCCTTGCAAATACATGGCCAGGCGTTCCAGGCCGTAGGTGATTTCGCCGGTGGCGGGTTTGCAGTCGATGCCGCCGACCTGCTGGAAGTAGGTGAACTGCGTGACTTCCATGCCGTTGAGCCAGACTTCCCAACCCAGGCCCCAGGCGCCCAGCGTCGGGTTTTCCCAATCGTCTTCGACAAAACGGATGTCGTTTTTCTTCAGGTCAAAGCCCAGCGCTTCCAGCGAACCGAGGTAGAGCTCAAGGATATTGGCGGGTGCGGGCTTCAAGACCACCTGGTACTGGTAGTAGTGCTGCAAGCGATTGGGGTTCTCGCCGTAACGGCCGTCCTTGGGGCGGCGGCTGGGCTGTACATAGGCGGCTTTCCAGGGCTCGGGGCCCAGCGCGCGCAGAAACGTCGCGGTGTGCGAAGTGCCTGCGCCGACTTCCATGTCGTAGGGCTGCAGCAGCGCGCAACCCTGGTCAGCCCAATAGGACTGCAGCTTCAAAATAATTTGCTGGAAAGTAAGCATAAGAGTGGAGTTTTGCCAAACGCGGGGCACCTGGATTGCAGGCCCGGGGAGCGGCGCCTCAGGTGGCGGCCGCCAAGCCGGTCATTTTACGCGGCGGCGCGCGGGCGCCTTGGTGAGCGCCTTACCGGTCGGCATCACTGGCGGCATCTGGGTGGGCGGCACATACCAGCCGGGCCCGGTCTTGAAGGCCTCGACCAGGAAATCCACCATCACACGGACCTTGGCGCTCAGGTGCCGGCGGCTGGGGTAGACCGCCAGCACGTCGATTTCAGGCATGCGGTAGCCCGGCAGCAGGGGCACCAGCCGGCCTTCGCGCAGGTCTTCCCCAACCAGGAAGGCCGGCTGCCAGATAATGCCCAGCCCCGCCACGGCCGCTTCGCGGGCTGTGTCGCCGTTGTTGGCGTGCATGATGTAGTTGACCTTGACCACATGGGGACGCCCCTCGCCGTCGATGAAATGCCATTCGTTGGCGGTGGCGGCATAGGTGTAGCCCAGGCAGCGGTGGCCCGCGAGGTCGGCGGGCACAGCCGGGCGGCCGTGCTTTTTCAGGTAGGCCGGTGCGGCACAGAGGATGTTGCAGGAAGTCGCCAGCTTGCGCGCTGCATGGGTGGCCGGCCCCGCGCGCGAGACGCGTATGGCGAGGTCGTAGCCCTCTTCCACGATGTCCACCACGCGGTCGCTGAGGGCAATGTCGAGTTCCACCTCGGGATAGCTTTGCATGAAGCGCGGCCACAGCGGCGCCAGGTGACGGATGCCAAAGCTCACAGGCGCATTGATGCGCAGGCGCCCGCGCGGCTGCAGGGTTGCCGACGAGGCCAGCGCCTCCGCGTCGGCAACCTCTTCAAGAATCGACTTGCTGCGCTCATACAGCGCTTCGCCGCTTTCGGTGAGCGAGAGCTTGCGGGAGCTGCGGTTGAGCAGGCGCGTGCCGAGGTGGGCTTCCAGCTCATTGATATAGCGGGTGACGTTGGCCGGCGAGGTGTCCAGCGCGTCGGCTGCGCGCGTAAAACTGCCGCGTCCCACCACGGCGGCAAACACCTCAAACGCACGCAGCCGGTCCATTTCAAGCCCAATCATTCATAAAAGATGAATGATTAAATCAGTTTTACGGCCTTCCTCCAATAGAAAATGAAACTTACATTGGACTCATCGGCAGGCAGGAAGCCCACCGAACCAGGAACCCCCTACCCAAGACAAAGGAAATCGACATGACCACGCAAACCACTTCATTCACACCCCGCTTCGCCAACAAGACCGTGCTGGTCACGGGCGGCAACAGCGGCATCGGCCTGGCCACCGCCTTGCAATTCGCCGGGCAAGGCGCGCGGGTCGTCATCACCGGCCGGGACCAGGTGTCACTGGACCAAGCCAAAGCCCAACTGGGCACAGGCGCCATCGCCCTGCGCAACGACGCAGGCGCCAGCGACTCGGCCAAGGCACTGGCCAGCGCATTGGCCGCCGAAGGCATCACGCTGGACGCCGTGTTCATCAATGCCGGCCTGGCCAAATTCGCCCCGCTGGAAAGCGTGGACGAAGCACTCTGGGACGACACCTTCAATGTCAACGTGAAGGGCGCCTTCTTTGCGATCCAGGCGCTGTCGCCACTGCTGAACACGGGCGCCGCCATCATCCTGAACGGCTCGATCAATGCCCACATCGGCATGCCCAACTCCAGCGTCTATGCCGCCAGCAAGGCGGCGCTGATTTCGCTGGCAAAAACGCTGTCGGGTGAGCTGGTGGCGCGTGGCATCCGCGTCAATGTGGTGAGCCCCGGCCCGGTGCAAACGCCGCTGTACGGCAAGCTTGGCGTGCCTGCAGACCAGCTCGATGCGCTGGCCGCCGGCATCCAGGCGCAAGTGCCGCTGAAACGCTTCGGCACGCCCGACGAAGTGGCCGGCGCCGTGGTGTATTTGTCATCGCCTGAGGCGGCTTTTATTGTCGGTACCGAGCTGATCGTCGACGGCGGCATGAGCCAGCTGTAAGCACCTCCCGCGCACGCCGCGAGAACGAACAAGGGCGATGCCGCTGCCGGCATCGCCCTCTTTTTCTGATTACGAAAAAACTCAGTATTGCCAGAAGATGCGCTGCAGCTCCTTGCTGTCAATGTTCTTCGTCAAGGCCACGGCGGCCAGGATGCGGGCCTTTTGCGGGTTCAGGTCGTGCGCAACCACCCAGTCGTACTTGTCGTCAGGCTGCTCGGCGTTGCGCAGCACAAAGCCTTCGGGCACGCGCGAGGAGCGCACGACCTGGATGCCTTTGGCGCGAACTTCCTGCAGCGCAGGAACCACACGGTCGGCCACGGAGCCGTTGCCGGTGCCGCCGTGGATCAGGGCCTTGATGGCAGTCTTGCCGACAGAGTCCACCGTAGAGCGCGGCACGTTGCCGTAGCCATAGACGATATCGACCGGCGCCAGCGCTTCGAAATCATCAATGTTGAATTCGGACTGCGCGGTGTGGCGCTTCACAGGCGCGCGGAACCAGTAATTCTGGCCTTCCACCACCATGCCCAGCGGGCCCCACTGGCTCTTGAAGGCCTCGGTCTTGATGTTGATGGTTTTGGTGACATCACGGCCGCTCTGGAGTTCGTCGTTCATCGTGACCAGCACGCCTTTGCCGGCGGCGTCCTTGCTGGCGGCCACGCTCACGGCGTTAAAAAGATTCAGCGCGCCATCGGCTGACAGCGCCGTGCCCGGACGCATGGAGCCGACCACCACGATGGGCTTGCTGGTGCGGATCACGAGGTTGAGGAAGTAGGCGGTTTCTTCCAGCGTATCGGTGCCGTGGGTGACCACGATGCCGTCCACGTCGGACTGCTTGACCAGCGCCGAGATGCGTTTGCCCAGCTTCATCAGGTTGTCGCTGGTGAAACTTTCGGAAGCAATTTGCGAGACCTGCTCACCCTTGACGTTGGCCACGTTGGCCAGCTCGGGCAGGCCGGCCAGCAGTTTGTCGACCGGTACCTTGGCGGCGGCATAAGTCGCGCTGTTCAGTGCTGAGGCGCCGGCGCCGGCAATGGTGCCGCCGGTGGCCAGGATCACGACATTGGGTTTGGCGGCGGTTTGCGCCAGCGCGGGCGCGCCGAGCGTGGTAAAGGCCACCAGGCCAAGCGCGGCGCCCATGTGACGAAATGTTGAGGCTATTTGCATGTATGTCTCCAAGGAAATGGAATTTGTCTGATTTTTTGCGCACAGCGAGCAAAACCAGCGGTTTCACCAGCCTGTGCGGCGATTTCCCTGGCCTTGCGGCCAAAGGTGGCTCATCGTAGCGACGCTGGCAGCCCCCAGCGATGCATAATGTAACGAGGGGTATGAATAAAACTCACACCCCTCAGCAGCATGGCCCCATGCATCTCCGGCGACCTGGCAGCGACATACCCGCAGCGACATGAACCTCAGGCAACTTGAAGTCTTCCAGGCGGTGATGCAGACCGGCAACATGAGCGCCGCGGCGCGGCTGATCTGCATCACGCCCTCGGCCGTCAGCAAGACGATTGCGCACACGGAATTGCAACTGGGCTACAAACTTTTTACCCGCGGCAAGGGCACGCTGGCCCCCACGCCCGAAGCGCGCGTGCTGTTTGAAGAGTCTTCGCAAATCCACCAGAAGCTGGACGGGCTCAAGCGCATTGCCGTCAACCTGCGGCAGTCGGCCGGCGGCCAGGTGCGGCTTGCAGCCATTCCGTCCGTCAGCCACGAGTTTTTGCCGCTGGTGCTGGAAAGGCACATGGCGCGCTACCCGCGCGTTCGCGTCGAGGTGCGCACCCTGCACCAGGACCAGATGGTGCAGGCACTGTTGACGCGCAGCGTGGACTTTGCCCTTGGTTTTTATGAACACCCGCACCCGTTGCTGACCAGTTCGACGCTGGTGAGCGGCCCGCTCTACCTGGCCGTCACGCGCGACATCTGGCAGCGGGCCGTGAAGGCAAGACGCCAGAACCCGATGTCCTTCCTGGCCAGCATGCCGCTGATACGGCTGGTGGGTGAGGACCCGATGTGCCAGTCGATCGACGACCTGGCGCGCCACCTGGGCCTGACCGCCCCCGAGGGATTGCAGGTGCACACCTCGCGGCTGGCGCTGGAGCTGGTCAAGCGCGGCATGGGCTGGACGGTGGTGGACTTCCTGACGGCCAGCAACCTGGACCCGCAATCATTGACCGCGGTGCCGCTGCATGACTTTGCCCAGGCGCCACTCCAGATGTATTTTGCGAGCAGCACACCACCTGGTCAGGATGCGCTGCGCATGCTGGAGATGCTGCCAGAACTTTTACACGGCGTGATGGCCTCGACCCACTGAGCGCCGCACCTCCGAGCCAGCAGGTGCCGCGGAACCGGCTTGCCGGGCCGCAGGCACCGTCCCCTGCAAGGGGAAAAGGGGCTACACGCAGTGAGCCCCGATAGGGGTGTGCCCTCTCCTACCGGCGACGGCGGAACGCCAGCGCCAGGCCGGCCACGCCCAGCCCGAAGCCCCACAGCGGCCAGAGGCCGTAGCGGGACACCCACTGGGCATAGGGCGTGATGCCGTTGCGGCCCTGGACGTCGCCGTTCAGCACGCCGCGCGTGTGGCGTTCCAGCGAATGCGTGACCTTGCCCTGGTGGTCGATGATGACCGTGGCACCGGTGTTGGTGGCGCGAATCATCGGTCGGCTAAATTCCAGCGCGCGCATGCGCGAAATTTGCAGGTGCTGGTCAATCGCCACGGTGTTGCCGAACCAGGCTATGTTGCTGACATTGACAAAGATGGTCGGGGCCAGCGCGGGATCGATGAAGCGTGCACCAAGCTCTTCGCCAAAAAGGTCTTCGTAGCAGATGTTGGGCGCCAGCCGCTGGCCTTTCCATTCGAAGGAAGCCTGCCCGACCGCACCCCGGTTGAAGTCGCCCAGCGGGATGTGCATCATGTCGATGAACCACCTGAAACCCGTCGGTATGAACTCGCCGAACGGCACCAGGTGATGCTTGTCGAAACGGTATGGCTCTGCTTGCCCGGGCTTGAAGCCCAGTACAGAGTTGGCGTACCCGGCCTGGGAGCTGCCAATCGGCAGGCCGATCAATGCCGCCTGGTTGCCGGCGGCAAACCTTGCCTGCAGCGCTTGCCAATAGCCTTCCGGCAATTGCTGGGGCAGCACGGGGATGGCGGTTTCAGGCGCCACCACCAGCGGCGCTTTCGCATCGCGCAGCTGCTGGCCGTACCAGCGCAGCGCTGTGGCCACGCCTGTGCCGGGCTGGAATTTTTCGTTCTGGGGGATGTTGCCCTGCAGCAGCGTGACGCCCAGCGCCTCGGCGGGCTGGACCGGGGCATCGCCGGGCCAGGCGCTTTGCACCGGCAGATAACCCGCCACTATGCAGACAACCAGGATGCCGGTCACGTTCAGCCATTGCACATGGGATGCGCGCAGGGTCATCGCCAGCCAGGCGGCAACCAGCGCGGCCAGAAAAGTCAGCCCATGCACACCCACCCACGCGGCCAGCGGCCTGGCCCAGCCGTCGACGTGGGCATAGCCGCCCTCCCCCCAGGGAAAGCCGGTAAAGAATTCGACCCGGGCCAGCTCTGCCAGCAGCCAGAGGGCTGCAAACACCGTGGCACGTGGCAGCCTGCGCCTGGGCGCCAGCTTCACGAAAAATGCGCTGGCCGCTGCGTAGTAGAGCCCCAGAAAGGCGGCGAGCAGCACGATGGCCAGTACGGTCAGGGGCGCTGCCAGCCCGCCGTAGTAGTGCATGGAAATGAACAGCCACCAGAAGGTGCTGCACAACATCGCCGTGCCGAAAAGGCCGCCCATCCAGGCGGCGCGCTTCCACGAGCGGCAGCTGTCAAGTTGCGCGGTAAACAGGAAAAGCGCCAGCAGTTGCAGCCACCACAGCGGCTGGCCCTGTGTAAAACCAAAATCAAAAGGCCAGGCCATGCTTGCTGCATGGGTGCAACCAGCTATCAAAATAATAGCGACCTGGAACGGGGAAATGCCTTTGCGCGGCGGCGGGTTGCGTGCGTGCTCAAGCAGCGCCGGCAAGGTCGGGAGATGGGACATCATGCTTTGAATCGAATCCCGTCCCATAGTCAGCCCGCCCTTTTTTTTCGTGAATTCGTTGTCAGACGCCGGCGTTGACCGGCGACACCTTGAACCAGCGCACGGCCCCACCTTTGGTGTGCAGTACGGTGAACTGAAGGCCTGCCAGCGCGTAATGCTCGCCGCGCTTGGGAACATGGCCCATCTCATGCGCCACCAGCCCCCCGATCGTATCGAAGTCGGTTTCGGGCAGCGTCACGCCAAAAGCCTCGTTGACACGCTCGATGGAGGTGTCGCCGCTGACGCGGTAGGTGTGGTCGCTGAGGCCGAAGATGTCGCCTTCGTCTTCGGCGATGTCGAATTCGTCCTCGATCTCGCCGACGATCTGCTCGAGCACGTCTTCAATGGTGATGAGGCCGGCCACGCGGCCGAATTCGTCGATGACGATGGCCAAGTGGTTGCGGTTGCCGCGGAATTCACGCAGCAGGTCGTTCAGCCCCTTGCTCTCCGGCACAAAGACGGCGGGCCGGAGCAGGGCCTTGATGTTGAGTTCGGGCGCGCGCTGCAGCTTGAGCAGGTCCTTGGCCATCAGGATGCCGAGGATATTTTCCTTTTCGCCTTCGTAGACGGGAAAGCGCGAGTGGGCGGTGTCGATCACCAGGTGCAGCAGTTCGTCGAACGGCGCGTCGATGTTGATCACGTCCATGCGCGGGGCTGCCACCATGACATCGCCCGCCGTCATGTCGGCCATGCGGATGACCCCCTCGAGCATCTCGCGGCTCTGGGCTCCGATGACGTCATTGTCCTGGGCTTCCACCAGGGTCTCGATCAACTCGTCCTTCGAGTCGGGGCCTGGGTGGAGCATTTCAGCGAGCTTCTGCAAAAAGCCGCGTTTGTCTTCTGGCCTGGAAGACCGACTGGGGGGAACGTCGGACACGTGATGGGCGGTCGGTAGTTGTGAAGGGGCTAAGGATAGCTGAAATCCTTGACGGTGCGCAGGCGTAATTTGCCGTCGCGTGCCGAAGCGGTTGGCTTTTTGTATTTCCCGTTTGGGTTTGTGTCCATCCAGGGACACGCGGCGGGGGTTTGGATGATTTTTGGCGCGTAGCCAATGGAAATGAGCGCGAGCAGCTATTGAATTGATAGCACCAAGCACGTCTTTACGGCACCTGCTGCCTGGGTTGAGCCTGCACGCGGCCGGCTCTTGCGCCGGCCCCGCGCTGAAGCCATCACATCGGCATGCGGTCCCGCCCATCGCGCACGCCCTGCCGCACCTCCTGGACCATCGCCAGCAAGTCCCAGAACTGCTTGGCCTGAACCTTGAGGCGGTAGTCGGTCTGGGCGATCTGCTCTTCGACCATTTCGGTCATGCGCGAGTCCAGATCGGCCGGCGGCAGCTTCAGGTAGGCCTCGCTTTCAGAGCCGTCGCGTTCGATCGTGGCGCCGGCCTTGCGTGCGATGTTGAGCATGGCGGTGTTTTCGCTGAGCGCGTGGATGAACATCATGTCGACACCGTTGTTGCGGGCGTGCATGACGGCACGGTCAAAAAGACGCGAGCCGTAGCCGCGGCCACGCGCCTGGGCCAATACAGAGACGCCGAACTCGGCGCAGCTCTTGAGGTTGGGGTCGGTGGTATGCGCCAGGTGGGCCATGGCGATCAGTTCCAGCTTGCGGTTGTAAATACCGAAAATCTCGTCGCGCTCGAAGTTGAGCCCGTCTACATAGCGGTGGATCTGCTCATCGTTGGCCGAATAGCCAAAGCGCAGGTAACGGTCGTGGGGGCCCAGTGCCAGCAAATGGGTGGCGATGCGTTCCCCGTGGCTGGGGCCGATCGAACGGATTGGAACCATGACGGGCTGGACATGACGCGCTGGAGGCGCCGCAGAGGTGCGCTCTTCCACGGGAGGCCGGAAGAATTCCTTGCCTGCGTTATAGGATGCTCTCAAAAGGGTGCTGGGTGTAACCATGATCTCAATATAAGGGTTTTCCCTAGAATCAACAGTCTAGGGGCTTCTGAACCAGCGTCAATAGAGGGCCGTTTCAAAAAACGCCCCTATGTGGATTTTTCCCAATAAATACGGGCGCAGGCAGCTATTAAAAATATAGCAAACTGACACTTACGGTTGTTTCGTCGCGCAAATTGTTGCAATACAGCAACACTCTGCACGCGTATCCGGGCAAATCAGGCACATGGGAATGCCGGTTCCCCGGCTTCGCCCCGGTTCAGCTCACAAAGGAACGGCCGTCGTCGCCTTGACCCGGTCCAGCACAAAACTCGTTTTGCAGTCCTGCACGCTGGGGTGTTTGAGCAGGGTGTCCATGATGAAACGGCTGTAATGCGCCATGTCCTGCACCAGCACGCGCAGCAGGTAGTCCATCTCACCAGTCAGCGCTGCACACTCGGCCACTTCAGGCCAGGTCTGCACACTGGCGCGAAACAGGTCCATGGGGTTGCGTTTGTGGCTTTCGGTGTGCTTTTCGAGCCGAACGTTGATGTAGGCGGTAAGCCCCAGCCCTACGGCCTCAGGCTTGACGAGTGCTACATAGCGGTCGATCACGCCGCTTTCCTCGAGCCGTTTTACGCGCCGCAGCACCGCGCTGGGCGAGAGGCCTACAAGCTCGGCCAACTGATCGTAGGTGGCGCGGCCATCGTCCTGAAGGCTGCGCAAAATATGCCGATCAAGCTTGTCGAGTGTTTCCATTCAAATAATTTTGCAGGTTTACTGCGCAAATGGCAATTAGAGCGCCCAATTTTGCAATAAAACTGACCACCGGCGCCGCTAAAGTCACTTTATACGCACACCTATCTGGAGACACGCATGAATGCACGCGACGACACCGCCCTGAACTTTGAACAGGGCGCGGCCTGGGACAACCCCATGGGCACCGACGGTTTTGAGTTCATTGAATATGCGGCACCCGACCCTGTCGCCATGGGTGCATTGTTCGAGCGAATGGGCTTCACGCCAATTGCCAAACACCGCCACAAGAATGTCACGCTGTACCGCCAGGGCGGCATCAACTTCATCCTGAATGCTGAGCCCGACTCGTTTGCCCAGCGCTTTGCGCGCCAGCACGGCCCCAGCGTCTGCGCCATCGCTTTTCGCGTGCAGGACGCCAAGGCCGCCTATGAACGCGCAATCTCACTGGGCGCCTGGGGTTATGCCCACACATCGGCGCCCGGCGAGCTGAACATTCCGGCCATCAAGGGCATCGGCGATTCAATCATCTACTTCATCGACAAATGGCGCGGCAAGAACGGCGCGCAACCCGGCGACATCGGCAACATCGGCTTTTACGACGTGGACTTTGAAGCCTTGCCCGGCGTGCAGGGTGACGCGCTGAACCCCGCCGGCCACGGCCTGACGTATATCGACCACCTGACGCACAACGTGCACCGCGGCCGCATGGACGAATGGGCCGGCTTTTACGAGCGGCTCTTCAATTTCCGCGAAATCCGCTACTTCGACATCGAAGGCCAGGTTACCGGCGTGAAAAGCAAGGCCATGACCAGTCCCTGCGGCAAGATCCGCATCCCGATCAACGAAGAGGGCAACGAAAAGGCCGGCCAGATCCAGGAGTACCTGGACCGCTATCAGGGCGAAGGCATCCAGCACATCGCCATGGGCAGCAACGACCTGTTCGCAACCGTGGATGCGCTGCGCACCAGCGGCGTGAAGCTGCTGGACACCATCGACACCTACTACGAACTGGTCGACAAGCGCATTCCGGGCCACGGCGAGAGCGTGGCCGATTTGAAGAAGCGCAAGATCCTGGTAGATGGCAAGAAAGGCTCGCTGCTGCTGCAGATCTTCAGCGAAAACCAGCTCGGCCCGATCTTCTTCGAGTTCATCCAGCGCAAGGGCGACGACGGTTTCGGCGAAGGCAATTTCAAGGCGCTGTTTGAAAGCATCGAGCTGGACCAGATGCGCCGCGGGGCTTTGTCGGGCGCCAAGGCAAGCGCACAATAAAGTTTTTCTTTTCCACAAACTCACGGAGATTGCCATGCCACTTTGCCCGCAACTGCCCCATCGCCTGGCCGCATTGGGTGTCGCCACCGCCGCATTGTTTGCGGTGACGGGGGCATCTGCCCAGACGGCGGTCAGCGTGGTTCCGGCCTCCAGCCTGGACAGCGTGCAAAAAGCCGGCGTGCTGCGCATCTGCACGCCGGGCGACTACAAACCCTTCAGCTTCCAGAAGCCCGACGGCACGTTTGAAGGTATCGACGTGGACCTGATGGCTTCGCTCACGGCCAGCCTGGGCGTCAAGCCCGAGTGGGTCAAGACCAGCTGGTCCAACCTGATGCCCGACATGGTGGGCGGCAAATGCGACATGGCTGTTGGCGGCATCTCGGTGACTACCGAGCGGCAAAAGCGCGCCTTCTTCAGCACGCCCTACATGGTGAACGGCAAGACGCCAATTGCGCGCTGCGCCGACGTGGCCAGGTACCAAAGCGTGGCCGACATCGACAAGCCCACCACGCGGGTGATCTTCAATCCGGGCGGCAGCAATGAGCGTTTTGCCCGCGCCAACTTCAAGCAGGCGCAGATGCGGCTCAACCCCGAGAACTTGACGATCTTTGACGAAATTCTGGCCAATCGCGCCGACGTCTTCGTTACTGAATCGGCAGAGGCGATCACCCAGCAGAGGCTGAAGCCGGGCCTGTGCGCGATCAACCCCGACAAGCCGCTGCAGTACGGCGAAATGGCTTACCTGCTGCCGCGCGGTGACGTGACGTTCAAGGCCTACGTGGACCAGTGGCTGCACCTGGCCAAAGCCGGCGGGGACTACCAGCGCGTGGAGAACCAATGGCTGAAGTAGAGAGCAACACGCCACCCCCGGCGGTCTACGGCCAGTCTGACCGCCCGCCGCGGGGTGACTACGCACGTGGCGGCCAGGTCAATGCGGACTACACCTGCCCGCAAAACTACGCGGCCTACACCGCAGAAGATCACGAGACTTACCGGCGCCTTTACACACGGCAGTCGGCATTGCTGCCTGGCCGGGCCTGCAGCGCCTTCATCAAAGCCCTGCCCAGCCTGGGCGCAAGTGATGCCATCCCGCGTTTTGAAGACGTGAACGAGCGGCTCTTCAAAGCCACTGGCTGGCAGCTGGTGGGTGTGCCGGGGCTGATTCCCGAGGTGCCCTTTTTCACGTTGCTGGCGAATCGCAAGTTTCCGGTGACGGACTGGATACGCACGCCGGCCGAATTCGACTACATCGTCGAGCCCGACATCTTTCACGATTTGTTCGGCCACGTGCCGCTGCTGTTCGACCCGAGCTACGCCGACCACATCCAGGCCTACGGCAAGGGCGCGCTGAAAGCGCATGCGCTGGAGCATGGCGCCCAGCCGATTCCCGGCGCGGTCGAAATGCTGTCGCGCCTGTATTGGTACACCATCGAGTTTGGCCTGATGCGCGACAAACAAGGCAACGATGAAGTCCGCGCATATGGTGCCGGCATTCTCAGCAGCCCCGGCGAACTGGCCTGGAGCGTGGAATCTGCAGAGCCCAGGCGCGTTTCACTGCGGGACAATGCCGACCTGCTGCGCTGCATGTCGTCGACCTACAAAATCGACAGCTTCCAGCAGCAGTATTTTGTGATCGACAGTTTTGATGCGCTGCTGCGGCTGACGGAGCCGGATTTCACGCCGTTTTACAAGACGCTCGCGCAACATGCTGCACAGCAAAAGGCCCTTAGCCCTGCTTGAGCTGGCACGGCACTATCCGCACCTCTCTCTGAGTAAGCCGCCTGACACAATTCCTGATCACCTGATCAAAAATGGTCACCGGTGGTTTCCATGATGTGCGGCTACCGAAAAAATCAGGCATGAGCGCGCAGCGCGGCGGCAGCGGCAGCGGCAGCGGCAGCTTGCATCGTGTCGCTGCGAGGCGTTTTTCGCACGGGGCGGACCAACAATGCCGCGCCACCTTTGCGGCATCCGCCCTACCGGCCCTTAATCGCACAACGCGAAGTTTATGTGAACTATTGATTGATGCTCACTCCCCTGAATGAGCGACAATTCAACACTGATACAACACTGCGAGGCAACAGAGGTGCCCGTAGCACATCAGGTGTTTATTACACGCACTTCCTCCTACAAAATGAGGAGGTAAAAAATTGTTACACCGCTTACGATGCACTCCCTGATGGAATTACCGGTACACATGAACCGAAGCACGAAGGTGCTGCTGGTCATGGATGTGGTGGAGTCCGTCAGGATCATGGAGCAGGATCAAGATGGTTTTGTGCGGCGGTGGCAAGAATTGGTACAGCAGATTGAGCAGCAAATTCTGCCGCTGCATGGCGGACGCATCGTTAAAAGTCTGGGTGATGGCCTGATGCTCGAATTCGCCAACGCCCAAGGTTGCGTAAAAGCCGCATTCGCGATGCAATACTTCAGCGAACAGGCCAACACGGGCATTACGTCAACACTGCAAATGCACTTGCGCATGGGCGGCCACGTCGCGAATTTCGTGACCGACCAACACGACATCTACGGCACCGACGTCAACCTCACGGCCCGTTTCTGCACGCTGGCCGGCCCCAATGACATCGTCGTTTCCGCTGAACTGCGCGACCGGCTGGTGCCGTCACTGGATGCCGATATTGAGGACATGGGTGAGTGCTATCTCAAGCACGTCGAAAAACCGATTCATGCTTATCGTGTCGCGCCTCCGGGCAAAGCCCCTGTTTTCATCAACCTACCGGTTGATGTGACAGAACTACGGCCGACCATTGCTGTCATTCCTTTCACCGCCCGCACTTCCGGTCCCGACGATGCAGTGCTGGGGGAAATCCTAGCGGAGGAGATCATCGCAGCTCTCTCGCGCACGCCTGACCTCAATGTCATTTCCCGGCTATCGACCACCTCTTTGCGAGGTCGCGACACCAGTCTGCCGCAATTACAAAGCCACCTGAACGCAGACTACGTGTTGTCCGGTGCCTACCGCGTCTCAGGCGGCCAACTGATTCTGGTGGCCGAACTCATCGAGGCGCGCACAGGTCGGGCCGTTTGGGGTGAAAGCCTGCGCAGCACTGTTCAGGAAGTCCTCCAGGGAGAAGACAAGATCACTGCCGAAGTGGTGACGCAGCTCGGCGCGCATGTAGTGCGCACGGAAATGCAGCGCGCCACCAGTCGACCGATGCCCAATCTGGAGAGCTCCACGCTACTGCTGGGCGCCATTTCGCTGATGCACCGGTCAACCCGCAGCGAATTCGACCGGGTGAGGGAAATGCTTGAGTATTTGATCGACCGGCACCGCCGGCTCCCGACGCCCCGTGCCTGGTTAGCCAAGTGGCATGTGCTGCAAGTCACCCGGGGATTGTCGTCGGGAGGCCAGGATGAAACCAAGCGCGCGCTTGAACAAACCCAGCGGGCCCTCGATGTAGACCCCAGTTGTTCCCTCGCGCTAGCCGTGGAAGGCTTTGTGCACTGCCACATGCTTAAAGACCTGGACGGCGCGTTGGAGCGCTACGACCTGGCGCTGTCCGTCAATCCCAATGACTCTTTGGCATGGTTGTTTAAGGGTGTCCTGCACGCATTTAAGAACGAAGGCGTAGCAGGACTGGCGCACGCAGAGAAGGCACTAAAGCTATCGCCGCTAGACCCTCTACGTTATTTTTACGACTCTCTCACAGCGACCGCAGCCTTGTCGGCAGGCCGCTACGAGTTGGCAATTGATCTCGCGAACAAGTCACTCCAGGCGAACCGGCTTCACTCGTCGACCCTGCGGGTATTGACGATCGCGCAGGTTCAAACAGGGCAAATCGGTGCAGCAATAGAGACCCTTAAAAAATTGCGGGTGCTAGACCCAACACTGACGGTGACGAGCTACCAAAGTCGAAACCCAAGTTCGTCATACGCAACCGGCAGGGAGTGGGCGGATGCTTTGCGTATAGCGGGACTTCCTGAATAAATTTTTCTTTTGGAGATATTAATGAGCTTAGCTTCAATTCTTGGCGGTGCGGGTGGTGCAGGTGGCGCTGGAGGGGCCGGCGGTGCAGGTGGCGCTGGAGGAGCCGGGGGCGCTGGAGGGGCAGGAGGGGTGGCGGGACTGTTCGGGACGCTTCCACTGACAAACCCGCAGATTTTTCCGATGAACCCCTACGCGCTGGTCTCCAGCCGGGACGCCACCATGGTCCCACTAGATGAGGGCTCTTATCCCGTCGTCCTTCCGACCGTCAATGACCCCGAAGCAATGCAGCGCTGGGAACCATGGGTCCGCGCTTACGTGTGCCAGGCCGAGTTGCTGGAACCGCTGAGCTTTTCAAAGATTGGCGCACAGGGCGCCGGCATATGGCACATAGAGACTCACGTAGGCTCCCCAGCTGACGCGCCGCCGCCCATCACGGTAACGCCGAAACCGCTGGCAAGGCTTAGCCGCCCAAGTGTTCACGCGTTCAAGGAGCAGGTCAAAAAAGTATTGTCCTGGGCTGATTTGCGCGAAGAAAGGACTTTGGAAATAACGGCACAGATTGATCCCCAGTTTGCCTTTTGGGCCTCCGTGCTGTATCTACATCCATCCCGGACGCCACGTACGTTGGAGCTGATAAACATATCCATGCTGCTGGCAGTGAACGTGGAGATGCAGTTCAAGCATGCGCTGGCCTGCTGGCGCCCCATCGAATACTCGGCGCAGGTTCAACCCATCATCACCACGCCCGGGCACGGCAGCCTGCCCAGCGGACATTCAACGCAGGCCTACATCGTGGCTCATGTGCTTCAGCACTTGCTGGACCTGCCGGACTCCCATCCGATCAGTATCCAGTTACAGCGCCAGGCAGCGCGCATTGCGACCAACCGGGTGGTGGCGGGCGTGCACTTTCCGGTCGACAGCATGGCAGGCCGCCTGCTCGGCGAAACGCTGGGTGAATACCTTGTGGCGCGATGCAAGTCGGGGCGTAAATGGACGCCACGCTTCTTCGACGGCACCGTGATGACAGGGCATGAAGACTTAATGCCGCCTACACAGCCGCTGGATGGTCCGAACGCGCCTGACTATTACAAGCCGTTCGGCAGCAAGGAGTCGGCCGCCGCCTCTGGCGTGCTGCGCTACATGTGGGACCGCGCATTGAAAGAGTGGGAACATGTGAGGTTCAAATGAGCTGGCAGCCCATCCACCACGGATCCTACGTCGACTGGGCACAGCCGGACCCGCTGAAAAACCTGGACCCCTACCTGGTCTGGGCCGATGGTTCGGGATTTTCAGCCTACGGCGGAACACCCGCTGACGGCAAGCTCGCTACCCTGATCGAGCTCAAGGCCGGCAAGACCGTAGCCGACCTGGTTGCCCATTCCGGTGGTGGCCTGCAGCTGTCGGATATTCCGGCGCCCTACCGTAGCGGTGCACCCTCGCCCCGATTCATCACGGCCTGGCCCGGGCCAGCCTTTTTCAAGCGACTGAAAACCAGCCTGAAGGATGTGGTGGCGCGCGCGGAGATTAGTCTGCCGGTGGTACCGGAACGCCCCAAATACAAGCCGCCGGTCGCACCGAATTGCGGGCCTGCGGTACAGCGCGGCATCGCGCGCAAAACGCTCATCGGCGTGATCGACGACGGCTGCGCCTTTGCCCAGTATCACTTGCGCGATTCAGCCGGCAATACGCGGGTGCGCCGCCTGTGGGATCAGGACCAAAGTGGCGCATTTGCGCAGCAGGGACAGGTGCCGGTAGACTTTGGCAGGGGTCATGAGGTCACCGGCGCACAGCTTGAGCAACTGATCGACACCTTTACGCAATTCAACGCGGTCAACGAAGACGCTTGCTATGCCACGGCCCGGTACGACCGCCTGCGACGGGCGGCGACGCACGGCGCCCATGTCACCGATGTCTTCGCCGGTGCTGTGCCGGTGGGTTCACTGGTGGGCACGCGCACCATGCCGCCGACCTGGGCCAAGGGCGACGATACGGCGTCCAGTGACGAAGCTGGCGTGGTGTTTGTGCAGTTGCCGCGGGCCTGCCTGCAGGACCCTTCCGGGGCATGGCTTGACCTGCACGTGTTGGATGGTTTGCGCTACATCCTGAGCTGCGCCGATGAATACACCGAACAGGTCGTCATCAACCTGAGCTTCGGGCCGCAACGCGGGCCGAATGACGGTACCGGCATGCTGGAAAAAGCCTTTGATGAGCTTGGAGCGGAGTTTCCCCATCTCACGCTGACTCTGGCTGCGGGTAACAGCTTTTCCGAGCGTGGGCATGCGATGTTCAAGCTCAAGGCGCAGGGCTCCAAAACACTGCACTGGCACATCATGCCGGGAGATGAGACGCCAACTTTTGTCCAGCTCTGGTTTCCGCAGGGTGCGACGCAGCTGGAAGTCAAACTCACCCCGCCAGACGGAACGGCCAGCCCCTGGATGACGGCTGGTTCCGCCAAAGTGTGGCCCGATACCTCTCACCCCTCGTGCGGTATCGTTTATGCGCCGCATACTTCGCGCGGCACCCTCGGCACCATGGTGCTAATCGCCCTCGCGCCGTCGACGACTTTCAAACCGGCCCAACCCATCGTGCCGCATGGCCTCTGGGCCATTGAAGTTCGTAACAAGGGAGTGGCGGCCACCGCCAAACCCGTGCACGCATGGATAGATCGGGACGACTTCAATCTCGGCACGCTTGCCCGGGGGCGGCAGTCGCATTTTGTCGACCCGTTCTATGACCCTCTGCGCTACCTGAAAGCAGCTACGGACGACACGCCAGGCAGCCCGGCGCTCGTACGGCGTCGCGGCACGCTGACCGGCATCGCCACGGGCAATGCCGCCTTGGTTGCTGCGGGATACCGTTACAGCGACAAGAAGCATGTTCTCTATTCCTCGGCCGGCCCAACTCGCGGGCCAGCTGTGGGCCCGGACTGTGCCGCTGTGACGGACGTAAGCCGGAGCCTGCCGGGCCTGCTGGCGGCCGGCACGCGAGGCGCTAGCGTCGTGCGGCTCATCGGCACGAGTACAGCGGCGCCGCAGCTGGCGCGCTGGGTGGCGAACGGCAAGCCACCACCGGGTCCAACTCCGCCACCGCATCCCGATCCGCAGCTGCAAGGCGATGGTTTACTGCCGCTATAGGTGCGAAAAAGACGAGTAAATGGGGCGGCAAGTCCCATCAAAGTTCGTTTGAAAATGCAAAAGGCCGCCAGTGGAATCCACCGGCGGCCTTTGCAGACATCAGACACTACCAGCGGTTGGGTAGCTTTTTGAGCAGCGTGATGCGTTTGGTGCCCATTTCGATGTAACCGCCTTTTTCCAGGTCCTTTAAAAGGCGACTGACCATTTCGCGGGAGGCGCCGACGCGGCTGGCAATCTCCTGATGGGTGATTGATTCAAGAGTGACAGCTTCATTGGCAGCGTCGCGCTCCACCGCATCGTTATGTCCTTCGAGCACGGCAATCAGCCGTCCGTACACATCGAGCAGCGCCATGTTGCGCGCCGCTTCTGTAGCAGCACGTGCCCTGCGAATCACCTGAACCACGAGATTGATCGCGAATCCTGGCTCATCGCCCAAGTGTTCGCTCACATCGGTACGACTGAGCACCGCACAGGTACAAGGCTCAAGGGTAATAACTGAAGCCGAGCGGGGTCCGCCATCCAGCGACATTTCCCCAAAATAGTCGCCCGAATGAATCCTGCCGTAGGTAATTTCCCGGCCGCTTTCGTCCATGGCGAAGACCTTGACACTGCCCTTGAGCAGAACAAACAGGTTGTCGCCGATTTCCCCTTCGTTGATCACAACGGCTTTTTTGGGGTAAGTTCGCACCACGCCTCGCAGGGCGAGCGTGCGCAATTCGGGAATCAAATGGGCATACAGCCCCTCATCGGAAGGTGGTGGTGAACTCATGATCACCCGTAATCTAGCACGTCGCCGGGACGTACGGGGCATCTATCAGTGGATTTGTCCGAGCGGCAGGGGGGCAATAGGCGGCAAAATCGCCACCCGATTGACCAGTTCACGAACGCCGCTGGAGGCGGTCTTGGCGCAAAGGCTGCGCACATGGCTGCGCACGGTGGAAACCGCAACTTTCATCTGGAGGGCGATTTCCGGCGTGCTCAGGCAGCGGCAAAGGAAAACCAGCACCTGCTCCTCCGTATGCGTGAGACCGTGACTGCGGGCAAAGGAGCCAAAAACACCCGACTCGCTCACGCCCACTCGAGACAAAAAGAGGGCAATGCGCTCACAGGGGCTGCCTGCATTGCGATGCAGTGGCACCACAGCCAGGGTAAAGTCCACGCCGTCGGCCACCAGCCTGATCAGGCTGCGTTTTCCGGCACCTGCTTTGCCCATGGCAATCTGGAAGGCCTTGGCATCTGCCTGCATGAGGATCTTCAACTCCCCCCTGTCCACCCCCAGAACAACAGAGCGCTCAAGTTCGCGCCGGGCGATTTGATTCGCGTGCAAAATCCGCCCCTGGGCGCTGACAACGAACACCCCGTGCGCCAGCTCATCGACCAGCAGGGCCAGCAGCGCAGGCGTGGAATCAGACTCGGGTTCCAGCAGAGGCGGCAGCGGTCGGCCAGCCTCCAACAGGCTGGTATTGGGCATTGCATAGAGTGTCAAGGGCTTGCTCCATCCTACAAATAGATGAGCATAAAAAGCCCGGCCCAATGTAGATAGTGAATATGCCGTGTCTTTTTTGTGAGAAATTCACATCGGCAACGCCGATTGCCGACCGGGAAGGCTTAAGGGGCTGACGGCAAGCGTCGTTTACGCCGGTTCAAGCCGGATCACTGTCCAGCATGGCCAGGGTAGCGTTCATGACGTCCGGCAAAAATGCCATCTGCACATGGGCCGCGCCGCGAACCAGGCGATTGTCGGCGCCAGGCAAGGTGGCCGTGGAGGTCGGGAACACAATGTTGTCGCAGTTGGAGTACCAGCAGGTAAACAGCGTATGTCGGTGCGCAGGCATCTCATGGTCCAGCTGGGCCTGCCAGTCGGACAGGAGGCGCATCTGGCGCCCATTGTGGCCATGCCCAAAGCGGGCCAGCCAGGTTCCGCGGTGCGGTGTGCCGATGGTGACGACATGATGCACCCGGGCTTCGGCCTTCATGCGCTTGAGCCAGGCCCTGGCGGCCAACCCGCCCATGCTGTGGCATATCAGCAGGGGCGCAAGGCCGGTGGCTTGGGTGACCCGTATAACTGCGTCGTCAATTTGGGGGGCGTAGTCGTCTATGGAGCCGAACAGGGGTTCGAGATTGACAGCGACAAAGGCGCGTCCACTGCCTTGAACCTGCTTGAGCCAGGGTGTCCACAAGCCACGATTGCAGAAGAACCCGTGCACAAACACCACGCCGCGGCGGCCTTGGGCTGTCTCGGCCGGCAAGACTCTGTCCGGAACCGCATTGGAGCGAAAGGGCTGGCGCCAGCAGAACACACGGGGAGCCGTCAATGTCTCACCCAGCCATGCGCGCAGAAGTTCTACCCAGGTGGGTTGGGGCGCCGAATCTGCCTTGTTGATGTACCGAAGGAGCAAAAACTCAAGCGCGAGGAAACCGGTGTACCCCAGTGCAATCAGCAGAAAGCCGGTGACGGCCAGCGCGGGAGAGCTGCTGCGGAACCAGAACAGCCAGCCGAAAGCTGCGGCGACCAGGGTCAGGGTGATGAATCTTTGCAGTTGAGCCAGCATGAATGAATCGGCGCGAGATCAAACCCGCAGTATCTCAGGCCAGTGTGACATCCTTGCCCGACAGTTTTTTGGCGAGGCCTTGCGCCAGGCGATTCACAGCGCCGTAGATGGACAGTTGCGGATTGGCGCCGATGCTGGTGGGGAAAAGCGAGCCGTCGTGAATCGAAAGATTTTCGAGCTGCCAGTGCACGCCGTCGGGCCGGGTAACGCCCTGTCGTTCAGCGCCCGCAAGGCTGCAGCCGCCCATGACATGGGCGCTCACCACCCGCGTGAGCATCGGCTTCATGGGCAAGGCACTGACCGCAGTTCGTGCCTCGGCCCAAGAGGTATAGGGCTTGGCCATTTCGTGCAGCGGCAAAACCTGTTTGGCACCCGCTGCAAACTGGATTTCCACCATGGACAGCAGAGCCCTGCGTCCGCCCTCCATGACGTAGTCCGTCAGTGGATAGTCCAGCACGGCGGAGTTGTCGGCGCGCAGCTTCACCTGGCCGCCTGGCGACTCTTCATGAAAGCCGTCACGGAGCAAGGCCAGCAGCGTGTGGTTGTAGGGAAAAGACTTGAGCAGGTCGTGCTGACCCTGGCCGAAGCCCGGGACGGTCGACGCAAAGATAATCGGGTGCAGAGGTGGGGCCTCCAGCTTGTAGCCGATCGGTCCGTCAATCGCCTGGGTTTCCAGGAAATGGTCGGAGTAAATGGTTTGCGGCGCACCGTTCCAGGCCTCCACTTTCTGGTCAAACACACTGGAGGACATCACGACCGGGTGCAGGAATGTCCGGCCACCCAGCACGCCGTGCGGGTCGGGCGCTCCGGAGCGCAACAGGACGGCTGGCGAGTTGATGGCACCACCGGCCAGCACATAGTGTTTTGCTCTTATTTTGATAGCTGCTTGCGCTCGTCCTGATTGGGCCGGAGCCCCATTTGGCTCTACACCCCGGCATATCAGCGCGGTGACCCTGCCATTGGCCAGCTCAAGGCTTTCTGCGCGAGTTTCAGTCAGCAGTTGCGCGCCACGGTCGAGCGCGGCAGGAATGGTGGTGACCAACATGGACTGCTTGGCATTGGTGGGGCAACCCAATCCGCAAGAGCCAAGGTTCCAGCAACCCTTGACGTTGCGGGAGATCGCCGAAGCGGGAATGCCCAGTTTGGCGGCCCCCCTGCGCAACAGGTCGTTGTTCTCGTTCGGCGGAACCAGCCAGGGCGTGATGTTCAGCCGCTGCTCGGCCTGTGCGAAATACGGTGCAAGCGCTTCCACGGTGTAACCGCCCAGGCCAAACCTGTCTTGCCAGAATCGAAGCGTGGAAGCGGGTGTACGGAAAGAACTGGTCCAGTTCACCGTGGTGGAGCCACCCACGCAGCGCCCCTGCAGGATGTTGATGGCCTTGTCTGCTGTTTTGCGGGCGGCGCTTTCTTGGTAGAGCGAAGGATAGGCCTCTGATTCTTTCTGGTTGAAATCCGAGCTGCTTCTAAGCGGGCCTTCTTCAACGATCACCACCTGCAAGCCGGCCTTGGCCAGCAGCTCGGCCGTGACTCCGGCGCCGGCGCCGCTGCCGATGATGGCGACGTCACAGGTGATTTTTTCAGGCACCGGGCCCAGCGCCCCACCCATGACTTTCCAGCCGCGCGCAATGCCTTCGCGGATCGGGTCTTTCAATTGACTCATGCTGCTTTCGGTGTCTTCAGATTTTGACGGGGCCGGGATAGCCCAACATCGCCCAGCTGGACGGTTCGGAAAAATACGCGCCGGCCGTGATGTCGTGCAGGGCGGCATAAGCCTGCTGGCGCAGCGCGAGGCTTGACAGGCGCATGTCCTGAAGCGCCTGCTGGATTTTTGCAACAGAGGCTTCGGGCCAAGGCTGGCTCAAGCGGGCCAGCGCATGCCGGCCGGCAGCACTGGCCAGCAATGCCAGCAGCTGGGACAACTCCGCCTGCGCATGAGGCGGAAGGGATTGCACCAGGATGTCGATCCGGCTGAGCAGGCCCTGCAGCGCGATCTCGCGCGGGCCGGCGTCTGCGGGCAGCGTCGTATCCAGAACGGCGCGGCCCACGGCGGAAAAGACTTCACGCCCCGAGTGGGTCAAGACTCCTCGGGCCAGGCCAGGCTGCAGCAAAGCAGCAGCGCCGCCGGCGACAACCAGCACGGCCGCCGACGCGGCACCGAGCTTGAGAAGCGTTCTTCTTTGCATCCGGGAAGTTTCTCATGCGCATTTAGGTTTCTATAGGGGGCCGTACCTAGATAAACTCCGGGTTTGTATGGACGCATCCGCACAACAAATTCATCACGCGCTGCAAACCGTTGCGCAGCTTCGGCAGCAGCACGCGGCAGACCCACCGCTGGCCAGGGCCAGTGCGGAAGTCAAGCGGTTCCAGGCGCGCCGTTTTCAGGCCACTTACTCGGACCTGCTGCACAGCCCCCGGTATAAAACTGCGGCCACTTTCTTCCTGCAGGAGCTGTACAGCGACAAAGACTATGCCGAGCGCGACCAGCAGTTTGCGCGCATCGCAAGCACCATCGCCAAACTTTTCCCGCAACCTGTTGTCAGCACGGCCGCCGCGCTGGCAGAAGTGCACGCGTTGACGGAGAAACTCGACGACCTGATGGCGCGGGAATGGCTGGCGGACTCTGCAGCCATCCCGGAAAGCAGCGATTGCGGGAGATACATCCGGTGCTGGCGACGGGTCGGGGATGTGGCCGCACGCACCCGGCAACTTGAAGTTGTCCTGCACCTTGGGGACGAACTCAATCGCCTGACGCGGACGTTCGGCCTTCGCACGCTGCTCAAGATGATGAGGGGGCCGGCTGCCGCGGCAGGGTTGAACTCCCTGCAGCACTTTCTGGAAACCGGCTTTGACGCCTTTGCCAATATGCGCGGAGCCGACGAGTTCCTGCGCTTGATCAAGGACCGTGAGACGGCCTGGATTCATACCCTGTTCACGGACGATGCTGTCACCTGCGAGACCAGATTGGGCCATTTGCTGGCTGCTGGACCGTAATGTCACGCTGGCATTAGGACAAGCCCCATACGGATTCCACTGTGCGGCTTTCACAATGGGCCGAAGGAGTGTGTATGAACAAGCATTGGCTCAACAGTTATCCCGCAGGCGTTTCACACGAGATCGACACCGAGCAGTTCCGCTCGTTGAATCATCTGCTGGAAGACTCGTTCAAGAAGAATGCGGCCAAGCCGTTTTCGGTTTGCATGGATCGCTGGATGACGTACGGACAGCTCGATGAACTGTCGTCAGCTTTGGGCGCCTGGCTGCAGGGCTTGGGTCTTGAGAGCGGGGCGCGGGTTGCGATCATGCTGCCCAATGTTCCGCAGTTTGCAGTCACCATGTCGGCAATCCTGCGGGCAGGCTATACCTGCGTCAACGTCAACCCGCTTTACACCGCCCGCGAACTGGAGCACCAGCTACGCGACTCCGGGGCCACAACCATCATCATTCTGGAGAACTTTGCGGCCACGCTGGCCGAAGTGATTGAGCGCACACCGGTGAAGAACGTCGTGATGGCGTCCATGGGCGACTTGCTGGGCTTCTGGTATGGCCAATGGATCACATTTGCAGTCCGCCACCTGGCCAAACTGGTGCCCGCCTACAAATTGCCGCTTGCAAGCGGGCGCACCGTGACTGCCTTCAATCGCGCAGTTGCCGAAGGCAGTCGCCTGCCCCTCAGGCCTGCGCAGACCACACTGGATTCAATCGCCTTTTTGCAATACACCGGCGGGACAACCGGACTCTCAAAAGGTGCTGTGCTCACGCATCGCAATATCGTTGCGGCCATTCTTCAGGCCGAAGAATGGTTCACGCCGGCCCTAGAGCGGATAGGCGATGTCAGCAAGACAAACAACATCGCAGCGTTGCCGCTGTATCACATCTTCGCGCTGACGCTATGCCTGCTCTCGATTCGTTGGGGAGCTCATCTGACACTCATTCCGAATCCGCGTGACTTCGGTAAATTCATCGAGGTGCTCAAGAAGCGTCCGTTTCACATGTTGCCGGCCGTCAACACGCTTTTTAACGCGCTGCTTCAGCACCCTCAGTTCAAGACGGTAGATTTCTCCGCCCTTTGTGTTTCGCAGGCGGGTGGCATGGCCGCGTCCGAAGGTACGGCGAAACACTGGTTGCAGGTCACAGGTTGCCCCATGATTGAAGGCTGGGGCATGAGCGAGACTTGCGCCATCGGCACCAACAATCCGGTGATGAACAAGGAGTTCACCGGCACCATCGGCCTGCCGTTGCCCAGCATCGAAATCGCCATCAAGGATGACGATGGCCTATCGCTCGCACTTGGCGAATCCGGCGAGATCTGTATCAAGGGTCCGCAAGTCATGACGGGCTATTACCAGCAGCCTGAAGAGAACAAAAAGGCGTTCACCTCCGATGGTTTCATGCGCACCGGTGATATTGGCATCATGGACGAACGCGGCTACACCAAGATCATCGATCGCAAGAAGGACATGATCATTGTTTCGGGCTTCAATGTGTTCCCCAATGAACTTGAGAACGTCATTTCCCTGTGCCCCGGCGTTGTTGAGTGCGCAGCCATCGGCATTGCCGACGACAAACAGGGCGAAGCTATCAAGGTTTTTGTGGTGAAAAATGACCCTACACTGACCGAAGATGATGTGAGCGCCTATTGCAAACAGCACCTTACTGGGTACAAGCGACCCAAATACATTGAATTTCGCGATGACTTACCCAAAACCAACGTTGGAAAAATCCTCAGGCGTGAACTGCGAACGGCGGTCTGAAGTGCTGCAGGGCTTGGTAGCTTCTGATGGCCAAGCCTGATTTACCCCCAGGAATGCAGGTTTTTGAGCGCGGCTGGCTCTCTGCAAACAATATTCTTTTCACCGGCGGTGAAAAAACCTTGCTGGTTGACAGTGGTTATTGCACGCACGCACCGCAAACGCTGTCGTTGATCGAATCCGTCCTTGGGTCCCGCCCTCTCGATATTCTCGTCAACACGCACCTGCACAGCGATCACTGCGGCGGCAATGCTGCTTTGCAGGCGCGTTATCCCGATCTGCACACTCTTATTCCTCCTGGCCATGCGCAACAAGTAGCCGACTGGGATCCCGTGGCGCTGACTTATTTTCCGACCGGTCAGCTGTGCCCACGGTTCACTTTCACTGATGCGATGAAGCCGGGAGGTTCCATGCGGTTCGGGTCCGAGATGTGGCAGATTCATGCGGCGCCTGGGCATGATCCACATTCGCTGATTTTTTTTCACCCCAATAGTCGTGTACTTATTTCAGCCGATGCTTTGTGGGAAAACGGCTTCGGCGTGGTGTTTCCCGAGCTTGAAGGTACCAATGCATTCACGGAGGTCGCCGCGACCTTAGACGTCATTGAGCAGTTGAACCCCAAGACCGTCATTCCCGGGCACGGCCGTGTGTTTGCATATACGCCCGAAACGCTAGCGCGGGCGCGCCAGCGGTTGAATTCATTTGTCAGCAACCCGCCCAGACATGCACACCATGCGGCCAAGGTTCTGCTGAAATTCAAATTGCTCGAAACCCAACGCMAGGATTTCAACGACTTTGCAAAATGGGCCTTGGAAACGCCTTATTTCATGCAGATCAAAGCCAAATTTTTCGCGGACATTCCTGCCCGCGCATGGATTGAGCAATTGAGCAACGAACTGGTGACTGCCGGCGTGGCCAACAGAGACGGTATGCATATCGTGAATACCTGAATCACTGCGGGCCAGCGAGTTTTGACATTCATTTTTGTCGCTGCTGTGCCGATCGCCTCTTGGCGAGTACCTAGACGCCTGCTTTAAGCAATCTGCACAAATACAAAAACAAAAGCCCGCATGAATTCATGCGGGCTTTTTAAACTCTGTGGCCTGGTCAATAACCAAGCGCACAAAAGAAAACGCCCGGTTGATCAAAAATCAACCGGGCGTTCCTTGCTGTAAGAGCCTGACGATGTCCTACTTTCACACGGGAATCCGCACTATCATCGGCGCTAAGTCGTTTCACTGTCCTGTTCGGGATGGGAAGGAGTGGTACCAACTTGCTATGGTCATCAGGCATAACTTGTTGACAGATTGTCCAAAGAACAATCCATCGAATTCATAGAGTAAATCAGCTTGTATTTAGATTTGCACAGCGGCTGAGCTATGCTTTTTGAATGCGTCAACTTGGCATAACAACTTCGAATTAATCAAAGTTATAGGGTCAAGCCGCACGAGCAATTAGTATCAGTTAGCTTAACGCATTACTGCGCTTCCACACCTGACCTATCAACGTCCTGGTCTTGAACGACTCTTTAGGGGGCTCAAGGCCCCGGCAGATCTAATCTTGAAACGAGTTTCCCGCTTAGATGCTTTCAGCGGTTATCTCTTCCGAACTTAGCTACTCGGCAATGCCACTGGCGTGACAACCGATACACCAGAGGTTCGTCCACTCCGGTCCTCTCGTACTAGGAGCAGGCTTCCTCAAATCTGCAGCGCCCACGGAAGATAGGGACCAAACTGTCTCACGACGTTTTAAACCCAGCTCACGTACCTCTTTAAATGGCGAACAGCCATACCCTTGGGACCGGCTACAGCCCCAGGATGAGATGAGCCGACATCGAGGTGCCAAACACCGCCGTCGATATGAACTCTTGGGCGGTATCAGCCTGTTATCCCCAGAGTACCTTTTATCCGTTGAGCGATGGCCCTTCCATACAGAACCACCGGATCACTATGTCCTGCTTTCGCATCTGCTCGACTTGTCAGTCTCGCAGTTAAGCACGCTTATGCCATTGCACTATTATCACGATGTCCGACCGTAACTAGCGTACCTTCGAACTCCTCCGTTACACTTTGGGAGGAGACCGCCCCAGTCAAACTGCCTACCATGCACTGTCCCCGATCCAGATAATGGACCTAGGTTAGAACCTCAAACACACCAGGGTGGTATTTCAACGTTGGCTCCATGCGATCTAGCGACCACACTTCAAAGCCTCCCACCTATCCTACACAGATCTGTTCAAAGTCCAATAYMAAGCTRCAGTAAAGSTYCATGGGGTCTTTCCGTCTTTCCGCGGGGAGATTGCATCATCACAAACATTTCAAC
>NZ_JBFUBP010000016.1:0-97602 GCF_056405675.1 Polaromonas sp. P1_F4 | reverse complement strand
ACTTAGGCTCGCTCTCCTCTGATCGCAGGTGCTTCTTCACGGTGTTGCGAGCCAGGCCTGTACGCCTTGAGATCTCGCGGATGGACATCTGATCCCGCAATGCCCAACGTCTGATGACATTCAATGTCGCCACGTCTATCACTCCTAATTTCCCCCTGCTTTTAAAACAAGCAGAGTAGTGCCTACGTGGGTCAGTTTTGGATGGAAATTACTGCGCTAAGTGGATCAGATTTCGACGGAATTCAACATCCCAAGATAAATCCATCATTGAAGAGGTAGAGCAGTACATACGTGATGCTGGGAAGTTGCTGGGGAAATCATGACTCCTGAAAGCTCATCCGCAGAACTTCTGAAGTTTGCAATACAAGCCGCCATTGTTGGAGTCGGCTGGTGGGTGGTAAACCGCATGGCAATCAGCCGAGAAAGAGACAAATCTCGACGGGAGATGATCACAAAAAATGTTGATTCATTGACAGACTTTGCAGACAAAATCTTCGAGATGGGCCGCGACTATCACTTTTCAGTGGAGCGTGATCAGAAAAACGAGATCAAACTGAAGATAGCGCTTCAGGATTTCTCTTATCGTGTAGGTCGATTGGAGCTACTCACTGGTGATCCGACAAGCATCGCCCAACATCGCGAGTCAGTGGTGCGATTCCGGCGCTCTATCACAGAGCACCACTTCGAGGACGAGTTTTTTGGTCCGCTTGATACGTCCTCTCCCGTCAGTCAAGACATGGCCTCTAGCGTAATTTCAATGAAACAATGCTTGCAGGATTTAAAGCATCTGCAATTCCCAGCACCGTCGCCTTCATGGGTCTCGAAATTGGGAAACTTGTTCGCAAACTAGCGCAACATGCACGTCCTATTTGCAAGTCTCCTAACTCGTTGACAGGCATGCGTATGTGTAGGTCAGGCGAAGCCAGCCTCACCCCTGCAACACAGACAAAAGCCATTCCTCAAAGCGCCGGATGTTGCGCTGCACCCGCCTCTCAGGCGGATAGGTAAGAAAGTAGCCATTACCGCTGTCGACTTCGATATCGAAGGGCGTCACCACCTTCCGCGAGGCAATCAGGTCAGTGAACAAAGCGGCGTCTGCAATGGCAACACCCAGGCCGCGCTCTGCGCTTTGGACGCACATGTCTACCGTGTCAAACAGCTGCTCACGCGCGTCCTGCCCCGTTCCACACAGATGGCACACAAGCCATGAATAAAAAGGTACACGTTCCACCTGTGTAACCACCGCCCAAAGACAACCAAAGACGACTCGTCCAACGCCGCCAACACTGGCAAGATCAGCACAAGGCCAGCGGGGCAACAAAAACCAGACTTCCACGCCCCGGCTGCCGTGAAGCCAATGGAATACGGCGCACCGCCAAACGGCCGCGCCGCAATCCCCGCTACCTCGCAAAGAAGGTCTTCACGAAGACCTCCCCAAAGCGAATGCGGGGCAGATTCCGTAAGCCAAATATTAGGTAGAAGCCCCACTCCCGCCCTCTTCTTCCCACCCGGTACTCAAGGGAAAATCACTGATATTGTTGTTGCCCGCACCCCGCCCCGCTCACAGAAGAATCCGCTCTCAATGACGCCCACCACGCCAGCAGCCCCCGAAGGCGCCGCTCGATGACCCCACGCGAGACCTGGATCAGCGTGCAGCTGGCCCGCACGTTTATGCAAAATGCGCGGCCTACGCTGCATGCGGCCGTGCTGATCATTCTGGTGGTGGTGGCAATGCTGCATGGGCGTGTGGCGCCATGGGACTTGTGGGTATGGACCCTGGCCACCTGCTCCATGACGCTGCTGCGTTATGCCATCCTGCATGCTTACCGCCACCGCCTGGCGGAGGCCGACGGGGTGGCGCTGCGGGAGTTCATGTCGCTCCTTGGATGGGCCTGGCCCTTGAGCGCGGTGGTCTGGGGCTCGCTGATGTTTGTGGTGTACCGCCAGGCCCCCATTGAAGACCAGCTGGTGTGCATCATGATCCTGGGGGGCATCGCGGTGGTCGCGGTGGCTTCGGGCCCGCCGAGCTTGCGTACCGTCTCAGCGTACTGCAACGGCTTGAGTGCCTCGGTGCTGGCGGCCCTGGCCTGGCGAGTAGACCTGACGGGGGGCGTGCCTTCGGTGCTCGACACCGGCGCCGAGATGGGGGTGGTGCTGGTTTTCCTGTGGGTGGCCCATGTGACGGGCCGGCGCATGTACCGGGCCCAGCACATGAGCCTGGAGCGGCAGTTCGACCGCCAGGAACTGATCAAGGCTCTGGAGGAGCGAAAACAGGCCCTGGCGGAGGCGGAGGCCGTGCGGAGCAGCTTTATTGCCAGCGCCGCGCATGAGCTGCGCCACCCCGTGCAGGCGCTGGGCCCGTATGCCGACTGGCTGACCAAAGAGCCGGAGTTCGCGGCGCAGATTGCGCGCAAGATTGGCGATTCGACACGCAAGATTGACGAGCTGTTTGAATCGCTGTTCAGCCTGGCGGGGCTGGAACCGGCTTCGCTGAGCGTGCACCTGCAGCCGGTAGACCTTGGCGCGCTGGTCCACACGCTGGCCGAAGAGCACACGCCGCAGGCGCGCGAAAAAGGCTTGCGCCTGCGCACCCGAACCGCCGCGGGACGGGCGGTGTCAGACCCTGTGCTGCTCACGCGGCTGGTGAGTTGCCTGTTGTCCAATGCCTTGCGCAACACGCATGGCGGCGGTGTGTTGCTGGCCGCGCGGCCGCGCCGGGGCAAGTGGCGCATAGAGCTGTGGGACACAGGCACGGGCGTTGCGCGTGAACGCCAGCAGACTTTCTCTGAAGGCATCCCGCAGCAGGGCATGGCCGAGGGCTTCGGGCTGGAACTGGCGGTCGTCTACCGCCTGAGCCAGCTGCTGCGGCACCCCGTGGGCATGACGGACCGCCGGGGACGTGGCAGCGTCTTCTGGGTGGAGCTGCCCCGATACGAAGAGGTTGAGAAAAACGCAAATGCCCCCCACGGGCCTGTACCTGGGCCTGTAATTGGGCCTACACCTCCACCGCAGGCAACGCCTTCCGCAACCGCCCGGGCGAAACACCATACAGCTGTTGAAAGTGCCGGATGAAGTGCGAGGCATCGGCAAAGCCGCATTCGTAGGCGATGGTGCTCACCGGTGAATCGGTTGAGGTCAGCAGCCACCGGCCGTATTTCAGCCGGGAGTTGCGGTAAAACCCTGAAGGGGAAGCGCCCGTTTCTGCGAGAAAAACCCTTTCAAGTTGCCGGCTGCTGGAATCCACAATTTTGGCGATGACGGAAATTTCAAGCGGCGTGGTGATGTTCTTTTCCATCAGCACAATGGCCTGGCGGAGCTTGTCGTTGTCGGCACAGGCATAACCCAGCGCGCGCCGGCGCGCGACGTGCGAGATGGCGGATTTGCGGGTTACCGTCATCTGGTGCACAACCTTGGCGGCGCGGTCCGGCCCGCAATGCAGGCGAATCAGCTCAGTGGCCAGCTCGATGATGGAGATACCGCCCGCGCAGGTGATCCGGTCACCATCAAAGATGTAGTCGCAGTTGGTGGTGAAGGGTAGATCGGGAAAGGCTTCCTTCCAGTCATTGACATGGAAGGGATGAACACAGGCCATGCGGCCTTGCATGAACCCATGCCGCGCAAGCGCAAAGCTGCCGGTGCAAATGCCGATCAACGGCACACCGGCTTTTGCGGCGTGGTTCAGAAACTTCACACCTCGAGGGTCGGCCGTTTTCATGAAGGGCAGCAAGCCCCCGATCACCGCCACGTAATCAAAGTTGCAGTCCGACGAAGCCGCGGGCAGCGTGGCCACTTCGACGCCGCAGCTGGAGGCCACGGTCTCGCCGGCGGCGCTGAGCACCGCCCACGTGCAGCGAAGCTGCCGGCTCTGGTCGCCCAGGTCTGCGGCGTGGCGCAGCGCATCGCACAGCCCCGCCAGCGACAACAGGGGAAAACGCGGGCACAGAAAAATACCGACCCGCAGTTCCACACCGGTTTTGGGAGGCGTTTTGGCCTTGGCCGCGTCAAGCCGGTCCACCAGCTGGTTGCCCTCATCCTGTACGCCGGCCGTCCTGTTGGCCTTCGCGGGTGCACGCTTTGCGCGCTTTGCCGCCGCAGCTTTGGGCGCAGAAGCGCCCTTCGTAGGTAATTTTCCCGAATGTCGCATACGTTCAATTTACACGCCAAAGCTTCCTATGACAAGTTGACGGCGCTTCATACCATCCACCCCGTCAGTGAGAGTTTCGTTAAACCACCATCAGGAGTTTTCATGAAAAAAAAATTCGCCGCACGCCTCTTGTGCATGCTTCTCGCCGCGGGGGCGGTACTGCCGGCTGCCAACGCCCAGGCCTTGCAAACCGTTGAAAAAGACGCGTTGACGATCGCCTTCACCGGCGACATGCCGGGCACCGGCTACCAGGACGGCGCCATGATCGGCTACGACGGTGAGATCCTGCAGCGCGTGGCGGAAGCCGTCAAGCTCAAGGTCAAGCCCGCCCTCATGGAATGGTCGGGCACCATTGCTTCGGTGCAGGCCAAACGTGTCGACGTGATGGCCGGCACCATGGGCTGGACCGAGCAGCGTTCGAAGATCATGACCTTGAGCGACCCGATCCATTACTTCAAGAACGGCATTACCCAGTCGAGCAAAACCAACTGGTCGCACCTGAAGGACCTGGAAGGCAAAAAGGTCGGCACGATCACCGGTTTTTCGTTCATTCCCGAGCTTCGCAAAATCACCGGCCTGCAACTGACGATGTATGACACATCCGACGCGGCAGTGCGCGACCTGCTGGCCGGCCGTATTGACGCCGTCATCGGCGACCCGCCCGTGATGCAGTACGCCATTTCGCGCAACCCGCAGTGGAAGCTCAAGTTCAACGCCTTTGTTGACAACAACCCGGACTACCCCCTGCTCACCGGGCTGGGCCAGGTGGTGTTTGGCCTGAACAAGGACAACCCGGAACTCGCCAAGGCCGTGAACGCGGAAATCGCCAAGCTCTGGCAGAGCTGTGAACTCAAAAAGATTGGCGGCAAATATGGCCTGGTGCAGGACGTCTGGTATGTGCCCGTGGGCCAGAACTTCCGCGCCGGTGTAGATCGCCCCGCCGACTGGAAACTGCCGTCCTGCAAGTAAGCCCTTCGAAGCATGGATACAGGCGAACGCGTGTTTTTCTCATGCGTTCGTCTGCGTCAAAAAACTGAATCCAATGAACAACACCCTGTTAAGAGTCGACGGGCTGAAAAAAAGCTACGGCCCGCTCGAAGTGCTCAAGGGAATTTCCTTTGACCTGCGTAAAGGCGAAACCCTTTCGCTGATCGGGCCCAGCGGCTCCGGAAAGTCGACCTGCCTGCGCTGCCTGAATTTTCTGGAGCAGCCGGGCGAAGGCGCCATCGTGCTTGACGGTGAACGGATAGGCCAGGTGCCAACCCGGCACGGCGGGTTCCGCTTTATGAATGACCGCGAACTTGCACCGCAGCGCCGCGAGATCGGCATGGTGTTCCAGTTGTTTTATTTGTGGCCGCACCTGAACGTTCGCGACAACGTGGCCCTGGGCTCCATCAAGGCCGGCGGAATGTCGAAACCCGAAGCCTATGAGCTGGCCGACGCCATGCTGGAGAAGGTTCACCTTTCCAGCAAGGCGAATGAATACCCGGAGCGTTTGTCCGGGGGGCAACAGCAGCGCGTGGCCATTGCCAGGGCCCTGGCCCAGCAACCCAAGCTCATTCTTTTTGACGAGCCAACCTCTGCGCTTGACCCGGAGCTGGTCGGCGAGGTGCTCACGGTGATTCGTGAGCTGGCCGAAGAGGGCCGCTCGATGATTCTGGTCACACACGAAATCCGCTTTGCCAGGGACGTGGCAGACCGCGTGATCTTCATGGACGGCGGCCACATTGTTGAGCAGGGCCCCGCTGTCGATGTCATCAACAACCCCCAGCTGGAACGCACCCGCAGCTTTCTGGGCCAGGTGGCGGACAACCCGAGGCTGGCCAGGTGATGGAACAGCTGGGAATTTTCGGGGGCATCCTCGCCGTGCTGATGGGTGGCGCGGTCACCGCCGCGGTAGTGGCCCTGGGTGCTTTCGTCATTGCGCTGGCGGGCGGAATGCTGCTGGCGGTGACGGTCACTTTCGCGCGCTTTCGTTTGCTGAAGCTGGCCATTGCCACCTACATCGAATGGATGCGCAACGTTCCGGCATTGGCCCACCTCTTCGTGATCTATTTCGGGCTGGCGGCTGTGGGCATACGGCTCTCGCCGCTGGTGGCGGCAATTTTGGGCCTGGGGCTGGTTGGCGCAGCGGTGTTGTGCGACGTGTTTGTCGCCGGGCTCAAGTGCCTTCATGCCGGGCAGCGCGAGGCCGCCCTTTCCGTCGGAATGACACCGCGGCAGGCGCTGATTCACATTCTTCTTCCACAAATGCTGCGGGTGACCTGGCCATCCCTCGGCAACTACACCAGCCAGCTGCTCAAAGACACATCCATCGCTTCTGCGATTGCCGCGCCGGAAATCATGTTTTTTGCCAGGAACCTGGTGACCTCCACCTTTGAAACCACCCTGATCTATCTTGCCGCCATGCTGTTGTATGCGGCCATGGTGCTGCCGGTCAGTTGGGGATTTGCCAAGGCCGAAAGCCGCATGGAGAACAAGCGATGAACAGCTTTTTTGCAGTCTTCCTGCAATACTGGCCCGAGTGGGCTCCCCGCCTTGCCGAGGCGGCCAAGGTAACGGCAAAGCTGTCGTCTGCGGGCTTTGTGATGGCTCTGGTTCTGGGAGCAGCCCTGGTGACCATGATCCGCAGCGGCCGGCCGGCCCTGCGTTTTGCCGCGAACTTTTTCATCCAGTTCGTGCGCACCGTGCCCTTGCTCGCGCTGCTGCTGGCGCTCCACTTTGCGTTGCCGCCGCTCGGGCTTACGCTGCCAGGCTTCTGGGCCGGGGTGATCGGGCTGGGCCTGCACGGCGCGGCCTATGTTGCCGAGATTTTGCGCGGAGGCCTGCAGTCAATTCATCGCGGGCAGCGCGAAGCAGCGCTGGCCGTTGGCCTGGCGCCGCACCGGGTGTTTATGCATGTGGTGTTTCCCCAGGCGCTGCGCGTCATGCTGCCTCCGCTGCTGAACACCTATGTGGCGCTGTTAAAAGACAGCTCACTGTGCGCACTGATCGCCACGGACGAGCTGATGCTGACGGCGCGGGCCATGTCCAGCGAGTTCTTCCTGCCCCTGCACATATTCCTGCTGGTGGGCGCCTTCTACTTTGCCATTGCTTTCCCCTTGTCAATGCTTTCGCGGGCGCTGGAAAAGCGCCTCTCGCGCGGCCGGCGGGTCATGGGTGCTGCATGACCGACACCGCCCATACCTCCCATATCTCCAACACCCCGCTTGCCTACGCTTCCATGGAGCAGACGCTCGAGGCTCTGGCCAGCGGAGAGACCAACAGCGAAGCGCTGGTCGAAACCCAGCTCTCACGCATAGACGCCTTTGACGCCAAGCTGCACGCCTATGTAGACCTCTATGCAGATGAAGCCTTGCAGGCCGCCCGCGGCCTGGACAAGCTCAGGCAGGCCGGCTTCACGGTCGGCTCGCTGCATGGTGTGACCATTGCCGTCAAAGACCTTTTTGAAATTAAAGGCCATGCCATCACCGCGGGTTCCAGATCGCTCCCGCCGCGGACCTCCACCATCACGGCGACGGTGGTCGACCGATTGAGGGCAGCCGGCGCCATCGTGCTGGGGAAAACACACACGGTGGAATTTGCCTTTGGCGGCTGGGGAACCAATACTTCCATGGGCACACCCTGGAACCCCTGGGACCTTGAAACCCACCGTGTGCCCGGCGGCTCCAGCAGCGGCTCGGCCGTGGCGGTTTCGGCGGGCATGGCCAGCGCAGCGCTGGGCACGGACACCGGCGGCTCTGTTCGCATTCCGGCCGGGCTCTGCGGGCTGGTGGGGCTGAAAACGACACATGGTCTGATCAGCCGCTACGGCCTGATCGACCTGTGCCCCACGCATGACACGGTGGGGCCCATCACACGGACCGTGAAGGATTGCGCAACGCTGCTGGACGTGCTGGCGGGGCCTGACCCGCAGGACGCGGCATCCCGCTTTTCGCCCTCGCGTTCGGTTTCAAAAGAGATTGAAAAAGATGTCAGGGGAATGCGGGTCTGGACCCTGCCAAAAGCTGAACGCGAAGACGTGGACCCGGAAGTGCTGAAGGCTTATGACAGGTCGCTTTCCGTGTTCACCGGGCTTGGCATGACGCTGGTGGACAAGCCGCTTCCGCAAAGCCTGGCGCAATCCATGCGCATTGCAGGCAGCCTGATGAGTGCCGAAGGTTATGCCAATCTCGGCACGCTTTTCGAGCGCAATGAGCTGGAGTTTGACCCGAACATCAAGCGGCGGATCATGCTGGGCCGGGACATCGGGGCCGCCCAGTACATCAGCCTGCTGCGCGACCGCGAGTCTGCGAAAGCCGCGATGCTGGACGCCATGGACGGCGTGGATGTTTGTGTATTTCCGACCAACGCCATTACCGCCATTCCCGTCAGCGAGGTCGACGAACTGGCCACGCCGCTGTCAAGGTTCGGCCGCTTTGTGAACCTGCTGGATCTGTGCTCGGTCGCCATACCGGCAGGGCTGTCTGACGGCGGACTTCCGGTTTCGATTCAAGTGATCGGGCGGCCCTTCGCCGAGCCCACGATATTGCGCGCAGCGTTTGCGTTTGAGAAGGCAACGCCGTGGAACCGCTTGTATCCCGCAGGCCTTGAGCTGGAGCGCTGAAGGGCGGCACTGCAGCCTGGCGGGCCGCCGTCGGTTTTCGCCTACAAAAATCAGCGCCAGCCTCGCTGGAGTTCGCTTTGCGCCTTGCTGAAAATGCACTGATCATGCCCAGCACTGCGGCTCACCTTCCCGACAGCACGTCCCCGGCAGCCGCAACGTCGCTGTGGCCGCGCATCCGCCGCTGGGTGTTTCCTGCGCTGGGCATCGTCGTCCTGGGCTTGCTGATTTCCCATGCCCACAAGGTGGACTGGGAAGGCGCCTGGCAGACGCTGCGGCGCTACTCGCCTCTTTTGCTGCTTGCCGTGCTGGGCCTGGCCACGGCCAGCCATGCGCTGTATGGCTGCTTTGACCTGATAGGCCGGCAGCACACGCGCCACAAGCTGCCGCGCCTGCAGACCTGGGCCATTGCGGTCACCAGCTATGCCTTTAACCTGAACCTGGGCTCGCTGGTCGGCGGGGTGGCGCTGCGGGCGCGGCTGTATGCGCGGGCCGGGCTGGACGAAGCCACCATTGCGCAGATCGTGGGCTTGAGCCTTGCGACCAACTGGCTGGGCTATGGGCTGGTGGCGGGGAGCCTCTTTGCCGCCGGCGCCATTGCGCCGCCCAGCCAGGCACACATTGGCGCCGCGGCGCTGCGCCTGCTGGGCGTGGTGATGGTGCTGATTGCACTGGGCTACGTGGTGGCGTGCGCGTTGGCGCGCGGGCACGTGTGGCGGGTGCGCGGGCGGCGGCTGAAGCTGCCTTCGGCGCAGCTGGCCCTGGTGCAGCTGGGCATTTCGGCCAGTAACTGGGCACTGATGGGCGCGGCCATGTATTTGCTGCTGGGCCAGCAAGTGCCCTACACCACGGTACTGGGCGTGCTGATGGCGGCATCCATCGTGGGGGTGATCATGCCGATCCCCGGCGGGCTGGGTGTGCTGGAGGCGGTCTACCTGGCGCTGCTGTCGGGCAGCGTGCGCCAGGGGGCGCTGATGGGCGCGGTGCTGGCCTACCGCGCGCTTTACTATCTGTTGCCGCTGGCGGGCGGGCTGGTGCTGTATGCGCTGCTGGAGCGGTATGCGTCAACCCATGCGGATGCCCATTAGCTGAAGTACCGCTTTGTGATCGACACGGCGAGCATGATGGTTGTTACCCCACGGATTGCTATCAATAACGTAGCTGCTTGCGCCCGGCCATAAAGGGCTGCAGGCCAAAGTAATGCCAAACCAGCCCGGCAAGACCACCGTGCGGCAGACCCGGCCAGGCGCCGCACGCACTACCTGAATATGCGGGAGCCGATCAGCACGCCCAGCTTTCGGTAGCTTTCCCACTGCGCTTCGTCAAAGAACTGGTCAAACGTGGTTTGCTGCGGGAACGATGGTTTTTTGGTCTGGTATTCAAACAGGTCAAGGGGCGCACCCTTGATCAAACGTGGCTTGAGCACCAGCAAAATACTTTCAGCCGGCTTGCCCGGCTGGCTGCTGGCATAGCGCACGCGGTAGAGCAGTGCGCACTTTTCGTCGAGTGGCGCCAGCGGGTCGGTTGCCGGGCGCAGTTCAGATTCGTCGCGGGCGAAATAAGGCGCCAGTGTGGCGGCATTGGGTGCAAGCCGTGGCACCGCGCTCGGCCCGACGCATTCAAACTCGGCACCGAAATCAATGCGTGCCAGGCGCATCAGATTGGCAAGGTCTTCAAAGCTGTAGTTCGGGTCTGCGCCGCAATCGCAGCAGACGATGAATTCCACCCGCCTGCGCAACAGCTCGAAGACACCGGTGTTCTCAAAGTGCCCGCCGTCGCTCAGGTACCAGTGCGAGCCGTCCGTGCCCAGGAAGCGGGCCCGCAATTCGCACTGCAGATAGCTCTGGTTGCGCCATAGAAAAAAAGGTGTTTTGGTGTCCTTTTTGCCGGAGTCCCACCACCAGCCCAGGCGTATGTTGGTGATGGTGAAAAGCATGGCCTGCCCCAGCGAGGTGCCGCGGCCCAGCCCTGTCGAAAATGCCGCGCCCGACACGCCCACCCATTGGCCGATGGACAGCTCGGGTGGCGCCCGCCTGGCGGCTTTGGCCTGCGTGCCCGCAAAATTGCCGGTCTTTGCATTCCAGAGCCTGCCGTCCACGGTGATGCCCGCGGGCGTGACAGCCAGCGGCAGGCCCTGCCTGTCCCGCTGTGTCAGCTGGTCGCCGGTGCCCGTGGTGGCATTGATGGTCACGTTGATGAGGTGGGCCGGACCCAGGTGGTCGTTCCGGTAGTAGGCCTCGCGCGTGAAGTCGTCGCTTGCATCGGCTTCGGTCACGTCCATCTTCGGGCGTTCCGATTCAAACCGTGCCTTGTTGGACGCACCCAGGTAGGCACGCGTGAGGCGCGCGCCGTACATCACCTGCAGGCTCGACAAATTGATGAACCCCAGAAAGTAGCCCGCCACCGCCACAGCCGTCAGGCAAAACACAATGGAGATGACGGGGTAGAAGTATTGCCAGACCCATGATGAGTCCGCGCCAAAACGGACCGTGGTGAACATGGATTCGATCATCAGCTGCCCGAGCCCCGGCAGCGGCGGCTGCATGCCAAACAGCAGGGCCGCGGCCGCGCAGTTCCAGGCCACGGCCAGCAGCAGGGCCAGCGCCAGCCCGACCGCGCCAAGCAGGGTGTTGAGCGGCAGCCTGCTGAGCAGGCCGTCTTTTCCGGGCTGGGCCAGCACCGGCGCAAACTGCTTCACCGCCGCCACAAGGGCCGCGACCACGCCGGCCACGCTGAAAACGGTCAGCGGTGTTGACTGGCTTGTCGCCAGCCAGAGATACAGCGTTTGCCCCGCGGTTTCAATCAGCGCCAGCACGGCAACGATGAATGCGTACGTCAATACCCTGGAGAGCCACCGTGTGATGCGGTTGCGAAACAGCCCGGGTGATTGCTGTGGAAGGTACTTCGCCACAAAAAACACGCCCAGAGAAAAAGCCAGGATGACATCGATCAGCACCAGCAGCAAAACAGGTACCGGAACAGCCTCAAGCAGTGACGCGGCGCCGGAAGCCGGCGGCACTACCCGGCTCCAGATGACACAGGCAGCCAGCACACCCGCGGCCAGCAAGCCGGCAGCCGCCAGCGCCGGGGCGGGAATGGCCGGCAGCGGCGCTTTTTTTGTGTTGCTGCCGGGAGGCGAGGTGTCCTGGTCGAGCCAGTAGGCCGCGCCGCACGGTATGACCGCAAGCACGAGCCAGATGCCCAGCACACCGAACCACGGGCTGAACCAGATGTCTCCACCCTTCAGCGGAGGCCTGGGCTGCATCATGGATTCCAGCGTAAGCCCCAGCGCATGAAACCACTCCCATGGAATCTGCAGGCTGCCGTAACGCAGGGCAAACATCAAAAGGAAAATGGTCAGCAAGGTCACGCCGATCACGTAATGCACCGCACAGAGGTTGCGGATGGCAATGGCGATGTCGTAGAGAAAATCACCGGTGTTGTTCGGTGCCAGGTAACGCCCGTTTTCACGCAGCCAGCGCAAGGGGCGGTCGGGCATCTGGGTGAGCGCGGTCTGGACCTTGCTCAGCCTGCCGGGCGGGTCGGTCGCGAGTGCTTCGTAGGCTTCGGTGGCCAGCACTTCGGGCGCGGGCGGCGCAAGAGGTGTTTGCGGCGAGTGGGGAGCGGGAGGCGTGAGGGGTTCCCGGGCGCGAAACAGGGCCGAGAAAAAACTGCCGGTGTACCCGCCTCCGCTGACGGTGGAAAGGAAGTCAAAGCGGGCGAGCAGCGGCCAGGGCTTTTGCCTGTCGTTGGCGCCGCATCCCGGGCCGCTTCCCGGGCCACTTTCTCCCGGCAGGTTGAACCCGGCTTTTGCCAGTGCCTGCAACACGCCAAGGCAAAAGGTGGCGCTGCGAATGCCCCCGCCGGACAAGGCCAGGCCCCACAACTCCCGGGGGGCCGTGCCACTGGCGTAAATAAAACCTCGCCGGAAATCAATGGCCTTGCGCTCTTCTTCTTGCGCCCGCTCCTGCGCTTGTTCCTGCGCCTGTTCCGGTGTGAGGGGGTTTCCAGTGCCTGGCTCGGTCATATCTCGCCTCCTTGGGCAAACAACACAGCTACCGCATGGGCTTTGAAGACGGCTCCGGCGTTGCCATGAAACGCGACGCCCTGCAAAGACTCAGGCGAGCTTAGGCAGGCGGTGCAGGAAAGACAAGGCCCTTATTCCCACAAATCGTATCGAAGCAACGCGCAGGGGGTGGCGCCAGCGAAACCTGACAGCTTTATCATCCGAACCGCTATCAATAACATAGCTGGTCGCGCCCGGACATAAAGGGCTGCAGGCCAAAATGATGCGTAAATTGTTGCTGTGGAGGGCGCTGGAATACATTGAGGCCCCTGCCCCGCGCAGCTTCATGTCCAATACAGGCATGGAACCGACGAACGACACACCCCAAACCGACCAGCGCCTGACGGCGCTGGAGATCAAGGCCAGCTTTACCGAAGACCTGCTGGACCAGCTCGACAAGGTCATCGTGCGGCAGCAGCAGCAAATTGATGCGCTGGTGCGCGAGGTGGCAGAACTGAAAGCCGGCCCGGTGCGCGACGGCGACGTGACGGTGGGCCGCAGCCTGCGCGACGAGCTTCCGCCGCACTTCTAGGCGCCGCGCCGTTCAAGCGCCCAGATGGGCGGCGAGCTGGTCGAGGGTGCCGCCGTAGCCTTGCGTGAGCGACGGCTTGAGCTCTTCAAAGTACTGGCGTTCAGCCGCAAGCTCACCAAAGGGTTGCGCGCGCAGTGCCACGATGGTGCTTCCGTTTTGCTCAATGAAGGTCACGGTGTTTTCTATTTCCAGGGGGCAGGCTTCACTGAACGGTGCGCGGGCAATGCCGCAGTTTTCGTTGGCAAACGAGTTGAGCCACACGATGCGTTCACCCGCGGCGATTTCACGGTAATTGAACCTGCCCCACATCGTGGGTGCGCCCGGAAACTTCATGGCGTAGTGAAAAAACCCGCCGGGCCTGAACTCGAAACGCAGCAGGTCGATGGAGCAGCCCTTGGGCCCCCACCATTGCTGGATGTTGCCGGCCTCGCTCCATGCTTTCCAGACGCGCTCACGCGGGGCCTTGAACACGCGGTCGATCAGGAACGGGGAAGCCATGGCTGTCTTGACGTCATTTGCGGGCATGTTTCTTTCCTTTTTTGGGGGTTGACTGAGTTGACTGGGCTGATGACGTGGATGTGTCCGGCTGCAAAAACGCATCGAGCTTGTCGAAGCTGTCTTCCCAGACATTGCGGTACAGCGCCATCCAGCTGGCGACTTCTTTCAGGGGCGCGGCCTCCAGGCGGCACGGCCTGGTTTGCGCCGCACGTCCGCGCGAAATCAGGCCTGCTCGTTCCAGCACCTTCAGGTGTTTCGAAATGGAGGGCTGCGTCATGTCGAAGGGGGCCGCGAGTTCGTTGACCGTCGCTTCGCCGGAAGCAAGCCGGGCGACGATGGCGCGGCGGGTCGGGTCCGCGAGGGCGGCGAACGCCCTGTTGAGGGTGTCTGGGGTCATTACATGGCCAATCGTTTATATAGCTGTTTGGCTATATTAAGGCGGTCAAAACGGGATGTCAATCGCTTGCCTTGGGCTCAACCAACTACCAGAGGTTCTTGCCGTCGATCACCGTCACAGGGGCTTCGGCCGCGTCGAACCCGTCAAAGAGGCGGGCATTGACGCCGATGCGGCGGGTGGTGCCGTCCCAGCTGCCGTCCATCTCGAATGCGGGGCTGTCTGAATAGGTGGACACACCGCATTCGGCACAGAAGTGGTGGTCTACCAGCTTGGTCTGCCAGCGGTAGATGGCGTCGCCGTCCGTGGGCGTGGTGACGTGGAACTGATCGGGCGTGTAGTACGCCAGCAGCGCACCGCGCCTGGCGCAAAACGAGCAGGTGCAGCGCGTCAGCTGCGCGGGGATTTCGCCGTCAATGCGAAAGGCGTTTTTGCCGCAATGGCAGCTTCCCGTGATCGTCATGCGCCACCTCCACGAACTGTTGCATCGCCGTCTTCACCTTCCCCGTATTCGTCGTCTTCTTCATCCGTTTCATCTTCTTCATCTTCGTCGGCCAGGACGCCGGCAATTTCCTCTGCACCGCCTGCGGCCCAGGTAGCTTCACCCTCCTCGCCCCTTGCTTCCGGGTCTTCATCACGGGCGCCTTCCCCTTCTTCCAGGAAGTCGGCCTCGTCCATTGTCCGGTCGGGCAGGATGTCGGCATCAGGCCGCTCATCGCCGATGACACCGGCACGCTCGCCGGTACCCGCAGCGTCGCTGTCGCTGGCCAGTTCCTCTTCGCTGTAGGCACCTAGCGTGTCGCTGCCGGTGTCTGAACTGTCACCCGGGCCGAGCGACTGTGTGTCTTTTCCGCGCATCCACTGTTCGGGCGGAATGCTGCCACCCGCAATGCTGCTTTTTGCCATGCTGTGCCTTCTTTCATGCTTGTACCGGCGCGAATCACGCGCAATGGTGATGGGGAAGGCGCCAACCGCTGCCCCTTGAGATGACGCTATTTTTTACCCAGGTACTGGCGCACGGCGGAGGCTGAATTGCCGACAGCCTTGACGGCCTCGCGCAGCTGCTGCTCGGTGCAACCCAGGGTTTTGGTCCAGTCGCGAACTTCATAGTCCTGCCCCAAGGCGATGAACCTGCGGTCCACACCGGTTTTCGTTGTGTCGTCTGCCATGACGCATCTCCTAGGGAAAAAACGAATGCTAGGACGAAATGTCTGGGGTACCCTGTAGGACAAAACCCGTCACGCAGGCAGTCCACTTTCTGACACCGGCTGACATCTCCAGCTCCAGGTGCACGCCATGTCACTTCCACCGGATTTCAAGCCTTCAGACTTTTCCATCGGCTCCATCAGCGACCGCCAGCTCGTGAACCTGGCCAAACTGGCCGGTGCCATGACGGAAGGCGACGCGCTGACGCCGGAGCTGCAGGAGTTCACCCTGCTGATCATGGAAAAGTGCGCCGACATCGGCGACAAGTACAAAAGCCAGAAACACGGTCGCACCGCCGGCGACGAGATTCGCGCCCTGTTCGGGGTTTACTGACCACCTGTGGGCGGCGGACCCACGCCGCCATCCCTGTCAATTCGCTACCAAATTAATAGCTGCTTGCGCCCGTCCCTATTGGGCTGAAGTCCAGTTTGATGCATAAACCAGCCGTGGCTAGCCGCCGGCTTCCGTCGCCGGGTGCGCACCTGGCACTGCAGCGCCCGTGCGAAGCAGCACGGCAGCCAGCAAGGCGGCGCAGGCCGCAAACACCGCACCGATGACAAACGCCAGCTGGTAGCCGCCGTTGAGCGCCACCACGGCATCGGCACCCGCACCGGCCAGCGAACCGGTGCGCGCCGCCGCCAGGCTGGCCAGCACCGCCAGCCCCAGCGCGCCGCCCATCATGAAGGACGTATTGACCACGCCCGAGGCAATGCCCGACTCGGCCGGGTCCACGTCGCTCATGGCGGCCAGCAACACCGGGTTGAAGGCCATGCCGGCCCCCAGCCCCAGCAGCAGCATGCCGGGCAGCACGTCGAGCACAAAGCCGCCGCCCACCGGCGCACGCGCGAACAAGGCCAGGCCCAGGGCGGCCAGCAGCAGGCCGGCCGACAGCGGCGCGCGTATGCCGAAGCGCATGACGATTTTGGCCGACAAGCCCAGCGAGAACGCGGCCATGATCAGGTTGGCGGGCAAAAAGCCCAAGCCGACCTGCAGGGCGCTGTAGCCCAGCACCAGTTGCATATACAGCGCCGAAATAAAGAACCAGGCAAACATGGCCGCGGCCCACAGTACGCCGACCACGTTGGCGGTGGCGACGTTGCGCAGGCGGAAAAGGCCCAGCGGCACCAGCGGCGTCGAGACCCTGGCCTCGATGGCCAGGAAGATCGCCATCAGCACCGCGGCAACGCCCAGCAAACCGAGCGTCTGGCCTGACAGCCACCCGGCTTCGTTGCCGTTGACGATGCCGTAGACCGCCAGCATCAGCGCGGTGGTGACGGTGACGGCGCCCCACACGTCAAGCCGCGCGCCGGTGGCCTGCCCCTTGCCGCCGGGCAGCAGGAACAGGCACAGCGCAAACACGGCGCCGCCTATGGGCAGGTTGACCAAAAAGATCCAGTGCCAGTTGAGCGAATCGGTCAGCACGCCGCCCAGCAGCACACCGATGCTGCCGCCGCCGGCACAGACAAAGCCGTAGACCCCCATGGCCTTGGCGCGCTCGGCCGGTTCAGTGAAGAGGTTCATGATGAGCGACAGCGAAATCGCCGACACCACCGCGCCGCCCAGGCCCTGCACCGCGCGGGCCACCACCAGCAGCCCCTGCGAATTGGCCAGGCCGCAGGCCAGCGAGGCCACGGTGAACAGCGTGAGCCCCGCCAGGAACAGCCTGCGCTGGCCGTACAGATCGCCCAGCCGACCGCCCAGCAGCAAAAAACCGCCGAAGGTCAGCATGTAGGCGTTCACCACCCAGACGAGCGAGGTTTCGGTAAAGCCGAGGTCGGTGCGGATGGAAGGCAGCGCCACATTCACGATGGTGGTGTCGAGCACGATCATCAGCACGCCCAGGCAGAGCACCATCAGTGCCCACCAGCGCTTTCGGGTTTCCATGTTGTGTGTCATCTGCAGTTTCTCCCCGGTTTCACTGAACATGATCAATTCGCCAGCCCATCTTTGCACGGCATGGGTTTCTCCCTGCCTTCCCGCATGCTATCAAATCAGTAGCTACTTGCGCCCGGTGTCATTGGATTTCAGGCCTTTTTCATGATCAAAACAGGCCTAAAAAGGGCGCTGGGGGCTGCTGACAGCCTCTTTGAAGCGGGCAAGGCGTCCATCCTGGACTCTCCGGCCTACATGGGCGTGGCGCTGCTACGCACCTGCCGCAGCATGACAGCGGCCAGGATGGCCGTGCCCAGCACCAGGGCGGCGCTGATGCCGGCGGTGACCTGAAAGGCCTGGGCGTACGCATCGCGTGAAGTGCTGAGCAAGGCCGCACCGCTGGCGCCGGGCAATTCAGCCGCCACTGCCACCGCGCCGCCCAGCGTACTGCGGGCGGCCTCTGCGGCTACGGCCGGCACACCGCTGAGCACGGTGCCCTCCATCGCATGGCGGTAGACCCCCGTCACCACGCTGCCCAGCACAGCAATGCCGAGTGCGCCGCCAAACTCCGAGCTGGTTTCTGAAATCGCCGCAGCCGCACCGGCGCGCTCGGGCGGCGCGGAGCCGACGATGAGGTCGGTACCCAAGGTCACGACCGGGGCCAGGCCCAGCGAAAAAATCACGCTGCCGGTGACCAGCGTGGCCAGGCCCGAGGCGCCACTCACCTGCGTGAGCACGCCAAAGCCCACAAACGCCAGCGCCAGCCCGCCCGTGACGGCCAGGCCGGCGCGGATGCGCCGCGCAATGACAGGTGCCAGCATGGAGCCCACCACAAAACCCAAGGCCGACGGCACGGACCACAGGCCGGCCTCCAGCGGCGAGAGGCCAATCACCAGCTGCAAATACTGCGCGATGAAAAGAAAAGCGCCAAACGCGCCGAAAAAGCAGAAGGTGTTGATGGCCAGGGCCGCGCTGAATGCCGGCACACGAAACAAGGCCAGGTCAATCAGCGGGCTGGCCAGTGTGCGCTGCCTGCGCAGAAATGCCGCGCCTATCGCCAGCCCCGCGAGGATGCAGCCCGCGGCCAGCCAGCCCGGGCCGCCTTCCGCGATGCGCTTGAGGCCGTAGATGACGGCCAGCACGGCCGCCAGTGACTGCGCCGCGCTCAGCAGATCCAGCCGGCCGGCATCGGGGTCGCGGTATTCGGGCAGCAGCACCGGGCCCAGCACCAGCAGCAGGACCATCACGGGCACGCTGACCAGGAACACTGAGCCCCACCAGAAATGCTCAAGCAGGACACCGCCGACCAGCGGGCCAATCGCGCCGCCTACCGAGTAGCTGGTGATCCAGACGCCAATGGCCACGGTGCGCTCGCCCGCGTCCAGGAACATATTGCGTATCAGCGAAAGCGTGGAAGGGGCCAGCGTCGCCCCGGCAATGCCCAGCAGTGCGCGCGTGGCGATCAGCATTTCAGCCGTGGTGGAAAACGCCGCCAGCACCGACGCAGCGCCAAACGCGGCAGCCCCCATGAGCAGCAGCCTGCGCCGGCCAATGCGGTCGCCCAGCGTGCCCATGGTGATGAGCGAGCCGGCAATCATGAAGCCGTAAATGTCGACCATCCACAGCAGTTGCGCGCCCGTGGGTTTGAGGTCGGCGCTCAGGTGCGGCACTGCCAGGTTCATCACCGTCAGGTCCATCGAATACAGCAGGCAGGGCAGCGCGATGACGGTCAGCCCAATCCAGTCGCGGCGCGTGGCTTTGGGCGAAGCCGTCATGCAGCGCGGGCCTCGGCGTGGCAGCACGCCGGTGCGGGCTGGCTGGCCGCGGCGTTGTGGCCAGCCTTGTCAGCGCTGTGTATCTCAGTGCCGTATTTGTCATGGTGGCGCGCCCAGGCCATGGGGAAAGGCAAGCCGCCTTCGTCGCGACCCTTGGGGGTGAGGTCCATGTAGTTGTAGGCGCCCACCAGCATGTCCGCCCCGCGGGCGTAGCTGGAATAGGTGTGAAAGATGTTGCCCTGGCCATCCTGGTAGAACACGCTGACCCCGTGCAGCTCTTGCATGCTGGCGCCGTCGACATCGTTCATGCGGTAGTTGTAGTCAAACTGTCCGCTGGCCAGCTCTTCGGGCGTGAAGGAGACGTGGTAGTCGTGGTTGAAGTCGTTGCCGAAGGACGACACCCACTTGAAGCGCCAGCCCATGCGCCGGCGGAACGCAGCCAGGTCGGGTTGCGGCGCGTGCGACACCACAGCCAGCGTGATGTCGCGCGCTGCCAGGTGCGGCAAGGCGCCGTCGATGTGGTCCGAAAGGAAGGAGCAACTGGGGCAGCCTTCCTTCCAGCCGGGACCGAACATGAAGTGATAGACCACGAGCTGGCTGCGCCCCTCGAACAAACCGGCAAGGGTTTCCTTGCCCGCGGGGCCGTCGAACACATAGGGCTTGTCGACCTTGAGCCAGGGCAAGCGGCGCCGCTCGGCGCTCACCAGATCCCGGTGGGCGGTGAGTTCTTTTTCACGGGCCAGCAACAGCTGGCGGGCGGCAAGCCATTCGTCTTTGGATACTACGGAGTGGAAAACGGCGTTGGCAGCGTTTGCGGGGGTTGAAGTCACGGCGGGCTCCCTGGATACGGTCAGTTCAGTGAAGGGTCGAGTTGCTGGAACGGTGGCCTATTGGTTCAGGATGTGAAGGATGTTGCCGTCCGGGTCCTTGAACCAGGCGCCTTTGAAGTCGCCCGCTACGTGCGCATCGCCTTGCAGCGTCATGCCGGGCATGTCGTAGTGCTCAAACACCACGCCTTTGGCCTTGAGCGCCTTCAGGATGTTGTCGAACTCGTCGCCCACGCCCCAGGTGGCGGACGTGGCCTTGTTGGTGCCGGCGAAAGACGAGACATACACCACCACGGTGGCGGTGCCGCTCTGGTAGCTGAGCACGCCCTCCTCGGCGGTCTCAAGCGGGGTGAGGCCGAGTGTGCCTCCATAAAATTTCTTCGCCGCCGCAAGGTCCTTGACGGCGATGGTGGCCATGGCGTTTCGATTGGCAAGCATGGTGCGTCTCTCCTGGGGTTGGGGCTGAACAGCGGTGGCGGTTTGGGGTGACTTTCAGGTCACAGCCGATGAAACAAACAGTTTGTCGAGCTTGAGGAAAGCGCCGGCCCAGCCCTCGTTGTGGCTGTCGCGTGCGGCCAGGTCGTAGAAGCGCTCATGCTTGAACACCAGCTCGGTGCCGGCCCCGGAAGGTTTGAGCGAGACCGTGACCCGCGACACGCGTTCCGGTGTGCTCTTCCAGCCCCAGTCAAACACCAGCTTGCGGTGTGGTTCGACTTCGAGGTAAGTGCCGCTCACGTTGTGTGTTTCCCCGCCCGGCACGCCGAACTGGATGTGGTAGCGGCCGCCCACACGCACATCCATGTCGGCAATGGTCACCACGCCGGCCGGGTCGGGGCCGAACCACTGCGCTAGTGCTTGCGGGTCGGTCCACGCGCGCCAGACTTTTTCGGGAGCGACGGGGTAGTGGCGGGTGATGTCGACGGACGGGCCGGCGGACGGTTTGCCTTGCGCTGTGCTTCTTTCCATGGCGGGTTCAACTCCTCTTGCTGGTAAAGGTAGCGGCCCAGCGCGTCAAGGCGCTCGGACCAGAATTTCTCGTAACGGGATAGCCACATGGCGGCCTCCTGCATGGGCTCGGGTGAAATCGCCAGGTTGACGACGCGGCCATCCTTGGCGCGGCTGACCAGGCCGGCGTCTTCCAGCACCCGCAGGTGCTTCATGAAACCGGGCAAGGACATGCCGTGCGGCTGGGCCAGCTCGCCGACGGACAGGTTGCCCTGTTCCAGGGCCTGCAACACCTTGCGCCGCGTCGGGTCTGCCAGTGCGGCAAATACGGCGTTCAGGGTCTCTTCTTGCGCATCATTTTTATACTTAACCATTTGGCTTAGTATTTGATAAATGATGAGGCTTGTCAACCCGGTTGGCCCGGGAAATCTGTTTCTTTATGTACGCACGATTTGTGGACAGGCCGCCGGGGTGAAGCGCTTTTTTTGAGCGTGCAAATAAATGTGTCGGCTTGCACCTACCCTGTAAAGCGGCGAAACACCCTGCAAGTTGGCTGGCACTGAAACGTGAATTGACATCCAATCAGGGTATGAACCATTCATCTCATTCACCTTTCACGACCCCGATGATTTTGTCCAGCGCGCAACAAACCTTCCCTACGCCCGGCCACCGTGTGGCAGCCCGCTACGTGGGTGCAGTGGCGCTGGCCCTGGCCGCAGCAGCCGTGCTGTACGCCCCGCGCGGGCATGCGCAGGCGGCAGACCCGGCCGCCGCTGCGTCGGCGCCTGCGGCCGGTGCATCGCAACCCTCCGCTGCCGCGGCTTCCCCCACTCCCAAATACGCGGCCAGAGACCTTGAGCGCGCGTTCAGTTTCATGGACAAGGACAACAACGGCAAAGTCAGCCGCGATGAGGCGTCCAACTTTCGCGGTGTCTCCAAACACTTTGACGAAGCCGACACCAACAAGGACAACATGCTGTCGCGCGAAGAATTTGAACGTGCCATGAACGGGCCGAAACCCCAGTAAACGACGCGCCGGCTTGCGCAAATGGTGACGCGGGAAATGGCTTGTGAAAGCTATTTTTTCCGGTAAACATACCAGGCCGCGAAGGCGGTGAAAACGCCAATAATCCCCACGATCACCATGAAGCCGTGGGGATGTTCGGCCAGGGGGATGCCGCCCACATTCATCCCCAGCAGGCCGGCAACAATGTTGATGGGCAGCGCCAGTACCGTGACCATCGTCAGGATGAAGACGCTGCGGTTGGTCTCCTCGCTGACCTGCGCGGCAATTTCCTCTTGCAGGAGCTTGATGCGCTCCTTCAGCTCGGACATGTCCCGGATGGTCAATGAGAATTCTTCCGTCGCCTGGCGGAGCTCCTCCAGGTCGCGCTCGCTGACCCATGGCGGCGGCAGCCGCAGCAGGCGGAACAGCGCACCGGGCTCCGGCGCCAGCAGCCTCTGCAGCCGCACCAGCACACGCCGCAGCTTGCCCAGGTCAGCCCGGCGGTTATGCAGGCGGCCGATCAGGAATTTATCCTCCACCACGTCCACCTGGACAGTGGCGTCACGCACGATGCGCACCAGCACATCGCCCTGCTCGCGCAGCAGCTGGTTCAGAAAAGACACCGATGACGCCAGCGGCTTGCCGTTCTTGATGGCGTCACGCATGCGGTCGATGGAACGCAGGGGATGGGAGCGCGCGCTCAGCGCCATATGGGGCGCCACGTTCAGCCACAGGCTGGACATTTCAGCCGGGTCAAACGCGAATTCATACGCAACATCGTTGACGACAGCAATCAGCGTGTCGTGCGCATCTTCTATGCGGGTGGACCTTGAGCCGGCGTGCAAGGCCTCGAAGAACTCGGGTACGGCGTGCAGATGCTTGCGGATGCTCGCCTCTGCCGCGGCGTCACTGAGGTTGAAGTGGAGCCAGACGAAATCTGATTTTCCCTTGGGGGTTTTGTCCTGCAGCCAAGCGGCCGCCTCCAGGAGATCTACCGGTATGCCGGGCGCGCCGTTTTCAAACCTGTAGCCGCAGAGCAGGCCGGTTCTGTCGGCGCCATAAGTGATGTCCATTCAGAAGTGGCGTGAAGTAGTCAAAATTGGAGTGAATCGGACATTGCAGGCGCAGGGCAGCCGGTATCGGGTGACCTGCCCCGGGCAGTGGCGGTCATACAGTGTGTTGCCTTTGCATGACGGTTCGGTGACAGTAGCGTGGCCGCGTTCTTCTGGCGCCTGGCCTGGCGGTGCATGCCCGCAGCACGCCGGGTTGTCACTGAGCCCCAATGCGCTTCATAATTTCAGGACAGGCTGGCAGCACCTCAGGCCTCGCCTGGTTCCTTCACATCACCGACGGAGACGATATGGCCACCCACGAATTGTTTGCCTACCTTCATGTCAAAAGTGCTGCAAAGGCCATGGCGTTTTACATCTCGGTTTTTGGTGCCACGGAAAAATTCCGGCTCACAGAACCCGATGGCCGCATCGGCCATGCCGAACTGGACTTTGACGGCGCCACGCTGATGGTGTCGGAAGAATTCCCGGAGTACGGCACCCGGGCGCCCGATGCCGGCGCGCCGGCCACCGTCACGCTGCACCTGCATGTGGACAACTGCGACGATGTGATTGCGCGTGCGCTGAAAGCCGGCGCCACGCTGGAAATGGCGGCGCAAGACCAGTTTTATGGTGAGCGCTCGGGCAGCTTTCGCGATCCGGCAGGCTACCGCTGGAGTGTGGGGCACAGCATTGAAACCGTGTCGCCAGAAGAAATGCAGCGCCGCTATACCGCGTTGATGACCACGCCTTCTGCGTGAATTTGCTATGAAAAACATAGCTGCTTGCGCCCGACAGTAAAGGCTACAGCCCGGATTTATTCACTAGCGCGCTAGGAACCCCGTAGCCCGCCGCGGGCCCGGTACAGGTTCAGGCTTCGTCCGTCGGCGATCCCGCAGAATTGCTTTGCCCGAGCACGCGCCGCAAGGTTTCGAGGAGCTCGGTGTTGGAGGTTTTGGCCTTGACCAGCACGGCGGCTGCCCGTGTGGCCTGAAGCCTGTCCACCTCCAGCGCCGAGAAAATCACCACCGGCGGCGGACCGTCCATGGCCTCGACGTCCTTGAGCAAATCCCAGCCGGAGCCGCCCGGCAGGCTGAGGTCCAGCAGGATCAGGTCGAAGCGCTGTTCCTTCAGCCTGTCGCGTGCTTCCTGCACCGTGTCGGCAAAGACGAAGGTCGCAAACCCCTGGGCAATGGTCGCTGCGATGCGCTGGATGTCCGGATCGTCTTCAACATGCAGGATGACGGCGCGGGCTTCGACCGAACCCGCAATGGCGCGCCGCACGCCCAGCACGAGCATGTTCTCGTCGATGGGTTTTTCCAGCCAGTCCGATACGGTCAGGGACTGCTCGTTGAACTGGATCCGCCCCTCGGCCGCCGAGGCCGACACCACCACGATCGGCACGTCGCGTGTATGCAGCTGGGCGCGCAGCGCCCTGATCAGCGCAATGCCGTCCTGGTCGGGCAGCTTCAGGTCTATGGTGACGGCGGCGTACCGCCTTCTTGCCAGCTCCGCGACGGCCTGCTTGGCCGTGTACACCATTTCGGTGTCAAAACCGCCCTTGTCGAGCATCATGCTGATCAGGCGGGAGATGTCCGGGTCGTCCTCGCAAACCAGAACACGCGGCCGCTGTTCAACAAGTGCCGAGAAACCTGAAGTACGCTCCGGCGAATCCACCCATTCGGGCAGTTCAAAGAAGAAGGTGGTACCGACCCCGGGGTCGGTATGAAAACCGATGCTGCCGCCCAGGCGCTCGATGATGGCCCGTGAAATATTGAGGCCCAGGCCCGTGCCGCCCTTTTGCCGTGTATCGGAGGAGTCGGCCTGGGAGAATTTCTGGAAGATGCGGTTGCGGAATTCCTCCGGAATGCCGGGCCCGTGGTCTCGCACCTCGACGCGTATGCCCGTCTCGCTGCGTGCCACGTGAATATCCACCGTGCCGCCTTCGGGCGAGAACTTCATCGCGTTGGACAGCAGGTTGGTCACCACCTGCGTCAGCCGGTCGCTGTCGACCCTGACCTGCAGGTCTTCATCGGGAAACTCGAGCTGCAGGTGCACATTCTTCGCCGCGCCGTAGCCTTCGTTGGCGGCCAGCGCCTGCTCCAGCAAGGGCCTGAGTTCGATGGCCTGGAAATCCAGGGTCATCTTGCCGGACTCGATCTTCTCGATGTCCAGGATGTCGTTGATCAGCCGGATCAGGCGCTCACAGTTGGTCTTCGCGATGCCCACCAGCGTCTTGACGGCGTCGGGCAGCTGGCCGGCAACACCGCCGGAAATCAGGCCCAGCGAGCCCCGGATCGAGGTAAGCGGCGTGCGCAGTTCATGGCTGACCGTCGAGACAAATTCACTCTTCATGCGGTCAATGCGTTTGAGCTCGGTGACGTCGTTGGCCAGCGTGTAGAAGCCGATCACCTTGCCCTCGTCGGCGCCGTCGCCGTAGCGCGGGAAATAATTGACCACGTAGTCGCGCACGCCGCCGCGGGCGGTTTTCTGCGTACGCTCGTAGACCACCGGATAGCCCTGCAGCACCTCTTCCACCCGGGGCTTGATCAGGGCGTACATCTCATCGCCCACGATGTCCCGGATGGTCTTGCCTTCGAGCTGCGCTTGCGTCATGCCGAAGACTTCCTCGTAGGCCCGGTTATGAAAGCACAGGCGCTGATCGGCGTCAGCGTAAGTGATCCAGGCCGGCACGGTGTCGGTGATTTCGCGCATCTGCGCTTCGCTGGTGCGCAGGGCCTCGGTGACACGGCGGATTTCGGTGGTGTCGCGTCCCGTGCCGCGATAGCCGGTGAATTTTCCGTTGGCGTCGAATTTCGGCACGCCGCTGATGCTGAAGTAGCGCGGCCGCCCCTTGGAGTCGCGCCGTGTACTTTCAAGGTCGCGGAAAACCTCGTGCCGGGCTATTTTGGCCTTGTACTCGGCCAACGCACCGGCTTCGATGTTGATGTAGTCGAGCTCCCAGGCAGTCTTGCCATGGGCCGATTTCGGGATGCCGGAGGCGCTTGGGGCTTCGCCGGGAACCTCGACGAAGCGGAAGTTTTCGTCCTGCTCCCAGAACCAGTCGGAGGCCAGCGCCGTGAGCGCGCGAAAGCGTTCCTCGCTTTCACGCAGAACCTGCTCGGTCTGCTTGCGCTCGGTGATGTCCTGGATCTGCGCGATAAATTGAAGCGGCTTTCTGTCTGCATCGCGCACGAGGGAGCAGCTCATGTAGCCCCAGACAGTGCGGCCGGACTTGTGGATGTAGCGCTTTTCGACGTGGAACGATTCGATTTCGCCGGCCAATGCCCTGCGGCGCTGCTCCAGGTCCCAGGCAATATCGTCTGGATGAGTCAGGTCATGGATAGTGCGCGACAGCATTTCCGCCTCTGAATACCCCAGCATCTGGCAAAAAGCGGTGTTGACCTTCAGCCGGCGCGAGTCGATGCCGATCAGCGTCATCCCGATGGCCGCGTGTTCAAACGCATTGCTGAACTGCTGGTCACTGACCGTGAAGACATCGTTGTCCGTGCTGATGGGGCCGGCCCCCTTGGGACTTACTTCTCCGGCGTCCTCGAACGCACTGGCGCCGCCGTCCGTCAGCGCAACGCCTGAATCGTCAAACACGTCCCCCTCAGCCGGCATGGCCCCGGCCTGCTCGCCTCCGAGCGTGAAATAAAAGGTACTGCCCTCACCCACTGCTGACTTGGCCCAGATTTTTCCGCCGTGACGGGTAATGATGCGTTTGACCGTGGCCAGCCCGATGCCGCTGCCGGCGAACTCTTCCGGTGAATGCAGCCGCTCAAAGGTGCCGAAGAGCTTGTCGGCATACGCCATGTCGAAGCCGGCACCGTTGTCCCGCACAAAGTAAACCACCTGGTCCTCGGGCCCTGCTTCTTTTCCGACCAGGATTTCGGTGTGCGGTTTTTTCGAGGTGAACTTCCATGCATTGGCGATCAGGTTCTCCAGCACCTGACGCAGCAACGCAACGTCCGCCCGGCCCCACAGGTTGGGCTCGACAGTGATCCGCACCCGCCGGTCTGGATCGTTTTCCGTCCATTGCTTGATGATCTTGGCCGCCTCGGTGCTGATGTCGACAGACTCCCAGTTCAGGCTGGTCCGCGACAACTGGGCCAGGGACAGCAAACCGTCGGTCAGCTCACCCATGCGGCGCACACTGCTGCGTATGCGGCCCATGAAGTGATGCGCGCGCTCCCCCGACTCAGGTGGAACCGCTTTTTCAAGCAGCGCACAGAATCCGTCGATGGTGCTCAACGGTGTCCGCAAGTCATGCGCCACGGAATATGAGAAGGCCTCGATCTCCCGGGTGGCGACTTCCAGCTGGGCGGTCCTGCGCAGCACGCGTTTTTCCAGGTTGACGTTCAGCCGGACGATTTCCTGCTCAGCCTGCCGGCGTTTGCTGATGTCGGTAATGGTGCTGACATACCCCGACGGGGCGCCGTTCCCGTCCACCAGGGGCTGCACGTTGATCAGCGCCCAGAACTCACTGCCGTCGGGCCTGCGATGGCACACCACACGGTTCAGCTGTGGCTGGCCGGTACGCACGGCGACAACACTGGGCCACTCTTCCCTGGGCATTGGCGTGCCGTCTTCACGGAATCTTTGCCATTCCGGCTCGACCGAGGTCTGGCCTTTCAGCTGGGCCAGGGCCAGGCCGAGGATGCGCTCTGCACTGGCATTGCAATCGACAATATGCCCTTGGGCGTCCCGCAGGATCACGCCTTCGGCCAAGGCACCCACAACCGCCCGGAAGCGGGCTTCGCCGACCCGCAGCGCGATCTCCACTTCCTTGCGTGACGTGATGTCGGCGCCCACACCCCGATAACCCGCAAAGGTTCCATCGTCGCCAAACACCGGTTCCCCGCTGACGCTGCGGTAAACGACGCTGCCATCCTCCTTGGTCAGCCGGTATTCAAAATTGCGGAACGGCAAATGCGCCTGTAACACCGCCTTGTGCTCGTCCCATGTGCCGACAAGCGGTGTGGAGTTAGGCAGGTCCCATCGGCATTGCCCCTCTCCAATGACCTGGGTTCCCAGGGCGAAGCGTTGCGGATCATTGGAGACAAAGACGTTGCGGAAGTTTGTGTCCTGTTCCCAGTACCAGTCGGACGAAAGACCGGTGAGGCTGCGAAAGCGCTCTTCGCTGCGGCGCAGTTTGGCCTCGGCCTCCAGCCGCGCGGTGATGTCGCTACCCACGCCCCGATAGCCGGTGAAGCGGCCTTTGGCGTCCACCATTGGCTCTCCGCTGATGGACAAGGTCACGCGCTTGCCGTCTTTTTCTACGCGTTCGTATTCAAAATTCCGGAAGACTTCGTGACGCTCCAGCAGGGCGCGGTGATGTGCCCACATTTCCTGGTTGGCCTGGCTGTGGTCGATCTCCCAGCGTGTTTTACCGAGATGCTCCTTGATCGCGCGCTTGGCTTCTTCCGTCTGGCCGCCGGACAGCTTGGTGAAGCGGAAATTGGCATCGGTTTCCCAGTACCAGTCGGACGAAAGACTGGTCAGGCTACGGAACTGCTGCTCGCTGCTGCGCAAGCGCTCTTCATCCGCCAGCTGCTGGGTTATGTCCTCCGCCGTAACCAGGACGTGCGTCACCACACCACTGGAATCTTTCAGCGGAACCTTGCGCATGTGCACGCGAATGACACCCTTGTGCTTGGTCTGGACAAGGCGGTCGGGGAATTCCTGCATCTTGCCGGCAGCAATCAGGGCGAGATCCGAGGCATGCATGTTGTGGGCATGGGCCTTGGGCCACAGATCATGGACGGTATGGCCCAGCGCTTCCGCCCGAGTGAAACCATAAAGCTCTTCCGCCGCGCGATTCCATGCGACGTAACGGTGGTCCGTGACGGCTTTCAGGTTCATGGCGATCGGAATGTTCTCAACGATGTCGTCGAGCAGGCGGGCGACTTTGCGTTCTTTTTCCTCCGCGCGCCTGCTGGCCGTGACATCGCGCGTGATACCCCGATAACCCATGAACTCCTGATGCTTGTTGAACACCGGCACGCCGCTGATGGAGAAATAGTGCGCGACGCCATCCTCCAGCACGCGTATGTATTCGAAATCGCGGAAAGGCTTGCGTTCAGCCAGTACGGCGCGGTGGTCTTCCCATGACATGGTGACCGGCAGGGCGCCAGGCAGTTCCCAGCGGCATTTGCCGACGGAACTGTCGAGATCCTTATCTTGTGACTTGCTGCTGTACTCGGCCGTGAAGTCGGTAAAACGGTACTCCGCGTCCTGCTCCCAGTACCAGTCCGCCGAGACGGTGGCCAGGCTGCGCAAGCTGCTGATGTCGTCCCTGAGCGATTCGACCAGTCGCTGCTGCTCAACGATCTCAAGCTTCAACGCATCATTGGCGGCTGCCAGCGCAAGCGCTTCAGCCTGCATGCGCTGCTGGGACTGCTCTGCCGTCTCGTCGCGTTTCATCGCGGCACCTGACCGGTAACCGTGCCGGGCCGACGCGGCAGGGGCATGGGCGCACCCATCAGGCCAGGCTCACGGTGGACTGCGGTGAATGCGCTTGGCAAACTGGGGTTCATCCGCCGGTGGTGACTTTCTTTGCAAAGGTGCGCGGCTCTATCAAGGCCCCGCTTTCTGTAGCTGCCGCAGTGCAAGTGTGTAATGCTGCATTTAATTGCACTATAGGACAACACCCTGATTTCTTTTGGCCGTGCCTTCGATTAGATTGGCCTAGTTTTTGCATACTTAAGACCTCCTATGACGGCAGTTAATAGGTCCTCGGAATTACATGAATTGCCGGTTCGGTATTTGGCAATTATTACCACCACTCCACTCAGGCAGTCTGGGGGTATTCCAGCGCCAGCCCGGCCGCCTGCCAGGCATCAATCCCGCCGTGCAACGGCCTGACATTGCTGAACCCGGCCGCCATCAGGCGCTTGGCCACCAGGGCTGCAGAAGCATCGTTGGGGCAAGCGCAATAAACGACCACGGCGACATCGTGCGGGATGTCAAGCGATGCCCGGGTTCGGTCCAGGTCCGACCAGACCAGCGCTCCCGGAATAATGCCGCCACCGGCACGCGCCAGCTCCGTGCGCACGTCCAGGATGACTGCAGGCTTGTTCTGCTGCGTGAGCTGCAGCAGCTCCTGCGGTGAAATGCGGGCCATGCGCAGCTGCCGGTAAAAGCGCTGCCGCTGCCACCATTTGTGCGCCAGGAAGAGCGCAAACGCAGCCAGCAGCACCATCAGCCCGATGCGCCCCATCTGCTCGAAAATGGCCAGCACGTCGGCCACCGCGTCATGAAAAATCATGCCGATCCCCACACCGGCACCGGCGTAAAGCGTTGCACCCAGCGCATCAAAAACCAAAAAGCGGCCGAAGGGAATGCCGGTGCGTCCGGCCAGCGCCGTGGCCAGCGAAGCAAACCCGGGAATGAACTTTGCCAGAATGAGCGACTTGACGCCCCAACGCGTGAAGATGGATTCGGTTTGCCGCACGCAGGAGTCGGGCGACAGCGAAATGCGGCATAGCGTTTTCAGCACACGGCTGCCGTAGCGGTGGCCGGCCCAGTACCAGACGCTGTCCGCGGCCAGGCAAGCCAGCACGGCGGTGAAGATAAGGCCTGCTGCGGAGTATTGACCGTTAAAGCTCAACGCGCCGGTGAGGATCAATACCGGATAGGCGGGAATCGGCAAGCCGAGCTGTTCCAGCCCGACATTCAGGAAAACGGCGGCGAGCCCGTAGTGCTCGAGCCACACAATGATCTGTTCCATGGAATCGCGTTACTTTCTGCGGGGGTCGTTGCGGGCTGCAAAGCCGTTCAGCTCCGCTTTTGTTGCCCATTGATGCAATGTAGACGGCTACAGCGCAGCAGTAAATGGTGGCCCGGTGAATGTTCTTTTTCCATAGGGAGAACAATTCGGGCAATTCGGGTTATTTGGGCTGATTTTGGGAGGCGGCGCCCGGCGCCTGCGCTACCATGAACCCTTCCCCTGTTCATGTGACTCAGAGAGCGACTACCGATTGAAATACCTTGTGGCTGTCCGGGCCCTGTGCGAGTTCACCGCCAAGCATGGCGACCTGGACCTGCGTTTTACGCCATCACCTTCCGCACAGGAAGGCATGGCCGGGCACGCCATGGTGGCGTCGCGCCGTGCAGAGTCCTCAGAGTCTTATCAGGCCGAAATCAGCCTGGAGGGCGAGTACAAGACCCTGAAGGTGCGCGGCCGTGCCGATGGCTACGACCCTGAACGCAACCAGCTTGAAGAGGTCAAGACTTTCCGGGGCGACCTGCACGCCATGGCCGACAACCGCCGGCACCTGCACTGGGCACAGCTGAAGATTTACGGCTGGCTGCTTTGCGAAGCCAAAAAGCTGCAGGACGTCAACCTGACACTGGTGTACTTTGACGTGGCCAGCACGCAGGAAACACCGCTGACCGAACATTTTTCCGCCGCGTCGCTCAAGGAGTACTTTGAAACGCAGTGCGAGCGCTTTCTGGGCTGGGCCAACCAGGAGCTGGCGCACCGCCAGGCGCGTGATGCTGCGCTGGCCACGCTGGCATTTCCGCACCCCGCATTCAGGCCGGGTCAGCGCGAGCTGGCCGAAGCGGTTTACAAGACAGCCCAGGCCGGCACCTGCCTGATGGCACAGGCGCCCACGGGCATCGGAAAAACCATTGGCACGGTGTTCCCGCTGCTCAAGGCTGTGCCGAAAAAGCAACTCGACAAGCTGTTTTTCCTGGCGGCCAAAACACCGGGCCGCAGGTTGGCGCTCGATGCGCTGGACCGCATCAAGGGCAGCACGACGGCTCTGCCGCTGCGCGTGCTGGAGCTGGTGGCGCGTGACAAGGCCTGTGAACACCCGGGCAAGGCCTGCCACGGCGACGCCTGCCCGCTCGCCCAGGGCTTTTACGACCGGCTGCCCCAGGCGCGCAGCGCTGCGGTGCAGCATGCCGCCGCACAAGGCCCGCTAGATAAGGCGGCGCTGCGTGAACTGGCGCTGGCCCACCATGTGTGCCCTTACTACCTGAGCCAGGAACTGGTCACCTGGTCAGACGTGGTGGTGGGCGACTACAACTATTACTTCGACACCAGCGCGCTGCTGCACGGCCAGGCCGTGGGCAACCAGTGGCGCGTAGGCGTGCTGGTGGACGAAGCGCACAACCTGGTGGAGCGCGCGCGCAAGATGTACTCAGCCACGCTGAGCCAGGCGCAGCTGCAACAGGTGCACGCCACCGCGCCCCGCGCCGTTCGCGGCGCACTGGAGCGGCTCAACCGCAGCCTGCTGGAATTGCAGGAGGCGCAGCAGGCGCGCGGCGAGGCCTACCAGGTCCATCCCGAGCTGCCCGTGCCTTTTCTGAAAACCCTGGCGCAGGCGCTGACCCAGATCACCGACTTCCTGCTGGCCAACCCGACCCGCATGGACGGCGAACTGCAGGATTTTTATTTCGAGGCACTGCACTTTTCGCGCATGGCTGAAGACTTCGGCGAACACTCGCTGTTTGACGTGACGCTGCAGCAGGAAGCCGGCCGCGACGCGCTGGGCCAGGTACTCGGCCAGCAACTCGCGGTGCTCAACATCCGCAACGTGGTGCCTGCGCCCTTCCTGGCGCCGCGTTTTGCCGCCGCGCAGTCGACGGCACTCTTCTCCGCCACGCTGAGCCCGCAAAACTACTACGCCGACACGCTGGGCCTGCCGGCCGGCACCGTGTGGACAGAGGTGGAGTCACCCTTCCTGGCCGAGCAGCTGCAGGTTTCGGTGGTGAGCGACGTCTCCACGCGCTTTCAACACCGTGACGACTCGCTTTCGCCCATCGTCGACCTGATGGCGCGCCAGTATGAAAGCCGGCCTGGTAATTACCTGGCGTTCCTGAGCAGCTACGACTACCTGCAAAAACTGGTCACGCTGTTCCGGCGGCGCTACCCGCATATTCCCGTGTGGGAACAGACGCGCGGCATGGAGGAAGCCGCGCGCGACGCCTTCCTGGCGCGCTTCACGCCGGCCTCGCAAGGCATAGGCTTTGCGGTTTTGGGTGGCTCGTTCGCCGAAGGCATAGACCTGCCGGGCGACCGGCTGATAGGCGCGTTCATCGCCACACTGGGCCTGCCGCAGGTCAATGCGGTGAACGAGCAGATCCGCGAACGCATGGGCGTCAACTTCGGCGCGGCCCAGAGCTACGACTACACCTACCTTTATCCCGGCCTGCAGAAAGTCGTGCAGGCGGCCGGACGGGTCATACGCACCACCTCGGACCGCGGCGTGGTCTATCTCATGGACGACCGCTTCACCCGGCCCGAAGTACAAAGCCTGCTGCCGGGATGGTGGAAAGTGGCGCGGCTGCGCGCCAGGCGGCGGGAACCGGCCGCGGCGTTGTCGGAGCCCCACTCCCTGAATCACTAAAGCAAAAGCCCGCGTCCGCGGGCTTTTGCCTGTACGGCCATAAAGGCCGCTCACCATGCGGGGCCTAAAACACGCCCAGCAGCATGAGGATAAGAACCACACTAAGGGGAACACCCAGTAACCAGGCAATGAGAGGCATTTGATTCTCCTGAAAGTTGTCAAATTGAAGACAACTTCAATGTAGATTGCGTCCGGGGGCGGCCATGCCAGCCTGAAGGCTTGCTGCAAGTAAGGAATCGCTGACGCGCGTGTAGTTGTGCGGCTCGCCCGCCTGCAGTCCAGCATGAAAACACCCAGAATTCAAGCAAAATCGGCCTGCAGGTCAATCGGGACGGGCGCAAGCAGCTCCGAAAATGATAGCAACCTTGTCACCTCAATCAGCAAGGAATGCTGTTCGCCGTTCTGGCAGTTGCCACAAATCACAGGCCAGGGACCGGCAGCATCCCGGCATGCAGAGGCGTTAGCGAAGCTGCTTTGAGGATTTAGCGCTGGCTGAACTGCAGCGCGCCCAGCATGCGCTGCACGGGCTGGGTTTCAGGCAGGACATACACCACGCCATGGCTTTTTCCCAGCACGGGGTTCACGACGGTTTCGTAGAAATTGACGGGCACTACGACACACCCCAGCGAAATGCGGTTGTCGTCAGGTGTTTCAGAAGCCAGCCGTTCGGCGCGGCGTTCTGCCGGAGCCGCAGGGCGAAGACGGTGGATTGCCAGCTTGGCCGTGTAGTCGATCCACACAATAGCCTCACCGTGAAGGTTGTGGCCGGGTTCGGAAACAAACCGGCCTGCCGGCGTGGTGCGTTCGTCTGCGCGCAGGCTGGCGACGTTGCGCTGCTCCATGCCCGGCACCGTGTGGTCGCCGGGTGTCAGGCCGGTCAATGCGGGCGATGCGCCGCGCAATTGCCCTGTGGCGTCGAACACAAAAATGCGCCCGCCTTTTTTATCGACCACCACAAATGGCAGGCCCTGGTTATCGCGTGCGTTCATGATCCAGCGCAGGGCGTAGCGTGCATCGGCCGATGCCGCCACCAGTGTCATGTCAGCGGAATTGCCGGCACCCGGCACCGGCATCACGGCATCGGGGCTGCGCACCGGTTGCAGGTCTGTGGGAGTGGCCGATACCCATGCGGGAATCGCAGCGAGAAAGGCAATAGCCGCCGTGCAGACGGTTTTTGCGCGCAGTGCCTTTCCTTTGAACAACATCCTGATCCCGTGGGTTGAATTCATTGCCATGTGCGGAGCACATGAAAAAGCCGGCCTCGAACCTTTTGGGTAGGAGCCCGGCTGTGGTTGCACCATGTTAGCGATGCAAGCAAATGTTCACAACGGAAAAACCCTGAAATCCTCTGGAATTTTGCTATGCTTTTAATAGCAATAAATCGTTTGCTACATTGTCATGCAATGCTTTTTTTGCAGCCAGATTTAGCTACTCAGGAATTTGGTAACAGCGGCCACATGTGGGCATTTTTCGCATGGGAGATGCGAGCGCGCAACAGTACGTCAGGGGTTGTTACAACTCACTCTTCGCGAGAGGTGATCGAAGGAGCGAACAGGCGGGTGTCAGGCGGCGGGGCGAAGCCCCTGTTTTGCGGCAAGCGCATGGGCGGCAGGAAAAACCTCAGCCAGTGGTTTGATTTCCGGCAAAACGTAAATCACGCCATAGCTCGCATTGAACGCGGGCTTGAGTACATCTTCGAAAAATGCCACCGGCATGTTGATGCACCCGTAGGAAATACGGTTGTCCTCGGTACCGGGAGACGCAAGCCTTTCCAGCCGGCGCTCTTTGGGCTCGAGTGTTCGTACGCGGTGCATGGAAACAGCCGCCTCGTAATCCACCCAGACAACATCTTCACCCAAGGTGTTGCGGCCAGGCTCCCCCATAAACCGGCCCGCCGGTGTGGTGCGTTCGTGGGGTTGCACCTGCGCAATGGGCCGCCCGCCGATACCGGTCACGGAATCATCGCCGACCGCCGCACCGATCAGCACGGGCGTGGCGCTGCGCAACTTGCCGGAGGGTTCGAAAACAAAAACCTTGGTATTTATCTTGTCGAGGACGATAAAGAAAAGCCTGCGGTTGTCCCCCGAGGCAACCACCCAATTGGCAACCTGCCGCGCCTCATCCGACGCAGGCTCTTCACCAAAATCGGCAAAGCGCAAAGACGGCGCCAGCTGCAAGGCGCTGGAAGGGATGGGGTTCAGGGCCGGAGAAGAAACCGGACGGGCATGAAAAAGCGGCAATGTCAGGACAAGCAGTGCCGAGCCCAGCAAGATGCCTTGCTTGATGCCGTCAAGAACGTCTGCGCGGCTGGTGCCGGGCCCATCGCCGGCCGAGGGCGTGGGCGACGCAAACATGTTCATGAAAATACGACGCATGGCCTGCGCTAAAACAATGACGATCCGGCAGCCATGTGAAAACGCTCCGGAAGCCGCGCCTTAAAAGACATGGCAAACCGGAGCGGTGTCACACCAAGGTGCATGACGGTCTGGGTTTAGTTGCGGTCAGCTTGTGCTGGGCGCTCGGTCTGGAAGCCAGCCGTGTTGCTTTCAGTCGTGGTGGCAGGTGCCGCACTGCTAGGGGTGGTGGTGTCCTGGTTTTGCATGGTCTGGCCGGACGACTCTGCAGGCGCAGCTGGTGCCGTTGGGGTTTCGGTCTGGGCGTATGCCAGGCCAATGGTGCTCACAACAGCGGCGGCGGCTACGGCAGAGGCCAGGGATTTGGAAAACTTCATGTCTTGCTCCTTAAGTCATGCCCATCACAGGCAATCAGGGTTGGTAAATGGCTGGCCGTATTGCCAGCTAATTCCAATTTACGAGGGGAGCCTGGGACATGGCGTCGGTCCGGTACGGCCTGTCATGTAGGACAAGCGAGGTCACAAAATGCTACGCACCGAACCAATATAAACACCTGGGCCTGATTCAATGACTCGAGGTTGCCCAGATTTCTTGCGCGTTCCGCGCTGAATGGGGCCGCACTCGCCACATGCCGCGGTCCCCCTTGTTTCTGCATATTTATCCGGCGGACTATTCGTTGGGATTGTTGCCCTTGAGGCCGTGCTCGGCCTTGATGGCCAGCTGAATTTTTTCAAGCTCATCGATGAGCTGGTCTATGCGCGGAAAATTCTTTACCGGTCCCGCCCCCAGGGCTTCAAGCTGTGCGCGAAGCCGTACGTACTCCGCTTGCAGATCGGGTTTCACGCAGGTACCGCACCCGGTTTGATGCCGGTGTCTCTCGCCGCACGGATTTCCGGGCTGCCGGCCGCCGTATTTTTCTTCGCAGAACTGGCAGCACCGAAAAGATCGACCTGCTGCGGCTCGTCGCTGCGCGGGCCGTATTGCAGGTCGGGGCCGATCAGGCGCTGCAACTCGCCGTAACCGGTGGCCAATGCAGTGTCATATGCGGCAAAACTGATATCGGAGCAGGACACCGATTCAAACACCAGAGAATCCGCGTGGCTCTCCAGGATGCGCCAGCAAAATTCGCCTGGCGCGGGTTCTTCGACTGTCAGGGCAAGGGAACGCAAGGGGGCATTGAGTTGCGCATTGACCAGCGTGGATTGGCTCATAAATATCCTAGAAAAAGGCCGGGATGGCCAGGCATGACGTTATTGCGCAGTTGATAGCGCAGCCGAAAAATATCAAGGGAATGAAAGGTAACTTTCAGCATCGGCACCTGCTCAGGTGCAAGCACGATGTGAGCGGGAAGAAGACCTGGGTCCGGGTTCATGTCAGCACTGGGCTTGGGGCTGTGGGTTGATTGATTTTTGTTATTGCCTTGAAGCAGCAACGGGTAATTTGGCTAATGTTGGGTAACGGCTGCACTGCGACAGTTTAAGCAAGAGACTGTGACACCCGGCAGTGATTAGTACCGTGAAAATGTAGGAGAAGACCGACACCCTCCCTGGCGAGGTGTGTCATGCGAAATGGTTATATTGCAGGCTAGCCAGAAAAATGCACCATGCGCAGCGCGCCTTAACGAAAAGCCAACGAAAAGCCCATGAAAAGCCTCTATAAATATTTCTTTCGTGGCCTCATCACCATCCTGCCGGTGGCACTGACGGTATACCTCCTCTATATCTTTCTGGCATGGATGGAAACTGCCGCCCTGTGGATCCTGCGCCCTCTCATCGGCAGTTTTTACCTGCCCGGCATGGGCCTGGTGTTCGGCATCCTGACCATTCTGGCGATTGGCTTCCTCGTATCCCAGCAAAGTGTGCGCAAAGTGCTGTCTTTTGCGGAATTGCCGTTTACCAATTTGCCGGTGGTCAAAAGCATCTACTCGTCGCTCAAGAGTTTTGCCGACTACTTTTCACCTTCGGGCAAGCAGGGCGAGCAAAGCGTGGTGATATTGCGCATGCCTGGGCACGCGATGGAAATCGTGGGCCTGATCACACGCCGCAGCTTTGCCGACCTGCCTTCCGGATTCCTTCCGGGTGAGCGTGTTGCGGTTTATTTGCCCATGGGCTACATGATCGGCGGCTACACGGTGTTTGTGCCGACGGAGTGGGTGCAGCCTATCGACATGTCGGTGGAAGAAGCCATGCGCTCGTCACTGATTGCGTGGATGGCCCGCCCGCCGGCCGCGGGTACTGGCAGCGGCAGCCCGGCCGGCTGAGCTTACGCTGGAGCGGCGTAAAGATTTGTTATCTGTGGTTTCCCACATGGACAAATCGCGTGGCGTGGCTATATTGAACCCGTCCCCCACAACCCGCGCATTCGCTGATGCGACCCGGCCATGACAAGCACAACGACAACGAAGACAAGCCGCAAGCCACCCCTTTACAAATCGCTCTACTTCCAGGTGATCTGCGCCGTGATCGTCGGTGTGCTGCTGGGGCATTTTTACCCTGAGGCCGGCAAGCTCATGAAGCCGCTGGGCGACGGCTTCATCAAGCTCATCAAGATGATGATCGCACCCATCATCTTCTGCACCGTCGTGATCGGCATCGCCGGCATGGAGGACATGAAGAAGGTCGGCAAGACCGGTGGCCTGGCGCTGCTGTACTTTGAAGTCGTCAGCACCTTCGCATTGATCATCGGGCTGGTTCTGGTCAACGTATTCAAGCCGGGCGAAGGCATGAATGTCGACGTGTCCACGCTGGACACCAAGGCCATCGCGGCCTATACCGGCCCCGGAAAGATGGTCGGCACGACCGACTTCATCATGAACATCATTCCGTCCACCGTGGTGGATGCCTTTGCCAAGGGTGAAATTCTGCAGGTGCTGCTGATCGCGGTGATGTTCGGCTTCGCGTTGCACCGTTTCGGCGGGCGCGGCACGCTGGTGTTCGACTTCGTCGAGAAAGCCTCGCATGTGCTGTTCACCATTGTCGGCTTCATCATGAAGGTGGCGCCCATAGGCGCTTTCGGCGCAATGGCCTTCACTATAGGCGCTTATGGCGTGGACAGCCTGGTGTCGCTCGGCAAGCTGATGGCCGCTTTCTATGCGACCTGCCTGATCTTCATCTTCGTGGTGTTGGGCACCATTGCGCGCCTGCACGGGTTCAGCATCTGGAAGTTCATCAAGTACATCAAGGAAGAGCTGCTGATCGTGCTGGGCACCTCGTCGTCCGAGTCCGTGCTGCCGCGCATGATGGAAAAGATGGAGAACCTGGGCGCAAAGAAAACCACCGTCGGCCTGGTGATCCCGACCGGTTATTCGTTCAACCTGGACGGCACGTCAATCTACCTCACGATGGCGGCGGTGTTCATCGCGCAGGCCACCAACACGCCCATGACCCTCACGCAGGAACTCACGCTGCTGGCGGTGCTATTGCTGACTTCGAAAGGCGCGGCAGGCATCACCGGCAGCGGATTCATTGTGCTGGCCGCCACGCTGTCGGCGGTGGGTACCGTGCCTGTGGCCGGACTGGCGCTCATTCTGGGAATTGACCGCTTCATGTCGGAAGCGCGGGCGCTGACCAACCTGATCGGCAATGGCGTGGCCACGATAGTGGTCGCCAAATGGACGAATGATCTGGACACCGAGCGGCTCCAGACCGGGCTCAACAATGAAACCTGGGTCGAGGCCCAGGAGCCCGAAGTGCTGATCAACAAGAAGACCGAGCACATGGCGACCGGCCGGCGCTAGGGCCTGTTCACAGTTCAGGGAAAAACAACAAAGCCCGGCAAACGGAGGATTCTCCGCCTGCCGGGCTTTGTGCTTTTTTGGGGCGCGACGAGCCGCCGGTTTAGCGAGCCTGGCGCGGTGCCGGGCCGGGGCCGCGGCCAGCGATATGGCGGAAGGTGATGCGGCCCTTGCTCAGGTCGTAGGGCGAGAGCTCCAGCGACACCTGGTCACCCGCAAGAATGCGGATGTGGTTCTTGCGCATCTTGCCCGAGGTGTAAGCCACGAGCTTGTGGCCGTTGTCGAGCGTGACGCGAAAGCGCGAATCAGGCAACACTTCGTCTACCAGCCCATGCATTTCAATCAGTTCTTCTTTGGCCATGATGTAACTCCTAGGGAATTGGAAAAATTGTCAGTGATGTCTGTTGTAAGGGCTGGCAAGGCTTATGCGCAGGCCGGCGTCGAACGCTCGTGGATCCAGCCGAGGGCATGTTCCGTCGCGTAATGCACGGCCGCGGCCGCACTGTCGAAAAGGCCGCTGAAGCGCATCACGCGGTCATGCGTGGCGCTGCCGCTGCCTGAGCGGATGGAGACCGATGCAGCGTAGCGTTCGCCTTGCTGCTTGGCCAGTGGTGAGACAAGGTACTTGCCCACCGCGATTTTGGTGTGATCTACGTTCATAAAAAGTCCGTGCCGGGTATGTGTCCCGGCTTGATAAATAAGGAGTAATCGGCTTGCGAGCAAGCCGGCGGGTGTTCGGTGTCCACCCACCTGGCCCTTGTCAGGGGCTGGGCTGGTTGAGCCATGCGTGGCACTGTCGGGAATAGTGCTCGCCGGAAAAACGGAACAGTGTTGAGAGGGTTCAGGGCTGTATGGGCACTGAAAACACTGTGGATTCGGGCTCTGGGAAGCGCCGCAATTGAGAAGGAAGCCTGTTGGGAAAAGGCCTCGATGAAAAAAGCTGATGCTTTACCGAAGCTCTTATTGTAACCGCCCGGCGTAAATCACGCTTTTTACCCTCATACGGTGCCGGCCAGCCCCCTTCTTGCAAGCAGGGGCCGCAGGCGCAGCGGCCCCGGGGGGCAGAGAGTTACGCGCAGCGAACGAACGTGGGGGCTCCATCTTTGCCCCTCATACAGCGCCAGGCAGCCCTTCTTCTTGCAAGCAGGGGCCGCGGAACCGGCTTTGCCGGGCCGCAGACGCAGCGGCCCCCTTGGGGGGCAGGAAGCTACACGCAGTGAGCGACCGTGGGGGCCATATCTAGCCCTCAAACTGCGGGTGCAGCTGCCGTATGCGGTTCATCGCCATACCCGCGGCAGCGGTGCGGGTTTCGACGCCCAGCTTGGCATACACCCGTTCCAGGTGCTTTTTCACCGTCGCCGGGCTGGAACCCAGGATATCGCCGATATCACGGTTGGTTTTGCCCTTGACCACCCAATACAGCACTTCGGCTTCGCGGGCGGTGAGCTTGAAGCTCAGGCTCATGGCTTCCACCACTGCGTCGTCGGAAATTTCGCGCATGACGATCAGCCAGTCACCGCCGCGGTCCCCGTCGCCGGTCTGTTGGTGCAGCCGGAAGGTCAGGCGCCGCGGACCAAGCTCCACCGCCAGGCGCGGCGGCTCAACCTGGCGCTCCGCCTCCGCCATGTGGCGACGCAACCAGTTGAGTACAGGTTCGGGTGTTTGCGGCGCGGACGTACCGTAATAGCGCATGAGCAGGTCGCGCGCCAGCGGCGTTTGCCAGATCAGTTTCCCGTCTGCCTCACCGCCCATGCGCACCGTGATGCTGGCGTAGCCGAAAGCGTCCAACGCATTGCGTGCTTGCCCTGCCTGCCGCGCTTCCTGCCTGGCACGGCGGGCACCCTGCAAATGCACGCCCATGCGTGCCATCACTTCCTTGGGCTTGATAGGCTTGGTGACGTAGTCCACTCCACCGGCTTCCAGGGCCGCCACGAGGTACTCGGTTTCCGTGAGGCCGGTCATGAAAATAATGGGGATATGCGCCGTTTCAGCCATGGCCTTCAGGCGTTTGGCAACTTCGAAGCCGTCCATCCCGGGCATCATGGCGTCGAGTAGGACGATGTCGGGCAAAGCCTGCAGCGCACGCTGCAGCGCTGCCTCGCCGCTGGTGGCCACAAGAACGGTATAGCCCGATTCATCGAGCGCATCGTGCAGGACCGACAGGTTGTCGGGTACGTCGTCCACAATCAGCACGATATCGCTGTTGGCCCGGTCCAGTGTGCGGTCCAGTTTTCGATCCAGCGTTGGTCCGTCGTCAAGCACGCTGCTCATGGCCCGTCTCCTTGTTCGCTAGCTGGCGGCCCATGGCTTCAAACTGAAATTGCCGCGCCAGCACGCGCATTTCGTCCACAAAGGCCGCGGCCTCCGGCCGCTGCCTTTCAATCTCTGCCAGATTGTTCATGATGCCCCGGTAAAACCCGAGATTGACGACCTCGAGCAGGGCCGCGCGTTGAGACGCATCGGGCAGTACACGCGGTGGCGCAGCCTGAGCTACAGGCGCGCGATCATCCACAGGAAGGTCATAACGCCACCTGAGGGCCAGCCGCCGCTCAAGCCAGTCGATCAATTCGGTGTGGCGCACCGGTTTGAGGATGAAGTCCTCGGGAAGGATGCCGGCATCGTTCTCGGCGCCCTTGTCGAATGCGTTGGCGGAAACAATGGCGAGATGAATGTCCTCGTGCCCTGACGCACGCACACGGCGCAGGGTTTCCCAGCCATCAATCCCCGGCATGGCCAGGTCCATGAAGATCACGTCGGGCCGGTATCCGCTGGCCAGCAGGTCCATGCAATCGTGACCACTGGCGGCGGTACGCAATTCAAATCCCATGGGCTCAAGCAGTTGCACCAGCAGTTCACGGTCGGGCTCTTCGTTGTCGACCACCAGCAGCTTGCGGCGAACCCCTTCATAGCCGCGCGGCTGGCGTCTTGCCGGTTTGGTGGCGGCATCCTTGACGGCCCCTGCGGCCGCGTGCACTTCGGGCAAAAACAGCCGGATGCGGAAAATCGAGCCTTCGCCCGGGGTGCTGACCACCGTCATCTCGCCACCCATCAGGTCGGTCAGCATCTTGGCAATCGTCAAACCCAAACCGGCGCCCGGTGTACCTTCCGCGCTTTGGCCGGCTGTAGCCCCGCGTGCAAAGGGCTCAAAAATCTGCGCCAACTCCGCCTCACCCATGCCCGGGCCGGTATCTTCAATGTCGATGTAGGCCATTTCGCGCGCGTGGCGCAACCTGAAAATCACCTGGCCCTGCGCCGTGAACTTGATGGCGTTGCCCAGCAAATTGATGAGAATCTGCCGAACGCGTTTCTCATCGGCCCGCACCAGCTCCGGCAGATGACCGCTTGTCTCAAAGCGGAACCCGAGACCCTTGGCGGCGGCCTGCAGCTCGAACATGCCGGCCATCTCGTGCACACAGTCGGCGAAATGCATGGGCTTGACATTCAGCGTGAGCTTGCCCGCCTCGATGCGGGCAATATCGAGCGTTCCCTCGATCAGCGAGAGCAGGTGTTCGCCCCCGCGCTTGATGACGCTGACCGCCTGTTTGCGGTGTGGAGTTATGGCGTTGTCTTCCCCCATCAGCTGCGCGTAACCCAGGATGCTGTTGAGCGGCGTGCGCAATTCGTGGCTGATGGCGCTGATATAGCGGCTTTTCGCCTGGTTGGCCTGGTCGGCATGGCGGCGGGCCTCTTCTGCCACCAGCTTGGCCTGTTGCAGCGCCTCGTCTGTTTGCCGGTGCGACTCAATCTCGCGCATCAGCAAATGGGTCTGGCGGTTCGATTCTTCCTGAGCCACCTGGCGGCTTTTATGCGCCAGCACCAGCCACCAGGCCACCAGGCCGGCAATGACCAGCAAGGCCATGTACGCCTTCATGAAACCTGAACGCAAAGCCGGCTCGGAGGGTTCGATGTCCGCCAGCGCGCTGATCTCCTGGTGGTAAAGCAGGCCGAACACGCTGGCCAGCAGCGGCACGATGATGAGCATGAGCAGCAGGAAATGGCCCAGGCCCGTATCAAGGTAAGGCCAGGTGCGGCGCGGCAGCAGCCAGCGCAGCGCACCCGACCACTGCGCCGAGAGGCTGGCGTGCGGCTTGCACAGGTCGCCGCAGCGCGCGTCCAGCGTGCAGCACAGCGAGCAGATGGGCCCCTGGTAGGCGGGGCAGTGTGCCATGTCCGGGCCTTCGTAAGCGCGTTCACAAATGACACACTGCTGCGTCGCATAGCGCTTGTAAGAACCGTCGGAAGCAGTCGCTCCGGAGCTGCGCGCAATGTAGTAACGGCCCTGGGTCGCCCATGCGATCAGGGGAGCGGCCACAAATGCGGTGCCCATGGCGATCACCGCGGAAAAAGCCCGCGCCGTTTCGCCGTAAAGCCCCAGATGCGCTGTAACCGACAACAGCGAAGCCAGCGCCATGGCGCCCACACCGACCGGATTGATGTCGTACAGGTGGGCCCGTTTGAATTCAATGCCTTTGGGAGAAAGGCCCAGCGGTTTGTTGATGACCAGGTCGGCGACGACAGCCATCACCCAGGCGATGGCGATGTTCGAATACAGCCCCAACACATCGCCCAGCGCCTGGAACACATTCATCTCCATCAGCATGAAGGCAATGAGCGTGTTGAACACCACCCAGACTACCCGCCCAGGGTGGCTGTGCGTGATGCGCGAGAAAAAATTCGACCACGCCAGCGAACCGGCATACGCGTTGGTCACATTGATCTTGAGCTGCGACACCACCACGAACAGCGCCGTGGCCGCCACCGCCATGCCGTAATTCGGAAAGACATACTCGTAGGCCGCAAGGTACATCTGGTTGGGGTCTACGGCCCGGTCCAGCGGCACCATGTTGGAAATGGCCAGGTAGGCCAGAAAAGCGCCGCCCAGCATCTTCACCACGCCGAGTAACACCCAGCCAGGCCCGCCCGCCAGCACACCGGCCCACCACCGCCAGCGGTTGGCGTCAGTCTGCACCGGCATGAAGCGCAAATAGTCGGCCTGCTCGCCCATCTGGGTGATCAGCGCGATTCCGACCGTTAAAGCCGCACCAAACAGGTGCAAATTGAATTCGCCATTCGTTCCAGTTTCCCCTCCGTAGTGCAAAACGCCCGAAAACGCACCGGGATCACGCAGAAAGACATAAACAAAAGGTACCACCAGCATGACCAGCCACAAGGGCTGCGTCCAGACCTGCAGACGGGATATGGCAGAGACACCATGGGTTACCAGCGGAATGACCACCAGCGCGCAGATCAGGTAACCCCAGCTGGGCGGGATACCCAGGGCGAGATCCAGCGCGTAAGCCATGACCGCCGCTTCCAGCGCGAAAAAGATAAAGGTAAACGAGGCGTAGATCAGCGAGGTCAGCGTGGAGCCGATATAGCCAAAACCGGCGCCGCGCGTCAGCAAGTCCATGTCGACGCCATAGCGCGCCGCGTAAATGCTGATGGGCAGGCCCGCCATGAAAATGATGAGCCCGGTGGCCATGATGGCCCAGAAGGCGTTGGTAAACCCGTACTTCACCAGCAGCGTGGCGCCCACAGCTTCCAGGATCAGGAAGGAAGCCGCGCCGAACGCGGTATTGGCAACCCGCCACTCGGACCACTTGCGAAAGCGCTGCGGCGTGAAACGCAGCGCATAGTCTTCCATGGTTTCGCTCGCCACCCAGCTGTTGTAGTCGCGCCTGACCTTGATGATGCGCTGCACCGGCGGCGCTTCAGCCGCCATAGGCGCGGCCCCGGCCGCTTCGGGCGGCAGTGGCGGCAGCTGGGGCGTGAGCGGGGCGTCCATAGGGTGGGCAGATGCGCCGGGCGCGGAGTGATTGACCGTCTTCAGGTGCATGTTCTGTGCCATGCGTCCTACCCGGGGCGGCCTTGGTGGCTCACGTTTCTTATGGCACCATTCTTGCACCCCGGCAAGCATCCCCAAGCCGGCAGCCTGCCCTGAGAGAGCCCCATGGAATTGACGCCCCGAGAAAAAGACAAGCTCCTTATTTTTACCGCTGCCCTGCTCGCCGAAAGGCGCCGCGCCCGCGGCCTCAAGCTCAACTACCCCGAGTCCGTAGCCCTTATCAGCGCCGCCGTCATGGAAGGCGCCCGCGACGGCAAATCCGTCGCCCAGCTGATGAGCGAGGGCCGCACAGTGCTGACCCGCGCCGACGTGATGGACGGCATCCCCGAGCTGATCCCCGACATCCAGGTCGAAGCGACTTTTCCCGACGGTACCAAGCTGGTCACCGTGCACCAGCCGATTGTTTAAGCACTACCCGAGATCGCCACCATGCAAATCAAAACCAAAAACGCTCTTTTTTTGATAGCTGCTTGCGCTCTATCGGCGGGCGCTAGCGCCCATATTGACCATCATTCCGGCGCTGCGGCGCACGACCACGCCAGCGCCTTCCTCAGCGGCTTCATCCACCCGCTGACGGGTATGGACCACCTTGCGGCCATGGTGGCCGTGGGCCTGTGGAGCGCCCTCGCCGCGCGGCGCGCCGGGCCTGAGCTGTTGTGGGGCCCGCTGGGCTTTGCCGGCATGCTGCTGGCGGGCGCCCTGCTGAGCCTGCAGGGTCTGCAGGTTCCCGCCGTCGAACCCATGATTGCGGCTTCGCTGCTGGTCACCGGCCTGCTGGTCGTGACGCGCTGGCATGTGCCAGGTGTCGCGGCCGCGCTCATCGCCGGCGTGTTCGCCGTCTTTCACGGCCTGGCCCACGGCTATGAACTGGCCGGGGCGCCCAATGCCTGGGCCACCCTGTCGGGCATGCTGGCCGCGACGCTGCTGCTGCACCTGGCGGGCCTGGGTGCGGGTTGGGCGCTGCGCAGCGCCAGCGTCTGGCTGCCGCGCGTGGCTGGCGCCGCCGTCGCCCTCTTCGGCGTGACCGTGCTCGCCCAACTGGTCTGAGGCGCACCATGATTCCCGGCGAACTGATTACTGACGGACCCGACCACGTACTCAACGCAGGCCGGCGCACGCTGACCATCGTTGTGCAGAACACGGCAGACCGGCCCATACAGGTCGGCTCGCATTACCACTTCGCCGAAACCAACGGCGCGCTTGGCTTTGACCGTGATGCCGCGCGCGGCATGCGCCTGAACATCGCGTCGGGTACGGCGGTACGTTTTGAGCCGGGGCAGCAGCGCACGGTGGAACTGGTGGAATTTTCCGGCGACCGAAAAGTGTTCGGATTTCGCGGACTCGTGCAGGGAGCACTTTGATGGCAACAATTGGACGCCGCGCCTACGCGGAAATGTTCGGCCCTACGGTGGGTGACCGGCTACGGCTGGCCGATACGGATTTGGTGATCGAAGTCGAAGCCGACTACACGCTGCGCGCCGGCAGCTACGGCGAGGAAGTCAAATTCGGCGGCGGCAAGACCATACGCGACGGCATGGCCCAGTCGCAAAAAACCCGGGCCGAAGGCGCCATGGACTGCGTGATGACGAATGCGCTCATCATCGACCACTGGGGCATCGTGAAGGCCGATATCGGCCTCAAGGGCGGGCGCATCGCCGCCATCGGCAAGGCCGGCAACCCCGACACCCAGCCCGGCGTCGACATGATCATCGGCCCCGGCACCGAGATCATCAGCTGCGAAGGCATGATCGTCACGGCCGGCGGCATCGACTCGCACATCCACTTCATTTGCCCTCAGCAGATCGAGGAAGCGCTGACTGCCGGCATCACCACCATGCTGGGCGGCGGCACCGGCCCGGCCACCGGCACCTTTGCCACCACCTGCACGCCCGGCCCCTGGAACATCGAGCGCATGCTGCAGGCGGCCGACGCCTTCCCCATGAACCTGGGCTTCCTGGGCAAGGGCAATGCCAGCCTGCCTGCCGCGCTGCACGAGCAGATCAACGCCGGTGTCATCGGTCTGAAGCTGCACGAAGACTGGGGCACCACGCCCGCAGCCATCAGCAACTGCCTCGACGTAGCCGAAGAAACCGACACACAGGTTGCCATCCACAGCGACACACTCAACGAATCCGGTTTTGTCGAGAACACGATTGCCGCCACCAAGGGCCGCAGCCTCTGCGCCTTCCACACCGAAGGCGCGGGCGGCGGCCATGCCCCCGACATTCTTCGTGTGGTGGGCGAGGAGAACTTCCTGCCCTCCTCCACCAACCCGACCATGCCCTACACCGTCAACACGCTCGACGAGCACGTCGACATGCTGATGGTGTGCCACCACCTGGACGCCGGCATCGCGGAAGACCTGGCCTTCGCCGAAAGCCGCATCCGCAAGGAAACCATCGCAGCCGAAGACGTGCTGCACGACCTGGGCGCCATCAGCATGATGAGCAGTGACAGCCAGGCCATGGGCCGCGTCGGCGAAGTCATCATTCGCACATGGCAGACCGCACACAAGATGAAACAGCAGCGCGGCAAGCTGCCCGGCGACAGCGATCGCCACGACAACTTCCGCGCCAAGCGCTACATCAGCAAATACACCATCAACCCAGCGATTGCCCATGGCATCTCGCACGAGGTCGGCTCAGTCGAATTGGGCAAGTGGGCAGACCTGGTGGTGTGGAAGCCGGCTTTCTTCGGCATCAAACCCTCAGTCATCCTCAAAGGCGGCTTTATCGCCATGGCAGCCATGGGCGACCCGAATGCCTCCATCCCTACGCCGCAGCCGGTGCACTACCGCCCCATGTTCGGCGGCTTCGGCGGCGCGATTGCCAAAGGTTCGCTAACCTTTGTCTCACAAGCCGGGCTGAATGCCGGCGTCAAGGAACGCTTCGGCCTGGCCAAGACCGTGAGCGCCGTGAAAAATGTGCGCGGCGTGCGCAAGCAGCACATGGTCCACAATGCCTATCTGCCCAGGATGGAAGTCGACGCGCAGACCTACCTGGTGCGCGCAGATGGCCAGCTGCTGACCTGCGAGCCAGCCACCAGCCTGCCGATGACGCAACGGTATTTTCTTTTCTAACCGGCGACGCAGAGGCGCTGCGACAATCGGGAATCTCGCTCACTCTCCTTCCGCCATGAAACCCACCACACCGTTCGAGTCCGCCGCGCGCCTTGCCTTGATCGCTACCGCATTGGCCTGCGCCGCCGCCGCAAGTCACGCCCAGGAACTATGGCCGGGCACGCAAGTGGGCATGTCGCCGGCTGATGTGTCCAAGCGCTTTCCCTCCGCCAAACCCATTGCGGCGGCACCGAGCGGCAAGCCCTGGGGCACCTGCCTACGAGAAGCGAGTCTGGCCCTCGCCGGCGTGAAGTTCAACACCTGCTTCCGCTTCATCGACGACAAGCTCGTCAACGTGCTGGCCCGGCAGGAAGACGAATACGTGCAGAACGCATCGACCAAGATCAACTTCGAGAAGATTGCCGCTGAGCTCCGCAAAAAATACGGCGCGCCCAAGTCCATGACCCTGGAATCGCGCCACGCCGGTCTGTTCGGCGGCGCCATTTGGGAAAGCGAGGGGGTGTCCCTCGAGGTAAGCAGTTCGCCCTCCACACAAATCACCTCTCATTTGGTGGTCGTGTTCAAGAAGGCGCAATGAGCTGCGAAAAAAACGGGCTTCACGGGTGCCTTCAAAGCAACATAAATCCCGCAACAACGCTTTGCCGACAATGACCCCCTCCATGTTGCAGTGCTCCAAAGTCCTCCCGCAAGGCAAGGGCCTCGCGCCCGTGCTTCTTAAACGCGCCGCCATCGTCGAGCTCGACTGGGATGTGCGCCAAAAAAGCCGATTTGACGCGACCGACTCGCTCGGCCGCCACCTTGGTGTGTTCCTGCCGCGCGGCACGCTGGTGCGTGGCGGCGACGTGCTGGTGGTGGAAGACGGCTCCATGGTCAAGGTGATTGCCGCCCCTCAAGCGGTGCTCCGCATCACCGCATGCCCATCACACGGTTCCCCTTTCGACCTGACGCGCGCCGCTTACCACCTGGGCAACCGGCATGTGCCGATTGAGCTCAAGCCCGACCACCTGAAAATCGAACCCGACCATGTGCTGGCCGACATGCTGCGCGCCATGCACCTGATCGTGAACGAGGTTGAGGAAGCGTTCGAACCTGAAGGCGGGGCCTACAGCGCTGGCGGACACAGCCATGGGCAGGGGCATGATCACGCTGATGACCACCACACCCACAGTCATGCCCAGCCCTCCCCCGCGCCACACGTGCATGGCCCCGATTGCAATCATGGCCACGACGACCACACCCACGAAGCCAAGCCGGTCGCCATCCAGATCCACAGGCACAAGCCGCACTAGGCCGTTGATGGACATGTCCGCCGCACCTGCCGGGCAGCTACCGGCCGCCAGCCTGCTCCAGCTGATCTGGCTGGCCTCCCCGGCCTTGCCTGTAGGCGGATTTTCATACTCGGAAGGGCTTGAAACCGCCATGGAACGGACGCAACCAGCTACAGAAATGATAGCAAGCGACTGGCTGGCCGACCAGCTCCAGATCAGCCTGGCGCGCGGTGACCTGGCGGTAATTGCCCAGGCTATTCCTGCCTGGCGCTCAGGCGACCTGCAACGCGTGCAGCAACTCAATGCCTGGGTGCTGCAAACCCGGGAAACCAGCGAGCTGCGCGCCCAGGCTGAGCAAATGGGCAGATCCCTGCTGGACTGGCTGCGCAACCATGACGATGCCAACGCCGCGCACATTGAGGCCTGTGCGCAGATGCAGCCGACCTTCCCCGTTGCCTTTGCGCTGGCCGTTTCACAAACCGAGGCGGGCGTGCGCGACTGCCTGCTGGCCTATGCCTTCGGCTGGGCGGAAAACATGACGCAGGCCGCCATCAAATCAGTGCCTTTGGGCCAAAGCGCCGGCCAGCGCATGCTGGCGCGCCTTGCCGGCGGTATACCTGCAGCGGTCGAGGCCGCCATGCAGTTGCCGGATGAGGAACGCCAGGCCTTTTCCCCCATGCTGGCCATTCTTTCGTCACAGCATGAAACCCAGTATTCGCGGCTGTTCCGCTCCTGAAACCTCATAGCAAATCTGATCGCAACCCAACAAAGCCATCCATGAGCCTGCATCACATCGCCAACCGCACCAAAAAACTTCCCCCCTTGCGCGTCGGCATAGGGGGCCCCGTCGGTTCCGGCAAAACCACCCTGCTTGAAATGCTGTGCAAAGGCATGAAGGCCAAATACGACCTGGTCGCCATCACCAACGACATTTACACCAAGGAAGACCAGCGCATCCTGACCGTCAGCGGCGCGCTGGACGCCGAACGCATCATGGGCGTGGAAACCGGCGGCTGCCCGCACACCGCCATACGCGAAGACGCCTCAATCAACCTCGAAGCCATAGACCGCATGCTGGTGGACTTCCCCGACGCCGACATCGTGTTTGTCGAATCCGGCGGCGACAACCTGGCCGCCACTTTCAGCCCCGAGCTGAGCGACCTCACCATCTACGTGATCGACGTGGCTGCCGGCGAGAAGATTCCGCGCAAAGGCGGGCCGGGCATCACCAAAAGCGATTTGTTCGTCATCAACAAAACCGACCTGGCGCCCCACGTCGGCGCCGACCTGGGCGTGATGGAGGCGGACACCATCCGCATGCGCACCACGGCCAAAGGCCTGAAGCCCTTTGTCATGACCAATCTCAAGACCAATGCCGGCCTTGCGGAAGTCATTGCGTTTATCGAGACAAAAGGGATGCTGCTGGCCCAGCCCGAAGCCGCGTAGCGGCGAGCAGGCAAAAAAAAGCCCGGAAGACCGGGCAGTAAAACTGGCTACGCCAGTGGAGGGAGGTGCGACCCAGGACGGGCCGCAAGGAAAGTTTAGCCAGCGGTTGGCTGGCGGTGTGTAGGACAAGGTCGTGAATGCCGCCTGCGGACAGCGTTTCGGCGACAGGCCTTGGCCACGACGGGCTGCTGACTCATATATATAGCAGGCACATAGCAGGCCACCCCGACGTCCTTACACCTCAAACTCGCTGGGGTGAACAGTTTCGAACATCCTGCCGTCCCGGAAGAAAACAACCATCCAGTTACCAAACCGTTGCGTAGGGTGCGCCGGAATGACCTGGTTCAGGGCATGTGCAATGGATTTCTTGATGGGTAACTCAATTTCCCGGATTTCTGGGGAAAGTGAGTCCACGCTGATCAACATGAAGGTTCCGCGGTCCTGGACTTCGACCCGCGGAAACGACCAGCGGGCGCCGGTGGCATGCACAAATGCCGTAGTAACCTTCTCTGCCGCCTCGGGGGTGAATGCTGGAGCAGTCATATTTGTGTCCTCTAAAAGTGCTGTAACTGAATGTTTCAATCATGGCTGCGCCAGCGCCTTTAGTCACCGTTCCAAAAAACGTTTAGGAAGCGGAGAGGAAATAGTTCCAGGAAATAAGTCCGTTTTTTTGGCTCTATTTGCTTGACAGTCACAAAGTGACCAATGACGAACCAAAAGAGGTGGAATTCAGCCCGCTATTTTTGGCAGTGCCCCGCTTTGCGAGTAAATCAATGCCTGGAAGGCAGCCGATACGCCTGGCCCGCCTGTTGTCCGGGCTGCGAGACCGCATTTATCGACATGGCTCATCAACGAGCCAGATGACCGCCGACTAGCGGTTAAACTATGCGGCTCGGAAGCGTGGCAGAGCGGTTGAATGCAGCAGTCTTGAAAACTGCCGAGGATGCAAGTCCTCCGTGAGTTCGAATCTCACCGCTTCCGCCACTTGTTGGCACTGGCTTTTAGCTGGTCTAAAAGTGTGCTCTCCGGTTCAGCCTCAAGTGCTGCAACCGCAATCCAGTGTTCTGGATTTTCTCCTAATTTGATAGCAAGGTTTCCAGCAAGCGTGGGGCAGATAGTCATTCCATTGAGGTGAATTTAACTGCGCGTAGCTTGGTACGGCGGAAGAAACCTGCGAATCACCAAGCAGACCAACGTTACCGCCCCCTGCAGCACGCTAGCTTGAACAAGTGGCCAAAAACCATTGGCGTCATAACGCACGCCTCTGTTCACAAAATCTGCGTCGGAATAAATTGCTGCCGCACCAAGTAAAGTAGCGAAGCCCATCATCCACAAGAATTCAATCGACGTTTTCACAAATTCGTCTTTTGTCGATTCGAATACTGAAAATACAAGATGGGCTGCGGTCAAGAGAACTGGCAAGCTCAAGGCCAAATACAGTGACAGGGGATATGAATCTTCTCGGTACATGCGAAACATAACGAGACAGAGTCCCCAGCTAATCCACCTAATGTTAAAAAGATTACTGATATTCATCTAATCCCCCAGGCCAGAGCGGCCATTAAAACTGCTCGATCAGTTCGCTCATCACGGCTATGCCGACGGTCAGGGCGCCAAAAGCGAATAGCTTGAGTGCCGCGATGAAGCCGTCTTTGCGCCAGGCGGAGATCGGCCAGTACATTTGCCAAATGCAGAGCACGAGCGCGATGATGAGCAGGTATAGCTTTGTCATCGCGGCATCGTAGCAATAAAAAGCCCCCTCAGGACCTCTCCTTGTTTCGCTTGCGAGGCGGCCCTCTGCCCGGAGCCTTAAAGGCTCAAGGGTCCGCATGTGGTTGGACGGATGACGATGCAGGCAGAACCGTGTATGTGATCACGGTGAGTCAGAACAGGATGCCGGTGACGGCGTTGACCAGTCTGGAGCTGGAGGAGGTTGGGTATAAGTGGAAAGCTCTCATGGATTGCGCCGCGTCAGTGCAATGGAAAGAAAAAGTTAGAGCGCTGACGTGCGACAGCCCGCAGATCACGATGGCATTGCAGAAGGCTGCGACGGCGAACCAGGCGCCAGTGCTGTAGAAATAACCGCTCGAGGCCATTTTTCGTTTCGCATGCGAAACCGATAGCCTTAAACTTCCTCTGAACAAAACGGGAGGAATTTATGAGAGAGTGGGCGCGAATTCTTGGGCTAGTTCTTTTGGCAATGGTCGCGACCACGTGCGTCAACGCGGAAAGTTACGGACCCTACGAATTAAAAGAAATCGTTGCCAAGGCTTATAAGGCAAGTGATTTTCCTACGCTTGATAGGTTGGCCACCAAACTACGCACAGAAAAAAGTCGAACACCCAGCGGGCTTTGGTATCTCACTGTTTTCTATGCCAACCTAAATGCCGAAATTCTTGAGAAAAATGAAAAAAATAGCGAGGTGCAATGGGCCAACATTGAAAGCAAATTGAATCGCTGGGTCGCAGCTTATCCTCAATCCGCCACAGCACCCATTGCCCTGGCTAACGCACAGGAATGGCATGCTTGGGCTCTTCGCGGGCATGGCTTTGCAAACACTGTCACTCCTAAAGGTTGGGAAGACTTTGCAAAGCAAATGGCGATTGCCAGCAATACGCTCGAGGCGAACAAAAAAATCAGCAGTGACGACCCACAATGGTATGTCGTGATGCTGAAGATTGCATTGGCGCAAGGGTGGAAAAAAGAGCAATACTGGTCTTTGTACGAAGAAGCCTTATCGAAGGAGCCTCTTTATTACCAGACGTATTTTCAAGCGGCAGAGCGCCTTATTCCGATGTGGGGAGGCAGCGTAGGTGAAATTCGGAATTTTGCTGCTGATGTCGTGAAGCGAACTGCTTCAACAGAAGGCCAGGGAATGTACGCTCGTATTTATTGGGCCGTATCGAGCCGTGCGGGAGAAGCAGAGTTCTTTGCAGAGCCGCATCGGAGCGTAGTTTGGTCACAGATGAAAACCGGCTTTGAAGACGTGATCAAAAAATACCCCTCTGATTGGAATAGAAATGCGTATGCGAAATTCGCCTGCCAGGTCGGCGATATGGATACGTTCATAGCCATTACTCGCAGTTTCAAGGGCCAGCCCATGAAAGACGCATGKCCTGACGATTACTTTCAAAAATGCAAACAGTACGCTGCTTTGTTGCCTCAATTACCAGCCAAGTAGCCACTAGATGCCTATTCCTATTTACTGAGAGCCGTCTATTGGTCGCGCTTTTTGCGCATCAATCTCCGGGGGTGTGTATATCAAAGGCTCTTTTTTGTAGATGTCGTCAATATCCATTTGGTTCAAGATTTCAAAAACCTTGACTTCTTTCTCTTTTGCCAACTCGCCGAGTCTCTTCTGTACGACGGCTGCGATCATGCCCAACTGATGGCATCGTCATAGGTAGGTGCGACAAGCGAGCCTACAAACGTCTGGACTGCGAGAATCTTTTTTGGACCTAGCTCTGGAGGTTGAAGAAATGCGCCGGCAAAGTGAACCTCGAAGCTATTCACAGAATGAGCGAAATGTTTGTTTCTAAGGTTTATTTAAAGGCGGTGAACAGTCACGGGGTCACCGTTAAGCCCGTCAAAAATTCCTTCATTTAAATCGAAGTGGCGCCTCCCTATATCGAAACATCTTGCATAACGAACAAGGGCAGCAGTCCAAAATGATTGAAGGCCAAGGATGTCATCGGTTTTTTTCTCAATCATGTCCTTAATGCGTGTGCCCGTGCTCATAACAAGGCCAAGATCGGAAATCACAGCAGTCATGGGAATTCTCCAGGAGGAAGTTGATGAACGAGGGGAGTTGAAAAAACATCCTCTCGCTCGGGCTTCCTCGTTCCCCCGAGTAGGGGGCGGAGGGGGGTGCTGGTCGATCAACAAGAAAAAACCGGGATGACCCGGTTGCCGCTGTATGAAAAATCCCCCCACAAGTGCCCCTCACTCCGGGACGGGGTCTTGTGGGGGGATTCAGCGGCGACCGGGGCAGCGCGGTTTTTTCACGGGGGCAGGCCTGGCGCCCGCAGCCGACGTGACACCAAGCGCAGCGACTGGCACCCAAGGCAAGGGGGCAGTCGGGCCGGGTTATGAGTCACGATGGTCAAACACAACAGGATTGGCTGTTTGGCCTGTGCTCGTCCATATTGAGGAGGCGGTTGCCACACCGTCCGCCTAGAATCGGCTTGCGGGGTTTGCTCCCTTTTTTATCGACCTGAGTAAAACTAAAGATGGGCAATAAGTCTTTGAATAACAAGCACTTGACTGGGTTTTCAGCGACCAGGTTATACCGCAGGCGCGATGTTATATCGCAGACCTTGCGGTATACATTACGTTAGGCGGCGATCATGACTGCCTCTGATTGTCGGCCGCCATTGTTCCTGCGTACTCATGCAGTACGCCACTTTTGCGTTGTATCCGCATTCTTGATAGGTGGCATTTCCGAAGCCGGTCAACCTCGCTGGCGCCCCGTGAACATGTCGCTTGGTTGCGTGCCTTTTTCGGACCTTTACGCCATCCATCCCGAACTATCAGCAAAGACGACACCAAAAGAAGTTGTCGAGGCATTGAAGGTCAGGGTTGCATCCGCAAAGGCGCAATCGTTCTTGGATTTCCTTGAAACAGGGCTCAAGTCTATGAAGCCCTCCGATGAGAAAGACATACAGGAAGCGGAATATAAGTCCATGCGCAAGCTTTACACCAAGTCGAATGCAATCATCACATGGAGCAGAGAAGGCGATCGCGATGATGGGTTTCTGCTATATACGGAAGAGCTATGCATTTCGCTTTACGGCAGCTTGGCAAAATGAACTATCAGAGCAACACACCGTGGGCTTGCACGCCGTCTAGCCAGTTGGTCAACCGGACACGCTCTGGTCGGCTTCGCCTCCCGGCGCGTGCCGGTTGCCGCCAGCGTTAGCCTTCACTAAACACCGAGGGAAATCACAAGTGACCGAAGAAGAGCGAGTCGAACCAACGCTTCAGCCTGCTTGGGCAACAGTCCAAGCACCGGCGAGTACGCCCGTCCACGCGGGAGAAGAGCCGAAGAGGTCGCAACGCGCTTGGTTCGCGCAGCGACCAATTCCGATCTACATCATCTGCGCGTACTGCACGCTGCAATGGGTGGCCATCACCCTCTTCATAATCGAGAAGTGGTCCACATTTGTGGAGTTGATGCGCACCGGTGCGCTCGCACCAATTCCCTTCGCTTCAGGGTTTATCTACCCCCTGATTCTGTTTATTGCCGGCATCTTTCTCTTGTTCATGCAGAAAGCCGCCATCCTCTGGTTTGCGCTCTACCTACTCTTGGGCCTATACAAGGTTTTGACGCAGAACGTCTCGTTCCCGGGTTACATAGACCTTGCTCATATTCGGAATTCTTGTCTACTGCCTCCGCCTAAATCAGCGCAAGCAACTGACGTGATGGCTAACAAGTCAATCGACACGGACCCAAAACAGCAGGAGGCGGCTTCGCCGCTTGTGTTGGTCGTCCGGTCATTTTTACGTTAAACCTCATGGAGACATCACCCCGCGCATCTCGACCCTTGCGCGTCACCCTGTTGGTCGCGCGCGCAGTCATCCTGGCATGCGTCAGTCTTTCCACCATGGCGGAGCCGTGCTCGCGCGAGCCTATTGATGCTCCGACCTCAGTCGAATTAGCAGAGTTGGCCGCACGCAAGGCAAGCCTACGCGCGGAGGTCGATCAGCGTCTCTCTAACTACCGCGCAGAAATGGCTAAGTTGGAGGCAACCCGGCCGCGAAACGCCGAAAGAGAGGCGCGGCTCCAGCACATGCGACGAACGTTGGCAAGAGTCGAAGAAAATCTGCGAGAGCTTGACTTGAGGGTGCATTACCTCACCCCTACCACGACGGAGGAGCCATTCAAGTCGTACCTGTCACGCCTGACTCACCGCATAGAGCAGTATGGAACTGAAAACTGGCCTACTGACAACGGCGAGCGTGTGTATGGCTGCGCCATCGCGGAGATAAGAATTCGCGCAGACGGTTGGATGAAATGGATCAAGATGGTCCCGTCTCATGCCCCCTACATCGAGCGATATGTGCCAACCATGATCGCAAGTCTTACCAAGGGTTCGTTTGAGACGTTCCCACCTGAAATGGCAGCCTTGGCCGACGAAGTTGTCCTGATGCTCCCGTTCAAGTACGCTAAAAGGGACTAACCATGGGCGTGAGACTTAACCTGTCGTTCGAGCGAACCGCCTGCGGCGTCCGCTCAACTTTACGTTAGACCGCCCCAGTTTACGATGCAAAACACTATAAAGATCGCTATTGCCTCGGCTATCTTGTTGCTTCTCGGTTCCGGGTTCTTGTTCATGGGGGGTGGCGCACTCATGCGGGGGTTTTTCTACGTTAGCAGGTACCAAATTACGCTCATTCACCAGGACCAGTCGCCGTTATTCTTCTACGCTTACGTAGCTCACATGCTATTTTTTGGTGGGCTTCTCCTGGCTGTCGGATTTGCTGTCTGGTTCAGCCGCGGCGAAATTAGAAGAGAGGTTATTTCTTTTGTGGACTCAGCTATCTTGAGTCATCCCAGTCCACGCTGGTCGCTGATGGCTTTAATGATTGTCGTAGCCGCTGTTTTTATCGGCATAGCATTGTTTGTTTTATGAGTTTCTACATCGATCCGTTTCTCGGCTGCCTGTCTAACATCGCAGTCAAGTGGACACCTAGCGGCGCCACTTACTTTGAACGTTAAACCGCAGTGAAACGCTTCATCGCTCCGCTAATCATTGCTGTCGCATTCGGCCTTGGCCGGACCGAAGCCGCAGAAGACGTCTGGGCGACAGCTATCGCGGAACGTCCGACCGATGGGCGTCGCGTTATTTTCCGGTATGTTGATGAATTTAGACATCCATTGGAACGTACTGAGTTTCCCTACGTTGTCGTTCTAAGCTGGCGGTACTCGTCTGAGAGTGGCATGCCTGTTGGTGATGTCATTGATGCCATGTACGAGGTAGAGGATCGACTTCGGCAGGCGAGTGAGAATGGCGGTCGTGGCATGCTAGTACTGATCTCGACGGGCGAGAACGTGCGTTTGTGGACGTACTACGCAAAATCGGATGTCGACTTCCGTGCGACCGTTTCGAGTGCGCTTGTTCCGATAAGTCGCTTCCCGATTGAGGTGTCTTCGCGGCATGATCCGGCGTGGACGGAGTACGAGCGCTTCAAGCGAGGAGTTAGACGGAAGTGACGCTGCGGCTTAACATGTCAATCGACTCGGACCCACAACAGCAAGAGGCGGCTTCGCCGCAAGTGTTGGTGGTCCGGTCATCTTTACGTTAAGCCCCAACAGAAGGAACACCGCTTGCCAAGCCTTCCCTCCATACTTGTTGCTGCCGGCGCCTTCGTGATCCTTGGTCTCGGTTGTGCCCATCTTCTCTTCACTTTCCGTGGGAACAAGTTTCATCCTCGCGACCTGGCGCTCATGGCTCGGATGCAGGAGGTTTCGCCTGTCATCTCGCAAAAAATGTCGATGTGGGACGCTTGGGTCGGCTTCAACGCGAGCCACAGCTTTGGGGCAATACTGTTCGGCCTCGTCTACGGCTATCTCGCGCTTGCGCAGCCTGCTGTTTTCTTTTCATCGTGGTTCCTCTTGGCTGTCGGGCTGGCGCTGCTCGGCGGTTGCGCCTTTCTTGGCTGGCGCTACTGGTTCAGCACGCCGTTGCGAGGAATCGTCTTGTCCACCGTCCTTTACGTAGCCGGCCTGCTCGCGCACTGGGCCTAACATTTCGGTGGACCCGCTGGTGCCTAACCTTTCCTTCAAGCGTACGTGCCTTCGGCACGCCGCTTAAGTCAAACGTTAGGTCTCACGTGCTCGCTGATGTAGCTGTCCGCCTGGCAGCAGAATCTCACTCAACACAGATTGCGGAAATGTCGCGCGATTACGTCGAGCATGGTCTGGGCTGGAATTGGACGCGAAGCCGCATATCTCAGTCTCTGCGCGACAGGGACGTAAACGTAGCCGTGGTCGTCGCAGATGACAACGTCCTCGCATTTGGCATCATGCGCTACGGTGAGCGTCATGCCCACCTGGAGTTGCTCGCGGTTCGACCTCAATATCGGCGCAAAGGCTTGGCCAGCGCGATCATCACTTGGTTGGAATCCGTCGCGCGACTTTCGGGGGTGGAGAGAATCCTGGTTGAGTGTCGGAGAAACAACGACGCGGCTCGATCTCTCTACCTGGAGCACGCGTATCATGAAAGGCTTATCGAATTGGCCATGTACAGGCAGTCCGAGGATGGCATCATGTTGGAGAAGTGGTTGCGCGCACGTGCCGATGGGGGAAGTGAAACCTAACCAGCCAGTCAACACGGACGCCTTGCGGCGTCCTCTCGCAAGTCGCCGGTTACACGCACGTTAGGCGATACGGCTTGTAGAGGGAGATCGGTTTGAAAAATTGGTTGAATCGTTTGCTAGGTTTTTTGGGGATCGGACGAGCTATACAGGCGTTCCTATTCCTTGTTGTTGTGACTTGTATCGGTATCGCCTTGTTGGTAAAAGGCTAATGCGTTTTATGGGTCTAAGTAATTCAAGCGGGAGTACTGCAAATGCAGCGGCCTAACAATTCAGTCAACTCGGACGCACATGTAAATCTGAGCGCTACTCGCATCCGGTTCTTGTGCGCCGGTTGCCTTCAACGTTAGGCGTCATAGGCGAAATGTGGGCCGCTGTCGCTGTCATCGCGCTCCTGGTCGTGGCCTGTGCGCTCATCGCTGGCCGAATGGTTCAAGCTCGTGAGCGTGCTGCCAAAGCCAATGACACGTTCGCCCTCAGATTCGTGATGGTCGAAGACGATGGCTCCGCTCGAGCGCTTACAGCGGATGAAGTCGCCCACCTCAACACTGAGTTCTATCCTGTCGACGGGGCACGCCCATACATTAAGGCAAGCTATTCAGCGCTCACACCGGATGGTCGTATCGGCGGGTACCTCCTCCGTCGTAAGCTTCCGCCTACGGTCCTCGTCCAGCGTTCAACAGTGGGTGCCGGATGACGCCTAACCCTTCGTTGCACCCGACTCGCTACAGCGAGTTCCCGTCTTGCAAAGTTCGATCTGCTTTCTAGAGAGCAAAGCGTCATGGAACCATCCAAAGTAGCTCCCTGGGAATTCCTGCTAGCCCATATCTCACCAATAGCTGAGCGCGTGCTCGACCCTATTGAGGGTTTGAAGCAGCTAATGGCTGGAATACGGTCCTCGAACTACGATTTTGAAACGCCTGCAAGAGAGCATGTCGGTGATGCGTACGGCATTGAACAACTTCTTGGTCTGTACTGGAGCTACGACGAAGCGCTTGAACAGCCGTATGAATTCGTCTCTCACAACGAGTATGCGAAGTTCAACTTTGCAAAATTGAAGGAAGAAGCAGTGCTTGCATCTGTTAGCTGGGTACAACAATACTCGCCTAATGGTGCAGCATCACCAGCGCCCTAACCCTTCAATCGAGAGGACGTGCCCCGGAGCCGGGTCACGCCTCTCATCTCAAACGTTAGGCCTGGCCCGCGGCCGACGTGACACCAAGCGGAACGACTGCCACCCAAGGGTGCAGCCGGGCCGGGTTATGGGTAGCGATGGTCAAACACAACGGAATCGGCTGTTTAAGCTGCGCTCGTCCATATTGAGGAGGCGATCACCACACTGTCCGCCTAGAATCGTTTTGCGGGGTTTGATCCCATTTTTATCGACCTGAGCGAAACTCAAAATGGACAATAAGTCTTTGAATAACAAGCACTTGGCTGGCTTTTCGGCGGCCAGGTTATACCGCAGGCGCGATGTTATACCGCAGACTTTGCGGTATACATTACGTTATACGTCGTGAAGGCCACCATCCTATTCGCGTTGATCTCCGCAAGCGTGACCGCGTGCGTGTCTTTCAGCGGCAAGCCTGACGAGCGGCTCGATGGCGTGTGGGTATCCGATAGAGAAAGAACTCTGGCGAACATCGGTGCCAGTGATGTACCTGAAGAGCGTCTTCGGTTCCTGCGTGAGAATCTCGGCCAACTCCGGTACTGTTTCCGCGGAGACAAGACCGCAGCTTTCTTTCCTGGGACGTTAAAGCAAGATATCGAACTGGACACCTACTGGGCGACATCAGCGACGCCAACGTCAGTCGCTGTGAAAACTGGCCGCGGTGTCACCCGCACCCTTTATATGGGCTCGGATTGTTTTCGCCATGCAGTACCAGGATGGGGGTACGAAGAGTACTTCTGCCGGCGGCTTGGAATGGAGAACCCATGCGGATAGCAAGTCACCGCGCGACGTATAACCTATCATTCGAGCGGACCGCCTACGGCGGCCGCTCAATTTCACGTTAGATTGCGCGGAACCATGCACCTTCAACGAGACGTCTACTACCGAGCCCAGCACGTGACGGGGCCGAAAGCCGTGCTCGTCTCAATCAAGTTCGGTGTTTCGCCCGCCGCGGGGCCTCCCGTCGTGCGACGTGTTGCAATGGACCGGAGCGATTCGACAGTGAAGTTCGACCTGGAGAACTACACACAAGAGGTGCTAGCGGGAGTCGCACGTGCGAACGGTGAATTGAGCGGCTCTCTTCAGGTGGAACAAATTGAGATCGTGCCCGACGACTACCCCGGGAAGGGGCAGGTGGAACATGTGTCGTACCAAATTGCGAGCGCCGTCCTGCGTGGCGCAATCTAACATGTCAATCGACGCGGACCCACAACAGCAGGAGGCGGCTCCGCCGCAAGTGTTGGTGGTCCGGTCATTTTTACGTTAGACATGAAAAAATCTCTCATCATCCTTTCTGTCGCAGTACTGCCGTTCTTCGCGTCCGCGCAAGGCTCGTCCCGCGATCCCGTGCTACTGGGGCCGCCCAATTGCGAGGCGTGGCTTAGTGGTCCGACCGATCCGCAAAAGCAGTGGGTCCTGGGATTCATGAGCGGTCTTAATGCGCTCCACACGATTGCCGATCAATTGCCTGCCAATCCCATTGAGAGAGTTGGTTCTGCCGAGCAGATTTACACAAAAGTCTCGGAAGAATGTCGGCGGTTGGGCCTTCAGGCCAATGCCGCGATGGCGGGCGTGAACGTATTTTTACGCGCGATGCGTGAAGCGCTAACCAAGCCAGCTTGACTTCGCTTCATGTCTAACAGGTCAGTCAACACGGACATGCAGCAGCAAGAGGCCGCTTCGCGGCAGTTGCTGCGTGCCGGTTACCTCCAACGTTATGCCGCAGGACCGGTATCTTTGCCGTTTGAGGTCGTGCAATGAGCAATGACAAGGCGGACATTTATTGCCCGAAGTGCGAGTGGCGACCGGGTCCCTACGACGTCTGGGATTGCGTTCCCTCGTGCGGCACCACCTGGAACACCTTTTGGACGCGCGGCGTCTGTCCTGGCTGTGGCGTGAAGTGGCCCAGTACTCAATGCTATGGATGTGAGAAATTCTCTCCGCACGAGGCGTGGTACCACTACCGCGAGCCGACTGAGTCAACCAGCTACGAACACGAGGTTGACAAGCATGCGGCATAACGGGTTGTTCGACACGAACGCACAGATGCTTCCGTGCGCTTCGCGCACTTGCCTCATGTGCGCCGGTCAACGCCAATGTTAGGGCGCACATGAACCTACGGTCACTCGCAATAACATTGCTGCCCCTCTTCATCGCCGCTATGAGCTTCGCGTTCATGCCAAGTCTGTTCATGCCCAAGCGCTGGCTGGACATTGGACCTGGTCAGGAAYGTTCGGCCGTACATGCCGTCCTCGGAGTTCCAGATGCCAACTACTCAGAGAAGGGATTCGACGGTTGGCATAACCCATTCGGCATTGGAGCGTCGATTCTCATCGTTAGATACGACGAAAGCCTCTCTAGAGTCGTCTCAACCAAGGTCGAAACGAAATGGGGCACCGGGTACCGTGACTGGGTGCAGGAATACAAGCACCGCCTGAGCAATCAAACTTCTCCTGTTCATCGCTAGCGTCACCAGCACACGGGAAGCCCGGCAACAATGCGCCCCAACCCTTCCTTCAAGCGGACCCGCCTACGGCGGTCCGCTTAAGTCAAACGCTAGATGCCATGGAAACGCTGCTCCTCCTCGTACTCGCTATTTTTGGGGTTGGCTTTGCGGTTGGTGCATTCTTGAATCATCCCGACGAACTCCCATTGCACCGGCTTCGCAGGTTTCTATGGACCGGGTGGATTGGATGGACCATCCTCTGCGGTGCACTGCTGCACCTTGCGAACGAAAAGTTTTGTCCCCCCGGCGGTTGCATCGGAGTGGCCTTAGGATTTGCATGGTTCGGGCTGGCGTTCGCTTGGTTAGTTGGCGGGCTTTGCGCGACGGCTGGTATCTACACTGCCCGGAACTATCTGAGGAACCACTAGTGGCAATGGCATCAAACAAGCCGTTCGACACTGACGCCCGAGTGCTTCAATGCGCTCCGTGCACACGTCTCCCGCTCGCCGATCAACTCCAACGTTAGGCCGCACCATGAGAGTCATTGCGATTGTTTCGCTTCTTGTTCTGCCTGGTCCGATATTCCTGGTTTACTCGCAATTCATTGGCAACACGGGCTTTGAGTGGAAACACTTTTTGGCGAACTATGCTTGGTGCTCTGCCGTCTTGTATTGCTCCGCGTTGATTTTGATGGGAGCCCGTGCGAGCGTTACGCTATGGCTTGCTACTCTCGCCGCGGGGAATGCAGCTCTCATTGCATTCTGTGTTTGGATGGCCAGCCTCTTGGCGAGAGGCTACAGGGACACCGAAATCGCATGGGTGCTTCTTTTTCCAGTTCAGGCACTGGTCATTGCGCTCGCAGTGTTGGCCTATTGGATGGCGCATCGGAGCAAGGAGCGGCCTGGCCATGCTGCGTAACAGGCCGATCGAGACCGGCACACAACGCGGTGGCTCCGCGAGGCGATCGATTTTCGGCGCGGCTTATAGCGCCAAGCCTCTGTGTGCGGTTCACTTATCAACGTTGAGTGTCTTGACCATGCGTCTTTTTTGTATCTCAATTGCCATTGCACTATTTCAGGTCACATCCAGTCATGCCGCATGCTCTGACAAAGAAAGTTGGATGGTGGCAAAGTCATTGCGCCTAATCTCATCCAATGAACAAAACCCGAAAGAATCTTTTGAGGTAGAGGTACGCCACCTGGGTAACGCACAAATGTTTTCGCGCGTCATCCAGGGTGTCGCGGTCGCCGAGTCTTACCGGCTTTCTGGCGGGCGACACCTCTTTCACGGCCTTGATGAAAAAACGTTCAATCACCCTGATGGCTTTGACCCCAGGCAGTCATTTTTTCTGCCAGCAATGATTCTGGAAAAGTTTGGGTTTGCCGGATTGTGTGAGGTTTCAGGTGCGCAACACTTTCATGGTTCCATCGACCTGGGCGATTACTCGCCTCCTGGTATGCGTAGGCTGATGGTTGAGGGAACGGTGGCCCGTACCTCTGCTTCAGTTGTGACATTTTCACTTCGCCTGCTTGGTGACGCTGCTACGACCATCGACGGGTCGTTCGATTTTGTTCCCCCACCATTTCCAGCGGAGGCTCCGGTTCTTAATTGGTATTACCTCCTTCCCGGCGATCGTATGCTTTCCGCTAAACGTACAAATACCACTATGCCTACGCTGAGTGCTTTCGTTCAAGGTACGGAACAATAACTGTGCGCACAAAAAAGGTGCCTAATCCTGGTGGCCGTAGCCGTGACCGAGAACAACAAGCATGCGCCCACCGCCAGACGCATCGCCGGCAGTGTCAGGTTTGAGGGTTGATAGAGATGCTTAACCCGTCAATCAACACAGACTCACAACAGAAAAAAGGCCGCTCCACCGCTACTATTGTGGTTCGGTCACCTCTAACATTAGGCGTCTCATGGCATTGCTTTTAAAAATCATCACCGTACTGTTTGGCCTCGCATCGATCGCAGCGGGCGTGAAGAGTGTTCTGCGACGAGAAGCTAAATTCACGTGGAATGGAGATAGCGATGAGAAGCGTGTCGTTGAAGGGCTTCCGGCGATCCTCATCGGCCTGGGCGAGATCGCCATAGGCCTTTACATCATCTTCGCTCTACGCTTTCCCTTTGCGAGCTGAGATATTTACATCGGACCGATTCATCCAATAAGGAAAATTGGAGAAAGGCAGCGTAATCAAGTCTAATACCTAACGACTGCTATCGGCCAGAAGCGGACCTTCGAAATGACATCTCGCTTTTCTGTTGATTTCAACGAACTCATAGAACACGATCTCGTGATGCTGTCCCAAACTGATGACAGGGCCGACGTGACGGGTATATCCGTTGCTCTCGTGCAGGGGCTACTAATCGAAATTCAAGAGGAGAATCTATATAACGACGGCCTCCACGAAATACTCTTTGCCCGAGGAATTGTTGAGGCCAATACAACCGGCACCTGGTCACACGTTAAGTGGCTCTGCCGGATTGACGCCACAGGAATCACCAATTTAGTTGGCGATTGATATTCCAAATTACGTTAGATCACCACATGCCTATGCCTGTTACTCTCACCGTAAGGAGTTGGGATGCGTCTCGAGCATGGTTTCCGGGGATGGACCGCTATGTGAAAGAGATGCTCATGAAGCACCTCCAGTTGTCTTCACCGATGTCGCGCACGGAGGCCAAGGCAATCGTAAAGCGTACCCTTGCGAGGGAGCTCGTGCAAATTGAACTTGTCGATGGGCAGTACACTGATCCAATGCGCCACTGGCTTGAGTCCATTGGCGCTCAAGTTGAGGTGCTCGGCGGAGAAGGGAGTCTCAAATGACTATTCAGAACTCGATCCGACCTAACCTGTCAATCGACACGGATCCACAACGGAAAAAGGCTGCTTCGCCGCAAATGTTGTGGCCCGGTTATCTCCGACGTTATACAGTGCGCAACGCCGTGCTCATTCCCGCGATCGTCCTCTCGATCTCATTTCTGCTGTCGCATGCCTGGGCGAACAGCAGATCGCCCCCAGCGGGAACTGCGGGAGCGCGACTGGTGTTCGAAAAATCGACAGTTTCGATCTCAAATGAACAAAGTTCGGCGCTCGACCGTGCAACCGAGGAAATGGTGGCGAAGTGCGGGCCGGACTGGGCGGCAAAGTCTTGGGTACGCATCGAATACTCGGTTGCCCCTACGTCCCTTCCTAGGCGAGACTATCAACTCATTGGAACGCGGGCAGAGCGCGTTCGCGAGTACATGAAGCGGTTCAATCCTAGGCTCACGCGGGTGTTGATTGATATATCGGAGGGCCCATTTGACGACACTGCTGGTAGTAAGCTTGATCACTCGGTCGTTGTGTCCATGATGTGCAGCCTGTGAATGCCCTGCATAACATGTCAATCGACGCGGACCTACACCAGCAGGAGGCGGCTCCGCCGCTTATGTTGATGGTCCGGTCATCTCTACGTTAGAACTCAGCGATGCAACGCCAATTGCTCTTGATTCTTCCCGCCTTGGTTGGCGGCTTGGCTATGGCGTGGAGCATCTATCGATCCTATTTTCTCTTCGAGCTCAGTGCAGCGAGTCTTTTGTGGGCTGCTGTTTTGCTCGGTCCATATGTATTCGTTGCTGTGGTGGCATGGCGTTCGCGGCGAGGCTTAATCGCAGCGGCATTGGCCGTGTTTCCGGCCCTGCTATTGGCTGGCCCACCGTTCACGTGCCTTGCCCTCGAATTTAGCGAAGGGTGTCTGTACCTTCTGGTGTTGTCCCCGCTCTACCTGTGGATTGTCGTTGCCGCCGCTGCCTTGTTCGAACTCGGCAGTCGGCGCAGCGCCGCTTCGGAGGCTGCATGACGCAGATTTATTACCATTCACTCAACCCGGATGCCTTGCGGCCTCCGTCCGCTTCGTGGGCTCCTGGCGCAAGTCGCCGGGTACCTCTACGCTACCCGTCATGAAGGTCATAGTCACGCGGAACCCCGGCTGGTATGGCAAGTTTGTACCGATGGATATCCTTTGCAACGGCCGGCGCCTCGCGTACATTCGAGAGAAAGAAACCGTGCACGTTCAACTTGAGCAAGCTGATATACCAGCGAAGTTGGAACTGCGGATGCAGCAAATGGTTGGCAGCCCAACAATCGAGATATCTCGTCTGTCTTCCGATTTACACCTTGAATGCGGCGCGAACAACTGGACTCTATTGGATTTTTTTGACCTCTCCCTCCTGTCAGGTCTCAAGAACGAGGTCTTCTACTTCAGGAAGGTGGTGCCCGAGTGAACGTGTGTCACCATCAATGAGGCTTATTTTTGCGGCGAGTCGTCAATTCTCAGGCATCACATCGAGGCATTCCCACGATGATAGCTAACCACCAACAACAACAAGCTCCGACGCTCATGTTGGTAGCCCGGTCATCTCTACGTTAAGCGCCATGAAGATACTCACTGCCTTGCTCGTCAGCTCATTGCCGTTGCGGCTGCTTGCACAAACGACCGTTCCTGAAGAGCAGATTCCGACGTTGCTAAAACAGGCAAAGGTATTTACTGATGCCTACGAGCGTGCAGATGCTGAATCCTATCTAAGAATGACTCACTCTTCGATAGAGAAGTACAAGATCCCACGAGATCAGCTCATTCTGATAATTAGAGAAGCAATGCTGAGGCCCCGAGCGCTCGGTATCGTTCTTGAGAAGACGGAGCTCGCAAGGCCCAGTGCCTGCTACATTGCTTCAGTGGAAATTGTTTGTTTTCTCCCGCGCCGCATGACCGTGCGCATGAACGAAAAACGCGAAGTCATGAAAGGGTATCTGGTAGCGGCACGCGCCGTTGAGAACAACCGAGATTGGAGGTTCCTGGACTCAGATGCCTTCCATAAGCAAAGAAGTCGTCTGTGGGAGGTTTTCCCTGCGCTTCCAACCAACATCAAGACACCACCCATTGCAATCGAGTCCGCGCCGTGACGTACCCGCGAAGAATAGACCAACTCCTGGCCGACGACGAGGAAGAAGTCCCTGATGGTCACTTTATATTTAGCGGTATGTTTCCCTGTTCCACGCGCCGGTTGCTATGCCCGCAATTGACGTCCCGACCGGGATAACGCGTGCGATACCATGCCCTAAATAATGGGGATGAGCGTTATGCAAATTGTCGGAATCGTGTTGGCGATTGGTATTGGATTCGTGAGTTGGCCAGCAGCATTAGCACTGGGTGGATGGGGTTCTCCCCTGCGCGCACTTGATTCACTTTTACTCTGGACTCCCGTTGTTGGCGCAGCAGTACCAATCGCTTTACTCCTGTTTGTGAAAAGAGCAAGGGTGTCCGGGGCGTGGGTGGTGGCGCTGGCTCCGCTCCTCGGTGTGCTGAACGTACTTTGGAGTGTCGATTTCTATACGTCTTACCTTGGACCCAGTCTTCCTTCGTCGGACCCAATCCCATGGGTATTCATGGTTTATTCTGCAATGTGGCTGCTACCCTGGTTGTATGTGATCAATGCGCTGAGGAAGGAAACTTCCTCGTGAACGTTGCCGGTTTCGCATGCGAAACCATAGAAAACCGTCAAGGTCATCGCACTATCCTTAAAGCAACCAGCTCCTCAACCGAAGAAGCGTCCATCAGACGCTGCATAGCCTGCATGTACTTCGTCACCGGTTCGCCGGAATAGTGAATTGCGTAGCGTGATTCGCTGCGAACGTGCGTCTTTCCCACCATGGTGACCGGGTGCCCCATTAGTTCGGGCAGCGACCCTCTAACACGCTCGTTTCCGGCCTGGGTGCGCTTGATATGCTCTGCCCACTCCCATGCGACGATGTCCGCCGTTTCAAACAAACGAGCCTTAGATGCAGGCAGGAAGGCGGCCGAAGCCATTGCGTAGTAGTCCTGAAGAATCTTGCCAAACGGCTGATTAATGTGAGCCAGGAACTGCGCTGCGGAACCGTAGAATTCGTCGCCAGCCTCCATCCAGTAACTGATCTTCTGTCCCTGAACAGATTCGCCCATTGCGCCCATTGCCAGATGCAGGCAACAAGGATAAATCCCCCGATAGCCGTGATTGATCCAGTGATCTTCTGGGCGATCTGTTCTTGGTAGTTGTCTAACAATCTCTTCCACGTTGCAGGAAACGACCACAACCTTTGAAGCAAATTGGTTGATAAGCGAAATCGAGCCTCTGCAAAGACGGTCAGCCTCCTCTGGCGTTATCCCGGCAAATTCCTTTTTCCCGCCGTGTAAGTCGGCCATGTGCCCTTGTCGGTCGCCGTAGAGGTTGACCCACTTGCGCTCTGCCTTGACGGCCCTATCTAGGCCGAAAGCCACGCAAGCGACCGTGAAAACGTCGCCTTTTTTGCTCGCATCCACGTAGGCTCTCAGCATGGCAACCCATCCATCAGCTGATGGGACAGTCGCCGGGATGTCCTATTTTCCAAAATACACGGCGAGCAAAGCTATGACAGCGCTAATCATTGACACGACGATCGCGATATTTGCTCGGTCTACAGCCCTTTCGGCAGCGTGTGCCTGCCGTTCTGTCGCCGATGTATTTCGTTTCTGTAAGTTCAGGGTCTCTAGTCTCCTTGACTCCTCCTGCTCTTGGGTTCGTTCCTGTATCGTCTGGACGTCCTGGTTAAGCCATTCGACTACGAAGTTGCCCCCTCGATTGTCAAAGCCTCCTCTGCGATGTCTAGCGAGCATCTCGTTCCTGCCAAAGGCATCTACGAATTTTTGTACGTCCCCTAGTGATGCAAAGACGGCCATACTGAGCCTCCTGAATTGTTTGAGGCATCCTACTCCGTGCTGTGATCCTTGTGCTCTATCATGCTTTATGAGAAGGGACCGAGAGGAGAATCATGGTCAAGACCGTACCAATCATGTCAAAGGATGAGGAATGCTCTATGGCCTTCTTCGGATTGATTGAGTGGACCCATGGGGTTATTTTTCAGTCAAAGCGGATCGGGGACGCGGAGCAATTATTCAGAGGCCAATCACGTAGGCCCTCAGTGGCGGGAATGCTGTTGCAACAGGCAGTGCTTTGCGAACACCATTTTTTTGTAATTGCCGCGAATAAATTACTCGAATATTGCACTTGGGCAAGGAGCCTTGGTCTCTATAGCGGCGTTGACTTCTCGGTGATTGATCAATTTTCTAGGCAAGATATCCAGGATTTGCGCAACATGCGGGAACACGCCGTTGAGTATTTTCAAGGGGATGGACGCGCAAAAGATAGGTGGATGGTTGTGACACCACAGTATCGGGTTGATGCTAGTAGTAGTGTTGATTCCTTGCTTGGCGGTCGATTGGATCACCTTAAATTCGCTGCTGCGGCCGCGCAGCTTCTTCCTGAATTGCTGAAGGAGCTTGAGGCATATTTAGGCATGGGTCGACCGCCTACCTCTCAGAATTAGAAGAGCACTACGCTAGACCAACGCTGCGTTTCAAAAGGGAGGTAGGAAACCATGGGGAAAGTATTAAAGGCTAAGACGGTCTCGACACAGGTCGACTGGTTCGCGCGCGCTTCGCACATTTCTCAGGTTTTTCTACTGGTACTTGCTGGGGTCGGGTACTTCTACACGGTTTTACCCGTGTATCAAAAGGCCCTCYTGGATGAGGAAATCGCGCAAAAAACAATCCTGCTTAATGAGCGGGAAAAACGAGTTGCTGAACTAAATTTGGAAATTAGTAATCGACAACGGGAACTCGTCCAGAAAGATCGTCAAGTGTTAGCTGCCAAATTCGAAGCTCGTGAGAACTATATAAAGCTCAGGCAAGAGTACATAAACGCGGCTTTGACCGTACTGCGTAATTGCAACACGTCTTTTTTTATCAAGGATGAGATAAATGAATCTGGTTTTTCCAAATGTCCTGAGTTCGTTGAACAAAGTCTTGGATATATGTTTCGTTCGTTGAAACCACAAGATGTTCAGCTATTTATGTCGATCCTAAAAGAAAAGACTGCGGAGGCAGAGCCGGAATATCAACGAATAGTGTCTGAATACCGAACAAACATGGACGCTGCGAAAGTGAAAAAAGCAGAGGAGCTAGAAAAACAGCGGCAAGACTCTGAAGACAGCAGTGGTGTTAAAGCGTATCTCCGCACAAGGAGAATGATGATTGAGCGCAATAATCACCCAGCCCAGTCTGTGGCGATTGCGGCATTTCAAAAGCTTCTGAATAAAACAGTTACAGAGGTCAATACATCTTTTTTCTCAAGAGCGCCTACCTAGGAGCATGAGTTCGTTTTGCTATGCGTTCCCAGCCTCCCTTAATTGAGACTCAACGTCAGCTCGCGCAGCACATGATTGACAACGACGTTGAGTTTGTCGTCATTGGGGGGCATRCAGCACGCGCTAATGGACTTGAGCGTGAGACTTATGACCTTGATGTCGTCCTTAATCTCACTCCGATTACCGCACGCAAGCTCGCTACTTACTTCTCGACCATCATCAGAATGGTAGATGTCGAAAAGCTCATTGAAGGAATGATGGGAGAGGGAAACGGGCAGATTCCGTTCGATATCCAAGGCATTCACCACGGAGATTTGCTAACTAGGGCAAAAGGAATTCCGTTTTCAGAGATCATGTCCAGGCCTGTTGCCTTCGGCGACCAGGTGTTACCCGTTGCTATGCGACTGGATGTTATTCGGCTCAAAGAGCTCGTATTCGATTCGGACGATCCGCCGGCAGTGAAAAAGAAACATCAAGACGACATCGAAAGTCTAAAAAAACTGGAGCTTGAGAGCCCCCAGGATCGTTCGCAGGAGTGAGCTGATTTTCACCGACTCAAGCCAGGCTGCACGGACCGACGTCGTGGACATCGGCCGCATCGAGTGGCGAGTTATGGGGAATTTCTGTGATCACCCATGCATCAGGGCGTGCACTGCCGAGTACTAGCTTGCCAAGAGGCTAGTCTTTTGAATTGCCGAATGTTGACTTCGAAACTGAACAAGCACGGCAACGTTTCTGAGCATTTCGAACATCAAACAACAGATTCTGAAACTAGTAAGAACTCCCGGATACACGCTAGACAGCATTGCTTCGCCGTTGATATCGGTGTGTTTGGCTCGCCAACTCACTCCTCGCTGATGAAGGCATCCGGTCTACCCCAGCATGCAGCATGCGTATCGGGAATAAGCTCTAAAACTTCCATGAAAGGATTTTGCTATGCGCACTCTTTTCTCCACCGGTTTTGCACTAGCCCTATCTGCCTGTGCAGGAAGCCCTGCCCCGGCATCTGCGCCACCAAGCGGACCTTGCAACGCCGCACCAGCCCAATTTGCCGTGGGCCGCAATACCAACGCAGCACTTGAAGAAGAAGCCCGCACACGCGCCGGCACAAAAACCGTCCGGGTGCTCAAGCCTGGGCAGGTCGTGACGATGGAGTTCAATGCTGATCGGCTGAGCCTGACGGTGGATGCGGCCGGGCGCGTGACGCACGTCAGCTGCGGTTAAAAAAATAGGCTGACGCGGAGGTCGGCCAGCGTTTGCGGTTTTTGACTTCTTTTGTTTTCAAGTTTCTGCGGCCGCTTGCGCCCGGCCTTGCTGAGCAGACTACGTTCGATGGATTGCCAGGTTTGGCGGGCCGACATACCAACGTGAATGTTGTTGTTGCCTCCCCACGCAAGCCCTCGGTTTGCAGGATGCAAACGACCCCTTGCTGATATTCTTCCTTCGTTCGGCAGCCTCTGCTGGCCATCTGCTCCACTTATCAAAGGCTGCGAATGTCAATCAACAACTGGAATGCCTTCCTGAAGAAAGCTTGTGCGTTTGCCTTGCTGTTTAGCGGGTTTCTCACCGCTGCGGTGGCTGCTTCTGAAGCGGTATCAGCAGGTGGGCCAAGACCCGGGGAATTCAAAAAACTGKGCATTTACCCGTGGAGTTGCTATGGCGTTCAAGGTGACGTCTGCAAGGGCGAAGACTGGCCGGACCTCCCGACCAGTGCAGACCGCCTGAAACTGCTTTATTACCTGAACCCTCAGCTGAAAAGTTTTGGCCTGCTTGAGCATGCGCTCAAAGACCTGTCGGGCTCTGACAAAAACTTTTTGACGGGAGAGCCTTTGTCAAGTACGCCTTACTTTGCTTTCCACCAGATTTTTAAAGGGCCAGGCGCGGGGGAACATGAGCGCATGCAACTGGCGCAATGGAAAGCCGCGTTTCCGAATTCGCATTTTGTCGTCCTTGCGGAAGCTGCTTACCAGTATGCAGATGCATGGAACGCGCGGGGCGAGGGGTATGCCGGCACCGTTTCACCCGAATCGTGGAAGCTGTTCGACAGCAGACTTCGGGCTGCACAGAAGCTTCTCGACAGCGCGCCTGCGGCCGCGAAGAAGACGCCGCTTTGGCATGGCCTGGCCCTTGGTATTGCGCTGGACTCAAGGAACAAGAACAAAGTAGCGCCTGTGTTCAAGGCTGCCGTGACGCAATGGCCCCGTCAATTCGAGTTCTACACACATGCTGTGTCACGGTTGACGCCCAAATGGGGCGGCAGCTGGGAGATTGTGGAAGCTTTTATCGATCACTGGAGCAAGCAACAACAGGCTACCGAAGGGTTGTCGATGTATGCGCGTTTGTATATTAGCCTGGCAGGAACAGCTCTTCCGAGCGACACAAAAATGAAGTGGGAGAGGATGCGGACAAGCCTTGAAGACCTGGCCACACGCTACCCCGACCCTGCATTCAAAAACTACTTTGCTGCGTACGCCTGTTTCGCAAGGGACAAACTGGCATACACAAAAGCCATGAGCCAATTGCCAAAAGAGCAGCTTCTTCACGGCATATGGCTTGAGAGTCATTCGTACGATGTCTGCACGCTATGGGCTTCCAAATAGGGACATAACCGCATGCTGAAACTCATCGATTTGAAGAAGGCGTTGATTCTTTACAACTGGATCAGCCATCTGAAAAAGGGTTGCATTTTTACAGCGCTCGCGGCTGCTCTCGTCGGCCCGGCATCTGCCGCCTCAGGCGACGAAATGCCATGGCGTTGCTACACGCCCCCCGGAGGGCCACCATGCAACAACGACTATTGGCCCAACTATCAGACCGCCGCGTCAAACCTGAAGCTGCTGTACACAATGGAAAGCTTCAAGGCGCTGGAACGGGCACTAAAAGAGTTGATCGCATCGGGCAAGAATTTCCCCGCAGGCGAGCCCATGGCTACCGCTCCTTATATGGCGTTCAAGCTGGCAATGCCCGCACCAGGAACGTCGCCCCAGGAAGAAGAGCGAATCAAACGCTGGAAGGCCGTTGTTCCGAACTCTTACTTCGCCGTTTTTGCCGAGGCGCGTTACCAGTACGCCAGTGCGTGGGAAGCGCGCGGCACGAGCGGGCCGAACTCGATATCTCCCGAGGCTTGGGAGCTCTATGACAGCAGGCTTGCCGCCGCCCAGAAAATACTTGATAACGCCCCCACTGAGTTGAAAGCCACGCCGATGTGGGACATGCTGACACTCGACATCGCGCTGAACTCAAGAGAACCCAACGCCAATATTGAGGCGGCCTTGAGGAATGCGGTCAAGCGTTGGCCGCGGGACTTCTATCTTTATCGGAATACGCTGGACAGCATGGCCCAGGCGGAGGGCGGGAACTGGGAAGCCATTGACGCTTTTATCAATTACTGGAGCGAACAGCAAAAGGCCACGGAAGGTAGCTCAATGTATGCACGGCTTTATATTCACCGGACTCGAGCTTTGCTGCCCGGATCAAAAATGAACTGGCCGCGAATGAAAGCAAGTTTTGAAGACCTGATTGCGCGTTATCCGGATCCGTACTTTAAAAACGTCTATCCGAGCTATGCATGTGCCAAACGAGACAAGCCCGCGTTTGTGAAAGCCATGAAGCAATTGCCGAAGGAAGAACTGAACAGCAGCTATTGGTTGAGCGGAAAATCGTATGAAGCTTGCGCGAAATGGGCAGCCAGATAGGCCGAACACTCATACGACCCTGGATTTTCTGACGGAATCGTGCCGGAAGATACGGCTCGCGTAACCGGCTTAACGGCTATCACGACCCTTGCTGAGCTTGCTCTGCTGCTGAAGCTGCCGCTTGCGCTTGGCCTTGTTGAGGGACTCGGGCTCTGGCGGGCGGTTGCGCAATGCTTCGGCTTCGCGGGCCTGTGATTTTTCTTTGCGCTTTTTGTCGCGGAAGTGCACAAACAGCCGGCCCAACGCGAAGCTGACGGCGCAACTGATAACCAGAAAAACAACGGCGGATGTTTCCATAGATTTTGTAGAGGGATGTTGCGTTGACGTTGGCGTTGGGCGTTGACGTGGGTGCTAGTCGGCCAAGAACAATGTCTGCAGGTCGTTCAAAAAATCAAAGCCGCGCTCGGTGGGCTTGACGCGTACGAAGTCTCGCTCGATCAGGCCCTTGCGTTCGGCTTCTTCCAGGCCGCGCTGAATGGCGGTGACGGGCAGGCCGGTTTTTTCGGTGAAGTCTTGCAGCTTGAAGCCGTCGCGCAGGCGCAAGGCGTTGAGCATGAATTCGAACGGCAGGTCGGCGCGGCTGACTTCGGTTTCTTGCGTGACGGCTTCGCCGGCCAGGGCCTTTTCCATATAGAGCTTGGGCTCCCGGTAACGCACCTGGCGGACCACACGGTGTGCAAAGCTGAGCTTGCTGTGGGCGCCGGCGCCTATGCCGAGGTAGTCGCCAAACTGCCAGTAGTTGAGGTTGTGAAAGCAGCGGTGGCCGGGCTTGGCGTAGGCGGACACTTCATAGCGCTGCAACCCGGCGGCCTGCGTGATCTCGGTGATTTTGTCGAGCATGGCGTAGGCGGTGTCTTCCTCAGGCACCACGGGCGGAAATTTGGCGAAGTAGGTGTTGGGCTCGATGGTGAGGTGGTAAATCGAGATGTGGGGCGGCTGCAGTGCCAGCGCCTGTCGCATGTCCTGCTCCAGGCTTTGCATGGTCTGGCCTGGCAGCGCATACATGATGTCGAGGTTGAAGGTGTCGAAGGCTTGTGCGGCTTCTTCTACCGCGGCGATGGCCTGGGCGCGGTCGTGCACGCGGCCGAGGGCCTTGAGGTGCTTGTCGTCAAAGCTCTGCACGCCGACGGACAGGCGCGTGACGCCGGCGCTGCGAAAGGCCTTGAAGCGGTCTTTTTCAAAGGTGCCGGGGTTGGCTTCAAGGGTGATTTCGCAGTCGGCTTCGAGCCTGAGGCGTGCGCGGATGTCGGCAAGCAGACGGTCTATGGCCTGCGGTGAAAACAGGCTGGGTGTGCCGCCGCCAATGAAGATGCTGTGCACCATGCGGCCCCAAATCAGGGGCAGCGCTGCCTCCAGGTCGGCCACCACGGCGTCGATGTAGCGCTGCTCTGGCATTTCGCCGGCGACCTCGTGCGAATTGAAGTCGCAATAGGGGCATTTCTTGAGGCACCAGGGCAGGTGCACGTACAGCGACAGCGGCGGCAACGCGGCCAGCTGCAGCGTGCCGCTGCGCATGTAGTGCTGGATGTCTTGCTGGGCCATAGAAGGAAGAGTGGTTACAGCCAACGCTCACGCATGAGTTCGATCATTTGCCGTGCGGCCTTGCCGCGGTGGCTGTTGGCGTTTTTGACTTCAACGGGCAGCTGCGCGAAGGTTTGGCCGAACTCGGGGATGTACATCACCGGGTCAAAGCCGAAGCCGTTGCTGCCAACCGGTGCTGGTGCGATTTCTCCGGCCACGCGGCCCGAGGCAATCAGTGGCTCCGGGTCTTCAGCAGACCGAACCGCCACCAGGGTGCTGACCAGCGCGGCGCGGCGCTGGGCGGGCTGCGTCAGGCCGGCCATCTGCTCGAGCAAGGCTTTGACGTTGTTGTCGTCGCCCTTGGCATAGCCAAACTGCGTGGCGTAAAACGCGGTGTCTACGCCGGGCAGGCCACCAAAGGCATCCACGCACAAACCGGCGTCGTCGGCCAGCGCGGGCAGGCCACTGAGGCGCGACGCCTGGCGGGCTTTGGCAAGTGCGTTTTCCACAAAGGTGCGAAAGGGCTCGTCAGCCTCCGGCAGGCCCAGCTCGGCCTGGCTGACCAGCGTCAGGCCCAGGGGAAGGAACATGGCCCTGAGCTCGACGAGTTTGCCCTGGTTGTTCGACGCAAGTACGATTTTCATAAGCAAAAAATGGCTCTAGACCAATGCGGTCGGGCGCAAGCAGCTATTAATTTGATAGCGACTGTTTCTGCATGCCGACCAGCTCGACGATGCCTTTTTCGGCCAGAACCAGCAGCGCGTCCATTTCCTTGCGCGAGAACGCCGCACCTTCAGCGGTGCCCTGCACTTCCACGTAATTGCCGGCGCCGGTCATGACGACGTTCATGTCGGTGTCGCAGGCGAAGTCTTCGGTGTATTCCAGGTCCAGCAGGGGCGTGCCATGCACGATGCCGACCGAGATTGCGGCCACGTGGTCGATGATGGGCGTTTGCTGGAGCTTGCCGCTGGCGAGCAGGGTATTGACGGCGTCCTGCGCGGCCACAAAAGCGCCGGTGATGCTGGCGGTGCGGGTGCCGCCGTCAGCCTGGATCACGTCGCAATCGAGATGGATGGTGCGCTCGCCGAGTTTCTTCAAGTCAAACACCGACCGCATCGACCGGCCGATGAGGCGCTGGATTTCCTGGGTGCGGCCGCTTTGCTTGCCTCGGGCGGCTTCGCGGTCTCCGCGGGTATGCGTGGCGCGGGGCAGCATGCCGTATTCAGCCGTGACCCAGCCTTCGCCGCTGCCTTTTTTGTGGCCGGGCACTTTTTCTTCAACAGAGGCGGTGCACAGCACCTTGGTGCCGCCGAATTCGATCAGTACGGAGCCTTCGGCGTAGGCCGTGTAGTGGCGGGTGATGCGCACGGGACGCAGGGCATCGGCCGCACGTGCGCCGCTTCGTTCAAACTGACTCATGGTGGGTGGCTTTCTGGCAAGTCGCCGGACTGGGACTGAATGGCGGAATTGAAGGGAATGGAACTGGAATGGAGCGGGAACGGGAGAGGCAAGCGGCGCCGAAGGCGCAGCCACCGAAACGGCTAAGCCGGGGTATCAGGCTTTTCTTGCGGCCGAGCGGCGAATGGCTTCGTTGATTTCAGCGATGGAGCGTTCAATGGTCGCTTCGTCAAGGTCGTCCACCACGGTATCCAGCACGCCGGCCTGGATGGTCGAGGCGAAAACGCCGTCCATGATGCTGTCGGTAGACACCCCCCGGGTGGATTCGAAGGCGTCGGGCGTTTCCCACTCCATGGCCAGCACGGTGACGTTGTCGCTGTGTTCGCCGCCGGTACGCAAGGCATTTTCGACCAGGTCGGGGACGGCATCCGAAACCCCTTTGCCGGCCAGCTGGCGGACAATTTCCTCGTCGCTCAGGCTGCCCCAGAGACCGTCGGAGCAGAGCAGCAGCTTGTCGCCCTGCTGCAGGGTCACGGGCCCGGCAACGTCAAAAACAGGTTTTGTCGGAGAACCGAGGCAGGTGAACAGGATGTTGCGGTTGATGCGTTCGAGCTTGATGACGCCGGCGCTCTGCTGCTCCAGGTAGGAGTGGTCGCGGGTGCGTGTCAGCAGTTCGCCGTCTCGCACCACATACAGGCGTGAATCGCCGCAATGGACCCAAGTGGCCCCGGTGCCTTGCAAAATCGCCGCGACCAGCGTGGTGCGGGGCGTGTCGAGCATGCCTTTTTCGCTGGCGTAGCGAATGATCTGGTGGTGCGCCGCCATCAGCGCGGTGGAAAGAAATTCGGTGGTGTCTTCAATGACGGGACGCGCTTCTTTCTGGTACAGCGCGGAAATGGTCTGCAGCGCAAGCTGCGCCGCTACTTYGCCTTCAGGATGGCCTCCCATGCCGTCTGCCAGCACAAACAGGCCCGACTCTCGCGTGTAGCAATAGCCCATCCGGTCTTCGTTCTTCTCGCGCCCGCCTTTTCGGCTTACCTGAAAGACTGAGAATTTCATTTGAATTTAGTCGCGTAGCCAGTGGCCTTGCGCGCGGTTTTTTTTGTGTCAGACACCATGTTGTCAAACTGAAGGCGAACCTTTTCGCTGACGGTGAGTTTGGTGTAACGACGCTCACCTTCCCTGCTCAATTCTTTTTGTAATGCAAATACCGACTGCGGCCGTGACAAGGGGTCAAGGGACATGCACCACTCTACAACTTCAATCAGGTTGTCGGAATACACGCCTCGCAAACGGGACAGGGCAAGCGACAGACGATCTTTTTCAAGGCGCTGCGGCGCATCATTGGGGGGATAGCCCTGCATGGTGGCGTAAATGCAGGCGCCGATCGCGTAGATATCGGTCCAGGGACCCATGGAGGAGTCCCTGCGGTACATCTCGGGGGCAGCAAAGCCCGGGGTGTACATGGGGCGGATGAAGTTGCCTTCCTTGCTCAGCACCTCGCGGGCTGCGCCGAAGTCGATCATGACGGCACGGTTATCGTCGGTAATGAAGATGTTGGCGGGCTTGATGTCCAGGTGGAGCATCTTGTGCTGGTGCACGATGCGCAATCCCCGAAGGATTTCGTCGAAAAGCGAACGGATGGTCGACTCGCGGAAGACCTTCTGCTTTTTCAGCTCACGGGCCGTGATGATGAAATCCTGCAGGGTTCCGCCCTCCAGGTAGTTCATGACCATGTAAACGGTCTCGTTTTCACGGAAGAAATTCAGCACACTGACCACGGAGCCGTGTGAAATCTGGGCCAGCGAACGGCCTTCTTCGAAGAAACTTTTGAGTCCCAGCCGGTATAGCGAGAGCTTTTCGGCCTGGACCTGCGGAAGCAATTCCCCCGGGGCCCGGCCAGCCAGGGACGACGGCAGGTACTCCTTGATGGCGACCTGCTGGCCCTCGTTGTCGACGGCCAAGTAAACTACGCCAAAGCCACCGGCTGAAAGCTTTCGCACAACACGATAGCCACCAATCACGGTGTCGGGCGGCAATGGTGCGGGCTTGACCTTTGACATAATTTGGGATGAACCAGAATGACTTGGTCAGTCTGGGTCTTGTTCTCTCTCTAGTAAAGCATATTTTTAAATGTCAGTTTACAGCATGACGGGTTATGCAGCCGTGCAATCGAGCATGGCGCAATCCGCCCCGGAAACTGAATCGGGCGCGGATGCCAGCTCCCGTCTGGGCGTCGAAATACGCTCCGTCAACAGCCGGTTTCTTGATTTGGCGTTTCGCCTGCCCGACGAATTGAGGCAGGCCGAGCCCGCATTGCGCGAATTGCTCACCGGCAAGCTCAAGCGCGGCAAGGTGGAAGTGCGGGTTTCGCTGGAAAGTACCTCGGCCAGCACCCTGCGCGCGCCATCTTCGGCCACCTTGCAACGGCTCGGGTCGCTGGAGGACAGTATCAAATCCTGGCTGCCGCAGGCACCCGCACTCAGCGTGGCAGATATTCTGCGGATCGCCACCAATGAGGACAAAAAACCACATGACTACAGCGATGAGCTGCTCAAGCTGGCCAAAAAAGCCTTGAAAGAGCTGATGGCGGCCCGCGAACGCGAAGGCGCCCGGCTGGCCGACATGCTGCTTGACCGCACGGGACAGCTGCGCGCGCTGGCAGCGCTGGCGGTACCCATGGTGCCCAAACTGGTTGAGCAGCAGAAAACCCGCTTCCTGGAACGCTGGAAAGAAGCCATGGCGCTGTCGGACGGCGCCACGCTGCCGGAAGTTGCACAGGACCGGGCGCTGACAGAGGCCACAGCCTTTGCCATCCGCATTGACGTCGCGGAAGAAATCACCCGCCTCTCTTCGCACCTGGATGAAATTGACCGCCTTCTGGCAAACGGCGGGGAACTGGGCAAGCGCCTGGATTTCCTGATCCAGGAGCTGCACCGCGAAGCCAATACACTGGGCTCCAAATCGGCGTCCCTCGAGCTGACACGTATTTCTGTCGACATGAAAGTGCTGATAGAGCAGATCCGTGAGCAGGTCCAGAACGTCGAATAGCCCCGCCCCTAGCCTAAACACCGAAATCACCGCCCAGGACGCATGGACTACCCCGGAAACCTCTTTGTTGTAGCCGCCCCCAGCGGGGCCGGCAAATCCAGCCTGGTCAAGGCCCTTCTGGAACTGGATTCACGCATCCAGCCCGCGGTGTCGCACACCACACGCCCTCCACGCGGCCAGGAAAAGCACGGCAGGGAGTACTTTTTTCTCTCGCCCGAGGATTTTGACGGCATGGTGCTGCGTGACTCCTTCCTGGAATGGGCACATGTACACGGCCACCGCTACGGCACCTCGCGGCAGACCATTGAGGAGCGAATCGCCACCGGCGCCGACGTGATTCTGGAAATAGACTTTCAGGGTGCGATCAACATCAAACGGATTTTTGCCAATGCGGTGCTGATTTTCATACTCCCGCCAAGCTGGGAAGAGTTGCGCTCGCGCCTGCAGCGGCGTGGCGAAGACAGTGCCGAAGTCATCGAATTGCGGCTCAAAAACGCAGCCACCGAGATGGCCCAGGCCCGGGAATTCGACTTCGTTATAATTAACGAGTTATTTGAGCGGGCAGTTTTCGACCTGAAAACCATTGTGCATGCCCAAAGGCTCAAGTTTTCGGCCCAGCGGCGAGCCCGCGCCGAAACCTTCCAGGCCCTTCAAATTCCCTGATTTCACCCGCTTTCCCCGTTATCGATCACACCGGAGATCACCATGGCCCGCATTACCGTTGAAGACTGCCTCGAAAAAATCCCGAACCGCTTCCAGCTGGTTCTGGCTGCCACCTACCGTGCACGCATGCTCAGCCAGGGGCACGCCGCCAAGATTGAAAGCAAGAACAAGCCTGGCGTCACCGCTCTGCGCGAGATCGCAGAAGGCAAGATTGGCCTCGAAATGCTGAAAAAAGTGCCATCCTGAGTCAAATCTGGCACCGCAAAAAAGCACCGCAATGCGGTGCTTTTTTCATTTATGGCCTCATAAAGTCCATTTTTTTCATGATTTATTCATGCCGCGATACATTTAAGGCATGAGCGCCATGCTTTCGCCTGTTGTTTCCAGCAAGTCGACCCCCGCCGCCGCCAACGCAGCAGCGGCAAGCTTTGCTGCGCTCACGGCGAAACTCGACTACATGAGCGCTGCCGACATTGACAACGTCCGCCGCGCCTATCGCTTTGCCGATGAGGCCCATCTGGGCCAGCTGCGCAACAGCGGCGAACCCTATATCACCCACCCTATCGCCGTCGCACAACAATGCGCCGAGTGGAAGCTGGATGCACAGGCGCTCATGGCCGCCCTGCTGCATGACGCCATTGAAGACTGCGGCGTCACCAAGCCTGAACTGATCGAGCGTTTCGGCGCGCCGGTGGCTGAACTGGTGGACGGGCTGACCAAACTCGAAAAGCTGGAATTCAACACCCGGGAGGAAAACCAGGCTGAGTCTTTCCGCAAGATGCTGCTGGCCATGGCACGCGACGTGCGGGTCATCCTGATCAAGCTGGCTGACCGGACGCATAACATGCGCACGCTGGGCGATGTCCCGCGCGCCAAATGGACCCGAATCTCGCGCGAAACCCTGGACATTTACGCGCCCATCGCCCACCGCCTGGGCCTGAATACGACCTACCGGGAATTGCAGGACCTTTCCTTCCAGCACCTGCACCCCTGGCGCTACGCCACCTTGACCAAGGCGTTGCAGAAGGCCCGCGGCCGCCGGCGCGATGTGATCAAGCGGGTGCAGGGAGAGGTCGAATCGGCCTTTGTCAGCGCTCGCGTGCCGGTGTTGATCTCCGGGCGGGAAAAGACGCTGTATTCCATCTACCGCAAGATGGATGAAAAGCACCTTTCGTTTGCCCAGGTGACCGATCTCTATGGGTTTCGGGTGATCGTGAAAGACCTGACGGCCTGCTACACAGCCATGGGGGTGTTGCACCAGCTCTACAAACCCCTGCCCGGAAAGTTCAAGGACTACATCGCAATCCCGAAGATCAACGGTTACCAGTCACTGCACACCACACTGGTTGGCCCCTTCGGTACCAACATCGAGTTCCAGATGCGCACCGAAGCCATGCACGTGGTGGCGGAATCCGGGGTCGCGGCGCACTGGCTTTACAAGGCCACCGACCCAGACGGCGACGCTTCGCAGCGACTGGGGACACAGTGGCTGCAATCGCTGCTCGACATCCAGCAGGAAACACGCGATGCGGCCGAGTTCTGGGACCACGTCAAGATTGACCTGTTTCCCGAGGCGGTCTATGTGTTCACGCCGAAAAGCCAGATCATGGCCATGCCGCGTGGCGCGACCATCGTGGACTTTGCTTACGCCATTCACAGTGACGTGGGGCACCGCGCCGTGGCGGCCAAAGTCAACGGCGAACAGGTGCCGCTTCGGTCCGAGCTGCATAACGGCGACGTGATCGAAATCATCACGGCCTCGGTCTCCAGCCCCAACCCCGGCTGGCTGGGATTTGTACGCACGGGGAAAGCCCGCTCCAAAATACGCCACCACCTGAAAACCATGGCGCTGTCCGAGTCGCAAGACCTGGGCGAAAAAATGCTCGCACAGGCGCTGCGTGCCGAGGGCATCGAACGCGAGCGCCTCCCCGACGACGATGAAGCCCACCACGCCACTTGGGAAAAGATCCTGCGCTTTACCGGCAACCGGTCACGTGCCGATCTGCTGACCGATATCGGACTGGGCAAACGGATCGCCAGCATGGTGGCCAAACGCATCGTCACCCTGCTTGCCGAAACCGGTGAAAAACCCAATGCCCTGCTCATGAGCCGTGAGCGCTACACCGCCCATGAGTCAGTGTCGCAAGGTGCGCTGGTAATCGATGGAAGTGAAGGCGCCTCCGTGCAGTTTGCCCCCTGTTGCCGCCCGATTCCTGGCGACGGCATCGTGGGCTACCTGGGCCGCGGTGAAGGTCTGGTGATACATACTGATGACTGCGCTGTCGCCAAGCGACTGCAGCACCGTGACAGCGAGCGTTTTATCGCCGTGGACTGGTCCGACGAGCCTGTGCGGACGTTTGAAACAAACCTCCTGGTCACCGTCTCCAACGGAAAGGGGGTTTTGGCGCGTGTTGCCGCTGCATTGGCCAGCGCCGAAGCGGACATTACCCATGTCGACATGGGGCAAGAGCCTTCGCATGACGCCACGGACCTGCGCTTCGGCGTGGCAGTGCGCGACCGCATCCACCTGGCTTCCGCCTTGCGCAGCGTGAAACGCACACCCTCCGTGCTGCGGGTGCAACGCGCCAAGTCGTCCGGTTAATCTGCAGCCGATTTGTCCGGCGCCGGGTAGTTCACTTTCAGCACTTCAAGCGTCTGCACGCCTTGCGGGGTCACGAGACTCACCTCGTCGCCGACACGCGATTTAAGTAATGCCCTGGCGACGGGAGATATCCAGCTGATTTGCCCGAGGGCACTGTTGGCTTCATCAATGCCAAGAATGGTCACGACCCGCTCGACTCCTTCGCCGTCGGCATAGCTCACTGTCGCGCCGAAAAACACCTGGTCGCGACCGTGATGCACCGACGGGTTGCTGACTTCCGCAATTTCCAGTCGTTGCGTCAGAAACCGGATACGCCGGTCAATTTCCCGCAACCGCTTTTTGCCGTAGTGGTAGTCGCCGTTTTCGGAGCGGTCTCCATTGCTGGCAGCCCAATGAACGATTTCCACCATTTTGGGACGTTCGCTGTCGATCAGGTCCAGAAGTTCGCTGCGCAGATGCTCATAGCCCTGCGGCGTGATGTAGTTTTTTCCACCTGCAGGCAGGGGCGCGAGCGTCGGCTCGTCGTCCTCCGGCTCGGTTTCTTTAGTAAACGCTTTGTTCATGCTCCGGCCACCATAGCATTCATGGCTGCCGGCCGTGAATGTCTCTAAAAATCTTCCATTTTCAGCACGAGGGGATTTTCAGGCGTGTAGCTCACGCCCGCCACAACCAGATCAGCGGCCCGGGCGTGAATCATTTCAGCATCCTGTTCATACGCTTTCTTCAGGGAATCCGGCCCAGGCATGGCGCCGAAAAACTCCTCCATTGCCTCGCGCGAAATCCTGACGGGAATGGTGCTACCCGCGTACGACAAGCCAAAACTGAGCCACTCGCCGTGGTCCTCGACATTCAGTGATCCCATGTTTCTCCTCCGGAATTAGGCTTCCAGAATAGCGGAGCTCTTGTTGCWCGTACAGCCCGTCCGGCGCCGCCCAGCCCCAGGAAAACCACTATCGCGCTGACAACGGTATGAAAAAGGCCCCTAAAAGCGGCCTCCGGAAAGAAAAATAGCCTAGAGGGATGAGCCTCTAAGCTATTGAAATCACTTAAGAAAGTGGTGCGGCTGGCAGGAATTGAACCCACGACCCCTTGGTTCGTAGCCAAGTACTCTATCCAACTGAGCTACAGCCGCTAAGCCTCAAATTATAGCTTATTTAAATGGTAGGGCGTGAGTGACTTGAACACTCGACCAAAGGATTATGAGTCCGTAATCCTTGATTGTAGCTGGATACTTTTGGACAATCAATCACAAAGAATGAGCCAATCTCCAATGAAAGAGCGTACAACAACATCCAACAACATCCAGTCGCATCGCTGCTATTTCTGGCAAAATTCTGGCAATGAAATCATTTTCCGCACCCACTTTCTCACTTGCCGAGAAAAATGGGACTCTGGAAGTAGGGAAATTTAAAACGGTCACCAAGATTTCTCCATCTGGATCGTTGCAGGTACGCAAGCAGTCGAATACTGCAATCTCATTCTTCTGGAGATACAGCATCGGCACGAAGAGTGAACGAATCTCCATCGGCACATTCGATCCCAATGCTCCACCAAAAAGCCTAAGTCGGACACCAAAAGGATTTTCCCTAGCCGCAGCCGTAAGAGCTGCCGAAAGCCTCGCCCAAGAACATTATTCAAACAAATCAATTGGCGGGAGACCCGCACTCGAAGCAGCCAAAAAAGCTGAGGCAGCCAGGCGCGAGCTAGAAGCCTCGCGCGCCGAGAAGAACACCCTCAAGGTAATGCTTGATAGCTACAGTGATTTTCTTGAGTCCTTGGGGCGATCGTCCCACAAAGAGACCCGGGCACTATTCGAAAAACATGTTTATGAGCCCTGGCCACGGCTCTCCATCTCTCCTGCGAACCAACTGTCCACAGAATTATTTACGGACATCATTCGCAGGATCGCCAAAAGTGGAAAGGGGCGGACTGCCAACAAAGTCAGGAGCTACATTCACGCGGCCTATCAAGTAGCGCTAGGCTCTCGATCCAAGGCTAGTATTCCAGAGCATTTCAAAGATTTTGGCATCACATCCAATCCTGCGGCTTTCACAACCGCAGACGAGACGCAAAATCGAGCGGACAAAAATCCACTTTCAATTTCTGAGCTGCGAGCCTATTGGAAGAATATCAAAGACGCAGCCGGTTTTCGTGGAGCAGTCCTTAGACTGCATATGCTGACTGGAGGTCAACGTATTGCACAGCTGGCGAGGCTTCGCACTAAAGATTCAGGGTCAACCATGATCAAACTCTTCGATACGAAGGGGCGACCTGGGAAAGCCGCAAGGGAACATTTGATTCCGCTAATACCGACTGCGGCTCACGCCTTAGCCGAGTGCAATCCAGTAGGGGAATACGCGCTATCAACAGATGGTGGCAAAACTCACATCGCCGGCACCACTCTTAGTAAGTGGGCTAAAGAACATGGGAGTGATATCCCTAACTTCAGCGCCAAGAGGATTCGCTCAGGTATAGAAACGGCACTTGCTGCAAAGGGAATAAGTATGGATGACCGAGGTCACTTGCAGTCGCACGGAATTTCTGGGGTGCAGTCCCGTCACTATGACGGGTACGATTACGCCAAAGAAAAAACGCGGGCGCTGAAGACGTTATTAGCTCTTCTCGAGAGTCCACGAAACTCAAACCATTAACTAAAGAAGAACGAATGGCAACAGAGCTAGAGGCTTTGCTAGAAGCGAGTGCGGCAACCCGAAAGCCACGCGATTGGGTTCACTGGCAGCAACAAGATGTAGTAGGTCTGAAACATGCGGCGCTTTTGACGTTGGGAATCCAACCACAAAAAAACCTAATGGATGTGGACTCCCAAACAGTTGTAGACATCCTTGGCGGTGTAGTAGCTAAAGAATACCGAAGACGTTTCCAGATACTACGCTCTAAGTATGGCAGAGATCCTTATTTGCCCCAAGAAGCAAGAGTTGGCGAGGACGATCCGATCGTCAGTTTAGAAAACCTTCTTAGCTTTGGCAAGGCAGTGGGGTGGGACACGCTAAATGAGCTCGATATTGCAGTAAACGGTAAGCCTACCGTCGGGCATATCGTTAACACCAGCGAAGAGAAAAAGGGTGAGGGCTACGCCCGGGTCAGGCTCGGGGGTTTGCTGTTGCTCATAGAAGAATGGGCGAAAACGGGTCGGATACCGGACTCACATCAACTGCTAAAGGGTGGCACTAACCTCAATTTTTTACAGTTGAGCCACCGGGTTGAAGCAAAACTGCTCGAAGTCACAAAATCCGAGACACCCGAGACCGGACTCCAAGCGACAACGATAGGGAGAGAGTATGGGAAAGCGGTCAAGCACTTACGGTCATCACAGCCAACATAACAATCTTCTTGAAAATTGCTCTTAGATTTTTGTAAGTTGGCCATTTCCTGAAATTTCGCCTTACATTTTTGACCACCACAGCTCCAATACATCTAGGTCGACCTAACACAGTCCGACGGGACTTTTTAGACCATTTGAATTGGAGTAATCGTGAAACCAATAACAGGCGAAAATTTGCTGCGCATCAAAGCAGCCATGGCGCGTACCGGCCATACCCGTAGCACGTTCTACAACCGCATCAGAGCGGGTGCCATACCTCCCGGCGTTCCCATAGGGCCGCGCTGTAAGGCATGGCCAGAATCAGAAATCGAAGCATATGTGCGCATGTGCATTGATACACGAGATGCGGCGATCAAACGCATGCAGGGCGGCGCATGATGTCTATCTCGCCCAACCACCAATCATCGGGGAATCCACCATGTCCAGCAAGCCCACTTGACTTGTTAACCACGGTACCTCACGGTATTACGTTCGTACGAGTCAAGATGAAAAGCCAGCTGCCATTGGTACGTTCCGTGCTGACCCATCAGTTGCTGCATGCGGATGACAAAAGAATTGGCCTCCAATTTCCACTAGTCAAAAAATTGTGGTCGCTCTACGCCGGCTCCGAGCGGCAGCAGGAATATGCCAAAGCCAACCATGCGGCCGTAGGAATGCCGCCACCAGGCGTAGATCATCAGTTCAGATCGTTCGGAACGCGCGGCAACTATGACTGGTGCAGCACGGAGGGGCTGCCGCAGTTGCTATCGCTAATCAAGGCATCCAACGCCATTGAAACGCCATGCTGGTACACGATCTCCCAGATCATTAACGACTCGAGCAAGGTGATGCAGGTAGAGGCCCTTGTGCGGCTTCGCTCTGCAGCCAAAACTGCTGGCGTCTATGTGCTGGTATTTCTCACGAGCGATGAGGACGCCGAAACAACACATTTCAACGAAATGTGCGATGAGTATCTGGAAGTGGAAGAGTGCGAACCTGACATGAACTATAACGCGGCATTCTCAATTGACTGCTATGGTCTTCGCGATCTCAACGCACTTGGCATTGGCAAAACTTTGTGCAACGTCCGCTATGAGGGGATGGCCGTGAAACACACGTACGCGCCCTTCGTTGYGGCTGACTTTAAGACCCGCGCGATGTGGACTCTGCGTGGCATGGGATTGAGCTTCTCGGAGATTGGTGCCAAAGTAGATTTAGATAAATCCAATGTGCTTCGCAAGCTGGCCAAGCTTCCACGGCCTCGCCTCGTCAAGGTGGCCGATGACTGGCTAGAGTCTTTGGGAGACTATCTTGAGGCAGGCATCGCCAAGTCCACTGAAAAAAAGTCTCAAGACGAGGACGACGACATTGAGGAGGATGAAGAAGACATGTAAGGCCATAGGAGGTATTGCGGTGCGTCCGCTTCACGCAACTGCCGCAATCTGCGCAACGGCTGGTACGCACTAGCTGTAACGGCTAATTTGACGATATGCGCCGTTAACCACCGTGCCGCCCCACCCCGCCATGTTCACCAAGTCCTTTCATGAAACCCAATACCAAACCCTGCCCAGCAAGGGATTCCAATCTGCGCCTAAAGCCAACCGTCATCCACGGTCATGACCGTATCACCCTGTGGCTCGACCTCCCCGAGCTGCCGATTGCCAAAGAGCTTCTGGAGCGGCACTGCGCCGCCCTCACCGTAAAGCCCGAGCAAATGGAGTTCAACTCCCGCTGGAAGCTGCTGCTGGACGTCCATCAGCCCAGCATGGAGTTTTTGCGACTGCTGAAAACGGCGATCGGTCATGACATTTCGGTACTGATAACCTACATCGAAGTTGCGTGTGATATACCGGCCAAAAACAAAACCCTGGCTCTGCTGTGGCGTAACACTTTTTTGGCGGCTGCACGCGTGTGCTACCAGCGCCAGCCGATGGTCCGTTACCTCACGGCCTGCTATTACGGCAGGCGCACTCACAAGGGCGTGCGGCGTCGCCACGTGCAAGCGCTCTACGCCGACCGCCCTAGCAAGCTGAATAATGCGCGGCCATCCGACGACGCCCTACCCTGCTTGCACATCGAATGGCGTGCCAGTGGCTCTGCGGCGCTGGTGCAGATTGGGGTTGTCTCGCTGACCGACCTGATCAAGTTCGATCACCGCCGCTTCTGGTCCGAGCACTTGCGTATGTACCAGTTGCCACGCAAGACCGATTTGGGACGCCTTCTGGCAGCCGCTGGCGGCGCGGATACCGCTGTCAGCGGCAGTGCCCTGCGCAAGCGCGCGGAGCGCTGGCAAGAACGGCACTCCATCAAGGGCAAATTCGTGCTCCACAACGCCCTTCTGGAATGTCCGGAGCTGAAGCGGCGCTTGCCGGAAGTGCCGTTCTGGGACTGGTTGCAAGTCACGCTAAACGACTGAGCCCTTACCACGAGCGCGCGCCGAGAGCCTTAAAACGCGCCCCTCCTCACTGATATAGAAGTCAATTGTTTCAATCAGTCGACGCGTCCATAGCCCTTGAAAAAGCCGAAAACATCGGTTTTTGTCGATGTTTATCGCATTGCAGGGCACATGCATCAGTCAAAACACACCTCAAAAAGCGCAACCCTAGACGCCACGCTGTCACCGCGCAGAAGCGTCTGGTTTTGCAAACCACCACCAAATAAACGGTATTTAATGCCCATCCTCACTTCATCACCGACCGCAACAGACCGCATCGCCAAAACCACTGCACAGCGCGTAGAAGTGCTTGCCAGCCCTGGCAGCGGCAAGACCTACACGCTACTGCGCCGTATCGAGCATCTCGTAGCCAGTGGCGTGCCGGGCCGGCATATTCTGGTATTGAGCTTCTCAACGGCGTCCGTGCGTGAACTACGCCGTCGCCGGGACGAACTACGCACTGTGGACACGTCAGCTCAAAAACCGACGGCTACGGCGAAAATACAAACTGCAGCCAAAGCCGCGGATTTGTCAGCCATCACAGTCGATACGGCACACGCCTTTGCCCTTAGCTTGCTACGCAAACGCCTGCCTGGCCTTGTCGTGCTGTCAGACCGTTGCGCTTTGGGCTTGTTGGTCAAGGCTGTGAAACGCGCTGCCCTGGATTGCAACGCCGGAAAGTTGTGGATCAAGCCCAGCATCTCGAAATCAACGCGTAAGCACCGGCTCGAATTGCTTCAGCAACTTGCTGAACCGGCAACGGTTAGGCTCTTGCTGCGTCTCTTCACCGTGGCCCATGCAGCGCAAACACCGGTCTCCGCTACCGTCCAGACTCAAGCGTTCAGCCAGCTCCAACCGTTTGCGGACGTACTCCGCGCCGTTGACCGCCGCTACCTTGCGTTTAAAAGAAGGTCCGCCGCCATCGACTACGGCGACATGCTGACGCAAGCCATTGATGTCATTCACCAGCGGCCTGCCGCAGTGCCGTACACGCACATCCTGGTGGATGAATACCAAGACTGCAGCGCGGCCCAAACCCAGCTACTGGCAGCCGTAGCCAAGCTGCCCCAGCGCCAGATCATGGTGTTCGGCGACCCGTACCAAGCCATATTTGGCTTCGCCGGTTCTTCGTACACGCCGTTGGCCCAAGTGCTGGCGGACGTTCGAAATCTGTCGCTACCCGTGTCCCGACGGCTGACTGTCCCGGTAGCGGCGCTGGCTTCGGCGGTGGCCGAACACGGACCGGGCAATGCCATCGTCGCGAAACGGCCAGGTCCGAAGCCGGTGCTGTTGGTGGACTCGGGTCTGACGGAGCAGATTCGACGAACCGTCAGCGATATTCAACGGCTTATACGCGGTGGCGTCGCTCCACATCAAATTGCGGTGTTGGCCCGTACGCGCGCGCAACTGGGGCCGGTCGAGCAAACGCTGCTGGCCGCCGGTATCCAGACGCAGCGGCTAGGCACTACACGGCACGTCCAGCATGCGCTGTGCGCTCTACGCCTAGTCAAGTTGGTAGAACGGTCGGTGCGAACCGGTATCGCCATCAGCGCTGAAGCAGTGCGTGCTGCATTTCCGCGCTTGGAATCAGAATCCAAATCGGAAGCAGATGAGTGGATGTGGCAGCGAGAAGCGCGAGTTCTTTCTAAGGTCGTGCGCATCCGGTCACGTGACGGCCGATACAGGCTTTGTGCCTCAGCATACCTACGGCTGCTGGGCGGCGTGCGCGCCAATGCAGAAATACGTGCCGACGTGAATCGCTGGGAGCCGGCATGCCGGGCTTACGGCAACGCCCAAGATATGACGACGGCTATTCGCGCAATGCAGCCGACGGCGGTGGTAACCGGGACCATCCATGCGGCCAAGGGCCGGGAATGGGAGCATGTCTTGGTAATGGGCGTCACAGATGGCTTGCTGCCGCTGTATCTGTCCCGGGACCAGGAATCTTTGGCCGAAGAGCGCCGATTGCTGTACGTAGCCATCACGCGAGCGCGCGAGACGTTGCGGCTTTACCATGCGCCGGCGAACCATGCACGCAGCCGGCAGCGGTTCGAAAAAGCCAGCCGACTCATGAATGCTTCACTATCCGCCGGGCTGCTGCACTTGGTACGCGAGCCAAATGTCGCGCAATAAACGGCTGCCCCGATAGTCCCGCTGGGACAGCATGCGTAACCGTTAACTAATTTATGGCTACTTCACTACGCTGGAAAACCATGGCCACCACACATAATGGCTCGTCGCAGCCGAAACAGCGAAAAGCGACCACCGCCAAAACCTCCTACCGCCGCAGCCCATATCGCGAGAACACACGCGTTATCCGCGTTCCAGAGTCGTTGTTGCCACGTGTACACCGACTCCTCGCGGAATGCAAACAAGACGTTGCAGACTCTATCTGCTTAGATTGATAATTACGGCCGCAACCCAGTCACTGGCAGCATGCCGCGTGATGGACGTGAGACTTCAAGACCTTCAGCGACCCTCGAGCGCTGTAACCAAGCTTCAAATGCGAATTTCTGGCGTCTCCTCCAATTAGAGGAGGACAGACAGAATTTCTCGGTATTGAATGAGGAAAGGACCCAAAAATGGCCTCCTTACGCCGCTTTTACCTACCAACGCTGCTGTCTTTAGCCGCCCTATTGCCGTGTCCGGCTGCATACGCGCAGTACTGGCCTGCGCGCAGAATGCTAGCGGCAGTGCAGACGCCCATGATCGTTGGCAAGAAAGACGGGGTGGAGGTTGCTCGCTTTCAGCGCGCCTGGGTAGAACGAGCCGTCACGGTTCTCGACCGCATGGCACCAGAATACGGCATCGCAACACCGGAGCTTTTTGTAAACAAAGCCTCTGCGGGGCCCAATGCCTTCGTGACCATCGCCGATGGCAAGACGCCGATCATGGCCATTAACACCGACATGCTGCGTATGGTCGGCGACAGCGACGACATGATGGCCGCAGTTATCGGCCATGAGCTTGGGCACCTTAAAGCGCAGCATCTAACACGCGGAGCGGAGTCCGCTGCCGCTGTCAACTTGATTGGCCTGCTGCTCGGTGCGGCGGTAGATGTGAGTCAGGCCAAGAAAGGGCGCGACACTCAGGGCTTGGGAACTGCCATCGGTGGTGTAGGCGCTGGACTGATCACGGCAAAGTTCTCCCGTGATCAGGAACGCGAAGCAGATGAGCTGGGCATTAAAGCCATGGCACGGGCCGGCTACGATCCGTCTTCGGTTCCTATGCTTTGGCGCCGCATGAGCGCTCTCGGTCCATCATCAGGTCTATGGATGGATTCGCATCCGTCTGCCGGCGAACGAGAGATTGCGATGAGCGCTCTCGCCAGCTCACTGCAATCGACCTACGCGGCAAACCGACTTGCGCCATCAAATAATCCGGCCGGCGACGATCCGTATCCACAATCGCGCTACGCGAATTTTGACCCACTCACGGACGATGTTGTAACGCAGAACGCGTACCAAAAAGGCCGTACCGCTTACCAGGCAAAACGATTTTCAGATGCTGTACCCTTCCTCACAGAAGCAGCGGAAAACGGCGACGAACGGGCAATGACGCTTATGGCTGGAATTTTGCAAGGTGGCCTTGACGGTAGGCCGGCTGATTCGAACCGCTCGTACTCGTATCTCAAGGCCGCGGCCGAGAAAGGATTTGGCCCTGCAATTGGTAGTCTTGGCTCCATCACCCTTACCGGCAAGGGCGTGCCAAAGGACCTGGCGGAGGCCCGAAAACTACTACTGCTAGCAGACAAGCGCAATTATCCAAGGGCGACCGCGCTGCTGGGCATGATGTACATCGACGGTAATGGGGTCACCAAAGACCCGATCCTCGCCAGACGTTACGCCGAGAAGGCGGCACAGGGTGGCGATGCGCTTGGTCGCGCTCTGTTTGGCGCTCTGCTACGAGATGGTTTGGGCGGGAGCGCAGAGCCAGATCGCGGATTTCAGCTTCTTGTGCAAACCGCACCCAGTTTGCCGTGGGCCAGTTATCAACTGGGCATCGCCTATGAAAGAGGTGTAGGTACCGCGATGGATCGAGACAAAGCGATCAGCGCGTATCAAGCGGCCGCAAACGGTGGCGTAGCTGCAGCGACCAACAAATTAAATGCCCTAGCGCGGAAATGATTCCCGAAGAGAACTAGTCGACGTTGCGGCAGCTCTGGAAAAACTTCAGCGTTGCAGCAATCGGCTGGAAAGTCATCGTAGTATTGCGGCAACGAGCCAGCGCCAAAAACTAGTGCGTTAACTACGAAACTGAGTCACATGTATTCAAGGAAAGGAAGGCATGACTGACGCACACATCGCCGCAATCATCAGCGCGACCGCAGGTATAACTGGCGTCCTCCTCGGTAATTCGTTCGTTGCCGTCAAAGAGTGGTGGAAAGACAGCAAAAAAGATGAACGAGACAGCGCTTATCTTGCCATCCTCGTCGTCTCTCATCTGGATCGCTTTGCGAATAGATGCGGACACGTCGCACTTGACGATGGCACGTCAGAAGGGGAACCCGCCGGGAGAAACCGCGAGTACCACCAAGTGACAGTGAATGCACCGGAATTCTTGCCACTAGAAATCAAGGTTGAGTGGAAGGTCCTGCCGAAGGACCTGATGTACGACATCTTGCAGATTCCAGACAAGCGCGAGCACATCGAGAATCAACTATCTGGTGTCTGGGAGTTTGATGAACCTCCCGATTACACTGATTTTTTCTGGACTCGACAGCGCAGCTACGCTGAGCTGGGGCTGCACGTGTCTGCTATTGCAAAAAGACTACGTATGTATGCCGATATGCCCATCGAGGCGTCGCCGCCAGGCGATTGGAATCGCGAGGTCTCCATGCAGGAGGTCATCGATAAAATCGGTGCGAAAAGAGCAGCTAACGAGAAGCGAGTTGGTGAGTCGTTCGTTGACATGTCCTAATCGGAGCGCAAGCATCAGTCCCCGAATAACTTCGCCTCCAGTTCAGCCCTTGTCGGTACCTTCGCTGCTTCGATCATGCGAGTGAGAACACTTCTAAGCAACATGTATGACTCATGCAGCTCTTGCGGGCCATGGCTTGGTTGCCCATGCGCTGCAGCCGAACGCGCATCATAAAGCTTTGCGACCCGCTTCTGTTCAGCCGCGCGGCCCGGGCCGCGCGGCACCATGTATGCGGCTAGATTCGAAGAGACGCGAAAGCGTAGCTCCGATTTTTCGAAACTGAAAAAAGCTTCTAAAGCACCCCACACGGCAACCATGACCATCGCGCTGTTTGGTATGAACTGCCCGATCAAATACACATCCATCGCCAACTTAAACTCAGCGCTGCTCTCCATCAAGTCGAGGGCTGTCTCCCAGTGCCGTTTAACCCAGTCAATGCGCCCTTCTATTCCAGCCGTGTCGATGAACCCAAAGTCGAAATACCTAGGCAAGACCTCGATCGGTGCCGATGCGTTGATATCGGTAAAGTTAGGCAGGTCCGTGAACGGGACTGTCGCTGCGACCGCAAGGCGGATGTCTGGATGAACGTACAACCTGAGCAGACCGACAATCGACTTGGCAATCTCGTATCGCGTGACCTTCTTGCGAGAGTACGTGGTCGGGATGTGGAGCTGTGCCTCAACGTCGTAGGAAAATCCGGAGGAGGTGGGAATCCACGGTGACGGGTGATGAGCGCCAGGTTGAGATGGCCGATTCATAGCCAACATCGGATGAGACATAACGTGAACGTACGTCTGCGAGATCGTCACGTCCTTACCGAGAAGAATCGTGGTTCCGTTCGTGAGCTTTATGCCGCACAGGCCAGCATAGATCGGGTGTTTATCGTCGTCCATCCGGTGAACTGTACTTGACGACTATCACAGCAGACTAGGTATTTTTCGTCTTGCTATTGGCCGAATGTACTTAGCCAGCGTCGCATTCGACTTGTGGCCGGTCTGTTCCCGGATTTGCCACGGCTGTAAACCGGCCACTGCGGCCTGCGTGCAGTAGCCGGCCCTCAAGCTATGGCCGCTAACTTTCTCCGCATCGCCGCCAACACGCGACACCGAAGCCTTTACCACCAGCGCAACCGACTGCGCAGACAAGCCATGCCGTGCAACGCGGCCATGGCGGTCAACGGCTCTAAATACAAACCCCTCTTTGATTTCAGATAGTTCCAGCCATTGCGCCAGCGCGCGCACTGGACAGCGACTGCCGTTGGCATTCGGAATAAACACCGTGCGGCCTTGGCCCTCTTGGTCGGTTTTACTGAACGGCAAAAATACCTCCATGCCATGATCCAGGTAAGTGAGATGGTCCATACGGATGGCTACCAGCTCACTGCGCCTGAACGCACCAGCAAAACCCAGTAGCAGCAAAGCTCTGTCGCGTGCAGCTTTGAGTGGCTGTTGCTGGTCAATCAGCACCAGGGTTTCCAACAGCACATCGCGGACCATGGGCGCGACTTGCCGCTGCCGCGTCCCAAACGTTCGCCGGATGCCCTGCATGGTGCACTTGACGGCGGCATCGAGCATTGGGGATATGGCGGAAATTTCCTGGTGCGCCTTGTGGATAGCGATCAGCCGGCGTTCAAGGGTGGCGATGGAAAGTTTTCCAGCGAATTGGGCCAGGTATTCCACGATTTGCGTCGGGGTGGCCGGTACGGTTCCGCCGCTGGCTTGGAAATGTCGGATGTCACTGGCATACGCGCGGACGGTGGCGCTGGACTGTGCGGCAGCGATATATCCGCCAGCCATGGCCGAAAAGCCGTCCAAAACGCCGTTTGGCGGTGTTTTTGAGCTGCCGGCAAGTCCGGTGCTGGCTGCAGCGCTGGAACCGGCTGCGGTGTCGACTGGATCGGCTGGAATTTCTGAAAAATGGTCGGATTTTTTGGTCATTTTTGGGGCCTGTCTGGCTGTCGGTAATGGAGTGTTATCACTACCCAGAAAGTTGAAGAAAAACCCCCATCGCCGCAGGCTCACGCACGGCCAAGTAGGCGCGAGCGGACGTAAAAATCCACCGCACTGTCGAGGCACGAAAAATCAAACGAATATGGGGGGGTACGGAGAGACCGTCTGGCGGCTAAGCGCTAGCACGGTTGGTGATCAGCAGCGTGGACGCCGCATCTCACCGGCAGGCAGGTTGCGGAGAGAAATTCTCTGGTCGCCCTGCCCTACACCTGGCTGTGACGGAGAAATTCACGGCCAGATATTTTGTAAGTGTGCGAGGTTTTTCAACTGAAGGCAAGACGCCGGGAATTTTCGCTCCAACCCATCCTTACGCCGTCGCGGCATTTTCGAAAGGAATGAAACCTGCAACGTCTGCGACATTTCACGTCTTTTCGATGCAAGCAACATCGCTTGGCACTCGCGCCCCTCATCTAAGGACCTCAAAGCTAACGCATCAGATTGTTAGCGGCCGCGAAGAAGTGACGGCATAAATTCCTTCAGTAATTGAACCGTGTTTTCTATTTAACGTGACCCGGCTGCGCGACCGAGTTTTAGGGCAGATTTGCTTGATTACCCGGGTCAATCACGTTGAAAATATTCGCCTTCAGTGGATCACTTTTTCACGAAAAATCATGCCCGTGTTGAATTCCGTCGAAATCTGATCCACTTAGCGCAGTAATTTCCATCCAAAACTGACCCACGTAGGCACTACTCTGCTTGTTTTAAAAGCAGGGGGAAATTAGGAGTGATAGACGTGGCGACATTGAATGTCATCAGACGTTGGGCATTGCGGGATCAGATGTCCATCCGCGAGATCTCAAGGCGTACAGGCCTGGCTCGCAACACCGTGAAGAAGCACCTGCGATCAGAGG
>NZ_JBFUBP010000015.1:0-100043 GCF_056405675.1 Polaromonas sp. P1_F4 | reverse complement strand
CTTAGGCTCGCTCTCCTCTGATCGCAGGTGCTTCTTCACGGTGTTGCGAGCCAGGCCTGTACGCCTTGAGATCTCGCGGATGGACATCTGATCCCGCAATGCCCAACGTCTGATGACATTCAATGTCGCCACGTCTATCACTCCTAATTTCCCCCTGCTTTTAAAACAAGCAGAGTAGTGCCTACGTGGGTCAGTTTTGGATGGAAATTACTGCGCTAAGTGGATCAGATTTCGACGGAATTCAACAGTGGACCGCTTTTGAAGCTGCGGTCCCCGAAGAAAGAGAGAAAGCGGTGCTTTCCGCAATGCATGCTAACAAGGCCTATCGAACGCTACTTTCACCAGCAGAATCGCTGAATTCCCTTACCGTTGGAGCAGCACACGCGGACTCGCTTGTGGTTAGACAGCAGAACCACCATGCGATTGATCCTTTTGTTCGGGACGCACTGCCCAATCTTAGTTCTGCGCTCGGGTTGGGACATAGGCGAATTGTTAAGCCAGACATTCTGATGAACGGCGGACGTGAATTGGTTCAGATGAGGAGCACAAATCCGCATCTCCACATAGCGCCGGTGATGCTGACCCAGCGTGCATTCGGTCTTCTGGCTGCCGCCCCGGACCCGGTAGGTGCGAATCTCTCGAAAACCGCGCATACCTTCGGTACTAGTGCAGCAACAGCATTGGCAACTCGCGCAGCACATCAAATCCTCGATGCTCTGGTATTTGATGAATCTGCGGCCTTGCCTGACGCTCCTTCAGAATTTCACGGATTACTCGCAAAGACATTGCTGGTCCATGGTGCATCTTGGGGGACAAGTGGAGATTTGCTTGAGCCAATATTTGGGCCATCGGACACTCGGAAATACAACGAGAGAAAGGACAATGTCACGCGTCATCTCGGCTATGGTCCAGTAGATGTTCCAAGAACTCTGGAGTGCGCGCGCAACCGCGCGACGCTAATCGGATATGGAGAACTTGTGCCGGGCTACGCACGGCTTTACCGAGTCCCTCTCCCAAAGACTCTGAATGGCGCGCTAGATTTTCGAGCTGTTACCTTCACCATGGCATGGTTCTCGCCGGTCAATCCTCGTCATCAGGGCTACCGGGTTGCGGCCTTGGATATCACTCCAGGGGGTGATCCAAGCTACTCGTTGGCGCTGGGGCGAACGCCAGGTCAACCGAGCTTCGCCACGACAAAGCGGGGAAGCGTGCTTCATGAGCGAAGAGAAGGAGATAGGGCAGCGCCTTATGTGGACGGGGGTGACTTACTCATTCGAGTTTCATGTCGATCCGCAGCTGGAGAGTATGTTGAACCTGTTCCATACGCAATCGCGATATCTATTGAGGTTGGAGCGCAGTCTGCAATTGATGTGTATGACGAGGTCCGAGCTGAAATTGATGCAAGAGTGCGTGCGTGATGTCATCGTTCCGATTAGGTTAGATGAGCGTTTGTCGGAAGGCCGTAGGCGGGATCCCTGCCCACTCTTTGAACGCCCGAATAAAACTCTTCTCATTCCGAAACCCCGAAGCCTCGGCCACTTGCTTGATGGGCTTTGAGGTTCTCAGCAACAACTCCTTCGCCTTCTCAAACCGCACCTCATCCTTAAGCTGCTGCAGCGAAGCGCCTTCTTCCTGAAGCTGCCGGTGCAATGAGCGCGCAGACATATTGAGTGCCGCCGCCAAAGTCTCCGCATTGTGCGAAGCCACCGCCGGGTTCGCCAGCGCCTGCCGTACCTGCTCTACCAGCAACCTGTCGCGCCGGTACTGCAACACCGTCAACGGCAAAGCGCGCTGCAGCATTTGCTGCAAGGCCTTTTCATCACGCCGCAGTGGCAAGGCCAGGTAGCGCGCATCAAACCGTATCTCGGCCTGCGCTGCATTGAACTGCAGCAGCGGCCCGGGGAACATCAGCCCATAGGCCTCTACATGCGACGGCGCGGCAAACGGAAAGCGTGCGCCCTGCAGCGGAATGCGTGAATCCACATACCAGCAGGCCAGGCCGTGGATGTTGCGCAGCACGTGGACCAAAGCAAACTCACCGACCTGGCCGGGCTCTTTCTCCTCAACCGTAATGGCTGCGGTATCGCCGGATGTGGTGACACGCAGGGTGATGTCGCCGGCAATCAGGGCATGGTGTCGGCACCAGCGTTTGAGGGCCACGCCCAGGTTGGGTGAGCTGATGGAGGCGCGGGCCAGCATGCCGTAGCTGCCCCAGGGCAGTTTGCGGCTGAAGGCGCCCAGGCCTTCGTCGTCCAGTTCCTGCATGGCGGCGCCTGACAACAGCTCCATCTGGCGTGCGGTGATGTGGGCGTTGGCTTGCTTGAGTTGCGTTGGCGTGATCTGTGCCAGTTTCAGGGCTTCTTCCGGGCTTTGGTTGTAGCGTTTGTAGGCGGCTGCAATGCTTCTGGAAAAGGCCATGGGGGTGGCGGCTTTGGGTGGGGTGGTGGGCTTGGCGGGTGCTTTGGTGGGCATGGCGGCAATTTTCCGCTCAGGTGGCAGGATTTGCAACCTCGTTGGCTGTATGGATGGGGCGGGTTTTCGCTAAGCTGGCTCTTTAGCGCTAATCTGGCGCTAAGGTAGGGCCCACGCGCCCGAAGGTCTGGCGCAGGCCAGCCCCGTTTCAGCGCCTTTCACCCGTATTTCAGGAATTGCCATGCCCGCTCTGGAGACAAAACTCAACGCCCGCTCTGCCGACTTTCAGGCCAATGCCGCCGCCATGCAGGCGCAGGTAGACGACCTGAACGCGCAAGTCGCCAAGGCCGCCCTGGGCGGCGGCGAGGCCACGCGGGCGCGGCATGTGTCGCGTGGCAAGCTGCTGCCACGAGACCGCGTGCAGATGCTGCTGGACCCGGGCACGCCTTTCCTCGAGCTCGGCCCGCTGGCCGCCAAAGACATGTACCCCGATAGGGACGGCACCGACAGCGCACCCTGCGCCGGCGTCATCACCGGCATTGGCCGCGTCAATGGGGTCGACTGCATGATCGTGTGCAACGACGCCACGGTGAAAGGCGGCACCTACTACCCGATGACGGTGAAAAAGCATTTGCGCGCGCAGGAAGTGGCAATGCAAAACAACCTCACCTGCATCTACCTGGTTGACTCAGGCGGCGCCAACCTGCCGAATCAGGACGACGTGTTTCCGGACCGCGACCACTTTGGCCGCATCTTTTATAACCAGGCCAACATGAGCGCGCAGGGCATTGCGCAGATTGCCGTGGTCATGGGCAGCTGCACGGCCGGCGGCGCGTATGTGCCGGCCATGAGCGACGAGACCATCATCGTCAAGAACCAGGGCACCATCTTTTTGGGCGGCCCACCGCTGGTGAAGGCGGCCATTGGCGAAATCGTTTCAGCCGAAGACCTGGGTGGTGGCGATGTGCACACGCGGCTTTCGGGCGTGGCCGACCACCTGGCGCAAAACGACGCGCATGCGCTGGCCCTGGCCCGCCAGGCCGTGGCCAGCCTCAACAAAACCAAGCGCTTCGACCAGGCCCTGCGCACGCCCGTGCCGCCGCTCTACAGCCCGCAAGAGCTGCATGGCGTGATTCCGGTCGACCCCAAAAAGCCGTATGACGTGCGCGAGGTGATTGCCCGCATCGTCGACGGCAGCGAATTTCATGAGTTCAAGGCGCGCTTTGGCCCCACGCTGGTCTGCGGCTTTGCGCACATTGAAGGCATGCCCGTGGGCATCATCGCCAACAACGGCATTCTGTTTAGCGAATCGGCCCAGAAGGGCGCGCACTTTATCGAGCTGTGCTGCCAGCGCAAGGTGCCGCTGGTGTTTCTGCAGAACATCACCGGCTTCATGATCGGCCGCAAATACGAAGCAGAAGGCATTGCCCGCCACGGCGCCAAGATGGTGACGGCTGTGGCCACGGCCCAGGTGCCCAAGTTCACGGTAATCATTGGCGGCAGCTACGGCGCCGGCAACTACGGCATGTGCGGCCGGGCGTATTCACCGCGCTTTTTGTGGATGTGGCCGAACGCGCGCATCTGCGTGATGGGCGGCGAACAGGCCGCCGGCGTGCTGGCCACCGTGAAGCGCGACGCGATTGAAGCCAAGGGCGGCACCTGGAGCGCCGAAGAAGAGGCCGCCTTCAAGCAGCCCGTGCTCGACCAGTTTGGCCACCAGTCACACCCGTATTACTCCACAGCGCGCGGCTGGGACGACGGCGTGATTGACCCGGCGGATACGCGGCGTGTGCTGGCGCTGGGCTTGTCGGCCACACTGAACCAGCCGATTCCTGATACGAAGTTCGGCGTGTTCCGCATGTGATCAAAAAAGCCAGCCGGAAAGGACAAATGAGATGAACCATCTGAACATCCAGGTCGAGGCGCTGGTGGCGACCGTCACGCTGAACCGCCCCGACGTGCGCAATGCTTTCAACCAGGAGGTCATTGCCGAGATGACCCAGGCTTTTGTCGAGCTGGGCATGCACGACGAAGTGCGATGCGTTGTGCTGGCGGCCAATGGCCCGGCCTTTTGCGCAGGCGCCGACCTGAACTGGATGCGCAGCATGGCCGACTACACCCATGCGCAAAACCTGGAAGACGCGGGCCGCCTGGCGACCATGCTGCAGGCTGTTTATGAATGCCCCAAGCCGGTGGTTGCCCGCATACAGGGCGACGTGTATGCCGGTGGTATCGGTCTGGTGGCAGCCTGCGACATGGCTGTGTCAGTGGACACGGCGGGGTATTGCCTCAGCGAGGTGAAGCTGGGCCTGATACCCGCCACCATCAGCCCGTATGTGATTCGCGCGATGGGCGCGCGGGCGGCGCATCGCTATTTCCTCACGGCCGAGCGTTTTGATGCGGCCGAGGCCTTGCGCATTGGTTTTGTTCATGAGGTGGTGACGGCCGAGGCGCTGGACGCCAAGGTGGCCGAGCTCGTGAAGGCACTTGTCAATTCAGGGCCTGAGGCCGTGAAGCTGTGCAAGCAACTGGTGCAGGACGTGGGCGGCCAGCCCATCACGCCGGAGCTGGTGCAGATGACGGTGGAAAGCATTGCCGACGTGCGCGTGAGCCCCGAAGGGCGTGAGGGCGTTCAATCCTTCCTGCAAAAACGCAAGCCCTCGTGGCTGCCTTCAAAACCCGAATGACGCCATGAACACGCTGGACACCGCACAACTGATTGCTCTCGCCGGTGCATTGGGCTGGGCCAGTGGCGTGCGCCTGTACCTTGTCGTGCTGTTGACCGGTCTGGCCGGCTTTATGGGCTGGGTAGAGCTTCCGCAGGGCCTGCACCTGCTGTCCAACCCGGTGGTGCTGGGCATCAGTGGCTTCATGGTGTTCATTGAATTTTTTGCCGACAAGATTCCGGGGCTGGATTCGTTGTGGGATGTGGTGCACGGCGTGATCCGCATCCCTGCGGGTGCGGCGCTGGCCGCCGCCGTGTTTGGCGCAGACAACGGCCTCGGCGCATTGGTAGCAGCCCTGCTGGGCGGCACGCTGGCCGCTACCAGCTTTGCGGCCAAGGCCACGACGCGCGCAGCCATCAACACATCGCCCGAGCCCTTCAGCAACATCGGCGCCTCGCTGGTGGAAGACTCGCTGGTGCCGGCCGGCCTGTGGCTGGCGATTGCGCACCCGCTGGTGTTTGTGGTGGTGCTGGCTTTGGTGCTGGCGCTCAGCATCTGGCTGATCCGCGTTTGCTGGCGGTTCCTGCGTCAGCTGTTTATCCGCGTGGCTCGCATTTTCAGCGGCAGGCCGGACCCCGGCACCGCTTCCGCTTTCACCTTGAAGTCTCCTTTCTCAAAGAACGACCATGTTTAAAAAGATCCTTATCGCAAATCGCGGTGACCAGCGGCAAAGCCGCGCAGCAGCGAAGCTAAATTGCATGGCACGCGAAGCGTGCGCAGGGTATTTCACCGCGAAAGTTAACCATGTTTAAAAAGATACTCATTGCCAATCGCGGTGAAATAGCCTGCCGAGTGGCTGCTACTGCCAGGCGCATGGCCATCCAGTCTGTTGCGGTTTATTCCGATGCCGACGCGGGCGCCAAGCATGTCGGCTTTTGCGACGAGGCGGTGCACATCGGCGGCAGCGCGCCCAAAGACAGTTACCTGCGTTGGGAGCGCATCATTGAAGCCGCCAGGGCCACGGGCGCCGAGGCGATTCACCCGGGTTACGGCTTCCTGAGCGAGAACGAGGAATTTGCGCAGGCCTGTGCCGACGCAGGGCTGGTCTTTATTGGCCCACCGGCCTCGGCCATCAAGGCCATGGGCCTGAAGGCCGAGTCCAAGCAGCTGATGGAAAAAGCCGGCGTGCCGCTGGTGCCCGGCTACCACGGCAGCGACCAGGACCCGGCGCTGCTCAAACGCGAGGCCGACCGTATTGGCTACCCGGTGCTGATCAAGGCCAGCGCGGGCGGCGGCGGCAAGGGCATGCGCGCGGTCGACAAGACGGAAGACTTCGATGCGGCTTTGGCCTCATGCAAACGCGAGGCCATCAACAGCTTTGGCGACGATGCGGTGCTGGTGGAAAAATACGCCCAGCGCCCGCGCCACATAGAGATCCAGGTGTTTGGCGACACGCATGGCAATTACGTTTACCTGTTTGAGCGCGATTGCTCGGTGCAGCGCCGCCACCAGAAAGTGCTGGAAGAGGCGCCGGCGCCCGGCATGACGGAAGCCATGCGCAAGCAGATGGGTGAGGCCGCCGTGGCGGCGGCGCGTGCCGTGAATTATGTGGGCGCGGGCACGGTGGAGTTCATCGTCGAGCAGCGAGCCGACGGCAGCATGAATTTCTTCTTTATGGAAATGAATACGCGTCTGCAGGTCGAACACCCCGTGACGGAAGCGATCACCGGCCTGGACCTGGTGGAGTGGCAACTGCGCGTGGCCTCAGGCGAAAAACTGCCGCTGGCGCAAGATCAACTGCGAATCCACGGCCATGCCATCGAAGCGCGTATCTGTGCCGAAACACCCGACAACAACTTCTTGCCCGCCACCGGCACGCTGCACGTCTACAAGAAGCCGGCGCACACGGCATTTGAAAGAGGACAGGTCCGGGTGGATGACGGCGTGCGTGAAGGCGACGCGATTTCGCCTTATTACGACTCCATGGTGGCCAAGCTCATCGTGCATGGCGCCACGCGCGAAGAAGCGCTGGCCCGGCTGGACGATGCGCTGGCGCAGACCCGCATCGTGGGTCTGAGCACCAATGTGCAGTTCTTGCGCTATGTGGTGCGCAGCCCGTCGTTTGCCAAAGCCAACCTCGACACCGCGCTGATCCAGCGCGAAGAAGCTGTGCTCTTCAGGCAGGAGCCGGTGGGGCTGGCCATGGCGGGTGCGGCGGCGGTGGCCAAAGCACTGCTGGATGAGCGGGCCATGGAAGGCGCAGACCCTTTCAGCCGCCGCGACGGCTGGCGCTCGCATGGTGTGATGGAGCGCCGCTTTGAGTTTGAATTTCACGGCGAACCCGCCAAGGCAACGCTTGCCTATCTGCACGACGGTGCGCTGCGTCTGACGATTGACGAGGCATCGGGCCCGCTGGTATTTGCCGAAACCGCCCAGGGAATTGACGTGCAGTTTGCCGGCCAGCGCATGACGGCCGCCGTGTATGCCCAGGGCGAGCTGGACCATGTGTTCACCGCGAAAGGCGCCACGCAAATCCTTTCCATCGACCTGCTGGCGCATGCGGGCGAAGCGCAGGCCGAAGGCGGCCGCCTCACGGCGCCCATGCCGGGCAAGGTGGTGTCGTTTGCTGTCAAGGCGGGCGACAAGGTGAGCAAAGGCCAGCCACTGGCGGTGATGGAAGCCATGAAGATGGAGCACACCATTGCCGCGCCGGCCGATGGCGTGGTGCAGGAGCTGCTGTATGCACCGGGCGACCAGGTGAGCGAAGGCTCGGAATTGTTGAAAATAGCCGTTTGATTTTTACTTTGCCTTGATTCAAACGGGATTCTTTTCAATGCGCATCAGTTTTTGCTGTTCCGATATCAAACCCCAGCCTTGGGTAGACGGCCTGAAGGCCGAGTTTCCCGATGCGCAGGTGGAGTTGTGGTCCGCCGGCGCGGCGCCGGCCGACTACGCGGTGGTCTGGGCGCCGCCCCAGCAGTTCTTTGACGAGCAGCCAAAGCTCAAGGGCATCTTCAACATTGGCGCCGGTGTCGATGCGCTGATGAAGCTGCGGCTACCGGCAGGTGTTCCGGTGGTGCGGCTGGACGACGCCGGCATGTCCGTGCAGATGGCCGAGTTTGTGTGCCATGCGGTGATTCGCCATTTTCGCGAGCTCGATGGCTATGAGGCCGATATTGCCGAAGGCAAATGGTCGTACCGCAAGCCGCGGCTGCGCACCGACTATCCCATTGGCGTGATGGGCCTGGGCGTGCTGGGCGAGCGCGTCGGCCGCGCGCTGGCCCAGTTTGACTTTCCGGTCAATGGGTGGAGCCGGTCGCCCAAGACGATTGAGGGGGTGCGGTGCTTCTCAGGCGAAGTGGGCGGGCAGGATTTTCAGGAGTTCCTGGCGGCTAGCCGCATCCTGGTGTGCCTGCTGCCGCTGACGTCTGAAACGCGGGGCATCATGAACCTGGACACCCTGTCGCAGTTGCGGCCCGGCGGCTATGTCATCAACGTGGCGCGCGGCAGCCACCTGGTCGATGGCGACCTGATCACGCTGATCGACAACGGCCACCTGGCGGGCGCCACGCTGGATGTATTCCATGTTGAACCGCTGCCGGCAGATCACCCTTTCTGGAAACACCCGAAAGTCACGGTAACCCCGCACACCTCGGCCCGCACGCTGCGTGAGGAAAGCATTGCCCAGATTGCGGGCAAGGTGCGTGCCGTCGAACGCGGGGAGCGGGTTGCTGGTATTGTTGATCCACTGCGTGGCTATTGAAGCGGCTGTTGAAGCGCAGGCCCCGGAGTTTCATTGATGCCATCGTCCACATCTCACCGCCTGCTCAGTGTTTTGGGCTGGCTGTTGCTGGTGCCCAGCGGGCTGACAGCCCTGGGGGCTCTCTGGCTGCTGGCCTCAAGCCTGGGTCTTGGCAGCGACACCCGCACGGTAGCCGGGCGGGTGGTGGGACATGAAGCGTCCCGCCTGAAGCTCAGCACGGGCCAGAAAAGCATTGTCGAATTTTCCGCGCACGATGGCCGTACCCTGCGTGTGGCCGACCCCTTGGTGCGCCAGGGCGGCGCCATTCACAAAGTCGGTGAAACCGTGAAGGTGCGTTACCCGGCGGAAGACCCGGTGCAGGCCCAGATTGTGGGGTCGGTGCTGGTGCAGGGCTTTATCGGTGGGGTTCTGTTGTTGTTCAGTGCGCTGGGTGTGCTGGCCGGCTGGCTGCTTTTGTGGTTGCGCCCGCGCAGCGCGGCACCTGCGGCCGCCTGACCTTGAAATCGAATACGGAAAAACCATGTCCTTGCCCTCCAAAGTCAAAATTGTCGATGTCGGCCCGCGCGACGGCTTGCAAAATGAAAAAGCCCAGGTGCCTGCCGCCGTAAAGATCGAGCTGGTGCACCGCCTGCAGGACGCGGGCCTGACCGAGATCGAAGTCACGAGTTATGTGTCGCCCAAGTGGGTGCCGCAGATGGCCGACAACGCCGAGGTGATGGCGGGCATCAAACGCAAGCCGGGTGTGCGCTATTCGGTGCTGACGCCCAACATGAGAGGCTTTGAAGCCGCGATTGCGCCGCCGCGCGAGCTGTGGCCCGACGAGATCGTGGTGTTCGGCGCGGCCAGCGAGGCTTTCAGCCAGAAGAACATCAACTGCTCGATTGCCGAAAGCATTGAGCGCTTTCGCCCCGTGGTCGAGGCCGCGCGTGAAAAAGGCATTTATGTGCGGGGCGCGATGTCCTGCACCGTGGGGTGTCCTTATGAAGGCGACATTGCGCCTGAACGTGTGGACATGCTCGCCGGCCTGATGAAGGGCATAGGCGTGCAGCATGTGGGTGTGGCCGACACGATTGGCGTGGGCACGCCGCTCAAGGTGCAGCGTGCCATGGAGGCGACGCTCAAACATTTCGACATCAACGATGTCTCCGGGCATTTTCACGATACCTACGGCCAGGCGCTGGGCAATACGCTGATGGCATTGCAGATGGGCGTATGGCAATACGACACCTCATCGGCCGGCCTGGGCGGCTGCCCGTTTGCCAAGGGCGCGACGGGCAATGTGGCGACCGAAGATGTCGTATACATGCTGCATGGCATGGGCATTGAGACGGGCATTGACCTGGACAAGCTCATTGATGCGGGAAAATTCATCAGCGATTTTCTGGGGCGCAAGCCGAACTCCCGCGCGGCAACCGCGCTTCTTAACAAACGAATGAATTGACATGTGTGGCGCTGAATTGAAATCGTTACCGGAAGGCGTGCAGCGGGTTGCCGCAGTGCTGCTGGACAGCGGCCACCTGCATGCACCCGTCATGCTCGACGATGCCGCGCGCACCGCGCAGCAGGCGGCCGATGCATTGGGTGTGCAGGTGGGCCAGATTGCCAAGAGCATTATTTTTCGCCGCAAGTCCGACGATGCCGCCGTGCTGGTGGTGACGTCCGGCGACCAGCGGGTCGATGAAAAAAAGGTCGAGGCCATGGTGTGTATCGACGGCAAGCGCCTGGCACGGGCCGATGCGGAGTTTGTGAAGGCGCGCACGGGGTTCTCCATAGGCGGTGTGTCGCCGCTGGCGCATGCCACGCCCTCCGTGACGCTGATTGACCGCTCGCTGTTCCGCTTTGAAACCGTGTGGGCCGCCGCGGGCCACCCGCATGCGGTGTTCCAGCTGTCGCCGCAGGAGCTTGAGCTGCTGACGGGCGCGCCGGTGGCGGACTTTGCGGTGAATGTGGACGAAGACAAACTGGCACGCAAGCATGCGATCGAACTGGTGTCCCTGCGCGCGGCCACACTCGACGATGAGCCCGACGTCCCGTCGCCCTGCATTTCCGTGTGCCGCATGAACGCAGCGTCGGGCCTGTGCGAAGGCTGCTTTCGCACGCGCGATGAAATCGCGCAGTGGAGCGGCGCTGACGATGCCGGCAAGCGCCATATCTGGACATCCATCGGGCAGCGCATGACTGCGATGCAGCCATGACCGGCGAGAACACGACGATGAAGCCGGCAGCCGGTGATGCGCCCGCGATCAAGCACATCACATGCTACTTCGACGTCATTTCGCCTTATGCCTTTTTGGCTTTTGAGCGCCTTCCCGAAGCGCTGAAGGGTGTGAGCTACAGCGTGGCGTACACGCCGGTGCTGTTCGCGGGCATGCTCAAGCACTATGGCCAGCTGGGCCCTGCGGAGATCGCCCCCAAACGCGACTGGACCTACCGGCAGGTGCTGTGGCTGGCACACAGCCTGGGTATCGCGATGAAGATGCCGGCCAGCCATCCCTTCAACCCCTTGCCTTTGCTGCGCCTGGCTGTGGCCTGCGGCCCCGAGGGGCAGGGCGGCACGCCCAACCGCTATGCGTGCGAAACCATCTTTCGCCATGTCTGGGGCGAAGGCGGTGAAGCCGGCGATGCGGCCCGTTACGAAGCGTTGGTCAAGCAGCTCGCGCCTGCGCGCGATGTACAGGACGAGGGCGTGAAGGCGCAGCTTAAAAGCAATACGGAAGCGGCGATTGCCAAGGGCGTTTTTGGTGTACCGGCGTTTGAAGTCGACGGCAAAATTTTCTGGGGCCTGGATGCGTTGCCGATGCTGCGCGAGTACCTGCTCGGCAGTCCCTGGTTTGAGGGTGATGGCTGGAATGCCGTGTGTAAGGTTGCGACGGGCATTCGACGCGGGGCCTAAGAAGGTTTTAAGCGTTTTCCCTGAGGTGCTTCGCATGCTGAAAAGTTCTTCAAGGGTTTCCCCTTGACTTGTCAGCCACGCATAAGTTTCGTGAAAGCTCCTGTTAGTTTCACGTCAGAGCTAGGTCAGCCACAACCAAAATAATGAAGGTAGCTTCCATACCGGAAGTCTCATTATTTTGGAGACAACATCATGGCAACAGCCGTCGACAACAGGCCGATGACAGCCGAGCAGAAGAAGGTGATTTTCGCCTCCTCGCTCGGCACCGTATTTGAGTGGTATGACTTCTACCTCTACGGTTCATTGGCAGCCATCATTGCCAAGCAGTTCTTCAGCGGACTGGACTCGGGCTCTGCCTTCATCTTTGCGCTGCTCGCTTTTGCAGCCGGCTTCATCGTGCGCCCCTTCGGCGCGCTGGTGTTCGGCCGCCTGGGCGACATGATCGGCCGCAAGTACACCTTCCTGGTCACCATCGTGATCATGGGCCTGTCGACCTTCATCGTCGGCCTCTTGCCCAACTACGCATCCATCGGTGTCGCCGCCCCGGTGATCCTGATTGCCCTGCGCATGCTGCAAGGCCTGGCGCTCGGCGGTGAATACGGTGGTGCAGCTGTCTATGTGGCCGAGCACTCGCCACAGGGCAAGCGCGGCGCCTACACCTCCTGGATCCAGACCACAGCCACGCTGGGCCTGTTCCTGAGCCTGCTGGTCATCCTGGGTGTGCGTACCGCCATGGGCGAAGTCGCATTCGCCGACTGGGGCTGGCGCATTCCGTTCATCGTGTCCATCCTGCTGCTGGCCGTGTCGGTCTACATTCGGTTGTCGATGAACGAATCTCCTGCCTTCCAGAAAATGAAGGCTGAGGGCAAGACCTCCAAGGCACCGTTGTCCGAGTCTTTCGGCCAGTGGAAAAACCTGAAGATCGTGATCCTGGCGCTGATCGGCCTGACCGCCGGCCAGGCTGTGGTGTGGTATTCCGGCCAGTTCTACGCGCTGTTCTTCCTGACGCAGGCGCTCAAGGTCGACGGCCCCACGGCCAACATCCTGGTGGCTTATTCGCTGATCCTGGGTACGCCTTTCTTCGTGATTTTCGGAACGCTGTCCGACAAGATCGGCCGCAAGCCCATCATCATGGCCGGCTGCCTGCTGGCTGTGGTCACCTACTTCCCCGTGTTCACTGCGCTGACCAAAGCCGCCAACCCTGACCTGGCCGCGGCACAAGCCAAGAACAAGGTGGTTGTGACCGCCGACCCGAAAGAGTGCTCGTTCCAGTTCAACCCGACCGGCACCGTCAAGTTCACCAGCTCCTGCGATATCGCCAAGCAGGTGCTGGCAGGCGCTTCGGTGAGCTATGACAACGTCGCCGCACCCGCCGGCACCGTGGCCACCATCAAGATCGGCGAAACCGCCATCCCCAGCTACAACGCCAAGGGCCTGAGCGCCGACGACGCCAAGAAGAAGGACGCCGAGTTCAAGAAAGCGGTCGCGGACGACCTGAAGGCTGCCGGCTACCCGAGCAAGGCTGATCCAGCCAAGGTCGACAAGGTCATGGTCACGGTCATCCTGTTCTATCTGGTGCTGCTGGTCACCATGGTGTACGGCCCGATCGCCGCCATGCTGGTGGAGCTGTTCCCGACGCGCATCCGCTACACCTCCATGAGCCTGCCGTACCACATCGGTAACGGCTGGTTCGGTGGCTTGCTTCCCACCACGGCTTTTGCCATCGTGGCGCAGACCGGCAATATGTACAACGGCCTCTGGTACCCGATCATCGTCGCCGCCATGACGCTGGTGGTTGGCACCTTGTTCATCAAGGAAACCAAGGACGTGGATATTTACGCCAACGACTGATGGGTATTTGCGCCGGTGCGGGCCAGGAGCCCGCACCGGTCTTTTCAGGCTGAAAAGCCTTGTGTTTTTTACGGGCCCTCGTCATCCATTTGCCGGGGGCTTTTTTTTGGGAGAAAGAAAGATGTGGAAAATTGTTGTGGGTTTTATCGTGATTGCCGGGCTGGCATTATTTCTGTTGAACAAGGGCGGCGATATTGATCTGAGTGGTGAAAAACATGGTGCTTCGCGGCTGGATGTACCTGTTGTTGCGGCTGCTTTTGGGGTTGGTGCGGGCGGTTGAGTGAAGGGATCAGGCTGGCAGCGCGTGGCGCATTCGCAGGCAGGACAGTGCCGCGACATGCCCGAAATAGGTGCGGCGCAGGTAAAAATGAGGTAAATTGAATTAACAGAGACAAAACAAGCCATTACAGCGTCTCTGAATATCAAGCACCGCATGGTGGCGCCCTCGCGCATTTACTGGAGACCAGCCGATGATTTACACCAAGACGGAAGCCGGCCAGACCGCCGTACAGAACCGAACCGTCGCATTGACCCCCCGGCAGCGCTCTGCCTTCATCATGTTTGACGGCAAACGCAGCATGGCCGATGTGGTCAAGGCCACCTCAGGATTCGGCGTAACCGCAGAAGACATCAACCACCTGATTTCGCTGGGCCTGCTGGCACCGCTGGCAGTGCAGCCGCCTGCCGAGCCAGTCCCTGAGGTGTCGGCGCACAACGCCGACGGCAGTCCCACCCTGAATGCGCAAGAGCATTATTCAAGGGCTTACCCCATCGCCACGCGGCTGACGGCCGCCCTGGGCCTTCGGGGTTTCCGGCTGAACCTTGCGGTGGAAGCCGCAGGCGACATCGACAAGCTCAAGGAGCTGGCACCCAAGATCAAGGAAGCTGTAGGCCCCGAGAAGTTCAAGGAACTTGAGCAGGCGCTGTACGGTTGAGCAAACCCGTACGGCTTGGCGCCGCAGGTGTGCGAATTCTCAAGCAGGGGCCGCGATCCGGCTATGCCGGGCGCAAGGCGCCTGTCCCCCTTGGGGGGAGGTGACGCTACACGAAGTGAGCGTCGGCAGGGGGAATCTTCAAACCTGCATGGCTTGGCCGCGGGTCTGCGAATTCTCAAGCAGGGGCCGCGATCCGGCTATGCCGGGCGCAAGGCGCCTGTCCCCCTGGGGGGAGGTGACGCTACACGAAGTGAGCGTCGGCAGGGGGGGTGCTATTTATCTCTTGAATTTTCCGTCGGTGCCGATGATGGACAGATCGGCAAAATCCAGCCCGGTATGGTCTTCGGGGCTGTAGCTCACTTCCAGCCCGCCGATATCAATCTTGCGCATGCCCTCCAGGGCCGCCTGGAGTTTCTCGCGCGTGGGTTTGGCGCCTGCCCGGCGCAAGCCCTCCACCAAGACCTTTGCAGCAGCAAAACCTTCCAGCATCGCGGGGCTCACGTCGGCTTGCCCCTTGGCCTTGGCCAGCTCCTGTGCCTCCTTCACCATGGGGAAGGCGATGGAGCGCTCATACGGAAACACCTGCGTGACGATCACGCCACGGGCGTTGTCGCCCAGGCTTTTCACAAAGCCGCCCGAGGCATTGTTCGAAAGCGTCACGATCTGCGCCGTGGAGCCGCCCGCGCGGAAGGCCTTGATGCCGTCGACCACGGCCTGCCCTGAGGCCACCATGATGACGGCCTGCGCGTTGGATTGGTAAACCTTGGGTGCGATCGGCGCGAAGTCGGGTTTGGAGCGGTCGAATTTTTCCAGTACAGCGGGCTGCAGCTTGGCAGTCGTCAGCCCTTTTTGCGCGCCCATCACGCCGTCAGCGCCGAAGCTGTCGTCGGCATACACGATGCCGATACGCGTGATGCCCATGGAATGCAGGTGAGTGACCGCTTTCTCAGCTTCACGCTGGTAGGTGGCGCGTACGTTGAACACATGTTTTTTGACGGGCTGGTGCAGCACCATGGCACCGGTAGAAGGGCCGACCAGCGGCACGCTGTTTTTGTCGAGCAGCGGAATGATGGCTTCGGTATGGGGTGTACCGCGGGTCAGGAACATAGCCAGCACGTTTTGTTCTTCAATCAGCTTGCGTGCGTTTTCGACCGCCAGCTTCGGATCGAATTTGTCGTCGAGCGACACCAGCTCAATCTTTTGCCCGCCCACGCCGCCCTTGGCATTGACGGCGTCGATGTAGAGCTTGGCGCCTTCCGTGGTTTCCTTGACGCCGGCGCCCACGGGGCCGGTGAACCCTGCGGTCTGCCCGACAAGGAGTTGCGCATGGCTGGCCTGGGCCACGGCCACCATCGCGATGGCGGCGCACCATCTGCTGAGTTTTCTCATGTTGTTCACAGTATCTCCATCCGGGTGAAATGATGTATCCATAAGTGAAGCATGAAAGCGCAAAAAATGCGATCAGGAAAACCAGAAGCCGCCCTAATTGACGTAGCTAAAAGTGTGCAAAAAGGATATTAATCCCTACGTCCTGCACAGCCGATTGCCCTGTCTAGAATGTTTGACCTCTTCAGGAAAGACTGCACTCATGTCCCAGGGAATCATCCGCATTCGCGGCGCGCGCCAGCACAACCTCAAAAACCTCGATCTGGATATCCGCACCGGTGAAATGACGGTAGTTACAGGGCCCAGCGGCTCGGGCAAATCCTCCCTGGTCTTTGACACGCTGTTCGCCGAAGGCCAGCGCCGTTATGTGGAAACCTTCTCGGCCTACGCACGGCAGTTCCTGGACCGCATGGACAAGCCGGCCGTCGACAAAGTGGAAGGCGTGCCGCCCGCCATCGCCATCGACCAGACCAACCCGGTGCGCAGCTCGCGCTCCACCGTGGGCACCATGACGGAGTTGAACGACCACCTGAAGCTGCTTTACGCGCGCGCCGCGCAGCTCTTCGACAAGCAGACCGCCCAGAACGTGCGCCACGACACGCCTGAATCGATTTATGCCGAGCTGATGGCGCGCACCAAAGAGGGGGATCCGCGCGTGGTGTTGACCTTTCCGGTTGAGTTGCCCGGCAACACCAGCGCCGAGCAGGTCGAGCAGTGGCTGTCTGTCAGCGGCTTCACGCGCGTGCATGCCCAGCGGGACGTGGCCACGCCGGCCGGTCCGCACAAGCTGCTGGACGTGGTGGCCGACCGTTTTCGCACCCACGCGGTGGAAAAAGCCCGTGTGATGGAAGCCATCGAGACGGCATTGAAGCGTGGCGGGCGACTGAACATCTATGTAAAACACGCAGAGGATGGTCAACCGGATGTGATGTGGCGCTTCTCTACTGGCCTGCATTGCCCCGACAGCGACCTGCGTTATACCAACCCCACGCCTTCGCTGTTCTCTTTCAATTCGGCCATGGGTGCCTGCGAAACCTGCCGCGGCTTTGGCCGCGTCATCGGCGTCGACTACGGCCTGGTGATTCCCAACGACAAGCTCACCCTGCGCGCCGGCGCGATCAAGACCATCCAGACCCCGGCCTGGAAAGAAGCGCAGGACGACCTGCTGCGCCACGCCGAAGCGGCGGGCGTTCCGCGCGACACGCCCTGGTACAAGCTCACGCCCGAGCAGCAGGGCTGGGTCATCAACGGCACACCGGGCTATAAGGACGGCAACTGGAACAAGCAGTGGTACGGCATCAAGCGCTTCTTCGAATACCTTGAAAGCAAGGCCTACAAGATGCATATCCGCGTGCTGCTGTCCAAATACCGCAGCTACACGCAGTGCGAAACCTGCGGCGGCGCGCGCCTCAAGCTCGAGTCTTTGCTCTGGCGCCTCGGTTCCAAAGAAGCCGCAGATGCGGTGCTGCCGCCCAGCCAGCGCTTCATGCCGGTGGGCGTGCACTGGAGCCGTGAACAGCTCGAAGCCCTGCCGGGCCTGGCGTTGCACGACCTGATGCGCCTGCCAATTGACAGGCTGCGGCAGTTCTTCAGCGGCCTCTCACTCGACGTGATGGGCGACGATGCCGAATTGCAGGCGCTCAAGTCGCTGTTCGAAGAAATCCAGACCCGCGTGAAGTACCTCTGCGATGTCGGGATCGGCTACCTCACGCTCGACAGGCAAAGCCGCACGCTCTCGGGCGGGGAAGTGCAGCGCATCAACCTCACCACGGCACTGGGCACCTCGCTCGTCAACACGCTGTTTGTGCTCGACGAGCCTTCCATCGGCCTGCACCCGCGCGACATGAACCGCATCACCCAGGCCATGCACCGCCTGCGTGACGCCGGCAACACGCTGGTGGTGGTCGAGCACGACCCGGCCGTCATGCTGGCAGCCGACCGCCTGATCGACATGGGCCCCGGCCCGGGCGAGAAGGGCGGCCAGATTGTGTTTGACGGCACGCCCGACGACATCAAACATGCCGACACGCTGACCGGCGCCTACCTCGGCTCACGCAAGCAGGTGGGCATGGGCTTCAAGCGCGCGGTGACTGACAACACCCCGCGCCTCATCCTCGAAGGCGCGCGTGACCACAACCTGAAGAACCTGACCGTCGATTTTCCGCTGCAGCGCCTGGTCTGCGTGACCGGCGTCAGCGGCTCGGGCAAGTCCACGCTGATGCAGGACATCCTGGCGCCGGCCTTGCTGCGCCAGTTCGGCAAGGCGACTGAAACGCCAGGCCTGCATGACCGCCTGATGGGCGCCGACCACCTGACCGACGTGGTGTTTGTTGACCAGTCGCCCATCGGCAAGACGGCGCGCTCCAACCCGGCCAGCTATGTGGGGGCGTGGGATGCGGTGCGCGACCTCTTCGCCCTGGCGCCCTTGGCCAAACAGCGCAGCTACACCGCCACCAAGTTCAGCTTCAACAACGGTGACGGGCGCTGCCCGACCTGCGGCGGTTCGGGTTTCGAGCATGTCGAGATGCAATTTTTGAGTGACGTCTACCTGCGCTGCCCCGACTGCGACGGCAAGCGTTACCGCGCCGAGATCCTTGAAGTGACGATTGAGCGCAAGGCGATTGGCGACGTCAAGCCGCGCCTGCTCAATGTCTCTGACGTGCTGGACCTCACGGTGAGCGAGGCGATTGCCCTCTTTGCGCAAGACCGCGAAGTGGTGCGCGCGCTGCAACCGATCGTCGACGTAGGCCTGGAATACGTGAAGCTGGGCCAGCCCGTGCCCACGCTGTCGGGCGGTGAGGCGCAGCGCCTCAAGCTCGCGGGTTTCCTCGCCAATGCCAGCAAAACCACCAGCGCCAGCAAGCAGGCGCTGGCGCTCAGGCAGCCGGGCCGCGGCACGTTGTTTTTGTTCGACGAGCCGACCACCGGCCTGCACTTTGACGACATCGCCAAGCTGATGCGCGCGCTGCGCAAGCTGCTTGAAGCCGGCCATTCGCTGATCGTCATCGAGCACAACCTCGACGTGATCCGCTCGGCCGACTGGCTGATCGACCTCGGCCCCGAAGGCGGGGAGGGCGGTGGCCTGCTGGTGGCCCAGGGTACGCCTGAAGAGGTGCGCCAGCATCCGACTTCACACACTGCGCTGGCGCTGCGCGAATACGAGCAGGCCATGGGCAAGGTGCACGGCGTTGAAGAGTCGCGTCCCAAGGTCTGGGCCACACGGCCGGCGTTTTCCAACCTGATCCAGATCGTCAACGCCAAAGAGAACAACCTCAAGAGCCTGTCGGTCGACATTCCGCGCGGCAAGTTCAATGTGGTGACCGGTGTGTCGGGCTCGGGCAAATCAACGCTGGCGTTTGACATCCTGTTCAACGAAGGGCAGCGGCGGTATCTTGAATCGCTGAACGCCTACGCACGCAGCATCGTGCAGCCGGCCGGCCGGCCTGAAGTGGATGCGGTCTACGGCATTCCCCCCACCGTGGCGATCGAGCAGCGCCTGTCGCGCGGCGGCCGCAAGTCCACCGTGGGTACGACCACCGAGGTCTGGCATTTCCTGCGCCTGCTCTACGTGAAGCTGGGCATCCAGCACTGCACCAAAGACGGCGCAGCCGTGATGCCGCAAAGCCCGGAGAGCATTGCCGCACAGCTGATCAAGACCTACCGCGGCCAGCATATCGGCCTGCTGGCTCCGCTGGTGATTGCCCGCAAGGGCGTCTACACCGAGCTGGCCGACTGGGCGCGCCCACGCGGCTACACGCATCTGCGCATCGACGGCGAATTTTTGCCGACCACGGGCTTTCCGCGCATTGACCGATTCAAGGAACACACGGTCGAATTGCCGATTGCCGATATCCATGTCTCGCCCGACAACGAGGCCGCATTGCGCGCCGCACTGGCAACCGCTCTGGAGCACGGTAAGGGCGTTGTCCATGTGCTGGCCCCGCTCGATGGCCTGCGCGGCGCGATGATGGCTGGCGCCAGCGCCAAAAACATCGGCAAGCTGATCGCTTTCTCAACCAAGCGCGCCTGTCCGATCTGCGCCACCTCGTATGCCGAGCTGGACCCGCGCCTCTTCAGCTACAACAGCAAACACGGCTGGTGCCCCGACTGCGTGGGCACGGGCGTGAAGCTCACCAAAGAGCAGCGCAAGGTGTTTGACGACTCGGTGATGGACGACGACAACAAGGGCCGCGAGCAAAGTTTTGCCGAACCCGAGGTGGAAGACGTGGCCGGCACCGCCTGCCCGACCTGCGAAGGCACGCGGCTCAACGCCAAGGCCCGCGCGGTGAAGTTCGCCAGCGTCGGCATTGCCGACATCGCGGCGCTGTCGGTGACGGACGTGCGGGGTTGGGTTGAAAAACTCGCCCTGCTGGGCCGTGAGGCCGGCATCGCGCGCGACCTGATTCCCGAAATCAAGAGCCGCCTTGAATTCCTCGAAGACGTGGGCCTGGGCTACCTCACGCTGGACCGCGGCGCGCCCACGCTCTCGGGCGGCGAGGCGCAGCGCATCCGTCTGGCGGCGCAACTCGGCTCCAACCTGCAGGGCGTGTGCTATGTGCTGGACGAGCCGACGATTGGCCTGCATCCGCGCGACAACCAGATTTTGCTGAGCGCGCTGGGCAAACTCAGCGACCGCGGCAACACGCTGGTGGTGGTCGAGCACGACGAAGACACGATCCGCCGCGCCGACAACATCATCGACATCGGCCCCGGCGCAGGCAAGCGCGGCGGCACGCTGGTGGCGCAGGGCACGGCGGCGCAGCTGTCGGCGGTGCCGGAATCGCTGACGGGCCGCTACCTGGCGAACCCCTTGATTCACCCGCTGCAGCTGCGGCGCGAAACGCGCAAGGGCGCAGCGCCGGTGGCCGTGGCGAAGGAAGCAGCCGTCGACGTGAACGCCAAACCCGTGAGCAAGCAGAAGGCGGCCACGCTCAAAGCCGCCGCTTTGAAAGCCGCCGCAGCCAGTGCCAGCGCGCTGCACAATGCGGCGCCCGCGGCGGCCGGGCCTTTCACCTCCTGGCTCACCGTGGTCAATGCCGACCTGCACAACCTCAAGGACGTGTCGGTCACCGTGCCGCTGTACCGGCTGGTGGCGGTGACGGGTGTATCGGGTTCGGGCAAATCAACGCTGGCGCGCGACGTGCTGCTGACCAATGTGCACGCGGGTGTCATGCAGCGCTCGACCAAATCTGGGCGCGATGCCGACGACAAGGGCAAGACGCCCGACTGGACCGGCTGCGAACGCATCGAAGGCTATGCGGCGGTAGACCGCGTGCTGGAAGTCGACCAGACGCCCATCGGCAAGACGCCGCGCTCCTGCCCGGCCACCTACATCGGTTTCTGGGACACGATCCGCAAGCTTTTTGCCGACACTCTGGAAGCCCGCGCGCGCGGCTACAGCGCCGGGCGCTTTTCCTTCAACACCGGCGAAGGCCGCTGCCCCACCTGCGAAGGCGCGGGCGTGCGCACCATCGGCATGAGCTTCTTGCCCGACGTGAAGGTGCTGTGCGAAACCTGCCACGGCGCGCGCTTCAACCCCGAAACGCAGGCCGTGACCTGGCGCGGGAAAAACATCGGCGACGTGCTGAAGATGGAAGTGGACGAGGCGGTGGATTTCTTCTCTTCCATGCCCAACATCAGCCACCCGCTGCAGTTGCTGAAAGACGTGGGCCTGGGTTACCTCACCCTGGGCCAGCCTTCGCCGACGCTCTCGGGCGGCGAGGCGCAGCGCATCAAGCTGGTGACCGAGCTGAGCAAGGTGCGCGACGACATCACGCGCCGCGGCCAGAAGGCGCCGCACACGCTGTATGTACTGGATGAACCCACCGTGGGCCTGCACATGGCCGACGTGGAAAAGCTGATCCACGTGCTGCACCGCCTGGTCAACGGCGGGCACAGCGTGGTGGTGATCGAACACGACCTGGACGTGATCGCCGAAGCCGACTGGGTGATCGACCTGGGGCCGGACGGCGGCAACGCAGGTGGGCGCGTGGTGGCTTCGGCACCGCCTGAGGCGGTGGTGAAGCTGGGCACGCACACCGGGAAGGCTTTGCAAAGCGTATTGAACAGATAGTAGATAGCACCCCCGTCGGATTCATAAGCTCACCCCCGTCCAGGCTCACTGCGTGTAGCCTGTTCCCCCTTGCAGGGGGCGGTGAATTAGTTCACCCCGTCGGACGCTCACTTCGTGTAGCGCCTTCCCCCTTCCAGGGGCGGCGCCTGCGGTCTGGCTAAGCCAGTCCCGCGGCCCCCTGCTTGCAGGGGGGCTTATGGTTTGCTATTGAATTGATAGCTGCTTGCGTTCGTCCTGTATGGTTGAAACGCTTAAAACGCTTTAAGATTTGGCTGACGCCGACGTGACAAGCTTTCAGGTGTTGCCCTGATGCAATGGCGGCTTGCTGCACGCATGATATGGGCTTCAAGCCGCCATACTTTCAGGATCAGGAGATACACCGATGCAACGCCGCCCTTTACTGCAGATCACCGCCGCCCTGGCCATTTCCCTCGCCGGCGTGTGGGGTGCGGCCCATGCGCAAAATTTCCCGGTCAAACCGATCAAGCTGATCGTCGCCTTCCCGGCGGGCGGGCCCACCGACATCACCATGCGTTCGCTGGCCGACAACGCCTCGAAGATTCTGGGGCAGACGGTGATCGTTGAGAACAAGCCCGGCGCGGGCGGCACCCTGCCGGCCCAGCAACTGCAAAGCGCGCAGGCTGACGGCTACACGCTGGCGCAAATTCCGCTGGGCGTGTTTCGCCTTGGCTACACCACCAAAATCAACTGGGACCCGGTCAAGGACATCAGCTACGTGATCAATGTGACTGGCTATGCCTTCGGCATCGTGGTGCCTGCCGACAGCCCGTTCAAGACCTGGGCTGACTTTGTCGCCTATGCCAAGGCCAACCCCGGCAAGCTGACCTACGGCTCGACGGGCACGCTGACCAGCCCGCACCTGACGACCGAGCTCATCGCACAGAAGGCCGGCATCGAGCTGCAGCACGTACCCTACAAAGGCAGCGCTGACCTGATGCTGGCACTGGTCAGCGGCCAGCTGATGGCGGGCGCCGACAGCACCGGTTTTGCGCCGCAGGTCGAGGCCGGCAAGCTGCGCGTGCTCAATACCTGGGGCGAGAAGCGGCTCGACAAATTCCCGAACGCGCCCACGCTGAAAGAGCTGGGCTACGACATCGTGCAGAACTCGCCCTTTGGCATAGGCGCACCCAAAGGTACGCCGCGCGAGGTGGTCAAGCGCCTGCACGACGCCTTCAAGAAAGCGATGGAAGAACCGAGCTACGTCGCGGCGCTGGGCCGCTACGACATGCTGCCCAACTACCTGAGCTCCGCGGACTACACGAAGTTTGCGCAAGACACAGTTGGGCGCGAAAAAGTGTTGATAGACAAGCTTGGGTTAGCCAAGCCCAACTGAAATAAGCACACCCCTATCGGGACTCACTGCGTGTAGTCCCTTTTCCCCTTGCAGGGGACGAGGCTTGCGGCCCGGCAAAGCCGGTTCCGCGGCCTCCTGGGCTTCTTCGGGTCTATTTGCTGACCGGGTTTGCCAAGACAAACAATTCGTCGGCTAACTGTTCCGCCAACGCGGGCTCTACGCCAGCACCAAAAATCAACCGGTAAATGATGGGGGCCATCATGTGGTCCAGCACCTGCTGCACGGTGGGTGTGGCGTCGCCGCGGGCCTGGGCGCGTTTGACCAGAACCGTGGCTTCGTTGCGGCGGTTTTTCAGGCAATTGGTTTCTTCTGATCCCGCCAGCGCGGCAGCGGCCTTCAGCAGTGAGGCATTGCCTGGCTTGTTGAGGTGGTTGATCAGTTCTTTGGCCCAGGCCGTGAGTTCGGCTTTCAGGTCGCCCGTCTCAGGCAGGGGGCGGTTCGGGTCCAGCCGCTGCTGGGCGGTTTCGCCGAGCAGGCCGTTCACGTCGCCCCAGCGCCGGTAAATGCTGGAAGCACTCACGCCGGCGCGCTCGGCCACGGCCGGCACGGTGACTTTGTCGCGGCCCTCCTGGGCAATCAGTTCTTCCAGCGCCTTGCGCACCACGATTTGCACCTGGGCGCTGCGTCCGCCGGGGCGTTTGTTCTGGGGCGTTTGGGAGGTGCTCATCAGGGCGAATTTTAGCCTAAAAGCAATGATGTTTGCGTTAATTTTGCAGTTGGCGTAGAATTTGCAAACGCAAATAAATTTGCTTTAAGAAAGTCGAGCGTTTCCCCATGACTGCACCAGCCGCCCCCTCTTTGCAATCATCACCCACCAAGGCCGCCCGCTGGCAACTGCCGCCCGCAGCCGCCTTCCCTCTGCTGGCGATCCTGCTGTTCGCGTTCTTCGTGGCGGGCAGTGCGCCGTCGCCGCTGTTTGTCGTGTTCCAGCAGCAGTGGGACTTTTCGCCCGCGCTGCTGACGGTGGCCTTTGCGATTTACGCGATTGCGCTGCTGGCCTCGCTGCTGGTGGCCGGCTCGCTGTCTGACCACATCGGCCGCCGGCCCGTGGTGTTTACCGCTTTGTTGCTGCAGGCCGGCGCGATGCTGACCTTTTTGCTGGCCGAAGGCATAGGCGGCATCATCGCCGCGCGCATCGTGCAGGGCATCGCCACCGGCATGGTCGGCGGCGCGCTGACGGCGGCGGTGGTGGAAGCCGCCCCCGCCGCGCAGAAACGCCTGGGCGCGATGATCGGCAGCGTTTCGCCGCTGGCGGGCTTGGCCGTGGGCGCGTTGCTCACCGGTATCGCCGTCAAGTTCACCTTGCACCCGGTGCCGCTGGTGTTCGGCGTGCTGGTCGCCATCTGCGTCGTGGGTGCGGTGGCCACGCTGTTCCTGCCCGAAAGCGTCACGCCGCGCCCCGGCGCGCTGGCTTCGCTGGTGCCGCGCATCTCGGTGCCGGTGCAGGCGCGCGCCGAATTTGTGCGCGGCGTGCCGACAATGCTGGCGGTGTGGTCGCTTGCGGGCCTGTACCTGTCGCTGGTGCCTTCCGTGCTGCAGCAAATCTTTGGCATCCACGACGGCATCGTTAACGGCCTGGCCATTGCGGCCTTCTTCGGCCTGGGCGCTGCTTCGCCGACTTTGTTGAGGCGCTTTTCGCCCGTGCGCATGAGCGCCATCGGCATGAGCTTGCTTGCCGTGGGCGCAGGTCTGGTGGTCCTGTCGCTGGTCACCCGTTCCGTGGCGCTGTTTTTCGCGGGGACGGCGCTGGCCGGTTTCGGCGGCGGCTCGGCTTTCTCCGCGCAGGTGCAGACGCTGGCGCCGATGGCACAGCCGCACCAGCGAGCGGAGTTGTTTTCTGCGCTGTACGCCATCAGCTACCTGGCCTTCAGCGTGCCCGCCATGCTGGCAGGCCGCTTGATCGCGCCGCTGGGCTTGCCTGCCACGGTAGAGGGTTATGCCGCGCTGGTTCTGGCGGTAGCGGCTCTCGGCGCCTGGTTGCGCTGGGGCTCAGTGCGCCGCCAATATAGCTAACCCCTGCTGACGCTCACTTCGTGTAGCGTCCCCTCCCCTTCAGGGGACGGTGCCTGCGGCCGGGCAAAGCCCGATCCGCGGCACCCGCTGAGGTAACGCGGGGCAGCCGCGGTTGTTAATCCAGTAAAGCGCGCGCCATTTCGGTGAAACCTGCGCCGCGCTCGCCCTGGGTGACATAGCGCGGCAGGTGCGCCAGCTGCGGCACAAAGCGCGCGATGTTGGCCACACCCACGCTGTTGGCAAAGGTCTTGAACATCAGCTGGTCGTTGGTCGAATCGCCCACATAGACCCATTGATCCATCTCGGCGTCCAGGTCGCGCTGCCAGAGCTGCCGGACTATCCAGCGCGCGCCTTCGAGCTTGTTGTGGTTGCCATACCAGCCGTTGATGTGGATGCTGCTGACGGTGGCGTGCATGCCCTCGCTTTTCATCAGCGCCACCACCGCAGCGATTTGCGCGTCGCTCAAATGCACAAACTCACTGTGATCGATGGCGATGTCGGTTTCGCGGCCCGGCGAGTCGGTGGCGCGGGTGATGCCTGGCAGCTCGCGCTCGATGCGCGCCAGCACGGCCTGCATGCGGGCGAAGTTGGCGTCGCGAGTCGCCGCATCCTGTTGATACAGCTTTGATAGCGGCTTGCGCCCGTCCTGCTTGGTCTGCCGGCCATTTTCCTGTTCGGAAAGCAGCGCCACCGCACCGTTTTCGGCCACGATGGCATCCACCGGCCAGGTCACTGCGAAGGGTTCGCTCCAGCCCACCGGCCGTCCTGTGATGGCCACGACCTTGAAACCTCGCGCTTTCAATTCGCCCAGCGCAGCCAGCGCATCGGCCGTGATGGCGCCTTCAGTGGTCAGGGTGTCGTCGATGTCGGTGAAGACGCCGGTGATGCGGCGCCGCTGGCTGTCCGGCCAGGTGTTCAGTTCTTGCATGGTGAAATTTTCGCACTGAATGTGGCCCCCACGCTCCCCCACTTCGTGTGGGTCGCTGCCCCCCGAGGGGGCCGCCCGCCTGTGGCCCGGCAAAGCCGGTTCCACGGCTCATGCTGGCTTGAAGATTCAGGGCGGATGCAGCGGGAGTATTTCACCAGTGGGGGCCGAGGGTCCGGCTTTGCCGGCCCCAGGCGCCGCCCCCTTGAGGGGGGAACGGGCTACACGCCAGTGAGCCTGGACGGGGGTGATTTGTTATAATCATGGCTTCCTGAGGAGCGTTGCAACCCACTCCATGTGGTCTAGGCTCAGGACTTTCATTTGCAACCACGCTCACCCGCATGTGCTTTCAAACCGGGTGAGGCTAACAACAAACTCCCCGATTGACGTACAGGCTCGTGGCTATTTTGCCCAGTTTGACCTATGACTTTTGGAGTTACCAAATGAGCGCCGTCCTGAAACCTTCCACCGACTACACCATTGCCGATATTTCGCTTGCCGCCTGGGGCCGCAAGGAACTGAACATCGCGCAAACCGAAATGCCCGGCCTGATGGCCATCCGCGAAGAATTCGCGAAGGCGCAGCCGCTCAAGGGCGCACGCATCACCGGTTCGCTGCACATGACGATTCAGACCGGCGTGCTGATCGAAACCCTGCAGGCCCTGGGCGCTGAAGTGCGCTGGGCTTCGTGCAACATCTTCTCGACGCAGGACCACGCTGCCGCCGCGATCGCCGCCGCCGGCACGCCGGTGTTCGCCATCAAGGGCGAAACCCTGGCCGACTACTGGGACTACACCCACAAGATCTTCGAATTCAGCGGTGCCAAGGGCACGCCTGAAGAAGGCCCCAACATGATCCTGGACGACGGCGGCGACGCAACGCTGCTGATGCACCTGGGCACCAAGGCCGAAAAAGACGCCAGCCTCATTTCCAAGCCCGGCAGCGAAGAAGAAATCTGCCTGTTCAACTCGATCAAGGCCAAGCTCGCGCAAGACCCGACCTGGTACAGCCGCCGCCTGAAGAACATCATCGGTGTGACCGAAGAAACCACCACCGGCGTGTTGCGTTTGAATGAAATGTCGGCCAAGGGCACGCTGGCCCTGCGCGCCATCAACGTGAACGATTCCGTCACCAAGTCCAAGTTCGACAACCTGTACGGCTGCCGCGAATCCCTGGTTGACGCCATCAAGCGCGCCACCGACGTGATGGTCGCCGGCAAGGTTGCACTGGTTGCCGGCTACGGCGACGTGGGCAAGGGCTCTGCACAAGCCTTGCGCGCCCTGAGCGCCCAGGTGTGGGTGACCGAGATCGACCCGATCAACGCCCTGCAGGCCGCGATGGAAGGCTACAAGGTCGTGACCATGGAATACGCCGCCGACAAGGCTGACATTTTTGTGTCCGCCACCGGCAACAAGAACGTCATCACCTATGAGCACATGGCGAAGATGAAAGACCAGGCCATCGTCTGCAACATCGGCCATTTCGACAACGAAATCGACGTTGCTGCACTCGAAAAATGCACCTGGGAAGAGATCAAGCCGCAAGTCGACCACGTGATCTTCCCGGACGGCAAGCGCATCATCCTGCTGGCCAAGGGCCGCCTGGTCAACCTCGGCTGCGGCACCGGCCACCCGAGCTTCGTGATGTCGTCGAGCTTTGCGAACCAGACGATCGCACAGATCGAGCTCTTCACCAAAAAAGACGCTTACGAAGTGGGCAAGGTCTATGTGCTGCCCAAGCATCTTGACGAAAAGGTCGCCCGTTTGCACCTGAAGAAGGTTGGCGCTGTGCTGACCGAGTTGAGCGACGAGCAGGCTGCGTACATCGGTGTCAGCAAAGCAGGCCCGTACAAAGCCAACACCTACCGCTACTGATCCCGCGCTACTGCGCGGCCGTGATGCGTCGTTGCGGGTCCCTCCATGAATCCTCACGTACCTCCAGTACGCTCCGGTTCATGGGTCCTCCCGCGCCTAGCCTGACGGCCGCTCGCGACGCGCTGAGCCCTTTTTTTCTGGAACTACATGCGCGCTGACCTATTCCTCGTCGAACACGGCCATGCCGCCACCCGCTCCCAGGCCCAGCGCCTGATTGCGTCGGGTGTGCAGTGGCGTCCTGAAAGCGACGCTGCCTGGAAGAAGGTCGCCAAGAACGGCGACGAGATTCCGCCCGGCGCTGAACTGCAGTTGCTGGACACCACCGAAGCCAAGTACATCTCGCGCGGCGGGCTCAAGCTCGAAGGCGCGCTGAAAGCGACCGGCCTGAAGGTGGATGGCTTGCGCTGCCTTGACGTGGGCCAGTCCACCGGCGGCTTTACCGACTGCCTGCTGCAGCACGGCGCCATGCAGGTGGTGGGCGTTGATGTGGGCCATGGCCAGCTGCACGCCAGCCTGCGTGAAGACCCGCGTGTGGTTTGCGTCGAGGGTCTGAATGCCCGTTCCATGACCGCCGCCGACCTGGTGGCCGGCCATGCGGGCGACAGCGGCGACATGGATTTTCCGGATGACTTCGATGGCGATGGGGATGACGCCGACCTGGATGAAGCGAGCCTGGCCGCAGAAGCCAACTTCGACTTCCTGACGGGCGACCTGTCTTTCATCTCGCTCACGCTGGTATTGCCCGCCGTGGTTCGCCTGCTCAAACCCGGCGGCGACCTGCTCATGCTGGTCAAGCCGCAGTTTGAATTGCAGCCTGGCCAGATCGGCAAGGGCGGCATCGTGCGCGACCCGGCGCATTTCGAGTTTGTCGAAAAGCGCTTGCGCGACGCCTGCGCAGCGCTGGGGCTGGAAGTGAAAGCCTGGCTGCAGTCACCCATTGAAGGCGGCGACGGCAACCGCGAATTTTTTATCCAGGCCGTCAAGGGCCAGGACGTGGCGGGCGAAGACCAGCCGCTGCCGGCCGCGCCGCAGCGCAAGGTGGCCAAGCGCGTGCCACGCAGCGAAATGCGCGCCTCCCGCGCGCCGCACGAAGACTCCGAACTTGCGCATGCCGGCCAACCTGGCCCTGCACGTGGCAAACGGCGTGACAACAAAACCGATACGACAAACAACGACGAGTGAGATCCGTGATGAGCCTGAACCTTCCCCTCAGTTTTGAATTTTTCCCGCCCAAGACACCTGAAGGCGCCGAGAAGCTGCGTGTGGCGCGCCAGGCGCTGTATGCGCACAAGCCCGAGTTCTGCTCGGTGACGTTTGGCGCGGGCGGTTCCACGCAGGACGGCACCTTTGGTACGGTGAGCGAGATCCTGGCCGAAGGCGTGGCGGCGGCCTGCCATTTCTCGTGCGTGGGTGCGACCAGGGCCACCGTGCGCCAGCAACTCACCACCTTGCAGATCATGGGCGTGAAGCGTCTGGTGGCCCTGCGCGGCGACCTGCCCAGCGGCTACGGTGCTGGCGGCGAGTTCCATTACGCCAGCGACCTGGTGGCGTTTATCCGCGCCGAAACCGGCGACGCCTTCCACATCGAAGTGGCCGCCTACCCGGAGATCCATCCCCAGGCCAGATCGGCCGACGCTGACCTGCAGGCCTTTGTGCAAAAGGTCAAGGCCGGCGCCAACTCGGCGATCACCCAATATTTCTTCAACGCCGACGCCTACTATCGTTTTGTCGACGACGCGCAGGCCCTGGGCGTGGACGTGCCCATCGTCCCCGGCATCATGCCGATCACCAGTTCCACGCAGCTCATGCGTTTTTCCGATGCCTGCGGCGCTGAGATTCCGCGCTGGATCCGCCTGCGCCTGCAGGGCTTTGGCGACGACACCGCGTCCATCAAGAGCTTCGGCCTTGATGTGATCAGCGGTTTGTGCGAGCAGCTCTACGCAGCCGGCGTGCCCGGCATCCATTTCTACACGATGAACCAGGCCGCAGCGACGACCGAAATCATCGGGCGACTGCAGCGCGCCTGAGGCCGCCATCCATGCTGCAGGGGGCCTGCCGGTCTGCCGTCACCCTCAGCGCTGCGGTGCTGCTGGCCCTGCTGGCCGCGTGTACCACGCCGCCGTCCAACAAGTCATCCACCGCGCCGGGCGCTGGTACTGCTGCACCGGTGCCGCGTCCTTCACGTCCCGCCACCGATGCATCACCCGTGATCGGTGAGATGGCCGACGAGGTGCCGCCTTCTGCCGCTGCACCCAGGCCGTCGCTGCTGGCCGGCGAAGTGCCCCGCGAATTCCAGCGCGGCCAGGCTTCCTGGTACGGCCCGCGTTTTAACGGCCGGCGCACCGCCAGCGGAGAACGCTTTGACATGCAGGAGTTCACCGCTGCGCACCGCACGCTGCCTTTTGGCACCATGGTGCGTGTGCACAGCCTGGTCAACGGCCGCGACGTGGACGTCCGTATTACCGACCGCGGCCCCTACAGCGGCAACCGCATCATCGACCTGAGCCGTGCCGCGGCGGAAGAGCTCGGCATGCTGGGCATGGGGCTGAAGGAAGTTGTGCTGCTGGTGCCGGAGTCCACGCCGGAGGTCGCGACGACACCCGCGCCTGCGGCCCGGAAGCGCCCGCCTGCAAGGCGGCGCCCAACGGCGCCGCGTACGCCGCGCTGACCGAGGCGCGCTCGCTCAGTTCACAAAAGTCACGTCGTCCCTGGGCTGAGGCGGGATCTTGATGGCCAGTGCCTTGACGGGCCCGCTGGTCACCAGCGTACCGCCGTGTGCCGTGCCTTTGGGAATGATGATCAGCGTGCCCGGCTTGAACTCCTTGCGCTCGCCGCCCAGCCACATGGCGCCACTGCCTTCGATGATGTACTGGATCTCGTCGGTTTTCGGGTGAATGTGTTTGGCCACATTGCCGGACTGAATGCCGATGGTGGCGTTGTCGGTGATGACCAGCCCCTTCGCATTCATTTCGGGATTCGGTGTGCCGGGAATGTCGCTGTGCTTGAGCGCGGCGAGGTCAATCATCGCCGGCGCCAGGGGCACGGCCTGCGCGTGCGCATCGGGCAGGGCGTGCTGGGCCAGCGGCGACAGCGCAATCCCGGCCACAAAAGCCAGGGTGATGGAAAAGCCGAGGACGGTGGTGGTATGGCGCATGGAATCCTTTTTGTGGGGTGTTGTGTATGGGCGGGCCAGTATGCCCATGTTGCGACGGGCTTGCCAATAGCGGTGACCCGACCCGCAACCGGTCTTTTCGCTTCGCCGCAGATCTTGCCGCCACAGCCCTGAGTTGCTTGCTGTTTTGCTATCTATTTAATAGCTGCTTGCGCCTGCCCCCATTGAATTGAAGGCACTTTTTGCATTAAAAATAGCCTTAAAACCGCCCGGGAAACGGCGTCAAGTCGCCGTGAACGCTTCCGGAACCGCTTTTGACGCTGTTTTTGGGGCTTTTTCATGCATGAAATTGGCCTCTAGATCAATAAATACGGGCGCAAGCAGCTACGAATTCGATAGCGACTTGAAGATTCGCCCGATGATCGCGTTGTCGGCACAGACGGTGTGGGTTCGGGTCAGCGTTCGACCGGCTTCACCTGCTTCACCCGGCTGCACACAGGGTCAATCCAGCCGCCAGCGCAAACCGCTTCAATTTATTAGAATTTCAGTAATTCCTGAAAATTCAATAACCCAAAGAGGCCCCGCGCCATGAACCTTGCCCCCCTGACCCAGCGATTTGTCCTCCATTTCGGTGAAATGGGCAGCCGTTGGGGCATTAACCGGACCGTGGGGCAGATTTATGCCTTGCTGTACGTCTCGCCGCGGGCCTTGAATGCCGATGAAATCGGCGAGGCGCTGGCGTTTTCACGGTCCAACGTCAGCATGGGGCTGAAGGAGTTGCAGTCGTGGAACCTGGTGCGGCTGCAGCACCTGCCGAACGACAGGCGCGAGTATTTCAGTGCGCCGGAAGACGTCTGGGCCATCTTCCGCACACTGGCCGAGGAACGCCGCAAGCGCGAGATTGACCCGACGCTTTCAATGCTGCGCGATGCGCTGATGGAACACCCGGCCAACCAGGACGACATTCACGCCCAGGCGCGCATGAAGCAGATGCACGATTTGATCGAGCTGATGACGGGCTGGCTGGCCGATGTGCAGAAGATGGACTCGGCCACGCTGATGAGCCTGATGAAGATGGGCGCCAAGGTGCAGAAGCTGCTGGAGGTCAAAGACAAGGTCGCCAGCAGCATGAAGGCCGGTTTGACAGGCCGCACCGCATCCAGCAAAGTGGCGGCGAAGCCCTCCGGCGAGCTTCCCGGCCCAGCAGCACCCGCTGCCAACCTTCCCGACGAAAACAGGAGTTGATGATGGACGGTTTAGACGCATTCCTGTTGGCCCGCATCCAGTTCGCGGCCAACATCACCTTCCACATCCTGTTTCCCACCATCAGCATTTCGCTGGGCTGGGTGCTGCTGTACTTCAAGCTGCGCTTCGTGAAAACCAAAGCGCAATACTGGATGGACGCCTACCAGTTCTGGGTGAAAATTTTCGCGCTGACCTTTGCCCTCGGTGTGGTCAGCGGCATCACCATGAGCTTCCAGTTCGGCACCAACTGGCCGGGCTACATGCAGAAGGTCGGCAACATCGCCGGGCCGCTGCTGGCCTACGAAGTGCTGACAGCCTTCTTTCTGGAGGCCACCATGCTGGGCGTGATGCTGTTTGCGCGTGAACGCGTGAGCGAAACCATGCACACCATCGCCACGCTGCTGGTGGCGGGCGGCACCACGCTGTCGGCTTTCTGGATATTGGCGCTCAACTCCTGGATGCAGACGCCGGCGGGTTTTGAAATGATCAACGGCCAGGCGCATGTGACGAGCTGGTTCGAGGTGATCTTCAACCCCTCTTTTCCTTACCGTCTCACGCACATGCTGCTGGCGTCGGGGCTCACGGTGGCCTTTCTGGTGGCGGGCGTTTCGGCCTACCGCTGGCTGCGTGATGACCGCGGGGCCGAAGTCATGGCCGGTCTGAAGACGGGCATCTACATGGCCGCGATGCTGATTCCGCTGCAGATCGTCGCGGGCGACCAGCATGGCCTGAACACGATGGAGCACCAGCCGGCCAAGCTGGCCGCCATGGAAGGCATCTGGGAAACCCAAAAAGGCGTGCCCGCGGTACTGTTTGCGCTGCCCGACCAGGCCACCAAATCCAACCGCTATGAAATCGGCATTCCCAAGCTGGCGTCGCTCTACCTCACGCACAGCCTGGACGGCGAGGTCAAGGGCTTGAACGAGTTCGAGGGAAAACATCCGCCGGTGGCGCCGGTGTTCTGGGCCTTTCGCATCATGGTCGGGGTGGGCGTCCTGATGCTGCTGGTCAGCTGGGCCAGCGTGTGGCAATTGGCACCCTGGAAAAAAGACCCTGACCGTACGCTCACCGTATGGCATGCGCGAGTTCTGGTCGCCATGACATTCGCAGGCTGGATCGCGCTGATCGCCGGCTGGTATGTGACTGAAATCGGCCGGCAGCCCTGGCTGGTGACGGGCGTGCTGACGGCGGCTGATGCCGCCTCAAAAGTGCCTGCGCCACGCATTGCGTTGACGCTGACGCTTTACCTCGCGCTGTACGCGGTGCTGCTGGTGTCTTATGTGTCGGTGGTGTTTTACCTCGCGCGGCACAGGAAACATGCGGACAAGCCGTTCGGCGATGACAGCACCGCCGGTGAGCCCGAGAAGGACCTCAACGTCGTGAACTACCCCGAAAAAGAAGGAGCCTCCAATGCTTGACCTTGCCCCTGACCTGACGCAAGCCGCCGGCTGGATGCCCATCGTCTTCCTGGTGGTGATGGGCCTGGCCATGCTGGCCTATGTGATTCTTGACGGCTACGACCTGGGCGTGGGCGTGTTGATGCGCACCGCCGGCGATGACGACAAGGACACCATGATCGCCAGCATCGGCCCCTTCTGGGATGCCAACGAAACCTGGCTGGTGCTGGGCGTTGGTATTTTGCTTACCGTGTTTCCGCTGGCGCACGGCGTTATTCTGGGCGCGCTGTATTTGCCCGTGGCCTTCATGCTCATCGGCCTCACGCTGCGCGGTGTGGCCTTTGACTTCCGCGTGAAGGCGCGCGCCAGCCACAAGCCGCTGTGGAACCGCATGTTCTACACCGGCTCGCTGCTGGCGAGCTGGTCGCAGGGCTACATGCTGGGCTCGCTGATCACCGGGTTTGCGGCGACCTGGTGGACGATCGTGTTCAATGCCGTCATCGGCGCGGCGCTGGTCGCGGCGTACTGCCTGCTCGGCGCCGGCTGGCTCATCATCAAATCCGAAGGTGAATTGCAACTGCAAGCCGTGCGCTGGGCCAGGCGCAGCCTGCTGTTCACTGTGATCGGTATCGGCGCCATTTCGGTGGCCACACCGCTGGTGAGCCAGAGCATTTTCGACAAATGGTTTTCGTTTCCGAACATCGTGCTGCTGCTGCCGATCCCGGCAGCCACGGCGGTGCTGTTCGGTGTGATTTTCCGCAGCCTGCAGCGCCTGCCTGTGCGCCTGGCGCAGGGCAATGAATACGGCGCCTGGGTGCCCTTTGGCGCGACGGTGGGCGTGTTTTTGCTGGCCTTCTACGGCCTGGCCTACAGCCTCTTTCCGTGGCTGGTGATCGACAAGCTCACGATCTGGCAGTCGGCCAGTGCGCCCGAGGCCATGGGCGTGATCCTGGCCGGCGCGGCGGTGGTGCTGCCGATGATCATCGGCTACACCGTGTTCGCTTATCGCGTGTTCTGGGGAAAAAGTACCGCTCTGAAATATTGACCCCCACGGTCGCTCACTGCGTGTAGCTCCCTGCCCCCCGAGGGGGCCGTTGCGCCTGTGGCCCGGCAAAGCCGAAAAATGGGCATACCCCTATCGGGCTCACTGCGTGTAGCCCTTTTCCCCTTGCAGGGGACAGTGCCTGCGGCCCGGCAAAGCCGGTTCCGCGGCCCCTGCTGAGTTAAAGAGTTCTTTGGGCATTACCAGTGGGGGCCGAGGGTCCGGCTTTGCCGGCCCCAGGCGCCGCCCCCTGAAAGGGGGGAACGGGCTACACGAAGTGAGCCTGGACGGGGGTTATAGACTAATCTCAGGCGCGGGCGCGATGGATTCGAGTTCGAGCAGAAAGGCTTCGGCTGATTCGTAGCGGTGCTCGGGGCTTTTGGCCATCAGCTTGTTGACGACACCTTGCAATTCTGCGTGCACTGCGGGCAGGGCGGGGGTGTCGGCATTCAGGTGTTTGGCCAGCAGCAGCTCGAGCGATTCGGCAACGTAGGGCCTGCGGTTGGCCAGCATTTCAAACAGCATCACGCCCAGGCTGTAGAGGTCGGACTGCGCCGTTACCTTGCGGCCTGTGGCCTGCTCGGGGCTCATGTAGTAGGGCGTTCCAACGACGTCACCGTGGTGGGTTTGGGTCAGGCCCATGCTGGGGGCCTGCAGCATGGACTTGGCAATGCCGAAGTCGGCCAGCGCCACGCTGCCGTCGGCGCGCAGCATGACGTTTTCAGGCTTGATGTCGCGGTGGACGATGCCGTGCGCATGGATGGCCGACAGCGCCTGGGCGACCTCGCGCGCCACCGTCAGCGCCTGCGAGCGGGCCAGGTCGGGCCCGAACAGGCTGCGCAGGTCACCGCGTTCGAAGTACTCCATCGCGATGTAGGCGTGTTCGTCGGTGAATCCCTGGTCGTAGATCTTGATCACGTGCGGATGGTCGATCTTGCAGAGCAGGGCGTATTCCTGGATGAAGCGCACCAGGTGTTCCGAGGCTTCCTTGCCGCGTGAGTCCAGCACTTTGAGCACGATCGGCAGGCCGTCGGATTCACGCTCGCTCAGGTAGACCTCGGTCATGCCGCCGGCGCCGATCTTGCGCGTGATGCGGTAGCCTTTGAGGCGTACCGCCTCGCTGCTGGCGTCAAACCGCAGGTCTTTCAGCGCCGAGAGCTTGGCGTCCAGCGCGCCCTTGACCGCGCGTGCGGTGATGTCCGAATTGGCGCGCACGGCGTCGCTGATCTCGCTGGCGCGCTCGGTCAGGCTGGCCATGCCGTGGATCTTGTCGTCCATGGTGGTGATGAGGCCCGTGACCTCGGCCACATCGATGGCGAGGTTGCGGCCGGGCAGCGAAAGCGAGGTGTGGATGCCGGTCTGGATACCGGTGCCGGCTTCGCCGAGCGTCTGCTCGCTGGCCATCACCGTCCAGCCCTTTTCTTCGGTGGCGTCTTCCAGCCGCGAGGCCAGCGTCACGGTTTCGCCCACGGGCGTGAGTTCCTTGGTCTGCTGCGTGCCGAGCTGGCACAGCGTGACGGCGCCGCTGTGGATGCCGATGCCCATGGCAAACGGCGGCAGCGCGCGGCCGCCGAAGCGCTGCTCCAGCCAGTCGCGGAATTCATGCGTGGCCAGTGCCATGGCAAGAGCCGCAGAAATGGCGCGGCGCGGGGCCGGCAGCGGCGAGCCGGTGAGGGTGTCGACAAACACCGCCATCAGCCCGTCGCCGACAAACTTGATGTGCCGGCCGCTGTTTTTCAGCACGGGTTCGGAGATACGCTCAAAATATTCGGTGAGCAGTTGCGACACTTCCGCGGCATTGAGTTTTTCAGCCAGCGAGGTGAAATTGCGGATGCTGGCCACCAGCACAGTGGCATTGGGCAGTTCTTCGGTTTGCGCGCTGGCCGGAATATCAACCGGTACGCTGTCGGGGCGGCTGCCGCTGATGCGGCTGGCAAAAGCTGCGCGCAGGCGTTCTTCGCCGGCGGCCACCCCCGAGTCGATGGCTTCACTCACCCGTGCTTTTTTCTTCAGCTGCGCATTGACGGCGTCGAGCAGCTCGGCACGGCTGAAGGGTTTTGACAAATAGTCGTCGGCGCCGGCCGTCATGCCGCGGCGCATGCTTTCGCGGTCGTCCAGCGCGGTCAGCAGCATGAAGGGGGTGTTGACCAGCAGCGGGTCGGCGCGCACGGCTGCCAGCAGTTCAAAGCCGTTCATGCCGGGCATGCCGACGTCGGAGACGATCAGGTCGGGGCGGCTTGCGCGGGCCTGCTCCAGGCCCTGCCGGCCATCTGCGGCCGCGGCCGTTTCAAAACCTTCAAGCTTGAGCAACCGCACGATGTTGCTGCGGATGGCGTCGTCGTCCTCAACGATCAGGATCAGGGTCATGGGGTTCCTTGAGAAATGGGCAAGCTGATCGTGAACTGTGTGCCTGCTCCCGGCATGCTTGCCACCTCGATTTTGCCGTGATGCAGGTCAACGGCGTGTTTGACAATGGCCAGGCCCAACCCGGAGCCCTGGCGGTTGCCTACATTGGAGCCGCGGTGAAAGCTCTCGAACAGGCGTGGCAGGTCCGAGGGCGGAATGCCGATGCCTTCGTCGCTGACGCGCAGGATCAGGTGGTCCCCGGACGCGTCCTGCCGGCGGTCCAGCGTGAGCACCACCACACTGCCGGCGGGCGAATATTTGCAGGCGTTGGCCAGCAGGTTGCTGGCAATGTGCCGGACCAGCCGTTCGTCGAGCAGGACCAGCTGCGAAAAAGCGTCGTGGCCGATGGGGGCTTCAAATTCAATCGCATGCTGGCCGGCGTCGCTGGTGTGCATTTCGGTCACGAGCTTGCGGCACAGCGCCGCGATATCCAGCGGTTTCAGGTTGAGCTTGAGTTTTCCTGCGTCGGCCTGCCCGACGGTGAGCATGTCTTCAAGCATGCCCTGCATGCGTTTGACCGCGATCACCAGGTCGGCCATGATGTCCTGGCGCTCGCGGTGCGTGATTTTTTCGCCGTAGTGTTCGATCAACTCTGCGGACGACAGGATCGTGGCAAGCGGCGTGCGGAATTCATGCGAGGCCATGGACACAAAGCGCGTTTTCAGCTCACCCAGCTCGCGTTCGCGCGCCAGGGCCCGCCGGGCTTCTTCGTCGGCTACCTTGCGCCGGGTGATGTCCACGTAAGTCCACACGGAGCCTTCTTGCGGGCGGTTGCGGTCGAGCGCCGAGCCGTCAAGCTGAACCCAGATAAGCTCGCCGCTTTTGCGGCGCATGCGCGTTTCCAGCGAGAACGATCCGGTTTGCGCGATCTGCGCGTAGGCGAGTTCGCCGGTGCGTTCGAAGTCCTCGTCACTGGGATAGTGAACGCGCGTCTCCTTGCCCAGCAGCTCGGCCGGGCTGTAGCCGAGCATGGCGGCCAGCGTGCGGTTCAGCCACTGGTGGCGCCGTGCCTTGAGGAAGGTGACGCCGACGGCGGTGGTTTCGAGGATGGCTTCGCGCTGCGTCAGCGCGGTCTTGAGTTCTTCGTCCAGCCGGCGGCGCTCGCTGATGTCGGACATGAGCACGAGCAGGGCAGGTTCGCCATCCCACTCAATGCGCGTGCCGTAGATGCTGGCCCAGCCGGTGCGCAGGTCCGGCGCCATCGTTTCGCGCGGAGGCGTGATGAAGCGGGCCTCGTAGGCGCTGACCATGGTGCCAGACTGCATGAGCTCGCGCTGGCGCTGCACCATGCCGCGGTCGTCAGGATGGATCAGGTGCATGGACGGCAGTCCGGTGAGCGTCAGGCCGAACATGGTCTGGGCGCTGGTATTGGAAAAGCGCACGATGCCTTTTTGCACCACCAGGATCACGTCGTTGACGTTTTCCACGACCGCCCGGTAGCGCTCGGCGGCTGATCGGGTCAGGGCCTCGAGTCTTTTGCGTTCGGTGACATCTTTCAGGAAAAAAAGGTCCGCCGGCGCACCTTCCCAGTCCACCAGCACGCCATTGATTTCCACCCAGGAAATCGTGCCGTCGTCGCGCTGGAATCGCGCCTCAAACGCCGGGACGACGTTGCCGGCGGCGCGCAGCTTGTGCTTGCCGGAAACAAAGTTGCGGTCTTCCGGATGGATGAACTCGATCATGGGCCGGTCGGCCATGGTGCCGGCCTCTGTACCCAGCAAGGCCAGGCACGGCGGATTGGCAAAGCGCAGCAGGCCTTCCTGCCCGACGCAGATGTTTTCGGTCGCGAGGTCCACCATGGTCTGGTAGCGCGCCAGCGATGCACGAAGTTCCTGGGTGCGAAGCGCAACCCGGCGCTCGATTTCACTTTCCATGTCCTCTGGCGTGCCCATCGCCATCCCGCTTGCTGTGCCGGGGTTGATTCCCGTTTCCGCAGGCCTGGCCGTTTTTCCACGCACGCGCGGTCCACGGCCCGGCGTGTCCGGGGCGGCGGATGGGAGAGCTTGAGCCTGGACGGGCATGTTAGTGGTGGAGCACCGAGGGAGCGGGGAGAGCCAAGAGGAAAGGAAGAAAAGAAAGCGGAAATCAGGACGCAGGAAGCAGGGGAAACACGGCGGGAAAATGAAGGCGCAGACTTTGGGAAAGCTTACGGGGCAACCTTGCCACAACTCACTGCGGCGGTAAAGACAGGAAAGTCTGGGCGCACAACACAGCCAACCTGGCATAACCGGCTGGCGGTGTCGGCTGCCATGCCCCCCTTGCAGGGCGTCGTCCTGAAAGCCTTAGCCGCCATGCTCCAGCGTGAAGCCGGCATTGCGGTCTTGCCCCAGCAGGGCCACCATTTGCGGCAAGGCCGCTTGCAGCTCTGCCTTGAGGGTGTGGGGCGGGTTAATGACAAACATGCCGCTGGCAGGAAGGCCTGGCCGTACCACATCACCGGCGGCATCTGTTGTTAATTTGCTCGATTTCACCGTTAAAGCGGCATTCAGCCAGCTTCGGCTGGCTTTCACGGCCAGCGTCTTGAGCTTGCGGGGCAAGTCATGGGCTTCCGGCCGCGGAATGATGGGGTACCAGACGACATAGGTGCCGGTGGCGAAGCGCTTGACGGCGTCTGCCATGCAGGCCGACACACGCGCGTAATCGCTCTTCATTTCATAGCTGGGATCACACAGCACCATCGCCCGGCGGGCGGGTGGCGGCAAAAAGGTCTTCAGGGCTTCAAAGCCGTCTTCGCGCGAAACCGCCACCTGGCGGCCGACACCCAACTGTTCAATGTTGCCGGAAAGCGACTTGAAATCGGTGGGATGCAATTCAAACAACTTGAGCTTGTCGCGCCCGCTCAGGAATTGCTGCTCGATGAAAGGGGAGCCTGGATAGATCTTCAGGTGCGCGATGTCGCCGCTTTCGGCGAATTGCGGGTTCAGGCCGCGCAGCAGGTCGATGTAGTCCTGCAGGGCAGGCGCCCAGCCGCCAGCGGCTGGTTTGGTGGCGGCGGGCTTTGCTATGGTTTTAGGAGCTGCTTGCGCCCGCTGTACTTGGGCTGGAGCCGGTTTTGTCTCGGAAGCAGATTGGGAAAGCAGCCTGAAAATGCCTTCCTGGGCCTCACCGCTGGTTTCGGTGTAGTCGCCGTCAAGCCGGTACAGGCCCGCGCCCGCATGCGTGTCGATCACGGTCAGCGCCGTGTCTTTCTGGGTCAAATACTTCATCAACGCGATCAGCGTGGTGTGCTTGAGCACGTCGGCGTGGTTGCCTGCGTGGAAGGCGTGGCGATAGGAAAACATGGGTCTATCCTACCTTCTTGCATGGGGGAAATGCCTCAAACCCGGCTGAATATTGACGCAAGTCCTTGATTTTTCATATAATCGTGGGCTCTGCAGCGCCTAGTGGTTCCGCGGCAGAGCTTGAAATACTGCCTAAGAGGTTCTCATCAGAAGAACACCGACCGCAGAAAAGAACCCGACAAACCATTTTTTCGAAAGAAAACTCATGAAAACGTTCAGCGCAAAACCCGCTGACGTGACGCACGAGTGGTTTGTGATTGACGCGACCGACAAGGTCCTCGGACGAGTAGCCAGCGAAGTTGCTCTCCGTTTGCGCGGCAAACACAAGGCCATTTATACGCCTCACGTCGATACCGGTGACTTCATCGTCATCATCAATGCAGCCCAGCTGCGCGTCACCGGCGCCAAGTCGACTGACAAGATCTACTATCGCCATTCCGGTTATCCAGGCGGCATCACTGCCACCAATTTCCGCGACATGCAAGCCAAGCACCCCGGCCGCGCTTTGGAAAAAGCCGTCAAGGGCATGCTGCCCAAGGGCCCGCTCGGCTACGCCATGATCAAGAAACTCAAGGTGTACGGTGGTGCAGAGCACCCGCATACCGCCCAACAGCCTAAAGTGCTGGACATCTAAGGAGCCATTGATGATTGGTGAATGGAACAATGGCACCGGCCGTCGCAAATCCAGCGTCGCCCGTGTGTTTATCAAAAAAGGCACCGGCAAGATCACGATCAATGACCGTGACATCCAGGTGTTCTTCGGTCGTGAAACCTCGATCATGATCTGCCGCCAACCCCTGTTTCTGACGAACCACGTCGAGACGTTTGACATCATGGTCAACGTCCACGGCGGCGGCGAGTCCGGCCAGGCCGGCGCAGTGCGCCACGGTATCACCCGTGCGCTGATCGATTACGACGCAACGCTCAAGCCGGCCCTGAGCCAGGCCGGCTTTGTGACCCGCGATGCACGTGAAGTCGAACGTAAAAAAGTCGGTTTCCGCTCAGCTCGCCGCCGCAAGCAGTTCAGCAAGCGCTAATCCGCTCTCGCTGTTCCCCAAAAAAAGCCGCCTGGTTCACCTGGCGGCTTTTTTCATGGCCGAAGCATTTGTGTGGCGCCCGCAACGCCCTGTCAATGCTTTGTAAGCGTTTAGTTTTCCTGATGCAAAGCCTTACCCGGCTTTACGGCTGAATCGGGCGGTTCAGCGGATGTCTGCGTGCACAATGCAGCTCCTCGAACCGAAAACTGCAGGGTCCCCGATTTGAAATTTCGCCTGTTTCGCCGCCGGCTGACGATCAGCTCCCCGCGCATGTCGGTGCGCAGCTCGCTTCCCTGGCCCTTGCGGTGGATCGCCGGTGCCCTGATGCTGGGGTTTTCCGCAGCGGTCGCCCTCTGGGCCTTCGAGTTCGGCAAGGGGATTGCGGGCGTGGATACCGATGCCAGGGAAGAGATCAGCGTATTGCGTCAGGAAGTGGTCACTTTGCGTGCAGACCGCGACAGGGCGCAATCGATTGCCAATACTTCAGGCAGTCTGCTCACGGCCGAAAAAGCGGTGCAGGAAAAGATGATGAGCCAGATCCGGCAGCTGGAGAGCGACAACCGCAGCCTGCGTGACGACCTGGGATTTTTTCAGAAGCTTTTGCCGGCTGGTAGCGCCGAGGTTGTCGCCATCCGCAGCCTGCAGGCCGAGGTATTGTCGGGAACCCAGCTCAAATGGCAGGTCCTGGTGATCCAGCCCGTCAAGGGTGCGCCTAATTTCAACGGGAAACTTGACCTGACGGTTCATGGCACGCAGGACGGAAAACCCTGGACGATGACTTTGCCCGGTGGACCGCAAACTTTACAGTTCAAACAGTACCTTCGTGTGGAAGGTGTCCTCGACTTGCCCCCCCAAGCCATGGTACAAACAGTTACAGCTAAAGTCATTGAGGGGACAGCGGTCAGATCTGCCCAGACCTTCAAGCTTTGAGAATTTCCCCCCGATTTCCCCTTCCACCGCCACCCCCCAGCACAGGAACCTTTGTATGTTTGGAAAAAAGAAGCAGCCGCCCATCAAAAGCCTGATCGCCCAAGGCAGCTGCATTGAGGGCAACCTGAAATTCACCGACGGCCTGCGGATCGACGGTGAAGTGATCGGCGACATCCGTGCCGCCGAAGGCAGCTCCAGCATTCTGGTGATCAGCGAGTCCGCCACCGTGACCGGCCATATTCATGCCGACCATGTGATCATCAATGGTCGGGTGATGGGCCCTGTCCACGCCTCCGAGCTGCTTGAATTGCAGCCCAAAGCCAAAATCGAGGGCGATGTCTCTTACAAGGCGCTTGAAATGCACCAGGGTGCCGTCATATTCGGACAGTTGCGCGCTACCAGCCACGCGGAGCTGGAAGAAAAACCCACGCTCAAACTGGCCGCCAACAACATCTGATTAATTGGGCGAATTGAGCGAGTAAGCGCTCACAAATAGACCGCACGACCTAACACGCATGGGCGTTATGGTTGATTGAATTGCTGTACTATTTGCCCATAAGTGTCACCAGAGGCTTGAACGCCTCGAATCGCGAACCCTGATTCGCTTTATGTATTGGAGTCCCCATGAGTGCCGTTGCCGAAAATATTCAGACCGAAATGCCCGCGCCCTTTGTCTTCACCGACAGTGCCGCGTCCAAAGTGGCTGAGCTGATTGCCGAAGAAGGCAACCCGGATCTGAAGCTGCGCGTCTTTGTGCAGGGCGGGGGGTGCTCCGGTTTCCAGTACGGTTTCACCTTCGATGAAATCACCAACGAAGACGACACCACGATGACCAAAAATGGCGTGTCCCTGCTGATCGACGCCATGAGCTACCAGTACTTGGTGGGCGCCGAAATCGACTACAAGGACGACCTTGAAGGCGCGCAATTCGTCATCAAGAACCCCAACGCCACCAGCACCTGCGGCTGCGGATCCAGCTTCTCGGCCTGAGGCGGAACTCAACGCCTTCGCTTTAAAAGCCGCCTTCGAGGCGGCTTTTTGCTGTCCGGCCATCTTCCCGTCTTCTTCATTCCTCATGCGGTGAACCAAGTTCGCCCTTTCGCATCTCTCATCCATGCAGGCAGAAGAAAAATCATTGCGCATGCTGCTCTGGCTGGTGGCCATCGGCTTTTTCATGCAGACGCTGGACGCCACCATCGTCAACACCACCTTGCCGGCCATGGCCCGCAGCTTCGGCGAAAGCCCTTTGCGCATGCAGTCGGTGGTGGTGGCCTATTCCCTCACCATGGCCATGCTGATCCCCGCGTCCGGCTGGATCGCCGACCGCTTTGGCACGCGGCGGGTGTATGTGGGGGCGATCTCGCTGTTCGTCATTGGCTCCGTCGCCTGCGCGCTGTCCGGCAACCTGATGCAACTGGTGGCGGCGCGTGTGGTGCAGGGCATGGGCGGGGCGCTGCTGCTGCCAGTGGGCCGGCTGGCCGTGCTGCGCGCCTTTCCGCGTGAGCGCTTTTTGCAGGCCATGAGCTTCATTGCCGTGCCGGGCCTGGTTGGCCCGCTGATCGGGCCCACGCTGGGCGGCTGGCTGGTTCAGGTGGCTTCCTGGCACTGGGTGTTCCTCATCAACATTCCGGTAGGGGTACTGGGCTGCGTGGCGACGCTTTTCTACATGGAGGACAACCCACGGCTTCAAATGCCGCGTTTCGACCTGCCGGGCTACCTTTTGCTGGCTTTTGGCATGGTGGCCGTGTCGCTGGCAGTGGATGGGCTGTCGGGCCTGGGCCTGAAACAGGCCAGCGTGCTGGTGCTGCTGGTGTTCGGCATGGCCAGCCTTACCGCCTACTGGCTGCATGCCGCCAAGCGGCCCGATCCGCTGTTTTCGCCTCAGCTGTTCTCGATTCCGACGCTCAGCATCGGATTGCTGGGCAATTTGTTCTCACGCCTGGGCAGCTCATGCATGCCTTTCCTGGTGCCGCTCCTGCTGCAGGTCAGCCTGGACTATTCGCCGTTGCAGGCCGGGATGATGATGGTGCCGGTTGCCGTGGCCAGCATGCTGGTCAAGCGCGTCACCACACCGCTGATCACGCGCTACGGCTATCGCAGGGTGCTGGTGACCAACACCGCGCTGGTGGGCCTGACGATGGCGAGTTTTGCTTTCGTGACACCGGCGCAGCCGCTGTGGCTGCACATCCTCCAGCTGGCGTGTTTTGGCGCAGTCAACTCGATGCAATTCACTGCGATGAACACCGTGACCCTGCGTGACCTGGACAGCCGCATGGCCAGCAGCGGCAACAGTTTGCTGTCGATGGTGCAGATGCTGGCGATGAGCATGGGCGTGGCCGCCGCGGGCGCGGTGCTGGCCGCTTTCACGGGCTTTTTCGGCGCTGGCGAGGCCGCGCAGACGCTGCATTCCTTCCAGGCAACGTTTGCCGCGATGGGTTTGATCACCCTGGCGTCAGCGGGGATTTTCTGGCAGCTGTCGCCGCAGGTGAGGGTGGTGAAGAAGGCTGAAGCGACCGAGGCTTCGGGGCAGGGGTAGTTTTTCTGCCGGCCGCCGCGTCAACTCACCAGTGCCAAAGCCGCAAAATCCCCGACCCGTTCGCCCAGCCCTGCTGCCACCAGCTCAAAATCATCCGTCAGGGCGGGCAACTTGCCGTGAATCTGTGAACGCAGACGCGGCAAGAGGTAATCGCGGTGATTCCAGAATACGCCGCCGCCCATGCTGATGCGCTCCAGGTCCATCGTGACGACGAGGTTGTAGAGACCGCGCCCCAGTACCCGGCACAGTTCATCCACGATCGTGATGGCGGCCATGTCGCCCGTCTGCGCAGCGGCGAACAATGCGGAAGCACCGGGGTAGCCCGCACCGGCAAAGCGCCGCGCAATCGCGTTGCCAGCCACAACGCCTTCGAGGTCACCCACATTGCCGCAGCCGCACAGCGCATCGCTGCTGTCGCTGACAAAGGAATGGCCTGCATGGCCCGCGTTGCCGTGCTTGCCGCGCAGGATCCGGCCATCCACGCACAGACCAAAGCCGATACCGGTGCTCCATGTCACGTAAGCGCAATGGCTGGAGCCTTGCAGTGCACCCCAGCGGCGTTCGGCCTGAAGGGCGCCCACGCCGTCGTTCTCGATGCGGAGTTTTTCGGCGAAGCGCCGGCGCAGAGGCGCTTCCAGCGGAACGCTCACCCAGTCGTTAGGCAGGCCGCGTGCCGGGCCTGCCATGCCGCCGCAGATGTTGGGGTTGGATATCTCCAGCATGCCGTCCCTCATCACGAAAGGGCCACAGGACGAAACGCCCACCGCATCGAGATCCTGTACGCGGATGCCGGCCGCATGGCAGGCCTCGTCCAGCATGCGCAACACCTGGCATGCCAATGTGTCGCGCGGGCCTTCTTTTCCAGTGGGTTCCGTGCGCCGGGACTGCAGGGCCAATGAGGCATGGGCGAAGGTTATCTCCGGGGCCGAGGGAATCAGGCTGACGGCAATCTTGGTGCCGCCCAGGTCGACGCAGGCTTTCATGTAGAGGGCCTTATTCTCAAATGAGCTTGGCGATCAGGCTGGCAATGAAGCTCAGCAGGATCGTGGTGGTGAGCGGGATGAACCATTCGCGCCCGAACAGGCGAAAACGCAAGTCGCCGGGCAGCTTGCCGAAGCCCAGCTTCTGCAGTAGCGGGCTGAACCAGCTGATAAGCATCAGGGCCAGGAAGATAACGATGAACCAGCGGATCATGAGGTTAGTTTAGCCCCCACGGTCGCTCACTTCGTGTAGCTCCCTGCCCCCCGAGGGGGCCGCCCGCCTGTGGCCCGGCAAAGCCGGTTCCACGGCTCATGCTGGCTTAAGAATTCAGTGAGCACAGCCAAGGCGCCGCGGGACTGGCTTTGCCAGATTGCAGGAGCCGTCCCCTTGAGGGGGAACAGGCTACGCGCGGTGAGCCTGGACGGGGTGCTTCTTCTAGAGTGTGTGTGTTCGATCGCCAGCGGCGAAGCCTATGGGTTCCCATGGTGGACTTCCCTTCGCGCCAAAGCCGATCACCTTGAACAGCTCGCCCATTTCATGCTCGTTCACCAGCTTTTGCAACATCACCCGGTCAGGCTGGCTGGCGTTTTCCATGCCGTCCAGCAAGCCGCAATTGAGCAAAAATCGCCCCTGGCTGGTGTAGCCCAGCACCTGCAGGCCGGCTTCCTGCCCTGCCAGGGCAACACCGGTGAAGTTGACATGCGCCGTGATGTCCTTGTCGCCCACGTCCGCCAGCGCATCGGCATCGGCCAGGTGGCCACGGTGGCACATCAGCGTGCCCATGCTGCGTTGCGGATGGTAGTACTCGTGTTCGGGAAAGCCGTAGTCGAGCAGGAATACAGCGCCGGCGTCCAGCCGGTCGGCCAGTGTCCGCATGAAGCCTTCCGCCTGCGGATGGATTTCAGTGACGTAATCGTGTTCGCCTTCCACTTCAATGGGAGGCCGGAGATCGGTCGGGCTGTCGGCATGGACAAATCCTCCCTCAAAGCGGGCCACGCCGCGCTCATGCCAGGCGTTGTTGAGCCGCGCGAGCAGCTTCACCGGCATGGCATCCAGTACTTCGTTGCCCACCACCACGCCCCGCATCTGCGCCGGGAGCTCCGCTACCCAGTCCACCTTGCCGGCAAAAGCCTGCAACCGTTCCTGCTGGCGCTCGCGCAGGCTGCCCGACAAATCGACGATGCGGTACTGCGTGACCGAATCGCCCAGCGCATCCAGCAACTGGTGCGCCAGGGCGCCCGAGCCGGCGCCGAATTCCCAGATTTCCGTGGTGCCGGTTGCCGCCAGGGCTTCTTTCACCTGCCTGGCCAGCGCCCGGCCAAAGTGGGCGGACATTTCCGGGGCCGTCGCAAAATCGCTGCCCGACTGCGGCATCAGACCGAATTTGCGCGAGGCATTGGCGTAATAACCCCAGCCGGGCGTGTAAAGCGCCATGTCCATGAAACGGTCAAACCCGATCCAGCCGCCGGCAGCGTCAATGGCCCTGGCGATGTGGTCGGCAAGGCCGGTCGGTAAAATGGGGGGATTGGTCGTCTGGGTCATGTTTGTCACCGCCTGCAATTGTCGGCGATACGTCCCTGACCTTTTTTGCCAACCCTCACCACCCATGACCCCAACCCCGCCATCATCCCGACCCGTTGTCCTCGTGACCGGCGCCGCCAGGCGGCTGGGCCGTGACATCGCGCTGGCGCTCGCGGCCGGCGGCTGGCAGGTGGCGGTGCACTACCGCAGCTCCGAAGAAGATGCTATGAAAACAGTAGCTGCTTGCGCACAACTGTCGGGCGCTGCAGCCGCTTTTCATGCGGATTTAAACGACGAAACGGCGGTGCGCGGCCTGTTGCCGGCCGTGGTGGAGCGCATGGGCCAGGTCGATGCCGTGGTGAACAACGCCTCGACCTTTGAGCAAGACAGCGCCGCCAGCTTCGGTTTCGCCGCCATGGACCGGCATCTGCACAGCAACACCGGCGCCGCCATCGTGCTGGCCCAGGCCCTGCATGCGCATGTGGCCTCGCGCGGTGCCAGGGGGGCCGTCGTCAACCTGCTGGACCAGAAGCTCTGGAACCAGAACCCCGACTTTTTCAGCTACACGCTTTCCAAGGCCGCGCTGGAAGCGGCCGGCACCATGCTGGCGCTGGCGCTGGCGCCACAGGTTCGTGTGGTCGGCGTTGCGCCGGGGCTGACGCTGACCAGCCACCTGCTCACCGACGAACAATTCGAGACCCGTCACAAACTGTCGCCGCTGGGCCGGTCGTCCACCCCCGCCGACGTGGCGGCCACGGTGAAGTTTGCACTGGAGAACAGCTCCATCACCGGCACCACGCTGCTGGTGGATGGCGGCCAGCACCTGATGAAGTTCGAGCGCGATTTTTCGCTGATGTAAGCCATCGGCAACGGCTTACACATCACCACAACCGACCCACTACAGACTGGCACCATGTTCAATTCCCGGGGCACCCAGATCCTGAACCTCACCGGTTTGCGCTTTGACGCCAACCTGGGCATTCTGGATCACGAAAAAACCGCGCCGCAACCGATCCAGGTCGATGCCGAACTGAACCTGGGCGCGCAGCCGCTGCTGCCCCATGACGATGACATCCACCATGTGCTGGACTACCGCAAGGTGCGGCAGATCATCATCACCGAATGCACCTCGGAACACGTCAACCTGCTGGAAAGCCTGATCGGCAAGCTGGCACACCGGCTGATGAAGTTGCCCGGCGTGCTGGGCGTGCGGGTGAAGATCGCCAAACTTGAAATTTTTGACGACTGCGAAGTAGCCATTCGCATCGAGACGGGACAGTGGTGAACGATATGGGAGTGAATGATATGAGTGCTGTTTGGGAAGATGCTGTCGCGGAACACGAGCAGCAGGAGAGTTCTGCACGTGTGCAAAACAGCATGAAAATTGAACGCGAAGACCACAAGCTTGAAAAACGCCTGTGCCGCGAAGTGGGCCGCGCCATCGTCGACTTCAACATGATTGAAGAAGGCGACAAGGTCATGGTGTGCGTTTCGGGCGGCAAAGACAGCTACGCCATGCTCGACATCCTGCTCAAGCTGCAAAAGCGCGCGCCCATCAACTTCGAGTTGGTGGCCGTCAACCTTGACCAGAAACAGCCCGGTTTCCCGGAGCACATCCTGCCGGACTACCTCGGCAAGCTGGGTGTGCCCTTTCATATCGAAAACCAGGACACTTACAGCATCGTCAAGCGCGTGATCCCCGAAGGCAAAACACTGTGCTCGCTGTGCTCACGCCTGCGCCGGGGCATTTTGTACCGCGTGGCGGGCGAACTCGGCTGCACCAAGGTCGCGCTGGGCCACCACCGCGACGACATGCTGCAGACATTCTTCCTCAACATGTTCTTCGCGGCCAAGCTCAAGGGCATGCCGCCCAAGCTGGTGAGCGACGACGGCAAGAACGTCGTCATCCGCCCCATGGCCTACGTGACCGAGAAAGACCTGACGCGCTGGGCGCAGGTGCGCGAATTTCCCATCATCCCGTGCACACTGTGCGGCAGCCAGGAAAACCTGCAACGCAAGCAGGTTGGCAACATGCTGCGCGAATGGGAGAAAAAATTCCCCGGACGGCTGGAAAACATGTTCGCGTCACTGCAAAACATCGTGCCGTCGCATCTGATGGACAACAAGCGCCATGATTTCAAGGGCATCAAGACAACGGGCATTGCCGACCCGGAAGGCGACAAGGCTTTTGACGCTGAGGAGTTCCGGGAGCCGGTGCCTCCGGGCCTGTCCGTGATCGGTGTTCATTCCGGTTGACTGGTTTTTTCGGCGTTCTTCGTTTTTCAACAACTCATTGCTTTGGAGGTCTCATGAAACGTGCGTTCGCGATTTTCTTCATGGCTGCCATGGCTTTTGTCATGGCGGGTTGTTCCACCGTGCGCCTGGTCGACAGTGATGTCACTGCCTTCTACAACTGGAACGGCGCGCCGCCGGCGCCGGGCACACCTTACCGCTTTGAGCGCCTGCCCTCCCAGCAGGCCCCGGGTTCGCCGCAGGAAGCCCTCGAGGGCATGGCGCGCAGCGCCCTGGCCAAGGTGGGAATGGAGCTCAATCCGCCCGCCGCACGCTACAGCGTGCAGATTGTGGCCAACACCCAGATCATCGACCGCGGCCCCTATGGCTACAGTCCCTACGGCGGTTTTGGGTTTGGAAGCGGTGTGTTCATGGGCGGCGGCAGCCGCGGCGTCGGGGTCGGCCTGTCGTTCCCAATCGGCGGCGGAATCTCGGAGCCGACCTATTTCAAGCGCGAGCTGAGCATCGTGATGCGCGACCTTCGCACCAACCAGGTCGCCTATGAAACGCGGGCCTTGCACGACGGCGTCTGGTCGGACACGCCGGCCGTGCTGCCCGCCATGCTGGACTCGGCCTTACGGGGCTTTCCGCAACCCCCGCCGGGGACAAGACGGATTAACGTCGAGATCCCACGATAAGAATGGAATCAACGCGCGTTATTGCCATACGGCATGGTGAGACCACCTGGAATGTGGATACCCGAATCCAGGGCCACCTGGACATTCCCCTCAATGACATTGGACGCCGGCAGGCTGAGCGCATGGCGCTCGCGCTGGCCGAGGAACCCATCACCGCCATCTACGCCAGCGATCTGACACGCGCCTGGGAAACCGCGGAGTACCTGGGCCGTGCACTGGGCATCGAGGTGACGCGTGAGGAAGGCCTGCGGGAGCGCGGCTTCGGCGACTTTGAAGGGAAAACCTTTTCGGAGATCGAGGCCCTGCTGCCCGAGCAGTCGATGCGATGGCGCAAGCGGGATCCGGAGTTTGCGCCTGCCGGCGGCGAGTCGCTGCTGGATTTGCGCAGCCGGGTGGTGGCCACCGCCGAGCGTCTGGCGGCCGCGCACCCGGGCGAACTGATCGCCATGGTGGGCCACGGCGGGGTGATGGACGTGCTGTACCGCGCCGCCACGCGGCTGGACATCCAGGCCCCACGCACCTGGGCGCTGGGCAACACGGCCATCAACCGCTTGCTCTGGACGCCCCAGGGTTTTTCGCTGGTAGGCTGGGCCGACACCCAGCACCTGGACGGCATTGCGCTGGATGACGGATTTGCCGGCGGCGAGGCCGGTTCCGGTGTCGGCGCACAATAGGCACAGATAAACTTCTACGTATCCATGAGCACCCTGCCATCCCATCTGGCCGAACTGATCGGCAAACCGGTCAACGACATCGATACCCCCGCCCTGGTCATCGACCTGGATGCGATGAAGCGCAACCTCGCGCGCATGGCCGAATTTGCCAAGAAGCACAACGTTCGTTGGCGTCCCCATGCCAAGCTGCACAAAAGCGTCGCGCTGGCCAAGGCGCAGATGCGGGCCGGCGCCATTGGCGTGTGCGTGCAAAAAACGTCCGAAGCCGAAATCATGGTGGCCGGCGGTGTGTACAACGTCTACATCAGCAATGAAGTGATCGCCCCGGGCAAGTTGGCCCGTGTGGCGGCGCTCACGCAAAAAGTCGCGGCCCAGGGTGGGCACCTTGCCATTGCGGTGGACAGCACCGAAGGCGTCATCCGCCTGGCGCAGGCCATGACGGAGGCCCGCATCAACAAAAAGAGCACGGGCGCCACCGTGATCGACGTGTTTGTGGAAATTGACGTTGGCCAGGGCCGCTGCGGTGTCGAGCCCGGCGCCGCCGCCGTCACGCTGGTACTGGAAATCCGCAAACACCCCGCGCTGCGTTTTGCCGGCTTGCAGGCCTACCACGGCAAGGCCCAGCACATGCGCAGCGCCCAGGAAAGGCGCGACGCCATCGCCAGGGCGGTGGAGGCCGTGCTCCTGACGCGCAAACTGATCGAAGCCCAGGGCATCACGGTAGACCTGGTCACGGGGGCCGGCACCGGCAGCCTGATGCTGGAGGCCGCCAGCGGCGTCTACGGCGAACTGCAGGCCGGCTCCTTCATGTTCATGGACGCCGACTACGCCCAAAACGAACGGGACCCGTCGCAGCCGCAGTTCGAACATGCGCTGTTCGTCAAAACGCAGGTTGTCAGCACGCACGGCAGCCATGCGGTGTGCGACGCCGGCCATAAAAGCCACGCCATTGATTCCGGCCTGCCGCTGGTGCATGCCTTTGACAGCGAAAGCGAGCTGGCCTATTTCAACGGCGGTGATGAGCATGGCATTTTGCGGCCCGCCGGCGACAGCAAGCGCCTGCCCGGCCTGGGCAGCATGCTGTGGCTGATTCCCGGCCACTGCGACCCTACCGTGAATTTGCACGACGCCATGATCGGCGTGGCCGGTGGCCTGCGCCACGGTACGGTGCAGCGCATATACCAGGTCGACGCGCGCGGCGCATTGACCTGACTCCCCTGCGCGTAAAACAGCGCGCCTAGAAGTTCACGCCGTAAACAGCGTACATCGGTGACGGCGCACCATTGATGCGCCCGCCCCGGTACTCCGCCTCGCGTGCCGACTGCAGCACCGCCTCATTGAGCTCGGCATGCGTGGACGACAGCACACGCGCATCGAGCAACCGGCCTTCAGCATCCAGCAGCGAGATCACTACAACCCGGCCATGGACTCCCTGCGCGCGGTAAGTCTGCAACGCGTCCAGCGCACCGGGCTTGCGCACGCGTGCGATGGAAATTTTTTGCCCCATACCGTCGCCGTCCTGCATCTGCGGCGCCTGCGGATGATCAGCGTAGAGTTTTCCCATCTGCCGGAACAGTTCGGGGAATTCCGGCAGGCTGGACGTGGAAGCGAGAGGCACGGCCGGATTGGGCATGCGCGGTCCCGATGCCGGGACCGCGCAGCCCCCGACAGCCATTGCCCAACAAAGCATCAGACCTAGCGAAATCAGGGAACGGCAAGACATGGCTATTTTTCTCAGGGGTTGGATTTGGATTTGGGTTTGGCGGCACTCACGCGCTCGGAAATCCGCGAATCAATGGCCTTGAGCTCCGCGCTGATCACCCGCACGCGGGCCTGGCCGGCTGCGGCGGTGACATCGCCCTGCACGGCACGTGCAGTGGCCAGCTGGATTTGCATCAGTTCCACCATCAGGTTGTTGGCGCGCTTGACGTCGCGCATGCCGGCGCCGACTTTGTCATTGGCAGGAATGTCCAGCGGGGCCAGGGCGCGCTGGACGGCCTGATAACCCGGCAGGTGCCGTGTTTCTATCGCCTGGACAAATTCAGGCTCCGGCAACTTGCCTTCCCGAAAAGCTTTGACATCGGCCTGAAAGGCTTTTTCCGCGGCTTGCATTGCGGGCAAAATGCGGGTCAATCCGGCCTGGAATTCAAACAGCTGCCGATGGTGCACGGCAGGGGTGGGCGTTGTGACTACCAGCGCGGCCAGCGCCATGGACGACACCAGCGCACCGATGGCCGCCGTTGAAAGTCGCCGCGCCGGCGTGGCCGCATCGGCGATCTTTTCCGTCAGCAGCCAGGCCAGTACACATCCCGCAATAAGACCACCCACGTGAGCGGCGTTGTCGATGCCCTGCTGGCTGAAACCCTGGACAAGGGCATAGGCCAGAAAAACCCCCTGGCTGGTCATCACCTTCTTGGTGGTGAGGCCGGGTATCTGCCCGCGATGCTGGTGCATCGCGACCAGCAAGGCCCCCAGGACACCGAACACCGCGCCGGAAGCGCCCACTGAAACCGATTGCTGAGCGGAAAAGTGCAGGCTGAGCGCGCTACCGGTAAGTGCGCTGGCCAGATAAATCAGCAGGAACTGGAAATTGCCATGAAGCCGGTTGAGCTGCCTGCCGGCTTCCCACAGGCCCAGCATGTTCAGCGCGAGGTGCAAAAAGCCGCCATGCAGAAAAGCGGCCGTCAGTAGGCGCCAGTATTGCCGGTCTTCCACTACCGAGGCCGCCGAATTGGCACCCCAGGCCAGAAGCTCCGAGGGCAAGGGCTTCAATGCGCTCAATCCGGAACCCAGATTGGCCAGCCAGACGGCAACGTTGAGGCACACCACCAGGTAAAGCGCCCACGTCACGGGCGTGAGCTGTTTGAGCCGGGCCTCAAAATCCTCGGCCGCCTTGAGTTCTGCAGTTCGTTGTGCCATGGCCTGCATGAAGCCGCGCCCGCCGTACGCTGCGAAGGCCTGCGTCGCAGCCGCTATCGCCTGGGTGTGGTCTTTGGTCCTGATGCTGCTCAATGGAATACCGAGGCGTTTTTTACGGCTGCCCCACCACCATTTTTCGTTCACGTGCGGCGCGAGCGACACGATGATCGACGTGTTGCCCTGCACAGTCTGCGACTCGATGTCGGAAACCTCGGACCACGCGACGCACCTGTTTTTCAATACGGCGGCGCTGATGCCTTCCGGACCCACGCGAAGCGCTGGACGCCCACTGACCAACTGCCGCCCGAGAAGCCAGGCAAGCCACAGCAGGCCACCCAGGGAGAACACCCGCCACCCCGGAAAGCCGGTGAGCGGGACAAACACGAGCATCAAGGCCGGAATGGCCGCGAGGAACAAAAAGAGGATCGTCAAGGTACCCGTCGTGCTGCGCCACGATGGGGAAAACTCACGCACATAATCATCGTGAGTCGCGCCGGCAGCCGAATCGCCATTCAGCTCTGCCGACGGAACAGTATCCGGAAATTCCACTATTCCCCCTCCTGCCCTTGCCACCCCGGTGAGCGGGCCTGTTTTTCAAAGGTGTTGCGCGCCGAAAAAGTCCTGTCCCTGCTGCGGCGGCGCCACGCCCAGGTGGCGGTAGGCGGCCAGCGTGGCGATGCGTCCGCGCGGTGTGCGCTGCAGATAGCCCTGCTGGATCAAATAGGGTTCGATCACGTCTTCGATCGTGTCGCGCTCCTCGCCGATGCTGGCGGCGATGTTGTCCAGGCCCACCGGGCCGCCGTCGAAGCGGTGAATGACAGCCTCCAGCAGCTTTCTGTCCATCACGTCAAAGCCCTGCGGGTCCACGTCGAGCATGGCGAGTGCCTTGTTGGCGATGTCCAGTGAGATGTGGCCGGTACCTTTCACGTCGGCGTAGTCGCGCACGCGGCGCAGCAGGCGGTTGGCGATGCGCGGCGTGCCGCGAGAGCGCCGGGCAATTTCAAAACCGCCTTCTTCATCCATGGGCGCATTGAGCAACTTGGCGCTGCGCCGCACGATGCGTGCGAGTTCGTCGGGCGTATAAAACTCCAGCCTCGCGACGATGCCGAAGCGGTCGCGCAGCGGGTTGGTCAGCATGCCGGCGCGCGTGGTGGCACCCACCAGCGTGAAGGGCTGCAGGTCGAGCTTGATGCTGCGTGCCGCCGGGCCTTCGCCGATCATGATGTCGATCTGGTAGTCCTCCAGCGCCGGGTAGAGGATTTCTTCGACCACCGGGCTCAGGCGGTGGATTTCGTCGATGAAGAGGACGTCGTTCTTTTCAAGGTTGGTCAGCAGCGCCGCCAGGTCCTTGGGCTTTTCCAGCACCGGGCCGGAGGTCTGCCGCAGGTTCACACCGAGTTCGTGCGCAATGATGTGGGACAGCGTGGTCTTGCCCAGACCGGGCGGGCCAAAGAGCAGCACGTGGTCCAGCGCCTCGCTGCGTTTTTTGGCCGCGCCGATGAAGATCTCAAGCTGGTCGCGCACCTTGGTCTGGCCGACGTACTCGTCAAATAGCTTGGGGCGCAACGCGCGCTCGATCGCCTCCTCGCCCGGCGAGGCCGGGGCTGCCGACATGACGCGTTTGGCGGGCGGGAAGTCGCCGGGGGAAAAGTCGTCTGTTTGTATGGTCATGCTGGAAGGTCTACTTAGCCAGCGCCTTCAACGCCAGCTTGATGCCGTCGCTCACGCCAATATCCTTGGGTAATGCCTTCAGTGCCAGCGCAGCATCGCGGTCACTGTAGCCCAGCGCCACCAGAGCCTGCAGGATATCGGACTGGGCATCGTTGGCGACGCTGACCTGAATACCGATGTCGGCGCCCAGTTTTCCCTTGAGTTCAAGCAGCAGGCGCTCGGCAGTCTTTTTGCCGATGCCGGGCACCTTGATGATGCGGCCGGCTTCTTGCTGGGTGACGGCTTGTGACAGCTCTTCAACGCTCATGCCGCTGAGCACGCTGAGCGCGGTGCGTGGGCCTACGCCGGAAATCTTGATGAGCTGGCGGAAGGCGGCACGTTCGGTGGCGCTGCCGAAACCGTAGAGGATCTGCGCGTCTTCGCGCACCACAAAGTGCGTCAGCAGGCTGACTTTTTCGCCCAGGCCGGGCAGGTTATAGAAGGTGCTCATGGGTACCAGCACTTCATAGCCGACGCCGTTGCAGTCCACCAGGATTTCCGGGGGATTTTTTTCGGCCAGCTGGCCTGAGAGTCTTCCGATCATGGGCAAATCTTATCAGTCAGACGCAGGCGTGCGTTTGGGCGGACAATTGTGTTTTTTCGCTTCTACCCGGTTTTTCAGGAAACACACTGCCTTGATTCTTCGTCACACCTTCACGCCGCCGAACAACACCCGTATGGGCCATCTGTGCGGACCCATGGACAGCCACATCCGCACCATCGAGGTGGCGCTGGACGTCACGATTGCCCACCGCTTCGAGCAGTTCAAGATCGACGGCACCAAGGTGAAGGCCAACCAGGCGCTGGAGGTGCTGCAGGCCCTGTACGAAATCGCCCAGCGCCCCATAGAGCCCGAAACCGTGCAGCTGATGCTGGCCGGCGACACCGCGCTCAGCATCGCACCCGACGGCGCCATGGCGCTGTCGACCCGCCGCGCCGACCTGCGTGCCCGCACCACCAACCAGGGCACCTACCTGGAAAACATCGCCACCCACGACATCACTTTCGGTATCGGCCCGGCCGGCACCGGCAAGACCTACCTCGCCGTGGCGTGCGCGGTGGATGCGCTGGAGCGCAGCACGGTGCAGCGCATCGTGCTGACCCGCCCGGCGGTCGAAGCCGGCGAGCGCCTGGGTTTCCTGCCGGGCGACTTGAGCCAGAAGGTGGACCCTTACCTGCGTCCGCTGTACGACGCGCTGCATGAGCTGATGGGCTTTGAGCGCGTGCAAAAGGCCTTTGAGCGCCAGCAGATCGAAATCGCACCGCTGGCTTTCATGCGCGGCCGCACACTGAACCACGCGTTTGTCATCCTCGACGAAGCGCAAAACACCACGCCCGAGCAGATGAAGATGTTTTTGACGCGTATCGGCTTTGGCAGCAAGGCCGTGGTGACAGGCGACATCAGCCAGGTCGATTTGCCGCGCACGCAGCTGAGCGGCCTGGTGGACGCGGAGCGCGTGCTCAAGCGCGTGAAAGGCATTGCGATCACACGCCTGACGAGTGCCGACGTGGTACGCCACCCGTTGGTTGCGCGCATTGTGGATGCGTATGACAAGACACGACCCGGCATCGCAGCAGAAATTGCTACAGATTCGATAGCTGCTCCCGCACGTCGCACAAGCGCCAGGAGCCGAAATGGCTCTTAAAAACCTGAGCCTGTCCTTGCAGTTCGGCGACCTGAAAGACGCCGCCCGCCACCGCGCCGCCCTGCCGCGCCACAGTGTGGGCCGCTGGATCCGCCACGCGCTCGCGCATGACGGCGAGATCACCGTGCGCATCGTCGACGCCGAAGAAGGCCAGGCGCTGAACCGGGACTACCGCCAGCGCGACTACGCCACCAACGTGCTGACCTTCGACTACACCCAGGAGCCGGTGGTCACGGCCGACCTGGTGCTGTGCGCGCCGGTGGTGGCCAAAGAGGCGAAAGAGAACAAGAAGACCTTGCAGGCCCACTACGCCCATCTGCTGGTACACGGCACGCTGCACGCGCAGGGCTGGGACCACGAGAGCGGCGAAGCCGATGCCGAAGCCATGGAAGCGCGTGAAATCGAGATCCTGGCCGGCCTGGGCATCCAAAACCCTTACCGCTGAGATTCAAGGGTTTTTTGGCTGAAGCCCAATAAGGACGGGCGCAAAGAGCTATTGAATTGATAGCGGGTTCACGTGCCCGGCGCAACCTGCAGGGGAATGGTCACCGGCCCGTCATTGACCAGGTGCACCTGCATGTCGGCTGCGAATTGCCCGGTTTCGACTTGCGGGTGCAGGCTGCGGGCCTGGGCCACAAAGTAGTCGTACAGCCGGCGCCCTTCGTCAGGCGGGGCCGCACCGGTGAAGCTGGGCCGGTTGCCGCCCGAGGCGTCGGCCGCCAGTGTGAACTGGCTCACGATGAGCAGGCCGCCTTTGACGTCCTGCACGCTGAGGTTCATTTTTCCGGCTTCGTCCGAGAAGATGCGCAGCTTCAATATCTTGGCCAGCAGCTTGTCGGCCTGCGCTTCAGCGTCGCCGCGCTCGGCACACACCAGCACCAGCAGCCCGCCGCCAATCTGGCCGACGGTTTCGCCGGCAATCACCACGCGGGCTTCGGCCACGCGCTGCAGCACCGCCTTCATCAGTCGGTCACGCCGGCAGCCACAAACAGCGGCTTGCCGACCGGGCCGGCCAGGAAACTGACGAACTGCTGGGCCACGTCCTGCTGTTTGCCGGAAGCCAGCGGCGCGGCGGTGTACGACGTGTAGTTCTGCACCTCGGCCGGCACCGGGCCGACGAACTTCAGGCCCTTGTCCTTGTACAGAAGAATCTCGGTCATCGCACCGAAGCCGATCTCGCGCCCCTTGCCCTTGAGCACGTGCTCCATCACCGAGGCGCCGTCGGGGTAACGTGTGGTTCTGCCTTCCACCTGCACATACACATCCATCTTCTTGAGAAGGCCTTCCAGGTACAAGCCGGTGGATGCGCGGTTGAACACCAGCGAGTCGGCGGCCAGCACCGAGCGTTTGAGTGCCTCGGCATTGGCGATGTCAGGCACGGGCGCGCCTTCGCGCACAGCCACGCCCATGCCGACACGGCCGACGTTGGCGCGTGTTTCCGCCAGCTTGCTGGCCGCGGCAAATTCGCCGATGACGGCGGGCGGTGCAATCACCACGTCAAACGCCGGATTGCTGTCCATGCGCTTTTTCAGTTCGGGTGCGGTGTTGAAGGTGATTTTGGCGGTGTGGCCGGTCTGCTTTTCAAAAGCGGCCGCGGCCGCCTTGAGGCCGGGCTCGATGGCACCGGCGCTCAGCACCTGGAGCTCCGCCGCCTGCGCGGCGGCGCTGAGCAGTGCGCAGGCAAGGACGCGGGCGGCAAGCGCAAGAGGGGTTCGTTTCATCAGGGCTCCTGGACTCATGGGTAGAAGGTCGGAAGTTCGGGGAAATTATCGGTGGCCGGAAGAGGGCGGCAGGCCGTCAGATCAGGTCGGCCTCATCGTCGAAATGGGCTTCCACGTCGCTGGGCAGCAGCTGGATGCTGGCGCGCAGGCCGGGCACGGCGCTCATCAGCGCCTGTTCAACGCTGGTGCGCACGGCCGCTGCGCGGCCCAGCGACCAGCTGGCCGGCATGTGCATGTGCATATCGACAAAGCGCCGCTGGCCGGCGCGGCGCGTGCTCAGGTGGTCAAAGCGGATGGTGGGGTGGCTGAAGCCAGCGAGCGTTTTCTGGATCTCGGCCAGCACCTCGGGCTCTACCGCCTCGTCCATCAGGCCTTGCGACGAGCGCCAGACCAGCCGGCCTCCCTCCCACAAGATATTCAGGGCCACGCCGATCGCCACCACGGCGTCCAGCCACAGCCAGCCGTTCAACATGACAGCACCTATGCCGACCACCACACCAACGGAGGTCCAGACGTCGGTCACCAGGTGCCGGGCGTCGGCCTCAAGCGCGATGGACCGATGCTGCCGGGCCGCGCGGAACATCACCCAGGCCAGCAGGCCGTTGAGCGCCGAGCTACCGATGGACAAGGCCAGACCCCAGCCCAGCTGCTGCAGCGGCCGCGGGTCCAGCACGCGGTGCGCGGCAGCCCAGATGATGGCCACAGCCGCACCGACGATCAGTGCGCCCTCGAAGCCGGACGAAAAATACTCGGCCTTGTGGTGGCCATAAGGGTGGTCGTCGTCGGCCGGGCGCTGTGCGATCGTGACCATGGCCAGGCCAAAGAGGGCGCTGGCCAGGTTGACGAAAGACTCCATGGCATCAGACAGCAGGCCGACCGAATCCGTGATGTACCAGGCCGCCGTCTTGAGGACGATGGTGACTGCGGCCACTGCGACGGAAGCGCGCAGCAGCCGTTGCGGCGTCAGGGACTGCCAGGCGGGAAAATTCATCTGTGCATTGTGAGGTATGGGGGCATGCCGGGTAACAAACCGGAGAAGGGTGGCGGGGTGGCAAGACTTGCCCGGCGAATCGTAACCAAAGGTAATGGATAATCGGCCCAAAGAGGTCTTCATGAAACATCGCTATCTGACAACCTTGGCCGGACTGATGCTTGCAGCCGTGCAGGCCACCGCACAAACCCAGCCGGAACCTGCCGCGGTCGTTCCGGCTACGCCGGCAGCCGCGCCAGCCGAGGCATCGGCCCCAACCGCTTCTGTACCCTTGCCCCCACCTCCACTCGCCCCCGGGCAGGCCGGCTTTCTGAAAACCCTGCGCGGTGATGTCAAGCTGCTGGAGGCCGGCGGCGCAGCGCGGCCGGCAAAGGCCGGAGACCCTGTATTGCCCGCCGGCCGCATCGTCACCGGCGCCGACTCCGCCGCCAGCCTGGTACTGCGCGACGGCACCACGGTGGTGGTGGGCCCGGCTTCGCAACTGGACATCAAGGGTTTCAGCTTTGATGCCACCACCCAAGAGGGCGGCCTGCTGCTTTCCCTGCTGCAGGGTTCGCTGCGCATGATGAGCGGCCTGGTGGGCAAAGCCCACCCCGAGACCGTGCGCATCGAGACCAAGACCGCTTTCATCGGCATTCGCGGCACCGACTTCATCGTCCAGGCGGACCCACAGCCATGAGAATCCATTTCCCCCTTCTCTCCGCCATTCTCCTGAGCACGCTGCTGGCGGCTTGTTCCACCGGCACCCGTGTTGTGCTGCTGCCGCAGGAAGACGGAACGCCGTCCGCCGTGGTGGTGCGCGCCCGCGAAGGCAGCGGCGGCGAAGCCGTGCTGTCCGCGCCTTTCCAGCGTGCCACGGCAGCGCTGGGTGCGACCGGTGTCCCCAAGGTGGACCAGGCCGATCCGGCCAAGGTGCGCGCCGATAACGCCGCGTTGTTCGACATGGCGCCGCCCAGGGGCAAGCGCTACACCGTGTACTTTGATGCGGGCGGCACGGTGCTGACGGCCGAGTCGCAGAAAATCATGGAAGACGTGCTCGCCGATGCGCTGGCCCGAAGCGGCGGCGACATCGTGATCACCGGCCATACCGACACCGTGGGCGCCGGCGCCAGCAACGACGTGCTGTCGGCCCAGCGGGCGCAGCAGGTGCGCCAGATATTGATCGACCGCCAGTTTCCGGCGGAGCGCATCGAAGCGGCGGGCCGGGGCGAGCGCGACCTGGCGGTGCCTACCGCTGACGAAGTGGAAGAACCGCGCAATCGGCGCGTGGCCATCGAGGTTCGCTAGGGAAATCGCCAGAATTCAAGTGAAATTACCCTGCAGCCCAATAGGAACGAGCGCAAGCAGCTATTAAAACTGTAGCGCTCGGTCGCCGTCCGCGGGTCTGCGGAAAGCGCCCCGTGCCGCAGTTCAGGCCAGCGTGACCCTGGCAAACTTGCGTTTGCCCACCTGCACCACATACGTTCCGGTGTCCAGCTTGAGCGCCTTGTCGCTCACCACGCTGGAGTCAATCCGCACGCCGCCGCCCTCAATAAGGCGCGTGGCTTCGCTGCCCGAGGGCGCGAGGCCGGCCGCCTTGAGCAGCGCACCAATGCCCATCGGTGCGCCTGACAGCGACACCTCGGGAATCTCGTCGGGCACGCCGCCCTTGCTGCGGTTGATGAAGTCCTGCTCGGCGGCATCGGCCGCAGCGGCCGAGTGAAAGCGCGCGGTGATTTCCTTGGCCAGCGCCACCTTGGCGTCCTTGGGGTTGCGCCCGCTATCCACTTCGGCCTTCAACGCCGCGATGTCGGCTTCACTCTTGAACGACAGCAGCGTGTACCACTTCCACATCAGCACGTCGGAGATCGACAGCACCTTGGCGAACATGGTGTTGGCGTCTTCGCTGATGCCGATGTAGTTGTTCTTGCTCTTGGACATCTTCTCGATGCCGTCCAGGCCTTCGAGCAGCGGCATGGTCAAAATGCACTGCGGCTCCTGGCCGTATTCCTGCTGCAGGTGCCGGCCCATCAGCAGGTTGAATTTCTGGTCGGTGCCGCCGAGCTCGAGGTCACTCCTGAGCGCGACCGAGTCGTAGCCCTGCATCAGTGGGTACAGAAACTCGTGCACGCTGATGGGCGTGCCGGCCTTGAAACGGTCGTTGAAGTCGTTGCGCTCCATCATGCGGGCCACGGTGTAGTGCGAAGCCAGCTTGATCATGCCGGTGGCGCCCAGCGGTTCGCTCCACTCGCTGTTGTAGCGAAGCTCGGTTTTGGCGGGGTCCAGGATCTTGTCGGCCTGCGCCCGGTAAGTTTCGGCATTGACCTTGATCTGCTCGGGCGTGAGCGGGGGCCGTGTGGTGTTGCGCCCGGACGGGTCGCCGATCAGGCTGGTGAAGTCGCCTATAAGAAAAATGACTGTATGGCCCAGATCCTGGAGCTGACGCATTTTGTTCAGTACCACGGTATGTCCGACATGAATGTCAGGCGCCGTGGGGTCCAGCCCCAGTTTGATGCGCAGCGGGACGCCCGTGGCCTCCGATTTGGCCAGTTTTTGTATCCAATCGTTTTCCGGGATCAGCTCATCGCAGCCGCGCAGGGACACAGCCAAGGCCTCCCTGACGCGGTCGGTGACGGGGAATTTTGTAACAAGCTCTTGATTCATAAGGGTTTTTCACATGTCGGGGAATTGTCCGACAGATATACTGGCGGCTCTCCTGCAGCGGCGGAGCCATTTTAGTTGGCCTGCAATTTGCTGATCAGGAAACTCATAACCGGATGGCTCCGGCCCCACCCCTGCATCCAGGGCTGGCCGCCAAAGCTCTCCACCTTTTATACAGCAGTCCGGTGCTCGCGCAGCACCCGATGCACTTTTGTTGGGAATACTGCTTTGCCACTGCCATCTCCCTCCCAGATACTGCTGCCCATCGCCGACAGCCTCCGTCGCCATCCCAAACGGGTCACCGCCAGCCTTGCAGCGCTGCTGCTGGGCACAGGCGTCACCGCATTCGGCGTTGCGCCCCTGGCACCCGATGCGGCCAACCTGCCGGTCCGCCAGATACTCGAAGCGGTCGAGCCTTTGCCCACGCAGATACAGACCGATTCCCTCACCGATTTCCGTTTCAAGCTGTTCCGCACCGAAAGCACCCGCAGCAGCGATACCGCCGACACCCTGCTCAAGCGCCTGAACATCGACGACAGCGCCGCTGCCGCCTTTTTGCGCAGCGACGCCAATGCGCGCCTGCTGCTGTCGGGCCGGGCCGGAAAGAACGTAACCGCTGAAGCCAGCGACAGCCAGCAACTGCTCAAGCTCAGCATGCGCTGGCCCACTGACGACGAAACGATGTTCAAGCGCCTGGTGGTCGAGCGCGGCGCTGCCGGCTTCAGCTCGCGCATTGAAACCGCCCCGTATGTGGCTACTGCGCGCTTGTCCAGCGGCAGCATCCAGACCTCGCTGTTCGCCGCTACCGACGACGCCCGCATCCCCGATGGCGTGGCGGTGCAGATCGCCGAAATTTTCTCCAGTGATATCGATTTCCGCCGCGCACTGCGCAAGGGCGACCGTTTCAACGTGGTCTATGAAAGCCTGGAAGCCGACGGCGAGCCGCTGCGCACCGGCCGCGTGCTGTCGGCCGAGTTTGTCAACGCCGGCAAGGCCTACCAGGCCATGTGGTTCCAGCCTCCGGGCGTGGACGCCACGGGCGCTGCCCACAGGGGCGGCTACTACACGCTCGACGGCCAGAGCCTGCGCCGCGCCTACCTGAGCTCGCCCGTCGAGTTCTCGCGCATCAGCAGCGGCTTTTCGATGCGTTTTCACCCCATCCTGCAAAAATGGCGCGCCCACCTGGGCACCGACTTCGCAGCGGCTACGGGAACACCTGCACGTACCGTCGGCGATGGCGTGGTGGAGTTTTCGGGTGTCCAAAACGGTTACGGCAACGTGGTGTTCGTTCGCCACCGCAACGGTCATGAAACTGTTTATGCCCACCTGAGCAAAATCATGGTGCAGCGCGGCCAGAACGTCAGCCAGGGCCAGACCATCGGTCTCGTCGGCTCCACCGGCTGGGCCACCGGCCCACACCTGCATTTCGAGTTCCGTGTCAACGGCGTGCACCAGGACCCGATGATGATCGCCAAGCAAAGCGAGACCATCCCCGTCGCTGCGGCCTCCATGCCGCTGTTCAGGGAGCGTGCAGCCGGCGTGAAGACGCAGTTGCTCGCGGCTGCGACGATCACCCAAACCCGGGCTGAATAAATGGCCCCCACGGTCGCTCACTTCGTGTAGCTTCCTGCCCCCCGAGGGGGGCCGCTGCGCCTGCGGCCCGGCAAAGCCGGTTCCGCGGCCCCTGCTGGTAGGGAACTTACTGCGGCAGAATAGTCAGAATGCTTGATCTCTACATTGGCCTGATGTCAGGCACCTCGCTTGACGGCGCCGACGGCGTCCTGGTGGCGTTTGAGGGCGACAAGCCGCGCGTGCTCGCCGCCGCGACCGAGCCATTCAGCGATGCCTTTCACGCCGAACTTCTGGCGCTCAATACACCCACCCACAACGAACTGCACCGCGCCGCCCTCGCCGGCAACCAGGTCGCTGCGGTCTATGCCAAGGTCGTCGCCGCGCTGCTGACCCAGGCGGCAACCCAGGATATCTCGCCGCTAGACATCAAAGCCATAGGCGCGCACGGCCAGACCGTGCGGCACCAGCCGCAAAGAACGTCAAACGAGCCTGCCGGCGCGGGCTATACGCTGCAGCTCAACAACCCGGCCCTGCTGGCAGAGCTCACGGGCATCACCGTCGCGGCCGATTTCCGCAGTCGCGACGTGGCCGCGGGCGGACAAGGCGCGCCGCTGGTGCCGGCTTTTCACCAGGGTGTCTTCGGCCGTGAAGACACCGCAGTGTGCGTGCTCAACCTGGGCGGTATTTCCAACCTCAGTGTGCTGCCGAAAGCGGCGGCCTCGCCGGTGCTGGGATTTGACTGCGGGCCGGGCAATGCGCTGATGGATGCCTGGTGCCGGCAGCATACCGGCCAGCCCTATGACGCCGGCGGCGCCTGGGCGGGCAGCGGCAAGCCGCTGCCCGCATTGCTGGACAGCCTGCTGGCCGAGCCCTATTTTTCGCAGTCGATTCCCAAGAGCACGGGCCGCGACCTGTTCAGTCTGGACTGGCTGGCAAGCAAGCTCCAGCCCTTTGCCGGCGAGCGGCCTGAGGACATCCAGAACACCCTGACCGAGTTCACCGCCAGGGCCTGCATCTTGGGCGTCGATGGTTACGGCAAAGGCAGCGAGTCGCTGATCGTCTGCGGCGGCGGCGCTTTCAACAACCACCTGCTGGCGCGCCTGCAGGCCGGCCTGCCCTCGCTGCACGTCAGCACTTCCGACCAGCACGGCCTGCCGCCGTTGCAGGTAGAAGCGGCGGCGTTTGCGTGGCTGGCGCGGCAGCTGGTGCTGGGTCGACCGGGCAATCTGCCCAGCGTGACGGGCGCGCGCGGCCTTCGCGTTCTCGGCGCGGTCTATCCTGCCTGAGGCCTAAGGTAAGTCCTTGTAAGGCTCGGGCTGCGCCGCATCGCGCGGCCCCACAGTGCTCAACCTTGCTTTCAGCGACTGCGGCCGCCCCGTCAGGATGGCCGCGTAGTTGGTGGTGTTGGACAGCACTTTTTTCACGTAGTCGCGCGTCTCGCTGAAAGGAATGCTTTCGGCCCAGATCGCCGCGTCCAGCACCGGGCCGTTGCGCCAGGTGCGCGGACGGCCGGGCCCGGCGTTGTAGGCGGCCGCGGCCATGGGCATGGAGCCGTTGAAGTCATCCAGTGCGAACTTGAGGTAGGCCGTGCCGATCGCGATGTTGGTGTCGCGATCGTTGAGCTGCTCTTGCGTGAAACCTTCCAGACCGATTTTTTTGGCCGTCCAGCGCGCCGTGGCCGGCATGACCTGCATCAGGCCAGAGGCGCCCGGTCCGGAACGGGCATCCATGATGAAACGGCTTTCCTGGCGGATCAGGCCATACACATAGGCCGGGTCCAGGCCGATGGACTGGCTGCGTTTGGCCACTGCTTCGCGAAACGGCATCGGGAAGCGTTGCTCGAAGTCGATCTCACCCTTGGTGCGTTCGCTGGTGTTGATGCAGCGGTCCCAGATCTGACGGTCGCAGGCGAGCTGGGCGGCCGCCAGCAGCTCACGGTCGTTCATGCCGCCGCGCTTATGCAGGTTGGTGCTGTAGTTCCATTCGCGGTTACCTTCCGAGCGCAGGTCGATCGTGATGGCATATATGGCGCGGTTCAGGCCCGGGTTCAACCGTGCGGCTTCTTTTTCCTCGGCCGTCAGCGGCGCGGGCCTGGCCGGCACTGTGATCTTCTGGCCCAGCTCTTCCAGCGCGAGCTGCTCGTAAAAACCACGGGTCGACGCAAAGGACTGCAGCAAGGCCAGGGCCTCGGCCCGCTGCGGCGCAATGGTGATGCCGGTGCTGATGGTTTGCGTCACGCCGGGTGTGGTCGCGACGACGATCGGGCCTTTGGGCGCCACGTCGGGCGGCGCGGTTGCCAGCAGCGCACGCGCTTTCCAGTAGCTCCAGGTGGGGTCCTTGCGCGCGTCGTCGCTCATGGCGTTGACCGCTGCCAGCACCAGCGTCCAGTTGGGCTGTGTGCCCGCGCGCAATGCGGCCCGGACTTTCCAGCCCAGCATGTCGTCGGTAAGGTCGGTGTCCTTGGTGACCTTGGCAAAGTATTGCAGTGCGTCGCCTGCAGGCGTGGTGCCCAGGCGGGTGGCGGCCTGCCTGCCGATTACACCCCAGACCCAGTTGCGCTCTTCGGTATTCAGCTGCATGCCCCATTTGTTTTCCATTTGGGATGCCGCTCCGTCCGTGTCGCTGATCGCCATCTTGATCAGCGCCAGCGTGACGATTTCGCGCCGCGCCTTGCTGAGCGCGAGGTGTTTGCCCGCCAGGAACCTGATGGGGCTGGCGTTCAGTTCATTGACCATGCCAACGGCATCGGGGGCAACGATCTGCACGGCGCCTGTCGCTGCCCGGGGCCGGTTGGCTTCAGTGGCCAGGCGGGCCTTGATCCACGCGTCCTGCGGTGTGAGGTTTTTGGTGCCGACCAGCCGCTCGGCGGCCGAGTTGCAGCCGTCGTCAGCTTCGCGCTGCGCAAACCAGTTCTTCTTCACTTCGTCAGCCAGGCGCGCATCAGCCACCGGATTTTTGAGGTGTTCGACCAGCAGCGCGTAGCAACGCACTTCCTTGTCGTCGTTCATCCGGTAGTTGGGGTATTCAGCGGCAAAGCCGGCCCAGTCGCGGCGCTGGCCCAGCAGCAACAGCCAGTCGTTGCGCAGGCGGTCTTCCTGGTAGGTGCCGGCGTAGCGGCCGAAAAAATCCTGCACTTCCTGTGCACTGGCTTCGCCCAGGCGGGCTTTGAGCTCCCAGTAGGCGGCCCAGGGCTCAAGCGCGTGGCCCCGGGCCTGGGGCAGCAGTTGTGCCAGCCGGCCCTTGTCACCGCGTTTGAAAGCCTTGTTCATCTCCACAATCACGTTGTCAGCTGCGCTGGCGCTTGCGGGAAGGGTGGTTTGGGCGGTTGCAGGAACGAGCAGCGTCAGGGAGGCAATCGCGGAAAAAATGGCGGGCAGGGCGGCCGAACGTACCGGGCCGTTAAGAAATTTGTATAGCATCGGGACATTATGGACAAATTAAGCATACGCAAGGCGCTGGTGGAAGCGCGACTGAACATGCCTGACCGCCTGGTGCGGGCTGACCTGCTGCAGCGTGTGATGCGCATCTGGCTGGTAGGTTCCACGCACGAGGTGATTGGCGCGTATTGGCCCATCAAGGGCGAGTTCGATCCGCTGCCTGCGCTGTACCGCTGGCAGGAAGATGCCATTTTGAGCCAGGACTCGTCATCAAATCCGGCGCTGGACCAAGTGGAACGTGCGCAACTAGCTACTGAAAGCATAGCAGCGCGATCGCCGCGCAAGATCGGTCTGCCGGTGGTCAACAAGCTGCACAAGACATTGACTTTCCATGCCTGGTACCCGGGCTGCCCCATGGAAGAAGACGCCTACGGCATTCCGAAACCAAAAGATACAGAGGTGATTATTCCCACCCTGCTGTTCGTGCCCTGCGTAGGTTACGGGCCCGGGGGCTATCGGCTGGGCTATGGCGGGGGCTTTTACGACCGCACGCTGGCCACGCTGCAGCCACGGCCCTTCACAGTGGGCCTGGGCTATACCCAGGGCTGGCTGCCCGACATGGAGCCCGAGCCGCACGACATTCCGCTCGATGCCATCCTGAACGACAAGGGCGTGGTCTGGCCGGTGTGACCGTCAGGCGCCCGACAGCCTCCCGGCTTCGCGGGTGAGAAGGGCCGGTATATTAGCCACTCGAGCAAAGCGGTTAATGACTAAAAAAACAGGGAGCGGAGCATGGCAGGCAGTGGAGAAGACAGCAATACGGTCAGCAGCAGGATCAGGAAGGACCTGCTGAAAGTTCTGGCCCTCGCGCTGGTGACGCTGTTTCTGGTTCCGGGTTCAACCTTGCTGTTCGCCAGGCATGCACAGCAGCAACTCGACCGCACCATCATCCAGTCGATAGAGCGGCAGGTCGACCAGGACTCGAGCATGTCCGCCGAAAGCAAGGCGCAAACCAAGAAGTTTTACCGTGACAACCCGGTCTCCCGCATATGTGCCGATGCCAACGCCGACCTCGTGCAGGACAGGGACATGTTCTGCGAGCCGTTCTCCGAAGTCTGGCAGTTTTACGCAGCGCATCTCATCGCCAAATGGACGATTGCCGGCGGTGTGGCCATCTTGCTGGTGGAACTGCTGCTGGGCGCCGTGGCTTTCTGGAACCGCAAGGCCCAATATCTGAGTTTTGTGACCGGCTGGCGCCTGCTGAGCCTGGCCAGTGCGGCGCAAATGCTGGTGCAGGGCACCATGCTTGTCTGGCTGTCCTTTTGGGTGACGGCGTTCTTCTTTCACGTGTATTACATCAAGCTGATCGCGCTGATCGGCTTTGTGGTGGCTGTCGCGGTGTTCTTTGCCATTGCCGGACTGCTGCGGCGCCCCGCCATGGGAAATACCATTGACGGGGAACTGGTCAGCGATGGCGACGCGCCGGGCCTGTGGGCCAACACCCGCGCCCTGGCCGCACGCCTGAAGACCGCACCGCCCAAACAGATCGTGGCGGGCATCGACACCAATTTTTTTGTCACCGAAGCGCCGCTCACCGTGGCCGGCCAGGCGCTCACCGGCCGCACGCTGTTTGTCAGCCTTCCGCTGCTGCGGCTGCTGGATCGCGCCCAGGCCGATGCCGTGCTGGGCCATGAGCTCGCGCATTTTCGCGGTGGCGATGCCGCCAGCAGCGCCCGGCTTGGGCCCAAGCTTGTGCAGTACGACCACTACCTCGGCCTGATGCGTGGCGGCGGCCTGACGGTGGCGGTCTATCACCTGATGTACCTGTACCGGGTGATCTTTGAGTTCGCGCTGATGCGTGACAGCCGCGAGCGCGAATTCAAGGCCGACCGCGCCGCCGCGAAGCTGGTTTCGCCGCAGGCCATTGTGGAATCGCTGATCAAGATTACCGCCTACGCGAGCTACCGGTCGGAAATCGAGCGTGAACTGTTCGAGCACGACCGGCAGCACGGCCAGCAACTCGGCATTGCGCAGTTTGTGGCCTCGGGCCTGGCACCCTACGCCGCCTCTACCAAATTCGTGAAGGCCATGGGAACAGCCAGCGTGCCTCATCCGTTTGATTCGCATCCGGCCATGCTGGATCGCATGAAAAACGTGCGTCACCTGGTCAAGCCCGACGCCTTCGGCGCCATCGTGACTGATCCACCATCGCGCAACTGGGCTGACGACATACAGACCGCGCCGCAGATTGAGCAACGACTGTGGTCGGCCTACGAGCAGGGTTTTGCCGCTGACCATGAACGTACCCTCGCTTACCGCTATGGGCCGGACAATGACATGGAGCAGGCGCTGGTGCTGCGCTACTTTCCTCCTGTGCTGTTTCAGCTCAAGGGCACTCTCTCTGTCGGTGTGACATACAGCGGCCTGCAGCTGCCTGGCAAGCCCGATGAACTCTCGTGGGATGACATCCAGAACCTTGGCTATGAAAACGGTTTTGGCGGCGATGTCCTCACGGTTACCTTGACTGAAAAAGGCCTGTTGGGTGCCAAGACAACCAAGGTAAAACTGCCCGGCATCAGTGCGCAGCGGGAGCAGTTCAAAGAGGTGCTGGGGACTTACCGGCACCGGCATGAGGTGATGCGCGAGCAGTTGGCGGGGTAGGCTTTTATCGGCCGGTTCTTGCTCCGGCCTTTGCGCTCTTTGCTGAGATCTGCTGGCCGGGGGTAGCCCGGCGGCTACTCACTTTTCTTTTGCTTCGCCAAAAGAAAGTTACTTGCATGCCGGGCAACCCCCGGCCAGCAGGATTCAAAGGAGGGCGCGCCGCCGGAGCAAGCCAGGCCTAGCCCTTGGGCTTGTAAGCCACAACATCAATCTCCACCCGTGCATCCACCATCAACCGCGCCTCAGTCGTCGAGCGGGCCGGCTTCTTCTCACCGAAATAGCCCATGTAGATGCGGTTGAAGCTGCCGAAGTCACGCGCATCCTGCAGCCATACCGTGCTCTTGCAGACGTCGTCCAGCGTGCAACCGGCCAGGGCCAGCACCGCCTGCAGGTTCTTCATCACCTGGTGGGTCTGCACCTCAATTCCGCCGGTCACGATCTCGCCGTTTTCATTGGCCGGCACCTGGCCGGAGACATAGACGAAGTCACCGGCGCGTACAGCGGGTGAGAACGGGCGTGGCTGGCGGTCGGAGGCCAGCGGAGGATTTCCGAAATGTTCCAGAGGCATGAAGAACTCCTTTTTTCCAGTCTCTTTTGTAGCAAATTATGAAATATATTTTCATGAATATGTGCAAATACTCGGGTTTATCCTGAAAATGATCGTCTTCAGGTCAATTAATCTTCACTTTTGAAATTTAACTTCAATCAGGAGTTGTCATGATCCGTGGAATTCGCATGCACCGCCGCACTGCCCTGTCTTCCCTGTTGGCCCTGGGTGCGGCCGGCGCCGGCTTCGGTCCGGCCGCCGCGCAGACGGGCAAGTCAGCCCTGAACCTGGCCATGGTGGCTGAGCCGCCGACACTGGACATCCAGTCGACCCCGGCCGACCTGGTCTGCATCATCATGCAGCACGTCTACGAGCCGCTGTTCACCTTCGACGCCAAGGCGGCCTTGGTGCCCATGCTGGCCGAGGCGATGCCCAAGATCTCGGCGGACGGCAAGCTCTACAGCATCGCACTGCGCAAGGGCGTGATGCTGCACAGCGGGCGCGAGCTTCATGCCGACGATGTGGTGGCCAGCCTGAAACGCTGGATGGAAGTCTCGCCGCGTGGCAAGTCGGTGGCGGTGCAGGTGGCCGACCTGTCGGCCAAGGGCCCGCACGGTGTGGAGATCAGCCTGAAGAACGCCTATGCGCCGTTGCTCTCGCAACTGGCCATGGCGTCGGGCATGGCAGCCATCATGGCCAAGGAATCGCTGGCCCAGCCGCTGCGCGAATACGTGGGCACCGGGCCCTACAAGTTCAAGGAGCGCAAGCCCGACCAGTATGTGCTGCTCACCCGCTTCGACGGCTACACCGCGCGCAATGAAGCTGCCAGCGGCTACGGCGGCAAGCGGGTGGCTGCGGTGGAGGAACTGCGCTTTGTGCCGGTGCCCAATGCCAACACGCGGGTGGAAGGCGCGCTGGCAGGCCAGTTCCACTACGCCGATTTGCTGCCGATTGAGGCGCTGCCCCGGCTGGAAAAAGCCGCCGGCAAGGTGGTCCCCATCATGACCCCCTCTTTTGGCTTTCCTTACCTGGTGTTCAATACCAAGGAAGGCTCGCTGGCACGGCAGCCTGTACGCAAGGCGGTGCAGACCGCGCTGGGCGAAGGCGAGATGCTGGCTGCGGGCTTTGGCGACACGCGCTTTTTCATCGCCGAAGGCAACCATTTTCCCAAAGGCACCCCTTTCTATTCCACCGCCGGCACCGCAGCGTATAACGAACGCGATGCCAAGAAGGCCAAGAGCCAGGCCGAGCAGGCCGGCTACAAGGGTGAGCCGGTGCGCATCCTGACCAGCCGGCAGTACGACTTTCACTACAACATGGCATTGATCATGGCCGAGCAGCTCAAGCGCGCCGGCTTCAAGGCCGAGCTCAACGTGGTCGAGTGGGCAACGCTGCTGCAGCGCCGCGCCGACCCCAAGCTGTGGGACATCTACATCACCCATTCGGGCCTGTTCCCCGAACCCATGCTTTCGCCGCCGCAACTGGGCGACGGCGCGCCGGGCTGGTGGAGCTCGCCCGCCAAGGCCGAGGCGCTGGCCGCGCTGAACCAGGAGCCGAACCCTGCCAAGCGCGGTGCGTTGTGGGGCAAGGTGCAGCAGGTGGTGTATGACGAGGTGCCTTACATCCAGGTGGGCAAGTTCGCCAGCCTGTCGGCGCGTGCCCCTGCGCTGCAGGGCTACACCCCCTATACCTATCCGTTCTTCTGGAATACCAGCCTAAAGAGTTGAGCCCCCACGCTCCCCCACTGCGAGCCTGCGGCGCGCTGCCCCTTTCCTCACGTATGGGGGCCGCCCGCCTGCGGTCCGGCAAAGCCGGTTCCGCGACTTGACTGGCTTGTTTCGTTTCGTCTCGGATCGGGTTTAGTGCTGCTGACAGGACACCCTTGGATGGATAAAGAGATTTCCCCCTTTATGAATAGAGCAATGTCATGACACGGTACCTCCTGTCCCGGCTGGGCGGCATGCTGGTGGTCATGGCCATCGTGGCGGTGCTGGTTTTCATTCTCACGCGCGCCGCGCCGGGCGACCCGATCGCCGTGCTGCTGGGCGACCAGGCTACAGCCGAGGACATCGCGCGCGTGCAGAAGGTCTATGGCCTGGACAAGCCCCTGCCAGTGCAGTTCGGCCTGTGGGTCCGTGAGCTGGCGCGCGGTAACCTGGGCGAATCGATCTTTCTGCAGCGCCCGGTGACCCAGGCGCTGTGGGAGCGGGCCGAGCCCACGACCCTGCTCTCACTGATGGCGATTGCCATTGCAGCGCTGATCGGCGTGCCCTGCGGCATCGTTTCGGCCGTGTATCGCGGCAGGGCCGTCGACCAGGCCTTCACCGGTTTTGCCATGCTGGGCGCCAGCATCCCCAGCTTCTGGTTCGGCCTGGTGCTGATGCAGATCTTCGCGGTCTCGCTGGGCTGGTTTCCGGTTTCGGGCTATGGCGAGCCGGGCGCCTCACTGGCGGCCCGCATCCACTGCCTGGTGCTGCCGGCCACGGTGCTGGGCGTGCTCAATTCGGCGCTGATCATCCGCTTCACCCGCGCCTCCATGCTGGATGTGCTGGGCGAGGACTACGTGCGCACTGCCCGGGCCAAGGGGCTTTCGGAAAACGTGGTGGTGCTCAAGCATGCGCTGCGCAATGCGTTGGTGCCCATCGTCACCGTGCTCGGCCTGACAGTGGCGCTGATGATCGGTGGCGCGGTGGTCACCGAGACGGTGTTCGGATTGCCCGGCGTGGGCAACCTGGTGGTGAGCGCGGTGATCCGGCGCGACTACCCGGTGATCCAGGGTGCGCTGCTGGTGGTGGCCGCGATCTACGTGGTCATCAACTTTGCGATCGACCTGCTCTATACCGTGGTCGACCCACGCGTGAAGTACTGAAGCGACGCATATGCCTCAACTCCCTCTCATCCTGCGCAAGCTGTTTCGCCGCCGCATCGTGCTGGCTGCGGCCATCGCGTTGGTCGTGGTAGTGCTGGTGTCGCTCTTCGCCGGCCCCCTGAGCGGGCTGGACCCGAATGAAACCGCCGTGAGCCAGCGCCTCGCGCAACCCTCTTCCAGCCATCTGTTCGGCACCGACGAACTGGGCCGCGACCTGTTTGCCCGCATCGCCTTCGGCGGCCGCTATTCGCTGACCATCGCGTTGCTGACGGCGCTGGGTTCGGTGGTGGCCGGTACCTTGTTTGGCCTGGTTGCAGGTTTCTTTCGCCGGCTCGACGCACCCGTCATGCGGGTGGTAGACGCCATGATGTCCTTCCCCGACATCCTGCTGGCCATCGCCCTGGTCGGCATCCTCGGCCCCTCGATGCTGAACGTGGTGCTGGCCCTGGTGCTGGTCTACACGCCGCGCGTGGCGCGGGTGGTGCGCGCCTCGACGCTGGTGGTGCGCGAGCTGCTCTTTGTGGAAGCTGCACGCGCCGTCGGGGTCTCCACCGTGCGCATCCTGTGGCGCCATGTGCTGCCCAACCTGATGTCGCCCATCCTCGTCCAGGCTTCGTTCATCTTCGCCTACGCCATCCTGGCGGAAGCCGCGCTGTCTTTCCTGGGTGTCGGCGTGCCGCCCGAAATCCCGACCTGGGGCACCATGGTCGCCGGCAGCCAGCAATACGCCCACCAGGCGCTGTGGATCGTGTTGTTCCCGGGCCTGGCCATCATCCTTACCGCGCTGTCGCTCCAATTGCTCGGCGACGGCATCCGCGACCTGCTGGATCCGCGCCTGCGGAAATCGATGTGAACCGTCTCGAAGTACGCCACCTTTCCACCTTCTTCGACACCGACGAAGGCCTGATCCGTTCCGTCGCCGACGTGAGCTTCAACATTCGTGCCGGCAAGACCACGGCCCTCGTCGGCGAATCGGGCTCGGGCAAATCGGTCACCAGCCTGACGCTGATGCGCCTGCTGCCGCGTGCGGCATCGACGCAGGTCAGCGGTCAGGCCTTGTTCGTCAATCGCGCCGGCGAGACACTGGACTTGTTGACGCTGCCCGAGCCGCGCATGCGCGCAATCCGCGGCAACGAGGTGGCGATGATCTTCCAGGAGCCGATGACCAGCCTGAACCCGGTCTTCACCGTGGGCGAGCAGGTGGCCGAATCGCTGCGCCTGCACAAGGGCCTGGGCCATGCGGCAGCCCTGGCCCAGGCGCTGCGCATGCTGGAACTGGTGGAGATCCCGGCGGCTGCCCAGCGCCTGCACGAATACCCGCACCAGCTCTCCGGCGGCATGCGCCAGCGGGTGATGATCGCGCTGGCCATGGCCTGCGACCCGACGCTGCTGATCGCCGACGAACCCACCACCGCGCTGGACGTAACCATCCAGGCGCAGATCCTGGCGCTGATGCGAAGGCTGCAGGCTGAGACCGGCATGAGCATCCTGTTCATCACCCACAACCTGGGCGTGGTGGCCCACCATGCCGACGATGTGGCTGTGATGTACGCCGGCCGCATTGTGGAGGCCGCGCCCGTCAACGACCTGTTCGCACGGCCGCAGCATCCCTATACCCAGGGCCTGCTGGCCTGCTTGCCGGCGCAGCAGCGCGGGCGGGCGCCAGCAGAGGTGGGCAAAGGCCAGGATACGGCGGGAGGCAAGCGCCGGCTCTACGCCATCCGCGGCCAGGTCTCCAGCCCGCTGGCGCCGCCACCGGGCTGCGCCTTCGAGCCACGCTGTGACAAGGCCATCGCGGCCTGCCGCGACGCCATGCCGGCGTTGCGCAACGACGAAGCCGGCGGCAGCGCCCGCTGCATCCTGGTGCCGGAGGCCGCATGAGCATAGAGACGCCAGCCGCTGCGCCCTTGATCGAGGTGAGCAACCTGCAGAAATTCTTCGGCTCCTCCGTGCGGCCGGTGCGCGCGGTGGACGATGTGTCCTTCGTGATCCATCCCGGCGAGACACTGGGCCTGGTGGGCGAATCGGGTTCGGGCAAGAGCACCATCGGCCGCGCCCTGCTGCGCCTGGTCGACAGTACCGGTGGCACAGTGAGCTACCGCGGCGAAGACCTGGGCGCGGCTTCGGGCGGCCGCATGCGCGCGTTGCGCAGCAAGCTGCAGATGATCTTCCAGGACCCGTACGCCAGCCTGAACCCCAAGATGCGGGTACGCGACATCCTGGGCGAGGCGTTGCAGGTGCACGGCATGGCCAAAGGCAAGGAGGCGACTGCGCAGCGTATCGCCGAGCTGTTGCAGCTGGTGGGGCTACCGCCCGAGCACGCGGCGCGTTACCCGCACGAGTTTTCCGGCGGCCAGCGCCAGCGTATCGGCGTGGCGCGGGCGCTGTCGGTGCAGCCCGAATTCATCGTGGCCGACGAGCCGCTCTCGGCACTGGACGTGTCCATCCAGGCGCAGGTGGTCAACCTGCTGTGCGACCTGCGCGACAGCCTGAAGCTGACCATGTTGTTCATCTCGCATGACCTGGATGTGGTGGAATACCTGTGCGACCGGGTGGTTGTGCTGTACCTGGGCCGGGTGATGGAAGTGGCGCCGACGGCGGCGCTCTTCGCCCGGCCGCTGCATCCCTACACCCAGGCGCTGCTGGCCGCGTCGCCCAAACCGGACCCGACCATCAAGATGGTGCATGTGCCCTTGAAAGGCGACATGCCCAGCCCGGTCAACCCGCCTTCGGGCTGCGTGTTTCGCACACGCTGCCCGCATGCCATTGACGCCTGTGCCCAGACGCGGCCGGAGCCGCGCGACATGGGCGGCGGCCGCCTCAAAGCCTGTATCCGAGACGACATTGAATCATTGACGACACCATGACATTGCAAGACATTCTCGACCCCCTGCTCGACGCCTCCTGGAAGGGCTTTCCGCACCACAGCCCGCCGCTGCGCCGTTCGGCCATCGGCGACCAGGGCTGGAACGTGCTGCGCGGAGACCTGCCGCTGCCGCTGGCCGTGATCCGCCGCGACGCGCTGGCCGGCAACCTGCAGTGGATGCAGGGCTTCGCCGGCAGTCATGGCGTCGGCCTGGCGCCGCACGGCAAGACCACCATGTCGCCGCAGCTGTTCCGGCGCCAGCTGGAGGCCGGCGCCTGGGGCCTGACTTTCGCCACTGTGACGCAGCTGCGCGCGGGCGTGACGGCCGGTGCGAAACGCTGCCTGATCGCCAACCAGGTGTTCCAGTCGGTGGACCTGCAGGGCATAGCCGAGCTCAAGCGTGCCAATGCCGGGCTGAGCGTGGCTTTTCTGGTGGATTCCCTGGCGCAGGCAGAACTCATTGAAGCCTGGCATGCGGTGAATGCACACGCTGAGCCTTTCGACGTGCTGCTGGAGATCGGCGTGGACGGCGGCCGCACCGGCTGCCGCAGCCACGAGCAGGCGCTCGCATTGGCCAAGCGCCTGCGCAGCGGCACGGCCACGCGGCTGGTCGGCATCGAATGCTACGAGGGTCTGGGCGCCACCGGCCAGTCGGACGCTGACACGGCCTACGCCAATGCGCTGATGCAACGTGTGCGCGACATTGCGCAAGCCTGCGACGAACAGCAGTTGTTCGAAACGGATGAAATCCTCCTTACGGCCGGCGGCTCCGCCATCTTCGATCTGGTAGCCGAACACCTGAAGATGAAACTGTCGCGGCCTGTGCAGGGCCTGCTGCGTTCGGGCTGCTATGTGACGCACGACCATGGCACGTACCACCGCTTCATGAATACCGTGGCCGCGCGCATGGGCTGCGGCCATGGCTTGCACGCGGCGATGCAGGTGTGGGCGGCGGTGCAATCCCGCCCCGAGCCGGGCCTGGCTATCCTCGCGGTAGGCAAGCGCGACATCTCCTACGACCTGGAGCTTCCCGTACCCCTGGGTGTGTGCAGAGCGGGCGAGGCCACCATGACGCCGGCGCCGGACGACTGGAAGATCGCCGGCCTGAACGACCAGCACGCCTACCTCCGCCACGCGACCCCGGCCGGCAGTGGCCCCGAACACCAGGCCTTGCGCGTGGGCGACCTGGTTGCGCTGGGCATCTCCCACCCCTGCACCACCTTCGACAAATGGCGCTGGATGCCGGTGGTGGACGAACAAAACAACGTGTGTGACGCCATCGTCACCTGCTTTTAAATGACCCCCCGCGTACTCGAAAAAATTGCCGAGATCATGGACCGCGCGCCGGCCGCGCGGCGCACCGTGCTGGCCCTGATCCTGGAAGACCCGCAGCGCGTGCTGGACGAGACCTTCGAGACCCTGGCCCAGCGCGCCAACAGCTCGGTCCCCACCATCATGCGCACCTGCCGCGACCTGGGCTACCCTGGGCTGCGCGAGTTCAAGCTGGCGCTGGCGCAAGAGCTGGCGGTGGGCGGCTCGCCACTGAACCGGCGCGTGCGCATCGATGACGACACCCGACAGGTCATCGCCAAGGTGACGCGCGGCGCCACCACGGTGATCAACAGCGTGCAGGCTCAGCTCAATGTCGAGGCAGTGCAGGCGGCGGCCGACGCCATCGTCGACGGCGCCCGGGTGGACTGCTACGGCGTCGGCGTCACCTCCAACTTCATGGCTTCCGACTTGCAGGCGCGGCTGTACCGCATGGGCGTGGCCTCCAACAGCTACCTGGACCCGCACCTGCAGCTGATCTCGGCCGCCACCATCGGCCCGCGCGGCGTGGTGATGGCCATCACCCACGTCGGCGGCATGCCTTCGCTGCTGGAGGCGGTGGACGTGGCACGCTCGCAGGGCGCCACCATCATCGCGCTGACGCAGCCCGGCTCGCAGCTCGCGGCGCTGGCCGACATCGTGCTGGGCGTGGAAGTGGCGCCCGACCCGGTGATGCCGGTGGGCCCCGAGGCTTACCTGGCGCACCTGACGGTGATCGAGATCCTCACCGTGCTGGTGGCACAGCGCCTGGGCGACAAGGCCGTGAACCGGCTGGCCAACATCCAGCGCACGCTGGAAACCCGCGGCGTGGACATGCACCACCATCCCCGGCTGGACTGGGACGAAGGCGCCAAGCTCACCATGGGAAAAGTACGATGACGCGCGCCACCTTGCTGGAAAACGGCTTGCTGGTGGACGGTACCAGCGCGGCTGGCCGATCAGGCGACCTTCTGCTGGCGGGCGACCGGATTGTGGCCATGGGCCCGGACTTGCGCCGCGGCCTGCCGGATGGCCTGTCTCTGTCCGATGTCCAGGTGTACGACTGCAGCGGCCTGGTGATTGCGCCCGGCTTCGTCGACGTGCACACCCACGACGACGCTATCGTGCTGAACGCGCCCGGCATGTTTCCCAAGCTGTCGCAGGGCATCACCACGGTGGTCACCGGCAACTGCGGCCTGTCGGTCGCGCCCTTCGTGGTGAAGGAGCCGCAGGGCGCCCTCACCCTGCTCGGAAATTCGTTTAAATACCCTTCGGTGGAGGCCTACGCACAGGCCGTAGCCGAAGCGCAGCCGGCCGTCAATGTAGCGCCGCTGATCGGCCACACCACGCTGCGCTATGCCTGCGTGGACGACCTCAACCGGCCAGCCACCGCCGACGAAGTGGCCGCCATGTGCGCCCTGCTGGAGCAATGCATGGCCCAGGGCGCGATTGGCCTGTCGTCGGGCCTTTTTTATGCCGAAGCCATGCCTGCGCCAGCCGCCGAGGTGACAGCGCTGGCGCGCGTCGTCGCGCGGTACGGCGGCATTTACGCCACCCACATGCGCTCGGAGATGGCCGACATCCTGGAGGCCATGCACGAGGCCGCCGGCTGCGCCTTCGAGGCAGGTGTGCCGCTGGTGATCTCGCATCACAAATGCGCCGGCCCGGCCAACTGGGGCCGCACGCAGGAGACACTGCCGCTGATCGACACGCTGGCGCAGCGCCAGGACATCGCAATGGATGTCTATCCCTATGTGGCCGGCTCGACCGTGCTGCGCGAAGACCTGGTCGACGGCATTATTGACGTGCTGGTGAGCTGGTCGGCCCCGCACCCGGAAATGATGGGCCGCACCCTGGCGTCGATTGCCGCTGAATGGGGCGTCGACCAGAAAACAGTTTGCCGCCGCCTGCAGCCGGGCGGGGCCTGCTATTTCCAGATGCACGAGGATGATGTGCGGCGCGTCATTGCGCATCCGCTTTCCATGATCGGATCCGACGGCCTGCCGCATGACAAGCATCCGCACCCGCGCCTGTGGGGTGCCTTCCCGCGGGTGCTGGCGCGCTACTGGCGCGAGCAGCAGCTGCTTTCGCTGGAGACCGCGATCTACAAGATGACCGGCCTGTCGGCGCGCAACTTCCGCCTGCACCAGCGCGGCCAGTTGCAGCCGGGCTGGTACGCCGATGTCGTGGTGCTGGACCCAGCCCGAGTGCGCGACGTGGCAACGTACGAAAACCCCATCGCGCTGTCGGAAGGCATTGAAAAAGTTTTTGTGAACGGCGAACTGGCCTACGTTGCCGGCGCTGCTGATGCGGCCAGCGTCAGGGTGCAGGCGCGCGCCGGGCGCTTGTTGAAACGGCATGTGTAATAAGAAACACCCCCGTCCAGGCTCACTGCGTGTAGCCTGTTCCCTCCTCAAGGGGGCGGCGCCTGAGGCCGGCGAAGCCGGACCCGCGGCCCCTGCTTGCATGGGGCCCCGCTCGCTGTACTCAATGAACTCTTAAGCCCAGCATGAGCCGTGGAACCGGCTTTGCCGGGCCACAGGCGGGCGACCCCCTCGGGGGCAGCGACCCACACGAAGTGGGGGAGCGTGGGGCCCCTGTTTCTAGTCCAGGGAATCCACTGTGTCCGGATCAGGCACATCCCCAATCGCCTCGCGCGTCAGTGCGGCCTGGCTTTTGAGCCAATCGCAAAACGCCAGCACTTCGGGCCGGGCCACATTGCGCGGGCCGATGATCAGCCAATAACTCATCGGGGACTCCATGCGCATTTGCGGCAGCGGCTCCACCAGATCGCCTGAAGCCAGGCTTTCGGCAATCAGTGGCAGCCGCGCCAGCACCACGCCCTGGCCCGTCAGCGTCGCCTGCACCATCTGGTAGGCGTAGTTGAAGTACAGCCAGCGCTTGGCTTCCAGCTTGGGGCTGGCGTGCTCTTCCAGCCAGCGGCGCCAGGTCAGCCATTCCAGGTGCGTCTGATGGGCGTCGCCCGCCTCAATCAAGGTGAACTGCGCCAGGTCGTCGGGCTTCTTCAGGCGCGGCCCGCTTTTAAGCAACCAGGGGCTGATCACCGGCGTGATCTGCTCGCCGAAAAGGCGTATGGCGCCTGGCGGCATGTGGCTGGCCGGGGCGTAACGCAGGGCCAGGTCCAGGTCTGAAATGTCCAGGTCAACAGCCACGTCCGACGCATCAATCCGGATGTCGATGTCGGGGTTGTCGCGCTGAAAGCCCTCCAGCCGGGGAATCAGCCACATCGAGGCAAACGAGGCAAAGGTGGTGAGCGAGACGCTCTTGCGCCCGGCGGTCTGGCGTATCTGCCGCACCGCGTTGTCGATGCGCTCCAGCGAGGGCGTGACGGCCCGCAGCAGGATGCCGCCGGCGGTGGTGAGCTCCACGGCGCGGGTGTGGCGGTGAAAAAGGCTCACGCCCACGTCTTCCTCCAGGCCCTGGATCTGGCGGCTCACAGCCGACTGGGTGAGGGCCAGCTCTTCCGAGGCGGCGCGGAAGTTGAGGTGGCGGGCGACGGCCTCAAAAGCCCTTAACTGGCCGGCGGAAATCGGCCGGGAGCGCAGGTGTGTTTGTGAATGGAGCATGACAGTGTGGGGGTGAAAAAGGCCAAATAGGGCAATTCGGGCCTAATTGATTGATGCGATTATGGAATCAATAGCTTACCGCGATTTCATTGGACTGTGCAAGCCCGTGGCGAGATGATTCAACCCTCATCACTCACTTTGTGCCTTTTTAGGAGAACACCATGGACCACGCAGCTCACCTCTCAGGAGATCGTTTCTTGCAACAGGCTTCCGATGCCACCAACGGCCATGTGGCCGGCCTGGCGGGCTTCTGGAAACTGGGCGCGGGCCGAGCGCTGACGCTGCGTGCCTCGCAGGCCGGTGTGTTGCGAATTGCGCATGGCCGGGTCTGGGCCACCTTCGACTCCGCCAGCCAGGACATCCAGGTCCGCGCAGGCGACCATTTCCTCGGCCGGGGCGAAAGCCTTTCGCTGCGGGCGGGTGAGTCGCTGGTGATGGAGTCCTTCAGCGCTGGTCACGCTGCTTCCGCTTATTTCAGCTGGGAGCCGGCAACGGCCTGCGCCGAAGTGCCCGAGATGAAAGAGACTTCCGGCTGGCGTGCCGGCGTGATGCAGCCTTTGGGTGACTTGCGCGCCGCCTTCGGCCTGGCCACCAGCGCCCTCGGCCGCCTGGTCCGCGGGCTGGCGATGGGTGCTGTCGCAGCTATTGAAGCGGTGCTGACCCCCGTTGCCCTGGTGTTCGTCACTGCCCGCGCCCGGCCTCACGTCACCGGTCACGACTTTGACGCCTACAGGGACAATCAGCTCCAGCCGCGCAACTACAACGTGCTGGCCATGTCCAACCTGGTCTAAGCGCAGATAGCCAACAGTTTTACTCCGGGAAAACCGTTTAACCCGCAGTCGCAAGGCTGCGGGTTTTTTTATGGGCGCCTGGTTCGGGGCTTGGCCGTTTTGGCCGTCTTGGTTGCCGGCGCCTTTGGCGTTTTCCTCGCCTTCGCTGTCTTGGGCGCTTTGGTCGCCTTGACCGCACGCGCCTTCAACGCACACTCCAACGCTACACGCGCCCACTCCAGCATCACGGCGGGCGACTCCATCGCCTCTTCGGGTGCCGCGTAGTAGTTGAGACTGTGCGGCGCACTGACGCCATTTCGTGTCATTTCATAGGTGAACCGCTCACAGCCATGGGCTTCATACAGGCTGCGGGTCTCCGCATCCGCCTTGAGCCACAGCTTCTCGCCGCCGCCCAGGTCGGCCACCAGGGCCAGCGTCAGTCCCGAGGTGCTGATGCCAAACCCGCCAAACATGCGCCTGGCCGTGCAGGGCCCGACGCCTGACAAAAGCTCGCAGCAGTAGGTCGCAAAATCATTCCTGGAAGAGGCCATCGCGCAACCATACCAAACCCGGCGGACTTGTGTTGCGGCGAGCGCAGCGCGCCGTGGCTGTCGCTTTGTTCAAAAAACCGACGTCTGGCAGATATCGCAGGCGCGACGCGCAAAGACGCGGCGGGCCGCGATAATTTGGGCATGGCCCCAGCTTCCCAGACCCACTCCTTCTCCGCGCCCGGTGTGCGCCACGCCGGGCCGCCGGTCCATGTGGTGGTCATGGGGGTGGCCGGCTGCGGCAAGTCGGCGGTCGGGCGTCTGATGGCCGACCAGCTCGTGTTGCCGCTAATCGAAGGGGATGATTTCCATCCCCCCGGCAACATCCAGAAGATGCAGCAAGGCATTCCCCTCACGGACGAGGACCGCGCTGACTGGCTGCGCCAGCTGGGTGTGGAACTGGCGCGCCACCCGGCCGGTGTTGTGCTGACCTGCTCGGCCCTCAAGGCCGCTTACCGCGACAGCCTGCGAGCTGCCGTGCCCGGGCTGCAGTTTGTGCACCTGGCCATCAGCCAGGCTGAATCCCTGCGGCGCGTCTCCGCGCGGCCGGGCCACTTTTACCCACCCAGCCTGGTCGCCAGCCAGTTTGAGGCGCTGCAGGATCCTTCGGCCGAGCCGGGTGTGTTGACCCTGGCCGGGAATGCTTCCCTGGAAGCCCTGGCCGACAGCGCGGTCGCCTGGCTGGAAATCCGCGGGTAGAGCCCTGCCGCCAGGCCTCGCCTGCAGGCCCCGTTTTCTGGCATCAAATTGCCTCGCAGGCCAATCAGGACGAGCGCGAGCAGCTATCAAATAAGTAGCAGTCTTGAAAATCGTTTTCGCCGGGCAGGGTATCGGTTTAACTATCCGTAACGCATTACGTTTAAGTAAAATGACCCAAAACTGGCGCCGGCTTCACTGAACCGCCGGCGCAGCGTCCCAAACACAGGAACCGCATGTCCAAAGCCTTCGCCTCGCAGTCCGATCTCACCGACAAGGTCATCACCTTTGAGCAGCTCAGCGCACATTGCTGGGCCTACACCGCCGAGGGTGACCCCAATTCCGGCGTGATCATTGGCGAAAAATTCATCATGGTGAGCGACGCCACCGCCACCCCGGCCATGGCACAGGACCTGATCGCCCGCATCCGCACCGTGAGCGACAAGCCCATCAAATATGTGCTGCTGACTCACTATCACGCGGTCCGGGTGCTGGGCGCCAGTGCCTACCTTGCGGAAGGCGCCACGGAAGTGATCGCCAGCCAGGGCACGTACGAACTCATCGTCGAGCGCGGCGCGCAGGACATGCAAAGCGAGATGGAGCGCTTTCCGCGTCTCTTTCGCAACGCCGAAAGCGTGCCCGGCCTGACCTGGCCGACTTTGGTCATCGAAGGCGGCAATCCGGTGAAGGGCGAAGTGCCCGGCAAGCTGGTGCTGGACCTGGGCGGTGTCAAGGTGCAAGTCTGGCACCCGGGCCCCGGCCACACACGCGGCGACACGATTGCGTGGGTCGAAGAAGAAAAAGTGCTGTTTTCAGGCGACCTGGTCGAGTACGAGGCCGGCGTTTACACCGGCGACGCGCAGCTGGAGGAATGGCCCGCCACACTGGAAGCCCTGCGCGCACTGAAAGCCGAAGCCATCGTGCCCGGCCGCGGCGAGGCCATGAAGGGTGCGGCCAACGTCAACAAGGCGCTGGACTATACGAAGCGCTGGGTCGAAACCCTGTACCAGGCGGGCAAAGAAGCCGCCGCCGCCGGCATGGACCTCAAAGCCGCCATGGACCACACCCGCAAAAGCATGGACCCGATCTTCGGCCACGTGTTTATTTACGAGCACTGCCTGCCGTTTGACGTGAGCCGCGCATTTGACGAAGCCAGCGGCATCAAGAACCCGCGTATCTGGACAGCCGAACGCGACCAGGAAATGTGGCAAGCGCTGCAGGGCTGAACCTCAGGCGTCGAGATCCAGCCTGGAAAGCAGTCCCACAAATGACTCCAGCGCAACTTGCCCGTCCATCCGCTCCATCCGCTCCAGCACGTCGTCGTCGTCGACCGTGCAGTAACCCAGGCTGAAGCGCCGAAATCGCCGGGCGTCCAGCTCGTCGTGGTGCAGAACCTGCATGTTGATGTGGCGGGTGTCCTGGCGGATGCGTTCCAGCAACGTCAGCACCTGCTTCTGGTCGCCCTCCAGTTGCTGGCAAAAGCGCATGCCGTCAAAAATCAGCAGCCCGGTGATGTCCCGTTCCGCGTTGGCCTGGCGGGCCTTGACGGCAATGTTCGCCACGACGCTGAGCGGCGCTTCGGGCGCCAGGGTACTGACATAAAGAACTTCATACAACGTGGGGCTTTTTGGCGTCATGGCGGCAGAATGTAGCGGGCGGTCCGGCTTTTCACAATGTCAAAAGACACAGTCAAAAGCGCCTAAGATTCTCCTTTTATGAACATTCCAGCGCCAACGTCATCGATTTGTCCGCCTCACTGCAATGCCTGCGGGCTGCGCAGGACCGGGGCCTTCATGCCTGTGAGCGATGGGGAACTGGCGTTCATCGAAGCCTTTCGCACCGGCACCTCTGCAGTGCGGGCGGGCGGCACCATCCTGTATGAACAAAAGCCCAACGGCAAACTCTTCACGCTGTATTCGGGATGGGCATTCCGGTACAAAACCCTGAGCGACGGCCGCCGGCAAATCCTCAATTTCCTGTTGCCCGGCGACTTCATCGGCCTGCAGCAAAAGTTCGCGGACGGCGCCATGCACGGCATCGAGGCCGTGACGGATGTAAGCCTCTGTGTGTTCCCGCGGGACGGTCTGTGGGAACTGTTTCGCAACCACCCCAGCCTGGGCTACGACATCACGTGGATGGGTGCGCGAGAGGAAGGTATGGTCGATGACCATCTGCTGACGGCCGGCCGGCGCAACGCCACCGAACGCGTGGCGATGCTGTTGATGCACCTGTACCGCAGGCTGGAACGCGTGGGCATGGCCGAAAAAGGCTGGATAGGGTTTCCCATCAACCAGCAGCATATTGCCGACGCGCTGGGACTGTCGCTGGTGCATACCAACAAGACGCTCAGGCGTTTGCGCCAGCTGGGCCTGCATGAGATTGAAAATGGGCAGCTCCGCTTGCTCAATACCCGCGCGCTGGAGCGCATTGCCGACTATTACGACACGCCGCCTGCGCAGGTTCCTTTGCTCTGATTTCGTCTGTTTAAGCTTTGGTTCAGGTGTGTAGGCGGCCGCTGACAACAAGGCCATGGGGCGGATGACAAATGCGGCCTGCATCCGGTTTTAAGGTGGCTCTCTTGCCCACGATTTGTCCTTTCCTGCGAAGGGAAAGCCGTGGCGACGCGCACCGACCACCACCCAGGAGACGTTCATGAACCACGCACAAGCACCCGGCGCACGCCTGCAGCAGCAACCGCGCCGTGTTTCCGACCGCCAGCAACAGCAAAGCAGCGGCTCACGCGAGTTCCAGCCGCGCCAGTCAAAGCCGGGCGATGCCCCGGCCGGTCAGATGGGCGAAGGGAGCTATGAAGCCACCCGCGACTACCGGAAGAACATCAAGTCCTATCTCAAGGATGCAGATGTCGCTGCCGACGCGAAGGCGGCCAGGCCCGACTCGCCCCAGCAGGCCGCGGAGCTGAAAAAAGCTGAGCAGGAAGGCTTGTCCCATACCAAAGCGCCCGGCAAATAAGGGGGGTGTGTGGGGCGATTCCGGAGTCAGGACTTTTGGCTGTTCAGTGCTCTGAAATCCCGCTCATAGCGGTGAAGGTTTTCCACGGCTTTTAAGCGCTGGGCGGGCGTGGTGCTGTTGTGCAGTTCTGCAAATCCCTGGCAAATGTCCTGGGTCAGGCGTTCGAAGTAGTCCCGATAAGCGACGTCCGGTGAGTTCAGCGTGCGCTCAAACAGTCCATTCACGGCGGCCTGCGTTTTCTCGGGTGCGCTGTGGCCGTCAGCCAGCGGGCGCAGGGTTTGCAGGGCATCCTGCTGGCGCCGCAGCCTTTCCCGGTAGGACACGGCGGCGTCAAAGTGGGACGCATCGATCCGACGGCCAATGATGTCCAGCTGTTTTTCTTCCAGCCGCCCGTAAAGCATTTCGGCCCGATTCACCGCCTCTTTGTAGCGTTTTTTGCGGCTGGTTTTGGATGACTCCAGAAAGTCCTCGCGATAGTCGGCATTGCCTTTTTCAAAACGCTGCTGCAGCTTCTTCATCTGGCTGGCGTGAAGCGTGCCCGCCAGCTTCGTCATGAGGGGTTCCGCCTCGTTCGACACCACCAGCAGCTTTCGGCGCAGATCGGTATAGACCGCACAAGCTTTTGCCGTATCCATATCCTGCGGCATCTGGTGCTGCAGTTTTTGCAGCGTGTCGATATAGCCCGGCAGCTGGGTTTGCCGGTGCCAGGCATGCAGCTTGTCCAGGTCGGCCCTGACCTGCACGCTTTGCGTGTCGGTGAAGTCAAAATGACCGTCCAGATGCCAATACACCAGCTCAGGCGCCTGGTTGTAGGCCAGTTTCATCATCACGTTGCAGCCAGGCAGCGCTACACCCAGCAGCACGGCGGCAAGCACACCGATAATCCGTAAGCTGCGTACCAGCCCTGCCCCGGCGGGGGGGGCGCGCTTTTCAAATCCTGTCCTTCGAAAATCCAGAGGAAACTTCATGGCAACCCCAGTTGATGTCGTCATCATGGCCGCGGGCAAAGGCACGCGGATGAAAAGCAGCTTACCCAAGGTTTTGCACCGATTGGGCGGGAAGGCTTTGCTGCAGCATGTCATCGAATGCGCTGCGTCTTTGTCAGCGCGCAAGGCGGTCGTCATTACCGGCCACGGCGCGGAGGCTGTTGAGGCCGCCTGCCAGGGCTTTGCGCAGCAGGAAGTGGGCCCGGATTCGAAGGTCAGCCTGCAATTTGCGCGGCAGGAACCACAACTCGGTACGGGCCATGCGGTGCAGCAGGCAATTCCCCTGCTGGCCGACGATGGCGTCACCCTGGTGCTGTCGGGCGATGTGCCGCTGACCCAGGCCGCCACGCTGCAGGCCCTGCTGGCACAGTGCGACGGCCAGCGGCTGGCACTGCTCACGCTCAGCATGGCCGACCCCACGGGTTATGGCCGTATCGTGCGCGCGCAGGCGCACGCCTCCGAGCCCTTGCGGGCCGGCGCCGAAACTTCGGCCCAGGTACGCGCCATCGTCGAGCATAAAGATGCGACACCTGCCCAGCGCGAGATCCGCGAAATTTACAGCGGCATCATGGCCGTGCCCACGCGCCTGCTGCGCGCCTGGCTTTCCCGGCTGGACAATCAAAATGCCCAGGGCGAGTATTACCTCACCGACATCGTCAAGTTTGCGGTAGCTGATGGCGTGGCCGTGGTGGCGCAGCAGATTACCGACGCAGCCCAGGTGGCCGGCGTGAACAGCCCGGTGCAACTGGCCGAACTGGAACGCGTGTACCAAAGCCGCCTGGTCACGGCACTGATGGAGCAAGGCGTGCGGCTCGCCGATCCCGCACGGCTCGATGTGCGCGGCACGCTCCACTGCGGCCAGGATGTGGAGATTGACGTGAATTGCGTGTTCGAAGGACAGGTCACGCTGGGCGACGGTGTGCACATAGGCGCCAACTGCGTGATTGCCAACTGCACCATTGCCGCCGGCGCCGTGATCCATCCCTTTACGCATATCGACGGCGAGAAGCTGGGTGTGCAGATCGGCGAGGGCGCGTTGATCGGGCCCTTTGCCCGACTGCGGCCCGGCGCGCAGCTGGGCGCAGAGGTGCACATCGGCAATTTTGTGGAAGTCAAAAATGCCACCCTGGCCAAGGGCGCCAAGGCCAACCACCTGGCTTACCTGGGTGACGCGACAGTGGGCGAACGCGTGAACTACGGCGCTGGCAGCATCACCGCCAACTACGACGGCGCCAACAAGCACCGCACGGTGATTGAAGCCGACGTGCACATCGGCAGCAACTGCGTCCTGGTGGCACCCGTCACCATAGGCGCGGGCGGCACGGTGGGCGGAGGCTCAACCATCACCAAAAGCACGCCACCGGATTCGTTGAGTGTGGCGCGGGGCAAGCAGGTCAGTTTGCCTAACTGGAAGAGGCCGGTGAAGGCGCCCCGCCAGCCTTGAAGGCGTTTTCTTCGGGTATTCCCGGAGTGGCTTGAATGGCGGTTACGTGACGTAACATATGCCCAGCGGCACTCGCAATGAGGGCCGTTCATTCCAATAAATCAACGAGGGGTTTTTCATGTTTCAACAGCTCAGGCGTGTTGTCCTGTTCACGGGTATTGCCGTGTCTGCGTTTTTGGTGGGTTGCGCGGGCCCGGCACCCAACTATGCGCCGTCCATCGACAACGTCGAGACGCTCAAGAAAATGGACGGCGCGCGTGCCGTGAAGACGGGCGTCATCAGCGTTGCGCCAGACCTGCAGGGCGGCGCCTCGCTCAGCCTTCGCGCCAATACCATGACCTCGCCCGTCGGCAAGAACTATGGCGACTACATCGCCGCGGCGCTGCGCCAGGAACTGGAACTGGCCAAGCTGTACAACCCGCAATCGGGCGTTGAAATCAGCGGCACCCTGCTCAAGAACAACATCGACGCGGGCGGTATGAGCACTAACGCCGGGCAGATAGAGGCACGCTTCGTGGTGACGGCCAACGGGCAGGTGCGCTTTGACAAGGTCAAGCGCATAGAGCGCAAATGGGAAAGCTCCTTCGCCGGCGCCGTGGCCATTCCGCTGGCGGCCAACAACTACCCGCTGATGGTGCAGTCACTGGTCGCCTCGCTGGTGACCGATCCAGACTTCGTCAAAGCCATTCGCAACTAAGCCGGGACATCCATCATGAACCGATTTGTTGGCTATGTTTTTTCGGCGCTGGCCTGTGTTTTCCTGTTTGGCTGTGCACACCCCATTACCATGAACCCGGACCTTGCGGCGGTCACTGTGCCCGCCGGCGCCAAGCCCATTGGTAAAAAAGTGGGTTACCACATCCCCGATGCCTTGCGTTCGGTTGAGGTGACAACACCCGGCGGCGGTGGTGACAAGGTGCGCTACTTCCCGTACCGCGATATCGAGCCGGGCTTCTACAAGGCACTGTCCGAGGCGTTTTCCAGCGTGACCAAGGTGCAAAATCCCAAGGACTTCGCGGCGCTGCAGGCTGGCGGTGTTGCATTGCTGATCACGCCGGAAATCACCACCAATTCGTCTTCCGACGGCGCATTCACCTGGCCGCCGACGCAGTTCAGCGTCAAGCTTGTCTGCACCATCGTCGATGCCGGCGGCAAGCCCGTCGAGACGATACGGGTCAGCGGTGAAGGCGGTGCTACTTTTTCGGAGTTCAAGAGTAACTTCTCGCTGGCCGCCGTGCGCGCCTCCAACGACGCGCTGGCCAAGCTGGTCAAGGCGCTGGTCGAGTCGCCCGCGCTGCGCAAGTAAGCGCTTTCAGGCCGGCCGGCGGCCGGCCTGAAACCTGGCCCGCCTATTTGAGGCGGTTGACCAGGAACACTCCAAAAATTGCGAGCCCTCCGCCAGCCAGCAGGCTGGCACTCAGGGGTTCCCCCAAAATCAGCCACCCCAGCAACACGCCAAACACCGGCACCAGGTTGTTGAACACCACGGTGCGTGCCGCGCCCAGCTGGCGTATGCCTTCGTAGTACCAGACAAAAGCCACCGCGGTGCCGAGCACGCCGAGGAACGCCAGGCCGGCCCACACCTCAGGGGTGAATGATCCGGCATGTACGCTGGCAATGTCGCGCAGGGCCAGCAGGCCCAGGAACAGCGTGCCCCAGATGGCCGCCCAGAGCGTGGCCAGCACCGGCGACAAGCCCTGCAGCAGTTTGCGGCCCAGCAGGGTGTACACCGCCCACGCACACACCGCGCCAAACATGGACAGTTCACCCTTGCCGAGCGACTGTGCAATCTGCGAAAGATCTCCGCGCGTGACGACAATCCACACGCCCAGCAAGGCCAGGGCCACGCCAAGCCAGCGCGTCGGCGAAAGCCGGTCGCCCAGGAATGCGGCGGCCAGCAGCAGCGTGACCACCGGGTTCAGGGCAATGATGAGCGATGTACGGCCTGCCGGCAGCACGGAAAGCGCCGTGAAGAACAGCAGGTTGTAAATAAAGATACCGGTGGCGCCCAGCGCCATCGTGCCCAGCAGCTGGCGGCGCGACAGTGTTGTCAGCGCGCGCAGCCCTTCGGTGAAGTGCAGCGCCACCAGCAGGGCCAGCGTGGCAAACACAAAGCGTATGAAACCTGCGGTGGCGGGCGGCAGGTGGGCCGAAATGACGCGCCCGGCAATGAAGGTGCCGCCCCACAAAAATGGCACGCAGGTCAGGCGCAGGTACAGGCCCAGAAGGCTTTTACCGGCAGGCGGAGCCGTGGGGGCAATGCCGGGCAAGGGGGCTGTGGTGGAAGAGGTGGCGGTGGCGGTCATGCGGTTTTTGTTGGAAAAATGGCTGGCATCGGTTAGATTGATGCATGAGATTAACTGCTAAGCGACTCACCATCAAATGAGTATTTACTCATCATCGCAAGTGCACTGCCTTGTTGTTTTTTCGAGCCGACCATGACCCTCGCCCAACTTGAAGTCCTGATCACACTGGATGAATGCCGCAGCTTTTCACGCGCGGCCATGCGGCTGGGCACGACACAATCGGCCGTCAGCCATGCGCTGCGCGCGCTCGAAACGCAGTTCGGCGTCAAGCTCGCGCTGCGCGACGCCTCGGGCGTGGCCATGACGGACGCCGGTGAGCGCCTGCTGCTGCGCGCCCGAGAAATGACCGCGCTGGCCGCCACCATGACGCAGGAACTGGGCGACGCCCGCGAGCTGAAAACCGGCACGCTGCGCATCGGTTCATTTGGGCCCACTTCCACCGTCAATCTGTTGCCACCGCTGTTAGCGGCATTCAAGAAGCGCCATCCGGGCGCGCAGGTGCGCATTGAAGAGGAAAGCGACGAAGTGGTGGACGACTGGCTGCTGCAAAAGCGGGTGGAACTCGGGTTTGTTGTCGTGCCCGATGAGCGCTTTGAGGTGCTGCCGCTGGTGCAGGACGAATTCGTCGCCATCCTGCCGGCCAAACACCCACTGGCCAAACACAAGGCCGTGCCGGTTACCGCTCTGACGGGGCTGGACTTTGTGCTGACGGAAGCCGGCTGCGGCCCGGTCATCGTGCCCATCCTGCAGAAAAACATCGCGCTGCCCAAGGTGCTGTATCACTTCACGCAGATCATTTCCATCCTGCAATTTGTGCAGCAGGGCCTGGCAGTGTCGGTAGCTGCCCGACTGGCGCTGCCTGATGCGCCCAAGGGCGTGGTTTACCGGCCCTTGTCACCGCCGCAACCCCGAACGGTCGGCCTGGCCTGCCTGGATGTGGCCAAACTCTCGCCGCTGGCACGCGCGTTCTGGAACACCGCCCGTGAAGGGGCCAAGGCGCACTGAGTCAGGTTGCTACTTATTTGATAGCTGCTTGCGCTTGTCCTGATTGAATTTCAGCCGGTTTCTTCCTAAATTAATAAGGACTGCTGGCGGGCTTTTCTGCGGGCTTGCCTGGCACCGTGCCGCCGGTGCTCACGAGTGGGTCCATCAAGTACCATCAGCCCATTCCGCAGGCTGGCGTGCAACATCGCAGCACGGAAAACAACAGGGAGGCTGGGGTCATGATTATCTGGAGCATTGTTTGGGGTGCCGTGCTGGGCTGGTTCTGGCCGGGCTACGGCGATTTCGGTGTTTTTCTGGGGGGCTTCCTCGGGTTGTTCGCAGGCCTGTCATTGCGCTGGGCCGTGCGTGCTGAAGTCGAGGCCGCGCGCAAGAAGCATGCGCCGCAGGTGAGGACAGCGACTGCATCAGCAACACATCCGCCTGCCATTCCGGCCACGGCAGACGACGGCGGATTCAAGGAATTTGAGAACACCGCTCCTTCGCCCGTTGCCCCGCTTCCTGCCCGTGCACCTGCTGCGCCGCAAACCATGGCGCCAGCGGCCGCCAGCGCTCTCAGTGCCGTCAGCAATGAAGAGGCATCCCTGCAAGAAGACCTGGCCCCGAACGGCTTGCCGCGTGGCCAGGCAGCACCCGCCACCCGGCCGGCTTACACACCGGCCGAGCCCAATGCCATCGAGCTGGCCCTGATTGCCGGCAAAAACTGGTTCCTGGGCGGCAACACCATCGTGCGGGTCGGGCTGGTCATCTTGTTCATCGGCCTGTCGTTCCTGGCACGCTACGCGGCATCGGCCGGGCTCTTTCCGGTGGAGTTCCGGCTGACGGCCATCGCCGCCGCAGCGATTGCGCTGCTGGCCGTGGGTTTTCGCAAGCGCACGGAAAAGCCCGGCTTTGCACTCGCGCTGCAGGGCGCCGGCGTGGCGGTGATGTACCTCACGGTGTTTGCCGCCTTCCGCATGTACGGCCTGCTGGAGCCACTGCCGGCCTTTGGTTTGATGATTGTTGTGTGCGCGCTCAGTTGCGCGCTGGCATTGCTGCAAAACTCGCGCGCGCTGGCGGTGGCGGCATTCGCCGGTGGTTTTGCCGTGCCGATTCTGCTGTCAACGGGGCAGGGCAGCCATGTGGGCCTCTTCAGCTATTACTCAGTGCTGAACCTGGCCATTCTGTTCATTGCCTGGAAGCGCTCATGGCGCATCCTGAACGTGGTGGGTTTTATCGCCACCTTCGGCGTGGCCACTGCCTGGGGTGTTCTCAAGTACACGCCAGAGCATTACGCCAGCACCCAGCCCTTCCTCATCGGCTTTGTACTGATCTATCTTTTTGCCGCCATCCTCTATGCGCGCAACACGCCCACGAAGCTCGGCAACGCCGTCGACACCATGCTGGTGTTCGGCACGCCGCTGGTGGGCTTTGGCCTTCAGGCCGGGCTGGTGCGCACCATGGAACTGGGCACGGCCTTTTCGGCGCTGGGCTTTGCCGCGCTGTACCTGGTGACGGCGATGGTGCTGGTACGCCGGGCGCTGTCCAGCTACCGCCTGCTGATCGAATGCTTTATTGCAGTGGGTGTGGGTTTTGCCACGCTGGCGGTGCCGCTGGCACTCGATGCAAAGTGGACTTCGGCTGTCTGGGCGCTCGAAGGTGCGGGCGCGTTCTGGGTCGGCATGCGGCAGGCGCGCTGGATGCCGCGCGCTTTCGGCTTGCTGCTGCAGGGCGTGGCCGCCATGGCGTTTTTGGGCGGGCTTGATGACGCGGGCGCACTGGGCAACCCTGTCTCGGCCATTCCTTTCGGCAACCCGGCCTTTATCGGCGCCATGTTGATCGCGCTGCCGGCGCTGCAGCTGGCGTGGTGGCTGCGCCGGCCCCTGCCGCACAGCGAGTCTTCGTGGGCCAAGGCCTATGCCGGCGTGGAGTCGCAGCTCAGCGTTCCTGTTTACCTCTACGGCTTTTTCTTCTGGTGCCTGGCCTGGTTGCTGGAAATCAACCGCCGCGTGCCGGCGCTGGAAGCAGATGCCTTTCCTCAGCAGGCCTTTAGCGACCGCACTACCGGCCTGCTGATGATGCTGGCGGTGGTGGCCAGCGCGGCCTTGTCGATGGTGCTTGGCCTGAAGAAGCAGTGGACGGTGGCGACCTGGCCCGCGCGCATCACCGTGGGTGTGCTGGCGTTGGGTTATGTGGCGCAGGCAGGTCAAGGCTACCGCGTGCTCGCTACTCCGGCGTGGGCTGTGTGGCCGGCGGTGCTGGTGCTGCATTACTGGATGCTGCGGCAGACGGACCGCCAGGCGTTGGCGCAGGCTACGTCCACGGGCGCCTCTCAGTCGCCCTATGGTTTCCTGCACGCCGCAAGCGCGTGGCTGGTGACCTTCCTCCTTGCGGATTGCCTGTGGTCGGGTATCGGCAAGGCCGAGCTCTGGCGCACTTCGTGGGCCGGCGTGGTCCTGCTGGTCAGCGCCATCGCCGTGCTGATGCTGCTGGCGGTGTGGGCAGGGCGGGCCAACAGCGCGGCCCTGCGACAGGGCGCGAAGTGGCCCCTCAATCCGCATGCCCAGGCTTACTACTGGTATGCAGCCTTGCCGCTTGCGGTGCTGGTGTTCTGGGGCACGCTGGTGGCTGCGGTTCACTCGTCGGGCCACACCGCGCCGCTTCCCTACATCCCGCTGCTCAACCCGACCGACCTGACGCTTGCGCTCGCGCTGGGCGCCCTGGTGTTCTGGCGCCGCGTGCTGGTGACGGCCGCGCCGCCGCCGGGCAATGCGGGCTGGGTGACGGGCCGCAATGCGTTGGTGGCGCTGGCTCTACTGGTGTTTGTCGCCGTCAATACCGTGTGGCTGCGCATCGCCCACCATTTCTTCGGCGTGCGCTGGGATGCCGACGCGCTGTTCGGCAGCTTCGTGGTGCAAACCGGTTACGCCATTTTGTGGACGCTGCTGGCCCTGAGCCTGATGGTGCTGGCGCACCGGCGTGTGCAGCGGCCGCTGTGGCTGGTGGGCGCGGGCCTGCTGGGCCTGGTGGTCGTCAAGCTGCTGTTGATTGACCTGTCGAACGCCGGTGGTGCGGAGCGCATCATCGCGTTCATTGTGGTGGGTGTGCTGATGCTGGTGGTGGGCTACTTTGCGCCGCTGCCGCCCAAGGCCGCCGGCACCGCCACTGCGCAAGATGTTTTGCCCGAAGATGCGGGCGACCTGAAGGTAACCCAGTCATGAAAATCAACCAACGTTTTTTAACCCTGGCGCTAACTCTGGCGCTCTCCACCGCATTGGCAGCCCCGCTGGTGGTGCTGGCCGCCGACGCTGCGGATGCCGGCAGCGCCAAATCGTATGCCGTTCGCATACCTGTCACGCTGGCGCCTGATGCGCCGCTGCAGCGGCTGGTGGTGCCCGCCGAGGCCCTGGTGCGGCTGCAAAGCGCCGGTTATGCCGACATACGCCTCTTCAACGCGGCGGGCCAGCCGGTGCCCATGGCACTGGCCAACGTCGCCGCAGAAACGGCGACGCAGGAGCAGCAGGTCAAGCTCACGGCGTATCCCATCCTGGGTGCCGCAAGCGCCGCCGGGCTGGAAGGCCTGTCGCTGCGCATTGAAGAGCGGCAGGGCCGGCGCGTAGTGCAGCTCAACACGGGCAGCGGCGCAAACACCGCGGGTGCAGCTTCATCGCAAAAAGTGCTGGGCGCGCTGCTCGACACACGCAGCGTCAATGCGCCTGCCGCCCGCATGACGCTGGACGCCGACCTGCCGGTCGGCCAGCCAGTCAGCTTTAATGTGCAGGCCAGCAAGGACCTGAAGAACTGGCGGCCCCTGGCCGACACCGTGCTGTACCGCGCCGATGCTTCTGCCAAAGCCGCGAGCCTGGGCGACAACAGCCTTGCGCTTTCCATGGCGGATTTGAAAGACCAGTACCTGCGCATCACCTGGGGCGACGCCGCCGTCACCCTGCGCGGCGCCACGCTGATTACGTCCCGCAGCACGGCCCTGCGCCAGCGTGTGGGCGCCACCATGACCACGCCGGTGCTGACGAATCCCCATGAGCTGACTTTTGCGTTGCCCTTTGCGACGCCTGTTGCTGCTTTGAAGATCACGCCGCAGGGCAGCAATGTGCTGGTGCCCATCCGCGTGCTGGGCCGTAATGACCGCAACCAGCCGTGGGCGTTGCTGGCCAGCGCCGTGGTCTACCGGATGACAACCGCAGGCAAAGAGCAAACCAGCGGCCCGGTCGAATTGCAGGGCTCATCGGTGCGCGAAATGAAGATCGAAGCCGATCTCAAAACGCCGGGGTTTGCCGCCGCGCCTGAAATCGTCCTGCAGTTCGAACCGGCGCAGCTCATCTTTCTGGCCAGCGGGCAGGGCCCTTTCACCCTGGCTGCGGGCCTGGCCAGCGCAACGGGGGCCGCAGGCGCTTTTCTGCCCATGGCCAGCCTGATTCCTGGCTACAAGGCGCAGCAGGAGAACTCGCTGCCTGTCGCCCAGGCCGACGTGTCCAAAGCAGACGTCACCGGTGGCAGTGCTGGTGCGGCCGGCCCGCTGGTGGCGGCGCAACCCCCCAGCCAGGGCATGCCGACACGCAGCCTGGTGTTGTGGGGCGTCTTGCTGGCGGGTGCCCTGGCGCTGGGGCTGATGGCGTGGGTGCTGCTCAGGCAAACCCGGCAAGGCCCCGGACCGGCCCCCTAAGGTTTTCCGGCTGATGGTGGGTGCTGACGGGGCGATTGATGCGCTATTGTTTTGATAGCTGCTCGCGCCGGTTTTTATTGGGCTAGAAGCACTTTTGGTTCAAATTTTGCGCGTTTGGTGCTGAAAAAAGCCTTCACGTTACGCACATTTGCATCGCTGGTGAAAAGCCGCTGCGCCAGCGCCAGGTAGCGCGGCATGTCGGCCACGTGCACCACCAGCATGAAGTCCGGCCCCGGTGAGACGCGGTAGCACTGCTGAACGGCGTCGTCCTGCACCACCCTCGTTTCAAATGCCTCTTGATGTTCCGTGCCCTGGCGATCCAGCGTGATCTCCACCAGCGCCGTCAGCCCGTGGCCGGTGAGGGCGGCCAGCTTGTCGGGGCTGAGCAGCGCGATTTCACGTTCTACCAGCCCGGCATCGCGCAGGCGTTTCACGCGGCGCAAGCAGGTCGGCGGCGAGATATGGGCGCGTTCGGCCAGCGCCTGGTTGCTCAGCGATGCGTCGGTTTGCAGGCTGTCCAGTAGCTTCACGTCGACGTCATCAATGATTATTTGTTCCATTAAGGAAATATAAATGAAATTTAATTCAATACATTGGAATGAATGAAATTAAATTCCATTCAAACGAAAAAATAGATCACATTGGAAAACTGTAAATACGTAGCATCACCGCATTGACCTTCAGGAGACCTTCATGTGCGGCATTGTTGCTTCCGTTTCGACCCGAAATATCGTTCCCATCCTGGTGCAGGGTTTGCAGCGCCTCGAATACCGCGGTTATGACTCCTGCGGCGTCGCCGTGTACGCCGGTGGCCTGAAGCGCGCTCGCAGCACCTCGCGTGTGGCCGAGTTGCAGGAGCAGGTGAGCGCTGACAAGCTCGAAGGCGGCACCGGCATTGCGCACACCCGCTGGGCCACCCACGGCGCGCCCGCAGTGCACAACGCCCACCCCCATTTCAGCCACGGCAGCGGCGCGGGCGCCACGGCGCGCGCAGGCAAGGTCGCGTTAGTGCACAACGGCATCATCGAAAACTACGAAGAGCTGCGCGCCGGCCTCAAGGCCAAGGGCTATGTCTTCGACAGCCAGACCGACACCGAAGTCATCGTGCATTTGATGGACAGCCTGTACGACGGCGATTTGTTCGAAGCCCTCAAGGCCACCGTGGCACAACTGCACGGCGCGTATGCGATTGCGGCCTTCTGCAAGGACGAGCCGCACCGCGTCGTCGGCGCGCGCGCCGGCTCGCCGCTGATCCTGGGCGTCGGCAAGGACAAGACCGAGAACTTCCTCGCCAGCGACGCCATGGCCCTGGCCGGCGTGACGGACCAGATCGTCTACCTCGAAGAAGGCGATATGGTCGACATCCAGCTCGGCAAGTACTGGGTACTCAACAAAGAAGGCAAAGCCGTCCAGCGCGAAGTCAAAACCGTGCACGCCCACAGCGGCGCCGCAGAGCTGGGCCCGTATCGCCACTACATGCAAAAAGAAATCTTCGAGCAGCCGCGCGCCATTGCCGACACGCTCGAAGGCGTGGAAGGCATCGTTCCTGAACTGTTCGGCGACGAGGCTTACCGCGTCTTCAAGGACATCGACTCGGTCCTCATCCTGGCGTGCGGCACCAGCTACTACAGCGGCTGTGCCGCCAAGTACTGGCTCGAGTCGATAGCCGGCATCCCCACACAAGTCGAAGTGGCCAGCGAATACCGCTACCGCACATCGGTACCTAACCCGAAGTCACTCGTCGTTACCATCACCCAGAGCGGCGAAACCGCCGACACGCTGGCCGCACTGCGCCACGCGCAAAGCCTGGGCATGACGCAAACCCTCACCATCTGCAATGTGTCAACGTCAGCCATGGTGCGCGAATGCAAGCTCGCCTACATCACGCGCGCCGGCGTTGAAATTGGTGTGGCTTCCACCAAGGCCTTCACCACGCAGCTGGCAGGCCTCTTCCTGCTCACGCTGGCCCTGGCCCAAAGCAAAGGCAAGCTCAGCGACGAAGAAGAAGCCGGTCACTTGAAAGCCATGCGCCACTTGCCCGCCTCTCTGCAGGCTGTGCTGGCGCTGGAGCCGCAAGTCATCAGCTGGGCCGAAGACTTCGCGAAAATGGAAAACGCACTTTTCTTAGGGCGTGGCCTGCATTACCCCATCGCACTCGAAGGCGCCCTCAAGCTCAAGGAAATCAGCTACATCCACGCAGAGGCCTACCCCGCAGGCGAACTCAAACACGGCCCCCTGGCTTTAGTCACCAGCGAGATGCCAGTCGTCTGCGTCGCCCCCAACGACGCGCTGCTTGAAAAACTCAAAAGCAACATGCAGGAAGTCCGCGCCCGCGGCGGCGTCCTCTATGTATTGGCAGACGCCGACAGCCACATCGAAAGCGGCGAAGGCCTGCACGTCATCCGCATGCCCGAACACTACGGCGCGCTCAGCCCGCTGCTGCACGTGGTGCCGCTGCAGTTGCTGGCATATCACACGGCTGTGGCGCGCGGGACGGATGTGGACAAACCGAGAAACCTGGCGAAGTCAGTGACCGTCGAATGACGGTCAGCGTGCCCGGGCACGCTTTGATTGCGAGGAATAAAGTCCGTCGGGTTAAATAAAAGTCCGTCGGACATTTTTTGCAATATGGAACTGCGCCTTGTAAATGCGAAGCTTATAAGGGGGTTGCTTCTCGTTTCGCTGCCAGCGACTTTTCACGAAATTCTTACTCCATTGGCTCCATCATTAGAAGTGAGTGTGTTGAATTCCGTCGAAATCTGATCCACTTAGCGCAGTAATTTCCATCCAAAACTGACCCACGTAGGCACTACTCTGCTTGTTTTAAAAGCAGGGGGAAATTAGGAGTGATAGACGTGGCGACATTGAATGTCATCAGACGTTGGGCATTGCGGGATCAGATGTCCATCCGCGAGATCTCAAGGCGTACAGGCCTGGCTCGCAACACCGTGAAGAAGCACCTGCGATCAGAGGAGAGCGAGCCTAAGTA
>NZ_JBFUBP010000014.1:0-102037 GCF_056405675.1 Polaromonas sp. P1_F4 | reverse complement strand
CAGGCCGTTTCGTTCCGTACAAAAGCAGTTTACAACCCGAAGGCCTTCTTCCTGCACGCGGCATTGCTGGATCAGGCTTTCGCCCATTGTCCAAAATTCCCCACTGCTGCCTCCCGTAGGAGTCTGGGCCGTGTCTCAGTCCCAGTGTGGCTGGTCGTTCTCTCAAACCAGCTACAGATCGTCGCCTTGGTGAGCTTTTACCTCACCAACAAGCTAATCTGATATCAGCCGCTCCAACTGCGCGAGGTCTTGCGATCCCCCGCTTTCATCCTTAGATCGTATGCGGTATTAGCGTAAATTTCTCTACGTTATCCCCCACAGTTGGGCACGTTCCGATATATTACTCACCCGTTCGCCACTCTCGAGTATTGCTACTCTACCGTTCGACTTGCATGTGTAAGGCATGCCGCCAGCGTTCAATCTGAGCCAGGATCAAACTCTATAGTTTAATCACTGCAATAATTTTCAACTCCTCGCATTTGACTGCGAGAAGAAACTCATAAAAACGGAATTGATGAGAAATCTTGACGATTTCACATTTTCTATCTCTATGAGCGTTTAAGGTCAGAAGACCTGGTTACAAGTAACCTGGCAATCGCCTTCAAACGCCCATACTTATCGGCTGTAAATTTTTAATGATCCTGACTACTTGCTCAGCGCGTTTAGCACCCTGCTTTTGTCGTCTCGCTGTAATCAGCTGAGCCTCGAATTATATACTGGTTTTTAATTCCCAGTCAACCCGAGGGTTATTTGCCTTTCTCGCTTGACAAACTCAATTCAGAGAATTTTGCTTGTCTTGCTGTGATCAGCAGAGCCTCAAATTATATACCGGTTTTTAATCACCAGTCAAACTTTTTTGACTCTTTTTTCTGCTGCCTGATCGCTTGGCGGTCAGCACTTTCGTTTTCAGCAGAGCCTTGAATTCTATACCGAATTTTGAGTCCCGGTCAACTTTTCAAGATCTTTTTTCTACTGAACTTTTCGCTTTCGCGGTAGCTGCAAATCCCGAAGAATTTGTTCGCTGTGTTCAGCAGAGCCATCGACTATAGCACGGTTGTTTTGCGCTTTTCAAGCAGCACTTAAAAAACTTTCTCAACTTACGCGTTGTTCACTATAAGAGGCAGCGAGCGCAAGCGCTTCCCTGTCAGTGCATAGAGGGCATTTCCCAATGCGGGCGCCAATGGCGGAACACCTGGTTCGCCTGCGCCGCCAGGTGTTCTCTCGCTGGGGACAATATGAGTCTGCACAACGGGCGCCTGCGCCAGCCCCACCATGGCGTACTGGGGAAAATTCTTCTGGCGCACGACACCTTCTTCTATATCTATGCGGCCATACAGCGCTGCGGTCAGCGCAAAGATAACGCTCCCCTCCATTTGCTGTGCCACGATGCCCGGGTTCACAACCGTACCGCAATCCACAGCACACACCACGCGGTGGACGCGCGGCATGCCATTGAGCAATGACACCTCCACGACCTGCGCCACGATGGATCCAAATGATTCATGCAGGGCGATGCCGCGGGCCCGCCCCTCGGGCAAAGCGCCGCCCCAGCCAGCCTTGAGTGCAGCCAGTTCCAGCACGGCCAGATGCCGGGGTGCTTCGTCCAGCAAGGAACGCCGGAAAGCGAGAGGATCCCGTCCAGTCGCCCAGGCCAGCTCATCCACGAAGCATTCTGAGAAGAACGCGTTATGCGAATGCCCCACCGAACGCCAGTAGCCGACAGGTACGCCCGAGCGCATGGCCACATGCGACATGGACTGGCTGGCAAAGCCGTAAGGCAGATCGAACAATCCTTCCGCAGCGCTCTTGTCGGGAGTATCAAAGGGCCCGGACAGGGCCGGCAGGTTGCGTTCTAGCCATCTAGGCGTAATGGCGTCGCCGGCAGACTTGATGGACAGGCAGGTGACGTCGCCCTTTTCGTCCAGGGAGGCCCTCAGCCTGGCTACCTGCATGGGCCGGTAAAAGTCGTGCGTGGTGTCTTCTTCGCGCGACCAGATCAGTTGCACAGGCCTGCCCCCACACTCCACGGCAATGCGCACTGCCTGCGCCACGCAGTCGACCTCCAGCCGGCGGCCAAAGCCGCCGCCCAGCAAGGTGACAGTGACATGGACATCTTCCTGAGCCACCCCAGCCACCCGTGCGGCAACGGCCACAGCCATCTGCGGCACCTGGGTGGGCGCCCAGAGCCATACCTTGCCGCCCATGACTTGCGCGGTGCAGTTCATGGGCTCAAGCGTGGCGTGGGCCAGGTAGGGCGCACGATAAAGTGCCTCGATTTTCCGCACAGCGGACGCCTCGGCCTTGCCGGCATCACCTTTTTCATAAAAGACATGGCCTTCTTCACGTGCCAGAGCGGTTTCCAGCGATTGTTCAATCACGCGCGTGTCCAGCGCGCCAGCGGGTCGCTGCTGCCATTCGACCGGCACCATCAAGGCCGCCTGCTGGGCCTGCCACCAGGTTTTACCCACCACGGCAAAGCCGGCAGTAGAGCCCGCATAGGCCGGCAGCCGCACCAGACGCTCCACGCCAGGCAAGGCGAGCGCCGTATTTACCTGAATCGCACCCGCTGAGCCGCCCAACATGGGACAAAGCCGGATCGCCGCATACACCATGCCCGGCAACCGGACATCGAGGCCAAAAACGGCCGTGCCATTGACCTTGGCAGGTAAATCCAGGCGCTGGGCACCCCGCCCTATCAGTTTCCAGTCCCCGCGGCTTTTGAGTGTCACGTCACCCGGCGGAGTCGCTGCGGCAAATTTCGCCAGTTCACCGTAGTGGGATGAGGGACCTGAAGGGTGCGAAATCACGCCGTTTTTGACTGTGAGCTCATCCACCGGCAATTTCCAGTCCAGCGAGGCGGCCCCCAGCAGGGATGCCCTGGCCGTGGCAGCGGCCAGCCGCACCACGTCCCAGGCATCCGCCAGGCTTGAGGAACCCCCTGTCGCGTTGATGCCGAGCTCACGGGCAACCTTGCCCATCATCCACTCGCCGATCCTGACCGGGGTGGGGCGAACCCTGGGGGCGCCTTCTTTGGCAAAGTCATCGACGTCCAGTGGATGAAAAGGCAGGCTGCCCACCAGCATCGCGACATTACCGTAAATGGCGTCGGATCCCGCCTGCGCCACGGTCACCCGCTGCAGCGGCACGTCAAGCTCTTCGGCCACCAGCATGGCCAGCGCCGTGTGCACGCCCTGGCCCATTTCGCTGCGCGGCATGGCCAGCACCACACCGCCGTCCGCCCGGATCTTGACCCAGCCATTGAACACCGCGCCATCAAGCTCGGGAATGCTCGCAGGCCAGGGTTTGGCCGGGCTGCCCAGCCGGGAGCGCGCCGGCAACAGGCTCCAGCCCACCAGCAATGCGCCTGCCGCACCGGTTGCACTGAGCAGCCAGGCCCTTCTTTTCATGTCCGGACCTTCTGCAGAACGCCGGGCGCCATGCCGGCCGCGCGCTTGATGGCCACCCGGATCCGCTGGTAAGTGCCACATCGGCAGATATTGGTCATGGCGGCATCGATGTCCGCATCTGTCGGCTTGGGGATTTTGTCGAGCAGGGCGGCGGCGGCCATCAGCATGCCCGACTGGCAATAGCCGCATTGGGGCACCTGCTCGGCAATCCAGGCGGCCTGCAGGGCGTGGGGCTTGCCCGGCGCACCCAGCGCTTCAATGGTCTGAATTCGCTTGCCCATCACGGCGGACACCGGGACGACACAGGACCGCACCGCTTCGCCGTCCACCCGCACTGTGCAAGCGCCACACGCGGCCACGCCGCATCCGAACTTGGTGCCCGTCATGTTCAGCACGTCGCGCAGCAGCCAGAGCAAGGGCATGCCGGGATCGGCGTCGGCCTGAACGGCCCGGCCATTGATTTGCAGTTCCAAGGTCCCTCCTTCAGCGATCGAATCGCCGGAACGGACGACTATATCGGCGAGGCTTGGCAAGCGATAGGGCGCAGATGCGACACCGGCCACTCACGTAATAACTTGTATTTAAGGGATGGCACTTAGGGGGGCGTCATGTGACCAAAGGCGGGCCCTGCAGGGCCGATGAAGGGCCTATATAGACACCGCGTCGCGGTAGGGGCGGATAATCTGCCCCCTTATGGCACTTATTACCTTACTGGACGCCCAACTCGCTTTTGGGCACGTCGCACTGCTGGATCACGCAGATTTTTCCCTTGAAACCAACCAGCGGATCGGCCTGATCGGCCGCAACGGCACGGGCAAGTCATCCCTGCTGAAAATTCTCGCCGGCCTCGAAAAACCCGATGACGGCACGCTGCAGCTGCAGCAGAACCTGCGCATCGCCTATGTGCCGCAAGAGCCCAGCCTGGACCCGCACGCTACTGTTTTTATAGCTGCCAGCGCAGGACTGGCGCGCACCAGGCACGTAGTTGAGCAATATCTCGCGGCCGACGAGCATACCGACCTGGACGCCCTGCAGTCGGAAATCGAGGCGCTGGACGGCTGGACCTGGGAGCAGCGCGTCGAAGAAACCCTGCACCGCCTGCACCTGGACAAAGACGCCATCGTCGGCTCGCTTTCGGGCGGCACCAAAAAACGCGTGGCTCTGGCCCAGGCGCTGGTCGCCAAGCCCGACGTGCTGCTGCTCGACGAGCCGACCAACCACCTGGACCTCGATTCCATCGCCTGGCTGGAGGATTTGCTGGTCAATTTCAACGGAAGCATCATTACCATCACCCATGACCGGGCCTTCCTGGACCAGGTCGCCACCGTCATCGTCGAGCTCGACCGCGGCAAGCTCAACAGTTACCCCGGCAACTTTGCCCAGTACCTGGTGCAAAAAGAAGAGCAGATGGCGCAGGAAGCCGTCATCAATGCCAAGGCCGACAAGCTGCTGGCGCAAGAAGAGGTGTGGATCCGCAAGGGCGTGGAGGCGCGCCGCACCCGCAGCGTGGCCCGCATTGGACGCCTCGAAGCCCTGCGCGACAACCGTGCGGCACGGCGTGATGCGGTGGGCCGCGTCAACCTGGACGTCTCCAGCGGCGAGAAGAGCGGCAAGATCGTCGCCGAGCTCACCGACGTGAGCAAAAGCTTCGGCCACCCGGGCAGCGAAAAAATCATCGTCAACAAGTTCACCGGCACGCTGCTGCGCGGCGACAAGGTCGGCCTGCTCGGCCCGAACGGCGCCGGCAAGACCACGCTGCTCAAGCTCATCCTGGGCGAGTTGCAGCCCGACGTGACAAACCCGCCCGGCAAAATCCGCCAGGGTGCCAACCTGCAGGTCGCGTACTTTGACCAGATGCGCGACAGCCTGGACCTGGACGCCACGCTGGAAGACTTCATCAGCCCCGGCAGCGAGTGGGTCGAAATCAACGGCCAGAAAAAACACGTCAAGAGCTATTTGACGGACTTTCTGTTCTCGCCCCAGCGTGCGAACTCACCCGTGCGCACTTTGTCAGGCGGCGAGCGCAACCGGCTGCTGCTGGCGCGCCTGTTTGCCCGGCCGGCCAATGTGTTGGTGCTGGACGAGCCGACCAACGACCTGGACATCGACACCCTCGAATTGCTGGAAGACCTGCTGCAAAACTACGAAGGCACGGTTTTCCTGGTCAGCCACGACAGGCGCTTCCTGGACAACGTGGTCACCAGCACCATCGCCTATGAGGGCACGCCCGAGAACCCCGGCTTCTGGCGCGAATACGAGGGCGGCGTGACCGACTGGATCACGCAATCCAAGCGCGCAGCGCAGATCACCGGTGCCAACAAGCCCGCCAGCAGCCCCGCCGGCAGCAAAATTTCAAGCAAAACAAGCCCGCAGCCCAATAAGGACGAGCGCGAGCTGCTATCAAAAAAGAAGCTGAGCTACAAAGAGCAGCGCGAGCTCGACGGCCTGCCGGCGCTGATCCAGCAATTGGAGTCGCAGCAAAAAGCCATCGAGCAGGAGCTCTATGACGGCACGCTCTACACCACGAATGCCAAACGGGCGGCGGAACTCAACGCGCGCAACAGCAAGATCGAGGAAGAGCTGATGGCAGCGCTGCAGCGCTGGGAAATCCTGTCGTCATAACCGCGCCCATGCCCGCTGCATACGGGCCGGCTGCGGAAGTGACGCGCAGTCAAGCCGGGCGCCTACAAGAAGAATAGGCGCGGACGCAGGGTCCAGCGGCACCCAATACATCCCCTTACGCTAAAGTGCCTGCACGATGCAGACCACTTCCAGCGCCTTTCCCGGCACCCGTTTTTTCATCCCCCCTGCGGGCTGGCGKGCGTTGCAGGGGCTGGCGCTCGTTTTCGCCGCTCTCTGGGTGACGGGTTGCGCCTCGCTGCCCAGCGAGGTCGACCGCCCGGTGTCCACCGCGCTGGCCAACCCGGCCGAAACGCGCCTGGGCAGCCTGGTGGCGGCCCGTGCGGCCAAGGCCGGCACGCGAAACGATTCGGGGTTTGCGCTGGTCGGCGACGCAGAACTGGCTTTTACCAGCCGCATGACGCTGATCAAGGCAGCGCAAAAGACACTGGATATCCAGTACTACGCGATCTTTGCCGACGAAACCACCGAACGCATGTTTGACGCGCTGCGCGAAGCAGCGGGCCGCGGCGTGCGCATCCGCATACTGCTGGACGACTTCAACACCTCAGGCAAAAACGCACAGGTGCTGAAGCTGGCTTTTGAGAAAAACATCGAGCTGCGCCTGTTCAACCCCCTGCCGGGCGGCCGCGGCTCCCTGATGTTCCGCATCCTGGGCAACCTCAAGGACACGGCGCGCATGCAGCGGCGCATGCACAACAAGATTTTTGTGGCGGACAACGCCGTGGCCATCACCGGCGGGCGCAACCTGGGCGAAACCTACTTCGGCCAGAGCACCGGCACCAATTTTGTGGACATCGACGTACTGGCGGCCGGCCGCATCGCGCAAGACCTGTCGCGCAGCTTTGACCAGTACTGGAACAACCCGCTGGCCTACCCGGTGCAGTCGCTGATGACCGAAAAGGAAATCGACGCACTCAAGCGCAAGCCGCCGGCCCCTGAAAACCCTTCCGGGCCGGTCGGCACAGCGCAGGCAGCGAACCTTCCGGCAGGTGACGGCACCGTGACGCCCTCGGCCCGGCCGGAACGGGCCACCTCCACACTGCCAACGCTGCCGGATTCGACCGACCTGCGGTTGTTGACCTGGACCTGGGCGCCGTCGGTGTTGCTGGTGGACAAGGCGTCCAAAATCGCCGCCGACGCCGACACGACCGAAGAATCGCAGGACACCACGGTGGACGGCCTGCTGCAGCTGATGTCGCAAGCCAAAAACAACCTGCTGATCGTTTCGCCCTACTTTGTGCCCGGCGAACGCATGATGAAACAGTTTTCCGAGATCCGGCAACGCGGTGTTCGTGTGCGGGTGCTCACCAACTCGCTGGCATCGAACGACGCGCCGGCGGCCCACGTCGGCTACGCCCGCTACCGCAAGGCCTTGCTGGAGATGGGCATCGAGATTTACGAAATGCGCGCCGAACAGGAAGGCTCTTTCAGCAGCTTTGGCTCGGCCGCCATTGCCGGCGGCTCGATCGGGGGATCAACCGGTGGCTCCACCGGCGGCTCACGTGCCAGCCTACATTCCAAGGTCGTTGTCATGGACGACCGGATGCTGGTCGTGGGGTCCATGAACCTGGACCTGCGCTCGCAGCTGCAAAACAGCGAAGTGGCTATCGTCATCCGCAACCGCAGCATCTCAGCCGAGGCCACACGGCTGATCGAACCCACGCTGGCTTCAGGCGCCTACCGGGTCGAGCTGGAGAACGGCCGGCTGGTCTGGCGTGCGCCGCAGGGCTCGCCCCTCAAGGACTCCCTGATCGAGCCGGATGCCAGCTGGGGACTGCAACTGATGCTCAAGCTGATCGGGCCGTTCGCGCCGGACGAAATGCTTTGAAGATGGGGGCTTTGGCTCATCAAGCGGCCGCCGCGGCCTTTTGAATGGCTTCCCGGTGGGCGCCCGACTCGTCCTGAAACCCTGCTGATTGCTGGTTCACATGGCGCCCCTGCCGCGCAGTGCCCTGTCGGCCGGAACGCAGCGGCGCAGCCGGCCGTGCCGCACCCAGCAGATCGGCCAGGCAACTGGGGCGGCCGCGTGCACCGCTGGCCAGGTAGTCGGCCAGCAGGGCGTTGCGCACATCTGCGCTGGCCAAGCCCCGCACTGCGGTGAGGTGCTCAAACAGAAAATCCACCAGCTTCTCGGGTGCGAACTCATGGGTTTTGCCGGTGCTGGCCCAGAGCCAGTCGCTGAACTTCAGAAAGTGGCCGAACGCCGAGCCGGGGGTCAGCAGCAGCTGGAGCCCCCGCGCAAAACGCCCTGAATTGGCCAGCATTTCCCAATACCGCGCAAAGCGATTGATGCGCTGCATGGTGACAAAGTCGATCGTGGAGTTCTGCAAAATCGTATACGGCGTCTGCGGGTCATACGCCATGGCAAACTCCGCCGTGTGCCGGGTGATGGGTGTGCCGCGCAGGCGCTTCAGGATGCCGAACTGGATTTCATGCGGCGCCAGTTCATGCAGGCGATCAAAACCCTGGGCGAAGCTCTCCAGCGTCTCGCCGGGCAAACCGAAGATCAGGTCTGCGTGCACATGGGCCTGGCTTTCGTTCACCAGCCAGCGCAAGTTGTCCGCGGTCCTGGCGTTGTCCTGCTTGCGCGAAATGCGCTGCTGCACCTCGGGGTTGAAGCTCTGGATACCGACTTCAAACTGAAGCGAACCTGCCGGGAACTGCGCAATCAGCGCTTTGAGCCGGTCGGGCAGGCTGTCGGGCACCACTTCAAAATGCACAAACAGGTCAGGCGCCATCCGGTCCAGGAAAAACTGCAGGATGCGCACCGAGTTCTCGACCTTCAGGTTGAACGTGCGGTCCACAAACTTGAAGTTGCGTGCGCCGCGCCGGTAGAGCGCGTCCATCTCGGCCATAAACGCGTCCAGGTCAAAAGCCCAGGCGGTCTTGTCGAGCGAGCTCAGGCAGAACTCGCACTTGAAGGGGCAGCCGCGCGAGGCTTCGACATACAGCAACCGTTTGGCAAGGTCTTCGTCGGTGTATTCGCCATAAGGCAGGGCCAGCGCCTCCAGTGCCGGCTGCTCCCCCGCAACGACCTTCATCAGCGGTTGCGGGCCCTCGAGCAAGGCACGGCAGAGCTTGGGAAAACTCACATCGCCCCAGCCGGTGACCACATGGTCGGCCAGGCGGCAGATTTCCTGTTCGCCCGTCTCGTAACTGACCTCGGGTCCGCCCAGCACCACCTTGATGCCGGGCCTCAGGGTTTTGAGCAGGCGCACGACCTGGGTGGTTTCCACCACGTTCCATATATAAATGCCGAGGCCGATGACTTCAGGATCGAGCGCCAGCAACTCCTCGACGATCTGCATGGGCCGTTGCTGGATCACGAATTCGCGCAGCAACGTTTGTGCACGAAGGCCGGGGCCGCCATGCAGGTCCATATTGGCCAGCAGGTACCGCAGGCCCAGCGAAGCGTGGATGTACTTCGCGTTGAGGGTGGCGAGGACAATGCGCGGCATGCCCCTATTATCTGGGCTGACTCTGAAAACGGCTGTAATAAGGCAGCGTGAAACCGGACTAACCATCATCGAGCAATGCCCGCACGCTGTCTTGCCCCCTAGCCTTCCAGGAACTAATCTCTGCGCCACCCGCTCACACTTGCACAATGAATGCCCTGCGTTTTCCGTTTGCCAAGCTAGCCGCTACATTTTTGATAGCTGCCTGCGCAATCCCCGTGCCCGCCAGCGCTCAAAAAGCCTTTAGCGACATTCTGGGAAAAGGCACGCAGAGCACCACCCGTGCGGTGGTCACGACGGAGCAGGTCAGTGCCGAACTGCTGGCCTGGGCGCCGGAAGGCGTGGAGCCCGGCAAGCCGGTCTGGGTGGGGCTGCGGCTCACGCACCAGCCCGAATGGCATACCTACTGGAAAAACTCCGGCGACTCCGGGTTGCCGACGCAGCTCGAATGGCAATTGCCCGCCGGCATCACTGCAGGCGATATCGCCTGGCCGACACCGAAAAAAATCCCGATTGGCACGCTGGCCAACTACGGCTATGAAAAGGCGGTGCTGCTGCCCGTGCCTTTGACCGTGGCGCCCAGTTTCGCCGCCAGGCAGCTGGACGTCAAACTCAAGGCGTCCTGGCTGGTCTGCCGCAAGGAATGCATTCCGCAAGAGGGTGACTTTTCACTGAGCATCCCGGTGCGAAGCTCGACCGCCTCCAGTGGCCAGTTGTTTCAGGACACGTTCGCAGCCACGCCCAAAGCACTGGCGGCCGGCGCCAGCAAAGTGGCCGTCGAAGGCAAGGCGATCAGCATCTCCCTGGCCAGCTTGCCTGCCGCCCTGCAGGGCAAAACACTGGCGCTGTACCCCGAAACCGGTAGCGTGATCGAGCCCGCCGCCCCTTGGCAACAGGCTTGGCAAGGCGCGGTATGGACGGCCCAGGTGCCCCTGTCGGGCCAGCGAACTGAAAGCCCGGCCAGCATGCCGCTGGTGGTGGCCCTGGAGAACACTGCCTATCGCATTGACGCGCCGGTCAAAGGCCCCTGGCCTGCGCCAGCGGCCGCCACCGTCGTGCCGCCCGCACTTGAAGCGGCCTTGCGCGCCAACGCGTCGGCCGGTGCGGCACCCGTGCAAACCAGCGCCCCACCGGTCGGCCTCATCGCCGCCCTGCTGGGTGCATTGCTCGGAGGGCTGATCCTCAACCTCATGCCCTGTGTGTTTCCGGTGCTGGCCATCAAGGTGGTGGGTTTTGTGCAGGTGAAGGACCAGGCCACGCGCCTGACCACCGGCTTGGCTTACACCGTGGGTGTGGTGATGTCTTTCCTGGCGCTGGGTGCGCTGCTGCTGGGTTTGCGCGCAGCGGGCGATCAGCTCGGCTGGGGCTTTCAGCTGCAGAACCCGGCGGTAGTGGCGCTGCTGGCGGCACTGTTCACCTTGCTGGGGCTAAACCTGGCGGGCCTGTTTGAATTCGGCAATGTCCTGCCGGGCCGGCTCGCCGGCTGGCAGGTGAAAAATCCCACCGTCAACGCATTTTTGTCGGGTGTGCTGGCCACCGCCATTGCATCGCCATGCACCGCTCCCTTCATGGGCGCCTCGCTGGGCTATGCGGTGGGGCTTCCGGCGCCTGAAGCTCTCGCGATCTTCGCGGCCATCGGCGTGGGTATGGCGTTGCCGTATCTGGCGGCGAGCGCCATACCGGCCGTGGCAAGAACGCTGCCGCGTCCCGGCCCCTGGATGGTGACCTTCAAGCAGCTGATGGCTTTCCCGATGTTTGCCACGGTCGCCTGGCTGGTCTGGGTGCTGGGCCAGCAAAGCGGCATCGACGGCGCGGGCGCGTTGCTGGCCCTGCTGGTGTTGATGGCGCTGGCGATCTGGGCTTTTACCCTGCGCGGCACGGCGCGCACGCTGTTGGCAACCTTTTCCGTGGCGTTGGGCGCGTTGGGGCTATGGGCCATTGGCCCGAACATCACCAAACCCACGGCCCTGGTGTCGGCAATACCGGCAGCGGGCGGTTGGCAGGCCTGGGAGCCGGGTCGGGTTGACCAGCTCACCGCGCAAGGGCAAAGTGTGTTCGTGGATTTCACCGCCGCCTGGTGCGTGACCTGCCAGTACAACAAAAAGACCACCCTCTCGAATGCGTCGGTACTGGCCGACATCGAAACGAAGAACGTGGCGCTGTTGCGTGCCGACTGGACGCGGCGCGACCCGGCAGTGACAGCGGCACTGAAGCAACTGGGCCGCAACGGTGTACCGGTATATGTGATTTACAAGCCCGGCCGTGCGCCGGTCGTGCTGTCGGAGATTCTGTCGATTGACGACGTGAGGGCCGAACTGGCCAAGCTGTAAAGAACCTGTTGTCGTGTTGTTGATTTCTTCCTGAAGGAGTTCAAGCCATGTTGAATACCCCTCTGAGGCCCGTCCGGGCACTTACCCGCCGCAACTTTTCCGGCGCTCTCGTTGCCGCCCCCTGGCTGGCGTCGGCCGCTTTTTCCGTGCAGGCGGCCACAGCAAGTGTCGGCCAGGCAGCCCCCGACTTTTCGGCCCCCGACACGGCTGGCAAGACCCGCAACCTGGGCGATTACAGCGGCAAGCTGGTGGTGCTGGAATGGACCAATCCGGGCTGCCCTTTTGTGCGCAAGCACTACAGCGGCAACATGCAAGGCCTGCAAAAGGAGTTCACCGCGAAAGGCGTGGTGTGGCTGTCCATCAACTCCACGGAGGCCGAAAGCGGCGACTACCTGGCGCCAGCCAAACTGGCCAGCTGGATGGCCGAAAAACAGGGCCAACCGACTGCGACACTGATGGACGAGTCAGGCAGGATCGGCCAGCTTTACGGCGCCAAGACGACACCGCACATGTACATCATCAGTCCGCAGGGCCAGCTGATTTACGCAGGAGGCATTGACAGCATCCCTTCCGCCCGCGTTGACGATATCAAGACCGCCACCAATTACGTGCGCCAGGGCCTGACCGAAGCGCTGGGCGGCAAGCCCTTGAGCGTAGCGACCAGCCGGGCTTATGGCTGCTCCGTCAAATACAAGGCATAGACCAGCTTAAATAGATAAACAGAGCCTGAACCGTGTCCGGCAACGCCGGTCCAAGCCAGACCAACACAAAGCCCAGCCATGAACCCCTTGCCACCTGCAGAGCGCATGCCGCACATCCTCAACCACTGCCGCACCATCGCGGTAGTGGGCTTGTCGCCCAAGCCCCACCGCGCCAGCTTTGATGTGGCGCGCTACATGCAGGCCAATGGCTACCGCATCATCCCGGTCAACCCGAACGCCGCCGAGGTGCTTGGTGAAAAGGCCTATTCGACGCTGACTGAAGCCGCGCAGCACGAAAAGATCGACCTGGTGAACTGCTTTCGCAACAGCGAAGATATTCCGCCAGTGGTCGACGAAGCCATTGCGATAGGCGCCAAGGCCGTGTGGATGCAGCTCGGAATTTCCAATCCGGCAGCCGCCGCCAAGGCAGAAGCCGCAGGCTTGCTGGTGGTACAGGACCACTGCCTCAAGATTGACCACCGTGTGCTGCTATCCCGCGGACTGTTGCACCCGATTGCCCAAGTGGGCGCGGCTTCCGCCTGAGCTTGCCCCTGCGGCCGGCGGCAGCCCGGGAAAGCCATGCTTGCGCGGCGCGGCGCAGCCGCTGAAAATGCCCCATGTCCCTGCGCACGGCACCCATCTCCCTTCCCGCACCAGCCATTTCTCCTTCCATTTTTTCATTCTTCCGCCCTCCCCTGTTGCTGGCCCTGGCTGCATTGGCCGGCTGCGCCAGCCAGGCGCCCACGCACAAGGGCGAAGCACAGGCCGCCCCGATGGCCGCCAGCGAGATCGGCCAGTCGGACGTGAACCGCATGGCCACCCTGGGCATGCGCGATAACCTGGAGGGTTTGCTGCGCCTGGCCGACAAGCTGTACCGGCGCAACCCGGCGGAATGGCGAAAAACCAGCACGCTCGGACGCGACGCGGCCCTTGCCCAGCTGCGCGTGGCGGTCGACACCCGCACACCCTGGCCCGAACTGCAGGGTAAGCGCGACATCGCCGCGCTGTCGCTGGCGCTGGGCCCCGACTTCAAGGGCGACCGCGTGGCGGCGTTCATTTATGCCAGCGCCGACATGGTGGTCACGGCCCACGGCGGGAAAACAGCGTATTACCTGACCGACAGCCTGGATGCGCAATACATCTACAACGCCGCCCGCAACATTGAAATCGCCGTATGGATGCTGTCCAACCGGCGCAATGCCGCAGGCCAGCCCTTGCTGCTGGCCGACGAAATCACCGAGCGCGAGCGCAACCTGAGCTTTGAACGCGAGTTCGGCAAAATCATTGGCCGGCTGGATCTGCTGTCCTCCGTGTTGACGGAGAAATACCGGCGCGCCGTCATCACGTATGTGCAGAACCTGCTGGGTGGGACGTTTCTCCAGTTCTTGCCCGTCAGGTAGGTTCACCCCCTTCTCGGCTCACTGCGTGTAGCCGGATCCCCCCTTGCAGGGGGCGGCCGCTGCGGCCCGGCAAAGCCGGTTCCGCGCGGCCACTGGATGGGAGAGAGGTTTCCGGCGCGGGGCGATCCTGGGCGGAGACAATAGGCTTTTGCCAATCGTTTTTCCGGAAGCCTCCATGCCCGACAACTATTTGCCCGAAGTCAGAAGCCAGTACGAGGCGCTGCCTTATCCGCCTTGCAATCCGCAGGACGACCACAAGCGCCTGGTGCGGACGTGGCTGGAAGATTTGCCCATGATCAATCACTACTGCTTTGCGGGAAAGCAGTCGTTCCAGAAGGGCTTTCGTGCGCTGGTGGCGGGCGGCGGCACCGGTGACGCCACCATTTTCCTGGCCGAGCAGTTGCGCGACACCGACGCACAAATCGTGCATCTCGACATGAGCGGAGCCAGCATCGCGCTGGCGAAGGAGCGCGCGCAGATTCGCGGGCTGGCAAACATCACCTGGGTTCACGATTCATTGCTGAACCTGCCGGCCCTGGCGGCAGAGCTCGGCATCTTCGACTACATCAATTGCAGCGGCGTGCTGCACCATCTGGCCGATCCCGATCTGGGATTCAAGGCGCTGCGCAGCGTGCTCAAGGACGATGGTGCTATCGGCCTCATGGTGTATGCCACCACGGGCCGCACGGGCGTGTACCAGATGCAGGAGCTCATGCGCCTGGTCAACGGCGACGAGGCGGATGCACAGCGAAAAATCGCCAACACGCGCGACTTGCTGGCCAGCCTGCCCGCCACCAACTGGTTCAAGCGCAGCGAAGACCTGCACCACGACCACAAGATGGGCGACGCAGGCATCTACGACCTGCTGCTGCATTCGCAGGACCGCTCATACAGCGTGGGCGAGCTGTTTGACTGGCTGGGCGACGAAGCGGATGGCGCAAAGAGCGGACACGGCATGCACCTGGAGTTCACCGATGTACAGCGCGGCCTTTCGCCTTATTTGCCGCACATGGTGCTGGGAAGCAAGCCACCGGCCATGGCCGCGGCATTGCGCAAACTGCCACGGCGCCAACAGTACGAAGTGGCCGAACTGATGGCCGGCACCCTCATCACCCATTCGCTATACGTCACGCACGGTGACACTTGCAAGGCGCCTTATGGCGACGCGGAATACGTGCCGTTTTTCTACCACGAGCCCCTGACCGGCGAACTTGCCGCGCAGGTGTTCGGCAGCAACCGGGGCCAGCCCTTCATGCTCAGGCACCAGCATTCAGGCATCGCGGTCATGGTCAATCCCGGGAAATACGGCGCGAAGATTCTTTCGCTGGTGGATGGCCAGAGGAGTTTTGGCGAAATCTTCGACCAGTTCCGCGCTGCATGGCAAGGCAAGGCCGCGGCACCCGACAATGCCACGCTGTTTGCCGACTTCGCCGAATCTTTTGGCACGCTGGCGGCCCTCGACAGACTGCTGCTCAGGCATCCCTCGGCCGGCCCGTTAGCGGCCGGATAAGCATCCCGTCAGGGGTCCGGACGGGCGGCACTCATGCGGCCGAGCCGGACAATTTGGGTGCCGCCAGTGGCTCTGTGGTCTGCAGATCCACCACCAGCACAAGCTCTCCGCCAAACCGGCCTATGCCCAGGCCACTCATCAGGCGTTGTTCTTCCTCGGCTGTGGCCATGCGCAGGAAGCACAGGGCCTGTTGCTTGCCGGCGTGGGAGGCCGGCAGGATATTGAGCTGGGTGACGGAGCCGAAACGGGAACACATGTTCCTGAGGACCGTTTGCAAAGTGTCGATATCGGGGCATTGCTGCAATTGATCGAGTTCAAGAGGGGGCATTTGTGCTTCGCTGAAGAGGAAAGATCACGGAAATCGGGAGAGCTGAGCAGGCAAGAGCGATAGGTGATGAGAGGTGTTGCAGCATGCAACGCGCTACCGCCAGGTACGGTGAGGCAGCGACAGAGAGCAGCGTAGGACAAATTCGCTTCCGGGTACGCAACAGAACGTTTTGCAACGCTTTATGGTCAACACTTGCAAATCTCACACGTCGCTGACGTCAATTCGCAGCGCTATGCATCAGCATCAAAGGCTGTAGTTTGAAAAGCAGGTGTTGCTCCCGTGTCCGTTTCCACTGTCGATCCAGCGTTTGCGCTACACGTCCTGCCGCAGGGTGGCGAAGAGCACGATGCCACGCGTCCAACCAACGCCGACCGGCTTACCCGGCTGGCAGCCCGGTCCTGCGCCACGCCGATTGCCATCATGGTGGCGATGGAAAACGGGCAGCCGGCTTTCAGGTCGGGCACCGGCTTCGCTCCGCATGAGCGTGAAGGCCTGGTGACGCTCTGCGCCGCCACACTGGAAAACCCGCCGCGCCAGCCGCTGATACCTGCCCGTTGTGCTCCCGGCATCAACTTTTACCGCGGCGTGCCGCTGGCCGGCGGTGACGGCGTTTTGCTGGGCGTACTGGCCGTCATGGACAGGGTTCCGCGGAGTCTGGACGCTGCGCAAGAGGAAGACCAGGACACGCTTGCCGGATTGATCGCTGCGCAACTGAACCTGCAGCAGCATGCGCTGCGAACCGCAGGGGCAGAAGGACATGAGGAACCTGGGGACAGCGCAGCCGGTACGGCCGGCCAGCGGACCGAAGAAGACGCCCAGCGGCTGGCCACCCGCTTGGGCATCACGCTGGAAAGCATCACTGAGGGGTTTTACACGCTGGATCCGCAATGGCGCTTTACCTACCTCAACCGGGAAGGCGCGCGGCTGCTCCGCCGGCCCAGCAAGGACCTGCTGGGCAAAAGCATCTGGAAGGAATTTCCGGGCGCCATCAACACCTCGTTTTCCGAGCAGGTCCGGGCCGCGGTTGCGGGCAACTACCAGGTGGAATTTGAAGCCCTCTATGCACCGCTGGACAAATGGTTCGAGATCCGCGCCTACCCGTTTCCGGACGGAGTCGCCATCTACTTTCGTGATATCAGCGAACGACGCAAGGCCAGGGAACAGCTCATGCTGCTGGAGACAAGCATCTCCCGCCTCAACGATATCGTGCTCATCACGGAAGCGGTACCTTCCGGAAAACCGGGCTTGCGCATCATTTTTGTCAACAACGCGTTCGAGCAACATACCGGTTATAGCCCGGAAGAGGCCCTCGGCCATTCGCCGCGCCTGCTGTGCGGGCCGTTAACCCAACGCAGCGAACTGGAGCGCATCAGCGCCGCCTTTCAGAAAGGCGAACCTGTTCAGGCCGAACTCATCACCTACAAGAAAAACGGCAGGCACTTCTGGATGGAAGTCGACATCGTGCCGGTCGCGGATGACGCCGGCGTTTTCTTTACCCATTGGGTTGCGGTGGGGCGCGACATCACGCGCCGCAAGGTGGCGGAGAGTGAAATCAAGCACCTGGCTTTCTACGACCCGCTGACGCAGCTGCCCAATCGCCAGCTGCTGATGGACAGGCTGCAAAAAGCACTCACCCACAACTACAGGCACCCACGCGAAGCCGCGCTGATGTTCATCGACCTGGACAATTTCAAGACGCTCAACGACACCATGGGCCACCAGAAGGGAGACCTGTTGCTGCAACAGGTGGCCAAGCGCCTGGCGGCCTGCCTGGAGCAGCCCGACACGGTGGCACGGCTGGGCGGGGACGAATTTGTGGTCATGCTGGAAGACCTGGGCCAGGATCCTCGCGCAGCGGCCGCAAAAGCTGAAGCGGTGGGCACGCGGATCCTTGCCGCGCTGAGCGAGCCCTACAACCTGGCGGGCTACCAGCACTACAGCACCTGCAGCATCGGCATTACCTCGTTCAACCAGACCCTGGACAACATCGGGGACCTGCTCAAGCAGGCTGACCTGGCCATGTACCAGGCCAAGATGTCGGGGCGCAATACCATCTGCTTTTTCAACCCGGCGATGCAGGCCGCCGTCACCGCCAGCGCCGCGCTGCAGTCGGACTTGCGCCAGGGCCTGCGTGAAAAGCAGTTCCTCCTGTACTACCAGCCGCAGGTGGGGCGTGACGGGCGCATGACGGGCGTCGAGGCGCTGTTGCGCTGGCAGCACGGCGCGCGTGGCCTGGTACAGCCGTCCGAGTTCATTCCGGCGGCGGAGGAGGCCGGGCTGATACTGCCGCTGGGCCAATGGGCGCTCGAGACAGCCTGCCGACAGCTCGCAGCATGGGCCCATCGCCCTGAAACCGCAGCCTTCAGCGTGGCCGTCAACGTGAGCGTGCGCCAATTCCGCCACCCGGAGTTCGTGGACCTTGTCATGGCCGCTCTCAAGGAAACGAAAGTCAGTCCGCACAAGCTCAAACTGGAGCTGACCGAAAGCCTGCTCGCCGAAAACATGGATGTCACCATCACAAAAATGGCCCGGCTCAAGAAGATGGGCGTGACCCTTTCCATTGACGATTTCGGCATGGGCTATTCCTCACTCTCATGCCTGAAGCGCTTGCCGCTGGATCAATTGAAAATCGACAAGTCTTTTGTGGAAGACATCCTGCGCGACCCTAACGACGCCGCCATCGCACGCACCATCATTGGCCTGGCGCAAAGCCTGGGGCTGGGCGTGGTGGCGGAAGGCGTTGAGACCGAAGCCCAGCGCGACTTTCTGTCGCGCCACGGTTGCGACTGCTACCAGGGCTATCTGTTCTGCAAGCCCCTGCCCATCGACGAGCTCGAAGCCTTCATCAAGACACTTCGGATTTAAAGGTGACGGCAGGCAATGGTGCGGCCTTGTGGTGTTCCAGCCGAACGATCACCTCCTTGACGATGCCGTACATCACCGCGCGGTCGCGGTCAGGGTGGTCCGCGAAATGCACCGTCGTAGACCCTAGCGTCACGCCCCCGGCGTCATAGCTCACTGTGATGCCGTAGGCTGTCATCAGTGGCCCGCAGGCACGCCAGTCGCGCGTCCACTGCGGCAAAACCTTGTTACTGTCCCAGAGAGTGCCTGCGCTTTCGTAGCATTCCTCGATGTGCGCATGGCCCAGCAGCTGCGCCAGATGCCGCTCCCTGGCGATGCAGCTGCGGAAATACTCCTGGTCGTTCATGCGCATGAAACACCTCTTTTCGGACCCGGCGGGGTCCATGAGGCCATGGTAAATCCGAACCCACTCAAGTGCCAGCCCTGCGGATATCCCGCGATGCGAGGGCCCGCCTCACACCTGAGACAATCAGGGCATGTTCGCACCCCTTCAAAACGACACCTTTTTGCGCGCCTGCCTGCGCCAGGCCACAACCCACACTCCCGTCTGGCTGATGCGCCAGGCCGGCCGTTATTTGCCCGAGTACCGCGCCACGCGCGCCCAGGCCGGCAGTTTCATGGGTCTGGCCACCAACACCGACTACGCCACCGAAGTCACGCTGCAGCCGCTTGAGCGTTACCCGCTGGATGCCGCCATCCTGTTCAGCGACATCCTGACCGTGCCCGACGCCATGGGCCTGGGCCTCTCGTTCGCGCTGGGCGAAGGCCCGCGCTTTGCTACGCCGGTGCGCGATGAGGCGGCCGTGGCGAAGCTTGAGGTGCCCGACATGAACAAGTTGCGCTACGTGTTTGACGCCGTGACGTCGATCCGCAAGGCCCTGAACGGCCGCGTGCCGCTGATCGGCTTTTCGGGCAGCCCCTGGACGTTGGCCTGCTACATGGTCGAAGGCGCGGGCTCCGACGACTACCGCCTGGTCAAGACCATGCTGTACCAGCGCCCGGACCTGATGCACAGAATGCTTGCCGTGAACGCCGACGCCGTTGCCTCCTATCTGAACGCACAAATTGAAGCCGGCGCCCAGGCCGTGATGATTTTTGACAGCTGGGGTGGCGTGCTGGCCGACGCGGCCTTCAAAACCTTCAGCCTGGCCTACACGGCCCGCGTGCTGGCCCAGCTCAAACGCGAGCACGAGGGCGTCAAGATCCCCCGCCTCGTCTTCACCAAAGGCGGCGGCCAGTGGCTCGAAGCCATGGCGCAGCTCGATTGCGAGGTGCTGGGACTGGACTGGACGGTCAACCTGGCCAGGGCGCGCGCGCTGGTCGGCGAAAACGGACCATATGCCAAAGCCTTGCAGGGCAACCTGGACCCCAACGTGCTATTTGCCAACCCGACCCAGATAGAAGCCGAAGTGAAAAGCGTGCTGGACAGCTTTGGCAAGCCCCATATTGATGCCCACGAGCCTGGACCGGCCCATATTTTCAACCTGGGGCATGGCATCAGCCAGCACACGCCACCCGAAAGTGTGGAAGTGCTGGTGCGCGCAGTACACGCTCACTCTCGCAGCATGCGCGGCGCTGGTACCTAAACTTTCCGCCTACGTCCAGAAAAGGCCACGGGATGAATGATTTCAACCATGGCTAGCACAAAACCGGGCGACGGCGCCCGGACTTATGCACAAAATTCGTGTTGCGGTGCCGCAATGGTGAACCCAGGCAGCATGCTTCGCTATCAAAGCAATAGCGCACGTAAGTTATTGATTTATATAGAGACTTTAAATTGCTTTTTTTCCGGGCAGTTTAAGAAAAGCCTTGATTTACAAGGCTTCGCGACGCGCCAAGGCAAGCTATCAACAAAGTTATCCACAGAAAATCTGGAAATCTGTAAAGCGATGGTAAATCAAGGACTTAGCGCACTATCTGGATGTACTTCTCAAGAAGTAAACACATTTAGTTACTCCAAATGAGCTATTGGCTTCAAGTTGCCGTTGCCGCGCCCGCGCACAGTTCCATCGCCGGGCCACTGACCTACCAGAGTGAATTGCCACTTGCTGTCGGCTCCCTGGTGCGGGTGCCGCTGGGTAAACGCGAAGTCCTTGGGGTCGTGTGGGAAGCAGTGCCTGACAGTGGAACGCTACTGGAAATACAGACGCGCCACGTCACCGGCGGGCTGGAAGGGCTGCAGCCTCTTTCGGCGACCTGGCGAAAACTGGTGACGTTCACCGCGGCTTATTACCAGCGCTCCCTGGGCGAGGTGGCGCTGGCGGCATTGCCGCCGCAACTGCGCGACCTGAGCAATGTTCAGCTGGCGCGGCGGCTCAAGCGCCCGGTGGCTGACACCAGCGGCCCGCAGGACACCGCGGCGCTGATGCCGCTCAGTGCGCAGCAGGCTCTTGCCCTGGCTGAATTTGACAACGATACCCGGCCCGCGCTGCTGTTCGGCGCCACCGGCAGCGGCAAAACCGAGGTCTACCTGCGCGCCGCGGCCCGCGTGCTGGAGCAGGACCCCACAGCCCAGGTGCTGGTGATGGTGCCCGAGATCAACCTCACGCCTCAGCTGCAGTCGCGCTTTGAAGCGCGTTTTGCCCACCTGGGCAAAGAGCGCGTGGTGGCCTTGCACAGCGGCCTGACCCCAGCCCAGCGCCTGAAAAGCTGGCTGGCGGCCCATGCCGGCCATGCGCGCCTGGTGCTGGGCACGCGCATGGCGGTGTTTGCCTCCATGCCGAATCTGCGCCTGCTGGTGGTCGACGAGGAACACGACCCAAGCTACAAGCAACAAGAGGGCGCACGCTATTCCGCCCGCGACCTGGCTGTCTACCGCGCCAAGATCGAAACCGAAGACGCCACGCATGGCCATGGTCCTTGCAGGGTGCTGCTCGGTTCGGCCACGCCATCATTGGAGAGCTGGCAGGCGACACTGGCGGGCCGCTACCAACGCCTCACAATGAGTGAACGCATCGGTGACGTGGCCCCCACGCTTTTCGCTTCGCGTAATGCGCTGCCCCCCGAGGGGGCCAATTTTCCTAGGGGCGGCCCGTCGGAAAATTCCTCAGCGACGAGCTCTTCAGGAGGCCTGCCCACAGTTCGGCGCGTGGACATGAACCACCAGCCCAAGCACTGCGTGATTGCGCCGCCGCTGCTGGATGCCATCGCACAACGGGTGGCGCGTGGCGAGCAGTCGCTGATCTTTTTAAACCGGCGCGGTTATGCACCTGTGCTGGCCTGCCACGACTGCGGCTGGAAAAGCGAGTGCCCGCATTGCAGCGCCTACCGCGTCTTCCACAAGATAGACCGCACATTGCGCTGCCACCACTGCGGCTTTACCGAACGCGTGCCGCGCGCCTGCCCGAGCTGCGGCAACATCGACATCGCGCCCGTGGGACGCGGCACCGAACGGCTGGAAGAACATTTGGCCGAATTGCTGGCCGGCGTGAAGCGGCCAGACGGCGAGCCGCCGCGCATTGCCCGCATTGATGCCGACACGACACGGCTCAAAGGCGCGCTCGAATCACAATTGGCCAGCGTGCATGCGGGCGAAGTCGACGTGCTGGTCGGCACGCAGATGATTGCCAAGGGCCACGACTTTCGCCACATCACGCTGGTGGCGGCTATCAACCCCGACGGCGCGCTGTTCTCTAGCGACTTCCGCGCCCCCGAGCGCCTCTTCAGTCTTTTGATGCAGGCCGGCGGCCGCGCAGGCCGTGATGCAAGGCACAGCGACGCCAGCGAGATGTGGGTGCAAACCTTTCATCCCGCCCATCCGCTGTTTGAAGCACTCAAAAAGCACGACTACCCGGGTTTTGCCGACCAGCAGCTGGCAGAACGCGAAGCGGCAGGCATGTCGCCCTTTGGCTTTTCAGCGCTGGTGCGCGCCGAGGCACGCGAGCAGTCCGTCGCACAAGGATTTCTCAACGCGGCAGCCGCCCAGGCCGAGGCGCAGCAACTCACGGGCCACGGGCAAGTCACCGCCTACCCAGCCGTGCCGATGACGATACAGCGCGTGGCCAATATCGAGCGTGCGCAGATGCTGGTCGAAAGCCCGTCACGCGCAGCGCTGCAACGCTTTCTGGCGGCCTGGCAGCCGGTGCTGTTTGAAACGCGCCAGCAGGCTGAATTCAAAAGCCTGATTCGCTGGGCGATTGATGTGGATCCGATTGCGATTTGATCGACACCTGCCAACAGAACGCCTGCCTGGACTGACCAGCTATGCAGAATGTTCACCGCGCTTTCGGTCTTGGAGTTCCGGCTCTAGTTGCAGCTGCCGATGGTTGCGCGCACTTCGCCAGAGCGCAAATGCCAATGCCAACAGGCTTCCACCGCCCCAGACTGAGACAAGCACAAAGGTGCCCCAAACCGAACCAAGCATAGGGGCAGCAGCTACCAGTATCTGCCCGCTCAAGAACGCCAACAAGGCGATCAGCAAAAGCCACCAGCGCCCCGCTGCCGCAAGCGCGACCAATATCCCGCCAACGGCTATTAAGGACCACCCCGCAAAGAAACCCCAGGCTTCGCGCCACGGGTAGGGGTAGACCGCGCCACGAGACATAGGCTTGGTGTCGCCAAGAAGAACGGCTCCAGTCGCCACAGCGTGCTGCACCGCTTGACTCAACCTCAATCCCGCGAAAAGGCAGATACAGGCACCGACTACGACGACAACAACGCGAACTCCGATGCTAGGCATTGAGCCTTGTCTCATTTAAATAGTCTCCCAAGGGAATTCAACATATGAGCCCGCCAATTTCTACCCGGTCATCCGCCAGCAATACGAAAGCCAAATCCTGCTTTGGACAGAGCTCCTCATTGCCCCGCGTCACATGGATGTCCACCATAGACCGATCTCCATTGGCCTGAATGTAGAAAAAGTACTTTGGCGGCGTGCCAGCCTCAAGCGGGAAATGTTCGAGAGACCCGTCGTAGGGCTTTATGTCGATGCTGAAGCGTTCTCCATAGGCCGACAGCGCGTCTCCCAACGTTCGGGCATTCACCAGGAACGGTGGTTCGTCATGCGGCTCGTAGTGGCCCCGTTCGGCACGCCGGTCAACTCGCCTCGGCCAGGAAGGCCCGTACATTGCAATCATGCTTTTACGCTCCAAAATTTTAGATGAAAGGCATTTTCTGTCTTGCCAAGGGACATCAGCTTGATGGAAGGTCAGGCGAACTCACCTGGGCTCGGCGATTGAGCGACTGCATCAACGAGACCTGTGCAACCAGATTGTGTGCATGCGTACCAGCGGCTTTCAGTGAAATGACAGTCTCCGCCCAGGTTGTCTTTGACAAACAAGCAGTCGATAAATCTGCATTCAGTGAAGCTGCAACCTGCAAATGAGGCGCCGCGAAAGACGCACTTTTTGAATTCGACGTTCACAAATGTTGTGGTATTGAACAGGCTCCAGTACCACTCAGATTCCTCGATGACACAGCCAACGAGAACGCCGCCGAAACCGCTACCCTCCATACAAAGTTTGCTGAAGTTGCAGTATTTGAACGCCGCCTCATCCCAACCTTTGGGTAGCGAGTCTTGGTCAAAGTCAGTGCTCTCAATGTAGATGGTCATGGAAAATCGGACAGAAGCGGGTTTTGAGCGAAGTGCCTGACGTAATGTATGCCGCAAAACGCTGCGGCATACATTGGCGGTTTCGACCGTAAAACGGTTGCGAGCAACGGCTTCAGGCGGCGCGTAACGCAGCCCCTACCCGCGCAGGAAATGCATCGCCTTCAGTGACCTGCCGCCAATCCTCCTGCCCCATCCAGTCACGCAGCGCAACCACGCCTTTGGGCGTGATCTCCAGCGCGCGCATGCCCTGGCGGCGCAGCAGCCAGCCGCGCTCCAGGCTGTGCGTGCAGATCAGCGTGCCGAGTTGCCCGGCGACATGGAAGCGGCGTTCGCTCCAGTCCAGGCACGGGCGGCAGTAGGGGCGCTTGGTGTTGATGCTGGTCGGCGACGTTGACATCTCAATCCCCAGACGCGCCAGTACGGCGCCGGCCTTGGCGGTCACATGGCCGGCCTCGCCATCAAACGTGATGGCGCCGTCGGCCACAAGGTGATGGGCAATGGCCACACCGAGGCGGCCGGCGATGTGGTCGTAGCAGCTGCGGGCCATGCGCATGGCAGCGTCTTTGGGGCCGGGCACTACGGAGCGGCGTGGCGCGGGTGCATTTTGTGAGGCCAGTTGCGTGATGCCTTCGAGTACGCGGGCCACGTCGACCGAGGCCAGGCGGTGGTAGCGGTGCCGGCCGTGCTGCTCTACGCACAGCAGGCCGCCTTCGACCATCAGGGCCAGGTGACGGCTGGCGGTTTGTGGCGAGACATTGCCGACGCCCGCCAGTTCGTGGGCGGTGAGCGAGCGGCCGTCCAGCAGCTCCATCAGCATGGCGGTGCGGGCCGGTTCGCCGACCAGCGAGGCGATGTGCGCGATTTGGTTGGTATTCATCATGGTTTAAGACCTTCTGAGTACCAACCTTAGCAGCATCGGGCGGCCCATGCTTCGCTCCGTGACGAAGCATCAAAGTCGGGCTTCGCCGCACCATGAAGGCCATGCAGCAGCCGCTGCCGCCCCTCAAGGAGAACTCCATGGAACTGCCAATGACCCCTGCCCTTCAGCCGCCGGCGCCACGCGCGTTTTACGGCGTCACCGTTGTGCGCGCCGCCTTTGTATTGGCCATCTTCGGCTGGGGTATTGGCTTTTACAGCCCGGCAATTTTTCTGCACGCGGTGCTTGCGCGCACCGGATGGGCACTGCCCTTGGTGTCTGCCGCCGTGACGTTTCACTTTTTGTTCGGCGCGGGCGTGGTGGCCTGCATGCCGCGCATCCATGCCCGGCTGGGCGTCGCCGCCACTACCGCTGCGGGTGCCGCCACGCTGGCACTGGGACTTCTGGGCTGGGCGCTGGCTGCACAGCCCTGGCAACTGTTTGTGGCTGCCATGCTGACGGGCGGCGGCTGGGTCACGATGGGCGCTGCGGGCATCAACGCCATCATCTCGCCGTGGTTTGTGCGCGGCCGTCCCATGGCGCTGGCCAAAGCTTATAACGGCGCCAGCCTGGGCGGTGTGATTTTCTCGCCGCTATGGGGCGCTTTGATCGCGGCGATGGGCTTTACCGCCGCCACCCTTTTGGTGGGCGCGGCCATGCTGGCTGTCGTGGGGTGCCTCTGTTTCTACGTGATCGCGCAAACGCCAGAGCGCATGGGCCAGCAGCCTGACGGTGACGCACCGGGCACGCCAGCACGCAGCGTCACCTCTGCGCATGCCAAACCCTTGCCGGGCCGCCTGCTGTGGCGCGACCGCAGCTTTCGTACGCTGGCCGCGGCGATGGCGCTGAGCATGTTTGCCCAGGCCGGCTTGATCACGCATTTGTATTCGCTGCTGGTGTCAGCGCTCAGCACCCAGGGCGCGGGCCTGGCGATGGCGTTGGCCACCGCTTGCGCCATCGGCGGCCGCACCATCGTCGCCAAATGCATGCCGGCCGGTGCCGACCGGCGGCTGGTGGCCAGCATGAGCTACGCCGTGCAGATCGCCGGCTCACTGTTACTGGCCTGCGCGGCAGAACACCAGACCGCGCTGATCCTGCTGGGCGTGGTGCTGTTCGGCATCGGCATCGGCAACGCGACATCGCTGCCGCCGCTGGTGGCGCAGGTGGAGTTCGTCAAGGAAGACGTGGCGCGTGTGGTGGCGCTGATCGTGGCGATCTCGCAGGGTCTTTGGTCGCTGGCGCCAGCCACGTTTGCCCTGTTGCTGGTGACCGGCAACGGGAGCCCGGCGCACCTCGGTGCGGGCACTGGCCTTTACTTTGGCGTGACCGTGCTGCTGCAACTGGCGGCCATCGCCTGCATGCTGGGCGGTCGCAAGCTTGCCGCCTGAAGCGCTTCAGGAAAGGCGCGGCGTGGCGTCGGGCTTGCAGGCCTCGGCGCGTGCCAGCAGCAGCTCACGTTCGCGCAGGTTGCGCGTGAGCGAAGCGGCGCGTTCGAACTCGGCATGGGCTTCGTCCAGCCGGCCGAGCTTAAATAAAAAGTCGGCGCGTACGCTGGGCAGCAGGTGGTAGTTTTTCATCAAGGGCTCGGCCAGCAGCGCATCGGCCACCTCCAGCCCCGTCGCCGGGCCAAAAGCCATGGCCAGCGCCACGGCGCGATTGAGCTCCACCACCGGCGAGGGCATGAGCTGCGCCAGCGCATCGTAAAGCGCGGCAATGCGCTGCCAGTCAGTGTCCGCACCGGTGGGCGCACGCGCATGGCAAGCGGCGATCGCGGCCTGTAACGCATACGGCCCCAGCGCGCCGCCTAACGCCTCAGCGCGTGCCAATGCGGCAAAGCCGCGGCGTATCAGGATATGGTCCCAGCTCGCACGGTTTTGTTCCAGCAGCAAGATGGGCTCACCCGAAGGCCCGGTGCGCGCCTTGGCGCGCGAGGCCTGGATTTCCATCAGCGCCACCAGGCCATGAACCTCAGGCTCCTGCGTCGCGAGTTCGGCCAGCACGCGCCCCAGCCGCAAGGCCTGGTCGCACAGCGCGGGTCGCATCCAGTCGCCACCCGAAGTGGCTGAGTAGCCTTCATTGAAGATCAGATAAATAACTTCCAGCACCGAAGCCAGCCGGGCGCCGCGCTCTTCGGGGCCGGGCACTTCAAAGGGCACGCGCGCCTCGGCCAGGGTGCGCTTGGCGCGCACGATGCGCTGGGCCACGGTGGGTTCGGGCACGAGGAAGGCACGCGCGATCTCGTCGGTGCTCAGGCCGCCCAGCAACCGCAGCGTAAGCGCGATGCGCGCCTCGGTGGACAGTACCGGGTGGCAGGCGGTGAAGATCAGGCGCAGCAGGTCGTCGCCGTAGTCGTCGGCGCCATCGTCCCCGGAGCCAGGCTCGTCTACGTCGGCGAAGGCCATTTCCTGCTCCAGCTCGAGTTCATGGCCCAGCTCTTCATGCTTGAGCGCGAGCAGCTTGCGCCGCCGCAGGTAGTCGATGGCGCGGTGCTTGGCCACCGCCATGAGCCAGGCGCCCGGGTTGTCCGGCACGCCCGTCTTGGGCCAGCGCTCCAGCGCGGTAACCAGCGCGTCCTGCGCGATCTCTTCAGCCAGGCCCACCTCCTGCACCATGCGTGCAACCTTGGCGATGACCTTGGCCGACTCGATGCGCCAGACGGCGTCGATGGCGCGATGGGTTTCATGCGACGCCATGCGGCTTCAGGCGCCCTTGCCTTTGCTTTTTCCGCTCGGCGCTTGTTGCATCTCGACGAAGCCGGCAGCCGCTTGCTGCACGTCGGGCGGGAAGTCCGACATCTCCTGCACCTGGCGCACCTCGATGATTTCGTTTTCACCGCCGGGGCAGCGCGAGGCCCACTCGATGGCCTCGGCACGCGAGGCCACGTTGATCATCCAGTAGCCGCCCAGCACTTCACGGGCTTCGGCAAAAGGGCCGTCTTTGACATGGTCCTTGCCACCCGGAAAACTCACGCGGGCGCCCATGGAGGGTGGGTGCAGGCCGTCCAGCGCGAGCAGCACGCCGGCTTTTTGCAGCGCTTCGTTGTATTTCATCATCGCGGCGACGGCGTCGGCGCTGGGCATGGTGCCTGCGTCGGCAGTTTCGTAGCCTTTGGGGATCATCAGCATCATGAATCGCATTTGAATACTCCTTGAATGTGGGGCGGGTGAGCCGGGCTTACTTTTCTGCAGCAGCCTTCAGGTCGGCCAGGCCGGCTTCGAAATCCTTGCCCACCATCTTGTCCATATCGAAGAAGACATGCATGACCCTGGCCAACAGGGGCGCGGGGCCGGCCATATCCCAACTGACCAAGCTGCCGCCGGCTTGCGGCTGGATGGTGAAGACCACCTTGTTGTGGGCTTCAAAAGGTTTGCTGAAGTTCAGGTCTATCCTGACGAGCGAAGACGGTACGGATTCGGTGATCAGCATGTCGCCCGTGCCGACTTCCTTGCTTTCCCAGGCGTAGGCCGCTCCCTTGCCGGTGGCCGGACCGCTGAAGCTGCGCTTCATGGCCGCGTCCTTCTTCTCCCAGGGCGACCAGGCGCCCCACTGTTTGTAGTCGTTGATCAGCGGGAAGATTTTTTCGGGCGGCGCCTGGATGGTGGCCTGGCGCTGCACGCGGAAGGTGTCGGGCTTGTTGGAGGCCAGTATCAGTACGGCCACGATAAAAACCACGATGGCGACGGCTGCAATGATGGCGATGGTCTTGAACATGTTTTATTCCCTTAAGTTGGTGTTCGTTCACTTCGATAAATGGGCGAGCGCCGGGTTTATCGGGCCGGTCCGGCCTCCAAAAAACGTCTGCTCACTGGTACGACGAACGAAAAACGCGAAATCGACATGCCTCGCCAAAAAAATTTCAAATATTTTTGGCCGGAACCCTGAACGCTAAGCCTGTGCGAAATCGACAGCCTCAAACAACAGCCGAATCTCGACCTCAACCTCTTCCGTATCCCGAAACGGGAACGGATAGGCCAGCGCCCAGTCCACCGCGGCCTTGAGCGACCGCGCCTGAATGATCCAGAAACCGGCCAGCAACTCTTTCGCTTCGGCGAAGGGCCCGTCCATCACGCTGGGTTTGCCTCGGGTGAATTTCATGCGGGATGCGCTGGCGCTGGGCTTAAGCCCTTCGCCCATTAGCAGCACACCGGCCTTGACGGCGTCGTCATTGTGTTGGGCCATACGGCCCAGCCACTGGCTGTCGGGCACGATGCCGGCCTCGGCCCGGTCATTGGCCTTGAGCAAAATCATGAAGCGGCGAAATCCCTCGGGCAGGGGCGGCGCGCCTTCCCCAGCAACGCCGCGCAGGCCGCCGGGGCAGCCGCCCTCGCGGATTTCCAGCGAAGTATTGCCATCCGCATCCTCTTGAGGCCAGCGCTTGAGCCATTCCAGTACTTCATCCCTGGAAGCCGCCTCAATCATGGTGAAACCGGCGATCAGCTCTTTGGCTTCGGTGAAGGGGCCATCGATGACCGTGGGCTTGCCACCGGAAAACCGGATGCGCGCGCCCTTTGAGCTTGCCTGCAGGCCTTCGCCGCCCAGCAGCATGCCGGCCCTGGCCAGTGCTTCGTTGTAGGCGCCCATGGCGGCCAGCAGTGCGGGGCTGGGCAGCTCGCCGGCTTCAGTGCTCGCGTCGGATTTGCGCAGGATCATGTATTGCATGTGGATTTCCTTAGGCAGCCCGCGCCGCCGTCCCCGGTTTTTACCTCAAACACGGGGCTGGCGCGTTTCAGCTCTTTGCTTCTACCTGCCGGCGCAGGCGTTCCTCGGCTTCGCGAAGTTCAGGCGTGAATTCGGCGCCGAAATCTTCGGCCGAAAACACCTGACGGATTTCGATTTCGGCTTCGCTCTCAGGCGGTAACGGGCAGCGTTTGACCCATTCAATTGCTTCCTCTTTTGACGAGACCTGCAGCATCCAGAAACCGGCGACCAACTCTTTGGTTTCGGGGAAAGGCCCGTCGATCACGGTGCGCTTGCTGCCGGAAAACCTGACGCGCGCGCCTTTTGAACTGGGGTGCAGCCCCTCGCCCGCCAGCATGACGCCGGCCTTGACCAGCGATTCGTTGAACTTGCCCATGTCGGCCAGCAGTTGTTCGCTGGGCATTTCACCGGCTTCGCTGTGTTTGTCGGCTTTGATGAGGACCATGAATTTCATTTCGGACTCCTTTGGGTTTGCGTTGGGAGCGGAGAGCCCGGACAACCCAGGCAGAAAAATCCTGCTCTTACCGGTACGACGAACGGGAAGAGCGAAATCGACAGCGCGGGGCCATCTTTTTTCATTTTTTTTGTAACGAGGCCCGAAAAGGCCTGGTACCTGGCTCAGGTCAGCAGGGTCACCGCTGCCGAAAAGCTGAAAAAGGCCAGCACCGTAGACAACAGGATGATGCGGGCGATGCGCCCGTTGTCCGCGCCGAAGCGCTCGGCCAGCAGCGCCACATTGCTGGCGCTGGGCAACGCCGCCACCAGTACGATGACTGTGAGCGCGAAGGGTTGCAGCGGCACGCCCACAGCGATGGCACCCAACCCGACGAGGCCCACCAGTACCGGGTGCACCACCAGTTTGATGAGCGCAACCGGCACATACTCTTTCAGGGGTGTGGCAGCCGTGCTGTTCATCTGCGAACGCGCCAGCACCGCGCCAATGGTAAATAGCGCCACAGGCGAGGCCGCATCGGCCAGCAGCCCGACGGTCTGCATCACCGGCGCGGGCAACATCACACCAAAGCCGGACGACAGCGCGCCCAGCACGATGGCCCACGGCATGGGATTGAGCGCCACGCCCTTGAGCGCATTTTGCGCGGCAACCTCGGCGCCATGAATGTCGGCCGAGTCCAGCCGCGACAGCGCGATGCACAGCGAGCTTGTCACCAGCAAATCAACCAGGATGGTGACAATGGCCGGGCCGGCGGCCTGCGCGCCCAGCAGTGCCACCAGAAGCGGCACGCCCATGAAGCCGGTGTTGGGGAAGGCCGCCACCAGCGCGCCAAAAGACGCATCGTTCCATGCAATGCGGCCCTTGCGCGTGAGCATCACGGTGAAAGCCACCATCAACAGAGCACACACTAAATAGACGGCCACCAGGCTCGCGTCCAGCAGCTGCGCAATCGGCGTGCCGGCGCCAAAGCGGTACAGCATGCAGGGCAATGCGAAATACAGCACGAAGGTGTTCAGGCCAGGAATGGCCAGCTGCGGGAGCAGGCCCCGGCGTGCAGCAAGGTAGCCGCACAGCACCAGGGCGAAAAAAGGGAAAGTGACGAAAAGAATGCGGAGCACGGCGCTGATTGTCGCCCACGCCCTTGCGTACGAGTGCGCAATACGATGCCGCTTGCACGCCGATTGAGCATAAAAAATAGCTGCGGCGCAGGCAGCGCCTGCGCGAGCAGCTATATTTTTAATAGCAAAAAGTGTTTGGCCAGCTGGTCCGCGTCAGGTGATCCCGATCTGAACCAGCCAGCCTGCCGCCGAGCGCCTAGCTCACCCGGCGGCGTTGCCCTTTAAAAGCTGTGCGCAATGCCCGCGTAAATGGTTCTTTGCCCCTGGTTGACCGCCGGATTTCCCGAGATCCCACCGTCCACCCCGAAGTTGGCGCCACTGGAGTTGCTGACGCTACCGAATGACGCGTACAGCAGTGTGCGCTTGGACATGCTGTAGTCCGCACCCACCATGCCCAGCGTGGCCTTGCCGGCCACCCGGTCAGATTTGACGTGGAAGACCGAACCGATCAGCGTGAGCGCCGGCGTTACATCGTAGCGAACGCCAACCCAGGCGTGCTTGAGCTTGGACGCGGCGGTGAGGGCCGCGTCGGGTGCGGTGATGTAGTCGTAGGCCGCATAGAGCTTGGCCGGGCCGAACTTGTAAGTGCCGCCTATGATGGTTTCCTTGGAGGTGCTGAAAACATCCGTGAAGGTGGCGGTAGCATTACGGCGCGCGGAATAAATGGCGCGCAGCATCAGGTCCTGGTTCGCATAGGTCATCGATATGCCTTCGCCGCGGAGTGCCTTGCTGTTGCCAGCCTGTTCGCCGAATGAGATTTGCCCGGTGGCGCTGAAACCGCCAAAATCAGGCGTTGAATACTCCACCACATTGTTGGCACCGGGCCAGCTGCGGCCCCTGACCAGAGTGGCGCTACCCACCCACTGCTGGCCGGTCGGGTCCAGGTCCCATACGTCGTTGCTGATGAACAGGTTCTTGCCGACGCGGAAACTGCCCCAGCTGGCGTTGGACAGACCGACATAGGCGCGGCGGTTGAACAGTCCACTACCGGTCGCCCCGTTTTTAAGTTCAAAACCGCTTTCGAGAAGGAAGTTGGCCGCCAGGCCGCCGCCCAGGTCTTCCTTGCCCTTCATGCCCCACATGCTGGTGCCCCACTGGTTGCTGGCCACCATGGATTTGGAGAAGCTGGCATTGGCCACCGGGTCATACACATGGTCGATATACGCCAGGCCGGATACGGCACGTCCGTACAAGGTAACACTGGACTGGGCCGAGGCCAACTGCGGAGCCAGGGCAGCCGCGCAGGCCACACCGACGTACACACTACGGAAAGCAGCTTTCATGATTTGTCTCTCTTTGCTATGGTTAGGTTGAGTCAGTTAAAAAGTCCGGATATGCCCATTCGCCGGCATGGCTGCCCAGAGCGAACCCGGTTCGGGCGGGGAAAATCTTGGCTGCGGGCTTTCATCGTGCTTTCCAGGCCCGGCCGTTTGGGTATCGTGTTCATTGCGATCAACGGGTCAGCAGGGCCCGGTCCAGATGCACATAGCCGCCATCGGGATGAATCCACTGGCCCGTCGTGTGCGAGGCGCGATCGGACAGCAGAAACACCACCGTGTCGGCAATTTCGCGGTCGGTCGTCATGCGCTGACCGAGGGGAATCCGGGCCGTGATGTCGGCGAGCGCCGCGGCCGGGTCGGCAAAGGTCTTGAGCCACGTTTCATAGAGCGGTGTCATGACTTCGGCCGGCAGCACCGCATTGACCCGCACGCCATGCGCCGCCAGCGCGGCAGCCCATTCGCGTGTCAGCCCCAGCTGGGCCGCCTTGGCCGCGACATAGCCGCTGGTGTTGCCCTGCCCGGTGAGCGCCGTCTTGGAGGAAATGTTGACGATGGCGCCGCGCCTGGCCTTGAGCTGGTCCAGGCACAGGTGCGCCATCAGGTAGTAATGCATCAGGTTGGACTGCAGCGAGCGCTGGAAGGCCTCGGGGCCGGCGTCCAGGCCGACGCTGTCGTTGACGCCGGCGTTGTTGACCAGCGCATCAATGCCGCCGAATTCGGCCACGGCACCCTGCACCGCGGTCCGGCAGGCCGATTCGCTTTCAAGTTCGAGCTGGAAAAACCCGTGGCGTGCACCGAGCTCCCGCAAGGCCGCGGAAAATTCCGGCAACAAGGGGCTGCGGCCGAAGATCACCGGCACGGCGCCCTCCCGCGCCAGCTGCAGGCTGATGGCCCCGCCAATTCCGGCGCCCCCGCCGGTGACAATGACAATCTTGTTTTGAAGGTGCAAATTCATCAAGGGCTCCGTTGTCAGACGTTGGTTATGGTCAGGCTCAGCCGAGGGTGTGTAGCGGCCATCAGCCCTTGAAGGCGTACTGCGCCAGCGATTCGCGCTTCATCTCAATCGAGTAACCTGGCCGCTGCGGCGGCATGTAGGCGGCATGGCGAATCACGCAGGGGTCCACGAAATGCTCGTGCAGGTGGTCTACGTATTCGATCACCCGACCTTCCTTGGTACCGGCGATGCAGAGGTAGTCGATCATCGACAGGTGCTGCACGTATTCGCACAGGCCGACGCCGCCGGCATGCGGACAGACCTTGAGCCCATATTTGGCCGCCATCAACATCACGGCCAGCACCTCGTTGACGCCGCCCAGGCGGCAGGCGTCGATCTGCACCACGTCAATGGCGCCCTGCATGATGAGCTGCTTGAACATGACGCGGTTCTGGCACATCTCGCCAGTGGCGACCTGCATGTCGCCCTTCACCGCCTCGCGGATGCGGCGGTGACCCTCGATGTCGTCGGGGCTGGTAGGCTCCTCGATGAACCAGGGCTTGGCAAAGCCCAGGTGCCCCAGCCACTCAATCGCCTCGTTGACATCCCACACCTGGTTGGCGTCAATCATCAGGGTGCGGTCGGGGCCGAGCACCTCGCGGGCGACGCGCACCCGCCGGATGTCGTCCTGCAGGTCGCGACCCACCTTGAGCTTGATGTGTGAAAAGCCGGCGTCCACCGCCTCCCGGGCCAGGCGCCTGAGCTTTTCGTCGTCATAGCCCAGCCATCCGGCGGAAGTGGTGTAGCAGGCGTAGCCTTCCTGCTCGAGCGTCTTCATGCGCGCGTCCTTGCCGGCGGCCTGGCGCGTCAACAGCGCCAGCGCTTCGGCCGGCGTGATGCAGTCGGTGATGTAGCGGAAGTCGATCAGCCTGACGATCTCTTCCGGGCTCATGCGGGCCACCAGCTTCCACACCGGCAGGCCCTCCTGCTTGGCCCACAGGTCCCACACGGCATTGACCACGGCGGCAGTCGCCAGGTGGATCGCGCCCTTGTCGGGGCCGATCCATCGCAGCTGGCTGTCCGAGGTGATGTAACGCCAGAAGCGGCCCATATCTTCGGTCACCCAGTCCATGTCGAGACCGACCACCAGATGGCGCATGGCTTCGATGGCGGCACAGCAGATTTCATTGCCGCGGCCGATGGTGAAGGTCAGGCCATGGCCTTCAAGCCCCGGCTCGCCGGTTTCCAGCACCACATAGGCGGCCGAATAGTCCGGGTCCGGATTCATCGCGTCCGAGCCGTCGAGATGCCGCGACGTGGGAAAGCGCACATCGATGACGCGCATGGATTGGATAGTGCTCATGAAGGATTGCCTGGGGATTGCTGTTTGACGGGTGAAGAAGCGCTTCAGCGCGTGGCAGCCCTGAGGCCGCCGCACCCATCAGTCATACAGAACCGCAGCGATCTTGGGATCGTTGATGGTGGTCTTGTCGTAGTAGTAAAAGCCGGTGTCGATGACCTTGGGCAGCTTTTCGCCCTTGAGGGACTTGACCGCCGCCTCCACCGTCTTGTAGCCAATGCCGACCGGGTTCTGGGTGATGGCGCCGGCCATCGAGCCATCCATGATGGCGGCCTTTTGCTGCTTGCCGGAGTCGTAGCCGATGATCACCACCTTGCGCTTCATTTCCCTGGCGCCGTTCAGTGCGCCGATGGCCGAGCCTTCGTTCGCGCCGAAAATTCCCTTCAGGTTGGGGTTGGCCTGCAGGATGGACTTGGTGATCTCGGTCGATTTGAGCTGGTCGCCGCCGCCGTACTGCACGCTGACGATCTTGATGTTGGGATAGGTTGACTTGATACGGTTGACAAATCCGTCGGTGCGATCGATGCCGGTGCGGCTGGTCTGGTCGTGCACCACCAGGGCGACATCGCCGCTTTTACCGATCAGCTCGGCCATCTTGTCGGCGGCGAGGGCCGCGGCGGCCACATTGTTGGTGGTGGTCGTGGTTACCGGAATATCGCTGTCCACACCCGAGTCAAAGGCGATGACTGGAACCTTGGCAGCCTGGGCCTTTTTCAGCAGCGGGATCGACGCCTTGCTGTCCAGCGCGGCAAAGCCGATGGCCGATGGCTTTTTGGCCAGCGCCGCCGCGAACATGTCGATCTGCTTGTCCACCATGCTCTCGCTCTCGGGGCCTTCGAAGGTCACCTTGACCTTGTAGTCCTTGCCGGCCTGCTCGGCGCCGGCCTTGACGGCTTGCCAGAACTGGTGCTGAAAGCCCTTGGAGATCATCGGGATGTAGATCTCATCGGCGGCCATCGCCGTGCTCAAGGCAGACGCCAGGCCGAGGCCCAGTGCGAGGCTCAAAAGTGTGCGTTTCAAAATCATGTTTATCTCCGATCGGTATGGGGTTTGTTATGGGATATCAAAAATCAGACGTTGCATGGATAGGATTTGGGCTTCTCTTTGGCAAGAACTGCACTTGCTTGCATTTACCTGCGCTTTCGCAAAATATCGGCATACACCGCCACGATGATGATCAGGCCGGTCACCACCGTCTGCCACTCCTGGGCCACCGACATGATGCGCAGCCCGTTGGTCAGCACACTCATGATGAACGCGCCGATGATGGTGCCCAGAATCGTGCCGGCCCCGCCGCTGAGCGAAGTGCCTCCGATCACGACGGCGGCAATCGCATCCAGCTCGTAGCCCTGGCCCAGCGCCGGCTGCGCGGAATTCAGGCGCGAGGCGATGAGCAGCCCGGCCACGCCGCAAATCGCGCCGCTGAGCGTGTAGACAATGATCTTCCAGCGGTCCACATTCACGCCCGACAGGCGTACCGCCTCTTCGTTGCTGCCCAGCGCGAAGGTGTAGGTCCCCAGCACCGTCTTGTTCAGGATCAGACTTGATACCACCGCCACCACAAACAGGATCAGCACCGCATTGGGGATGGGCAGATCGGGCAGGAAATAACCGATCAACGACTCCTGGGAAATGACCGAAAACTCCGGCGTGTCGTTGAAATAGATTGGCTTGGATTGGGTGATGACCAGCGACAGGCCTTTGAGCATGAGCATCATGCCCAGCGTGGCAATGAACGGCGGAATCTTCAGCTTGGCAATCAGCACGCCCGAGGTGAAGCCAGAGAACGCACCGAAGAAAATGGCAGCCAGCACGCCCAGGTAGAAGGGCAGGCCCCAATAGGTCAGCACCACCCCGGCCATGACTGCGCAAAAGGTCATCAGGGTGCCCACCGACAGGTCGATGCCCGAGGTGATGATGACAAAGGTGCAGGCGATGGCCAGCACACCGTTAACCGCAGTGGCCTGCAAAATGCCCACCATGTTGTCGGTCTGCATGAAGCTGGACGAGGCCATGCTGAAGAAAATCAGCAACCCCAGCAAGCTGGCAAATGCCAACAGCTTTTGACGGGTGTTGCTGCTAAAAGCTGCAGTTTTGAAACCTTGCAGCAACTTGGAGACGGTCATGGGTGATGGTTCCGGTGTTTTTTTAGAATGCAACAGCGGCAACCATGCCGGAAACGGCAGCCGGGGCTTCGCGCTGGGTGGCGAGCTGCATGATTTTTTCCTGGGTCGCATCCCGTGCCGCCAGCTCGCCCGTGATGCGGCCCTCACACATCACCACGATGCGGTGGCTCAGCCGCAGCACCTCGGGCAGTTCGGAGGAGATCATCACGATGGCACGGCCCTGAGCCGCCAGCGCATTGAGCAGCTTGTAGATTTCGCTCTTGGCGCCCACGTCAATGCCGCGCGTAGGCTCGTCAAAAAACAGGATCTCGCAGTCGCGCACCAGCCATTTGGCGACGACGATTTTTTGCTGGTTACCCCCCGACAGCAGCGCCACTTTCTGCAGCGCGCTTGGGGTCTTGATGCCCAGTTGCGCGATCAGCTTCGCAGCCGTGTCCTGTATGGCAGCGGGTTTGAGAAGAAACCCGAAGCTCAAGAACCGCCGCAGGCTCGACAGCACAATGTTGGTCTGCACATCCATGCCGGTGGCCAGACCGAAGTGCTTGCGGTCTTCCGACAGGTAGCCGATGCCGTGCTCAACCGCGTCGGCCGGGCTATGCACCCCGATCTGGCGGCCCCTGACCCAGATCTCCCCTGAATCCCTTTTGTCGGCGCCGAACACGGCACGCGCCACTTCGGTCCGGCCCGCGCCCATCAGGCCGGCAAACCCGAGGATTTCGCCCTTGCGCACGGTGAAACTGACATCCTTGATCGTACGGCCGCGATTGAGCCCGCGCACCTCCAGCACGGTCTCCCGGCCCTGACCGGTTGCCGGCGGCCTCTCGTCTTCAAGCAGCGCGCGCCCGACCATCATGCCGATGATGGTGTCCATGCTGGTGGTGGCAGTCGGCACGGTGCCGATGTACTGGCCGTCGCGCATCACCGTCACGCGGTCCGAGATGCGCTTGAGCTCGTCCATCTTGTGCGAGATGTACACGATGCCAACGCCATGGCGCTTGAGCTGGCCGATGATGCGGAACAAGTCGTCGATTTCGGCATTGTTCAGCGCGGCAGTGGGCTCATCCATGATCAGCACGCGCGAGTCGAACGACAGCGCCTTGGCAATCTCGACCATCTGCTGGCGCGCCACTGTCAGGTCGCAGACCAGCGTGTGCGGTTCCAGGTTCAGGTTCAGGCGGTCGAAAATCGCTTTCGTGTCGCGGGCCATCTTCTCGGTATCGATGAACAGCCCAAGCCGCCCGATCGGCTCGCGTCCGATGAAGATGTTCTGCGCCACGCTCAGATGGCTCATCAGGTTGAGTTCCTGGTGGATGATGCCGATACCCAATGCTTGGGCAGCGCGCGGGCTGGCAATCTCGACCGCCTGACCGTCGATGCTGATCTCGCCCGCATCCTTCTGGTAGACCCCGGCCAGTATCTTCATCAGGGTCGATTTCCCGGCGCCGTTCTCACCCATCAGCGCGTGCACCTCGCCTGCAGCAATCTCAAGCCGGGCGTTGTGCAATGCGCGCACTCCCGGAAAGGATTTGCACAGGTTGCTGATGCTCACAAGAGGTGTCATGGGCGGTTCCGGGCTGGCGCGGTGCTTGCTCAGATCGGCGCGATGTCGTTGACCGTGGCCAGACGGCCCGCCGACTGGCCCGGAGTGCGCCCCAACCAGGCGCTGCAGCAACGCCCGGAATCACCCGGGGCCCGGCAAACCGGTGTACGGGCCAGGCCGACGCCTTGGGCGGCCGCGCAGATCGATACTGTTTTTCCTTCCAAACTTCCTGGGTGCATGACAAAAACCTTTTTGCGTTGACGGAACCGTTCAATGAGGCGAAGGCACCAAAATCAGGAAACTTATTGTTACAAATGGTTCATTGATGAACAATCTATTCACTTATGGATCGAAGCGGTGTGAATCATAGAAATTTGCTCATCTTTCCAAGCTCCGGACTTTCCCTAGGTCAGGATTTAATTTATTGATGAACATTAAGTGCAAAAGTAAATAAATCTAAAACAATGAAGGCGAAAGTCTTCGCGAGCGCCGCGTGCCATATCAGGAGCGCTGCGTTACATATCAAAATTGCAATGCTTCTGACCTCACCCACCCTGCCGCCATGACACAAAAATATTCCGTTCTCCCGACGAATGACCACAACCCGAACGACGCTGGCGCCACCGCATCCCCGCCTCTTGCCGACGACCGCTACAGAGCACCGGCGCTTGACAAGGGCCTGGACATCCTTGAGTTGCTGGCTCGCCAGCCGCAGGGCCTGACGCGCGCGGAGATCGTCAAGGAAATGGACCGCAACGCGAGCGAGATCTACCGCATGCTGGAGCGGTTGGTGGCACGGCAATATGTCATGCGTTCGCTCTCGGGCGACCGCTATTCGCTGAGCCTGAAACTCTTCACGCTGGCGCACATGCATCCACCGCTCAACCGGCTGGTGACCCAGGCCATTCCCATCATGGAGGCCTTTGCGCACAAGGCTGAGCAGGCCTGCCACATGGGCGTCTATGACCAGGGCAACGTGCTGATCACCGCGCAGGTCAACGGCCCCGGCACCTGGAGCATGACGATCCGCGTGGGCGTGCATGTCGGGCTGGTCGATACCGCTTCGGGCCGGGTATTGCTGGCTTTCGCGGATGCCAGCCAGGCTCAGCAAATGCTGGCCCAACACACCGCACTCGAAGGCGAAGTGCCGATAGGGTCCGATGCATTGGTTGCCGCCCTCGGTGTCATCCGGGAGCAAGGCTATTTCGAGCGCGACAGTCTGCAGTCTTTCGGCGTGGCCGATATTTCCTGCCCCATCTTCGGGCCCGACCACAGCGCCCTGGCCGCGTTGACCTGCCCATACGTGCGGCGCATAGACCGCCACGTCGGCCCCGACCAGAAAACCGTGCGCCTGCTGCTGCAGCAGGCAGCCCAGGCACTGTCGTTGACGCAGGGTGGGTTCGCCCCGGCGAGCCGGAACGCATGAAGCCGAGCCAGATCGATCGCTACTAATTTGATAGCTGCTTGCGCTGGCAAGCATTACCCTGCAGGCTTTTATTGCCTGAATCCCCAGTTGAAGCCGGTTGTTCGGCTGCGGTTTTTCACCCGGCCAGACCGACCGGCATGAAACCTGCTGCGCGGTCCCGGCCTGCGCTGCAGGCGCCAAAAAGGGCAGCCGCTATGATTTGCCGTTCACCGGCAGTACCTGACAAGGCCGGTCCCGCGCATTTTTCCCCTGGAACCGATTCTTTTTCATGACCCACGGCCTGAACCTCGCCCAACAAGAAGCCGTGAACTACCTGCATGGTCCCTGCCTGGTACTGGCGGGCGCCGGTTCAGGCAAGACGCGGGTGATCACGCACAAGATAGGCCGGCTGATCCAGTCAGGGCTCAGGCCCGAACAGATTGCCGCGATCACCTTCACCAACAAGGCCGCCGCTGAAATGCGCGAGCGGGCCAAGGCGCTGATCGGCAAAAGCGCCAAGGGCGTGCTGGTCTGCACCTTCCACGCACTGGGCGTGCGCATGCTGCGCCAGGACGGCGCGGCGCTGGGCCTCAAACCCCAGTTCTCGATTCTCGACAGCGATGACGTGACCAGCATCATCAAGGACGCTGGCGGCAGCACCGATGCGGCCACGGCGCGGCAATGGCAATGGACCATCAGCCTGTGGAAGAACATGGGCCTCAACGCAGCCGAAGCCCTGGCGCAGGCCAATGGCGACGAAGAGCGTGCCATTGCCCGCGTCATGGCGCACTACGAAGAGCGCCTGACCGCCTACCAGAGCGTCGACTTCGACGACCTGGTCGGCCTGCCGCTCAAGCTGCTGCGCGAGCACGACAGCGTGCGCGAAAAATGGCAGCAGTCGCTGGGCCATGTGCTGGTCGACGAATACCAGGACACCAACGCCACGCAGTACGAAATGCTCAAACTGCTGGTGGGCCCGCGTGGGCGCTTCACCGCCGTGGGCGACGACGACCAGTCGATTTACGGCTGGCGTGGCGCCACGCTGGACAACCTGAAAAAGCTGCCGCAGGACTACCCCAACCTCAAGGTCGTGAAGCTCGAGCAGAACTACCGCTCCACCAGCGCCATCCTGCGCGCGGCCAACAACGTGATCGGCCCCAACCCCAAGCTGTTTCCCAAGACGCTGTTCAGCGAGCTCGGCGAAGGCGAGCCGGTGCGCGTGATCGATTGCGACAGCGAAGAGCACGAAGCCGAACGCGTGGTGGCCCGCATCCAGAGCCTGCGCGCCGAAGGCAGCTTGCAGGCAGAAGGCGGGCAGTACAAGGAGTGGAAAGATTTTTGCGTGCTGTACCGCGCCAACCATCTGGCCAAGCCTTTTGAGAAGGCCTTTCGCAAAGCCAACATTCCGTACAAAGTTTCGGGCGGCCAGAGTTTTTTCGACCGTGCTGAAATCAAGGACCTGTGCTGCTGGATGCGGCTGCTGGTCAACAACAACGACGACCCGGCGTTCATGCGCGCGGTGACCACACCCAAGCGCGGCATCGGCCACACCACGCTGGGCGCACTCGGCACCTTCGCGAGCCAGTCGAAGCAAAGCCTTTTCGAGGCGCTCTTCAGCAACTCGCTGGGCTCGGTGCTGCCGGCCAAGGCGGTCGGTTCGCTGCATGAGTTTGGCCGCTACCTCAACGACCTCGAATACCGCGCCAAGCGCACTGTGGGCGCGGAGGACGCGCGCGTTTTCCTGAACGACTGGCTCAAGGAAATCGACTACGAGAAGCACCTCTACGACGGTGAAGACAGCGAAAAACTCGCGGTCGCGCGCTGGACCAATGTGATGGATTTCTGCGACTGGGTGGCCCAGCGCTGCGGTGGGCAGATCGACGACGCCTCAGGCGCCGTGGTGGCCGCCGAGACCAAAACCATGCTCGAAGTGGTGCAGACCATTGCGCTGCTTTCCACCATCAGCGAACGCGAAGGCGACCAGAACGTGGTCACCCTTTCAACCCTGCACGCCGCCAAAGGCCTGGAATGGCCACACGTGGTACTGGCCGGCGTGAACGAAGGCCTGCTGCCCTTCAAGCTGGAAGACGATGACGGCGTCAACACCGACAGCATCGCATTGCGCCTGCAGGAAGAGCGCCGCCTGATGTATGTAGGCATCACCCGCGCACAACGCACGCTGGCTGTGAACTGGCTGCGCAAACGCAAGAAGGGCCGCGACATGATTCCCGGCGCGCCCAGCCGCTTCATCGCCGAGATGGCGCTGGACAAGGCCACGGTGAAAGAAGACCCGCGAGAAAAGCTCAAGGCCCTGCGTGCGGAGTTTGCGAAGAAGTCAGCGGACGGGATTGCGGCGGCAGCAGCGGCGGCAGAGACGCGCTAGCGCAGCCCTGTTCCGTGGTTAATTCGGCGCGAGATCAGGTGCCGGGCCGCATGAAGGCGTTTTCAGTGCTGTGGTTACAAACCGTTTCAGGCCGCGGGTTTTTACCGGTGCTTTACCTGATTGAGATCTATTCATGAGATAGTGCGCAAGCTCCACGGCCTGCGCGTTGCATCAACCCCGCACTCGCGTGCCCGAGTTTTCCGTTTCACCCCCTGCACTGCAGCCTTGGCCGCTCCGTCCGCCTTGCTGCCTTGCTACAGCCCGTACCGCACGGCCAGGCCGTGCACTCACTTGTTCATGACTTTGCTTTTTCTTCGACGCGCTCTTTTTTTAATCGCCGCTTGCGCAATATCCGCTAGTGCTACGGCCCAAACGAAACCCGACGCCGCGTGCCCGGCCGCCACGGAGATGAAAGCCGCACAACTCCATGGCCTGTGGGCCGTGCGTTTTGACCGCCCACCTGCCGGCTTGCCGGCCCGCGCCACCATGCTGCTGGAACGGCATGCCGAATTCGCCGAAAGCCTGGCCGGCATCGTGAGCCGCGACCTGGGTCCGGCCGTTGGCTCCAAAGCCATTGCAGGACATGCGGCCAAGGCCGCATTGGCCGGTGACCTGGAGGGTGGCATGTTGCTGCTCGACGAATCCTCCGACAATGTCAGCATCACCGGCACCTGGAACGGTGAAATGGTTGAAGGGTCTTGCGGCAAGGCCTTCAAGGGCACCTGGAAAGACACCAGCAGCAGCGCCCCCGACAATGCACCCGATGTGCCTTTTACGCTGACCCGGCTGCCCTGAACAGCGCAATTTTCAAGACCGAGCCATGCCACTGAAATCTCTCAATCCTGCTGCTGCATCGCTTTGCACGGTGCTTCTGGCCCTCCTGGGTCTTGGCACCACGGCTGCGGCACATGCACAGGCCACGCCGGCAAACCGCCCATCCAGCACAGGCTGGCAAACCTGCCAGGCCATGAAGGGCGACCCTGCGGCGCAGCTCACCTGCTTCCAGCAATGGGCCGATGCGCAAACGCCCGCCAACACGCCCGCACCCAGCCTGACCACAGCGCCGGCCAATGCCCAGACCGGCCAGCCGGCTACTCCGGTGCTGCTGTTGCCATCACTGAACACCGAAGCGCCGGACGGCAAGCCGATCGGCTGCAAAAACACCAGGTACTCGGAACTGTCCCGCTTCTGGGAACTGCAGCGCGGCACCGACTGCGACACGTTCTCGCTGCGCGGCTACCGGCCGATCACGCTGGCCGTTTCCACCGCCGACAGCGTGAACACGCAACCCTCATCACCCTCCGCCGGGCATACCGCGCTGACCTCTGTGCCCTATATGCGCACTGAAAACAAAATCCAGCTGTCGGTGCGCACCAAGGTCGCCAAAGGCCTGCTGAAAAGCGGCGACAACGACGACGACGACCATGACTCGGTATGGTTCGGCTACACGCAGCAAAGCTATTGGCAACTGTTCAACGGCAGCATCTCGCGGCCGTTTCGCACCACCGACCACGAGCCCGAGGTGATCTACATCTACCCGCACCAGATCCCTTTGGCCGGTGGCTGGAACTACCGGCTCTCGGGCCTGGGGCTGGTGCACCAGTCCAACGGCCAGTCGCTGCCGCTGTCGCGCAGCTGGAACCGCGTCTACCTGATGGGCGCCGCCGAGAAAACATTGGGCCAGGACTCGGGCCTGATCCTTCAGGGGCGTATCTGGGACCGGCTCAGGGAGTCCTCGGGCAATGACGACAACCCCGGCATCGAAAACTATGTGGGCCGCGCGGAAGTCACGGGCAGCTGGCAGATCAACAAGGCCAACACGGTGGGCGTCACGCTGCGCCACTCGCTGCGCAAGGAAGCCCGCGGCTCGGCCCGGTTTGACTGGATGATGGCGCCGGCCTCGTCGCCCAACTACACCGGCCTGCGTTATCACGTGCAGCTTTTCAGCGGCTACGGTGACAGCCTCGTGGACTACAACCGAAAGCGCAATGTTCTGAGCATCGGCCTGAGCCTGGTGGACTGGTAATTCCGCCGGGTTGCGGCGGCAGCCGCAGGCTCACCTGCTATATTTTTTATAGCTACTAGCGCCCGATTGTATTGGCTCTGAGAGCTTTTTCGCTTAAATCCTGAAGTGCACCCGGCACTCCCGCAGCCGCATGCGGGCCGCGGCCGCGAACAGCCACCTGCGCGCCGCCTTGCTTTAAGCTGTGCGGATGCCCCTCGTCGCCATCTCCACCGGTTCTTGCGCGTGCCTGTCACTGCGCGCACCGGCTGCGCCATGACCGAGCCCACCACCTTCACGCTGGCCTGCATCGTGGCCGGTGCGCTACTGATTGCCATGACCCTGGGCGGCTCTTTCATTGCACGGTTGCCTCTGAGTGCCGCCATGCTGTACCTCGGTGTTGGTGTGGCGGTCAGTCCCGTTGGGCTGGGGCTGCTCAAACTCGACGCCCTCAAGAACACGGTGCTGCTGGAGCGCCTCACGGAGGTGGCGGTACTGATCTCGCTGTTCACCGCGGGCATGAAGCTCGAGTTCCGCGTACGGGATGGCCGCTGGCGGATTCCGGTGCAACTCGCAACCGTGTCGATGGTGGTCACCGTGGCCGCCATCACCGCACTGGGCGTTTATGTGCTGGATCTGCCCGTAGGCGCCGCGGTGCTGCTGGGCGCCATCCTCGCGCCGACCGACCCGGTGCTGGCCTCCGATGTGCAGGTGGCCAACCCGGGCGACCGCGACCGCCTGCGTTTCGGCCTCACCGGTGAAGGCGGGCTGAACGACGGCACCGCATTTCCATTTGTGATGCTCGGGCTGGGCCTGCTGGGCCTGCACGAACTCGGCGAAGGCGGCTGGCGCTGGTGGGCCGTCGACGTGCTGTGGGCCGTGGCCGGCGGTCTCGCCCTGGGCTGGCTGCTGGGCACGCTGGTGGGCCGCGCCATCCTCTACCTGCGCATGCGCCACCGCGAAGCACTGGGCTCGGACGAATTCATCGCGCTGGGACTCATCGGGTTGACGTACGGCCTGGCGCTGCTCTTTCAGACTTACGGCTTCCTGGCGGTGTTTGCGGCGGGCCTGGCGCTGCGCCGCATCGACGAGCCCGATGCGCGGCCCGTACCCCAGGCTGCGGCCGCACCCGACGAAACGCTGAGCCCCGATGACCAGGAAGCCTCGGGCGCGGAAGCGCCCGCCCACATGATGCGCGCAGTAGAGCGCTTTAACAGCCAGCTGGAAAGCTTCGTGGAAGTCGCCATCGTGCTGGCCGTGGGCGTGCTGGTCGCCACCACACGCTTTCGCACTGAAGTGCTGTGGTTTATCCCGGCACTGTTCCTGGTGATCCGGCCGGCGGCGGTTTTTATCGGGCTGCTGGGTACCCCGGTCAGGGGTTCACAGCGCCGCCTGATGGCCTGGTTCGGCATTCGCGGCATCGGCTCGCTGTATTACCTGCTCTACGCCATCAACCACCACCTCCCGCCCGCGCTCGCGCAGCGGCTGCTTTCCATCACGCTCGCGGTGGTCGTCGCATCGGTGATTGCCCACGGCATTTCTGTCACGCCGCTGATGAAACGCTATGAAGCGCGCAAACCGGGCAAGCAAAGCAGGCCCTGAGAAAACGGCCGGTGTGCATCCCGCACAGCCTCACAGAATGTCACCTTATTGATAACGATAACGATTCTCATTTGTATAATCGCGCTTTGACCGATTAACAAAGACACAGGAGTCGTCATGAAACCAGCAATGAAACCCGCCATCCTTGCCGCCCTGGTGGCCCTGCTTGCAGTGCCCGCCATGGCCCAGCCCGCAGCAACGGCGGCCGGTACCGCGCCTGGCACAGTGGCGGCACCAGCCACCACGGCGGCCGCCGTGGCAAAGCATTACGCCCACCTGGTGCAATCAAACTATGACGACACGCTGGCCAGCACGCTGATCCTGCAAAAAGCGGTACAGGCTTTTACCGACGCGCCTTCGGACGACGGCCTCAAGGCCGCGCGCAAGGCCTGGCTGGACGCGCGCGAGTATTACGGCCAGACCGAGGCCTTCCGTTTTTACGGCGGCCCGATCGATGACAAAAACGGCCCTGAAGGCCGCATCAATGCCTGGCCCATGGACGAGTCCTATGTCGACTACGTGAAGGACGCACCCAACGCCGGCATCATCAACAACCGCAAGGCCGTGATCAACAAAAAACGGCTGGCCAGCCTGAACGAGCGCAATGGCGAAGAAAACATCGCCACCGGCTGGCACGCGATTGAATTTTTGCTGTGGGGCCAGGACCTGAGCACCACCGGCCCGGGCAACCGTTCGTTTGAAGATTTTGTGGACGGCAAGAAACCCAACGCCGACCGCCGCCGCCAATACCTCAAGGTAGTGACCGAACTGCTGGTCGACGACCTCGGCACCCTCACCAAAGCCTGGGCTCCCACGCCGGCCTCTTACCGCGCGAAGTTCGAGCGCGGCGGCATGGAGTCGGTGCGCAAGATTTTTGTCGGCCTGGGCTCGCTCTCGCGCGGTGAACTCGCCGGTGAGCGCCTCGAAGTCGCCCTGGCCAGCCAGGACCAGGAAGATGAGCACTCGTGCTTTTCCGACAACACGCACCGCGACGTGGTGAACAACGCCAAAGGCATCCAGAACGCCTGGCTGGGCCAGTACAAGCGCGCCGACGGCACGACGCTGGCCGGCCCCTCACTGCGTGACCTGGTGGCGGTGAAAAACCCGGCACTGGCAGACCGCACCAGCAAGCAGATCGCCGCATCCGTCGCCGCCGCCGAAGGCATCCAGGCGCCGTTTGACCGCGAAATCGTCGGCGCCAAAGACGCACCCGGCCGGTTGCGTGTGCAAAAAACCGTCGACAGCCTGGTGCAGCAAAGCAAGGACCTGGTGGAAGCCGCCAACGCCGCCGGCATCACCAAGCTGACCCTGGTCAAACCTTAATGGCCGACACCGCGTCGTTCCGGATGGTCACGCGCCCTGCGCGTGCAGTGCTTGCCTGCGTGGCCGCGGCGGGACTGGCAGGGCTGGCCTTCTGGGCGTCGGCAGGGCCGGGTGCGCAAGCCGGTACGGCGCCCGACGACGAGAAAACCGGCGGCGACACCACGGTGTTTGCCACCGGCCACAACGCGTTTTCATTTCCGCTGGCCAACCTGGGCGATGAGGAACGCACGCGGTTTGTCATCGGCAATTCCTTCTTCAAGCGCAACTGGGTGCAGGCGCCGTCCTCCACCACCGCGCGTGACGGCCTGGGCCCGCACTTCATCGCCCGCTCCTGTGGCGGCTGCCATGTGCAGGACGGGCGCGGCGCACCGCCCGACTTCAACCGCGGCCTGGCCGACCAGCCGGTCGGCCTGCTGCTGCGCCTGTCGGTGCCGGGCAAGGACGCGCACGGCGGCCCCATGCCCGACCCGGTGTACGGCGACCAGTTTTCCAATTTCGCGGTACAGGGCGTGATGCCAGAGGGACAGATATCCCTGCGCTACGACGTGGTGCGCGGCAAGTTCGCCGACGGCACCCCCTACCAGCTGCAAAAGCCCCGCTACGGTTTCAGCAAACTCCACTACGGCCCCATGGTCAAAGATGTGATGGTGAGCCCGCGCATCGCGCCGCAGATGGCCGGCGTGGGTTTGCTCGAAGCGATTCCCGAAGCGGAAATCCTGCGCAATGCGCGCGAGCAGGCCGCATCTGACAGCCCGGTGCGCGGCGTCGTCAACCAGGTGTGGGACGCGCCGACGCAGCAGATGCGCACAGGCCGCTTCGGCTGGAAGGCCAACGTCGCCACCCTGGCGCACCAGACCGCGGGCGCCTTCCTCGGCGACATGGGCATCACCTCGCCGGTCTTTCCGAAAGAGACCTGCACGGCCGCCCAGAAAGACTGCCTGGCGGCGCCGCGCGGCGCACAGGGCAAGGCCAGCGAGATTGACGAAAAAACATTCAACGACGTGGTGTTTTATGAAACCACACTGGCACCGGCGGCGCGCCGCAATCCGCGCGATGCCCAGGTGGTGCGCGGCCAGAAACTGTTTGCCGAAGCACAGTGCGCCGCCTGCCACCGCCCGAGCTACGTCACCGGTGAAAGCCCGTTTCCGCGGCTGGGCAGCAAGGCCGTGCAGGGCCAGACCATCTGGCCCTACACCGACCTGCTGCTGCACGACATGGGCGAAGGCCTGGCCGATGGCCGGCCCGACTTCCTGGCCGATGGCCGCCAATGGCGCACGCCGCCGCTGTGGGGCATCGGCCTGGTGCCCGACGTGAACGGCCACAACCGCCTGCTGCACGACGGCCGCGCGCGCGGCGCGCTGGAAGCCGTGCTGTGGCACGACGGCGAAGCCAAGGCCAGCAAGGACAAAGTCCTGCGGATGAATGCGCAGGAACGCGCCGCGCTGGTGAAATTCCTCGAATCGCTGTGAGTGCCATGAACGTCATGAAGGTATCGAGTGCCTGACCCAGGCATCGCAAGCGACAACCCACACAAGGGAGCAGCCCGATGAATTCCCTCACCTCTTTGTTGCAGCCGGCCTGGCGCAAGGCCGTGCCGGCCATCGCCGCCGCGCTGCTGCTGGCCGACGGCACGGCGCAGGCGCAAGTGGTCGCGCCCAACGTTGCCGTGCCGTTTTACACGGCGGGTGATTTCATGCGCGGCATCCATCGCTTCTGGTATGCGCCGCAAGCCACCGCGTTTGCCGAGCAGGCCGGCGGCTTGCCTGCGGCAATGCAAGCCGTGTGCGACGCAACCGCCACCACCGCACCCGCAAAGCTGGAGCAAGCCAAAGAGCGCTGGAAAACCACTGCGCTCGCCTGGGACCGCCTGAGCGGCGTGCAAATCGGCCCGCTGGTGCAGCGGCGCTCGGCGCGGCAGATCGACTTTTCGCCGACGCGGCCCGAGCTCATCAAGCGGGCGATTCAGTCAGCGCCGCAAGATGCCACGGCCATGGAAAGCATAGGCTCGCCGGCCAAAGGCTTGCCGGCCCTGGAGTGGCTGCTGTGGAACCAGCCTGTTTCGTCGTTTGCACCCGCCACGCCGGCCTGCCGCTACGCGGTGCAGGTGGCCGCCGACATCCAGCGCGAAGCCGACACGCTGGCGAAGGCTTTCAGCGAGCTGGCAGCGCGCCAACCCGGCGAGTCGGAAGAAAGCAATGGGCCGGCGATGAGCGAGCTGGTCAACCAGTGGACCGGTGCACTCGAACGCCTGCGCTGGGCCGAGATGGAAAAACCCCGCATGGCCGGCGCGCAAGGCAACCGCAATGCCGCCTACGCGCGCAGCGCCAGCGGCCAGACGGCCGCGCGCTGGGCCGCGCAATGGCAGGCGCTGCGCACACTGGGCGCATCGCAGGCGCGTGAAGCCCCTTTGCCCGGCGCCGGCCTGGCGCCGCTGGAAACCTATTTGCGCGGACTGGGCCGCAACGAGCCGGCCAACCAGCTCGCGCAAGCGGTGAACAAAGCCGACAAAGCCATGCAAAGCGCATCGCCCGCCAACAAGGCCGGCATGGGCAGCGCCGGGCGCTCGCTGGCCGACCTGAAAAAACTCGCCGAAGCCGACATCGCGCCCGCGCTGGAAGTGAGCATCGGCTTTTCAGATGCCGACGGCGATTAGGAATTTGCATGAAAAAGGCTGAGGCCCTGACAACACTGCGGCGCCGGCAATGGCTGGCACTGGCAGCGGCTGGCACCAGCGCCTGGCTCAATCCCGCGCTGGCAGCGGCCACCGCTACTAGCCGGCCGCAACAGCTGGCCGCCGCCTGGGAGGCAGCGCACGGCTACCAGGTCGGTGTGCTGGCCTATCGCGGCGCCGCGCTCCAGGTCAGCGCCGCACTCGACGTGCCTACGCGTGCCCACGGCGTGTGGGTCGAGCGCAGCGGCACGCTGCTGGCGGTGGCCCGCCGGCCGGGCGACTGGCTGCTGCGCTGGAAGCCCGAAGGCGACAACGCCGGCCAGGCCATCGCCTGGGGTTGGGCCGACCCTGACCGCGCCTTCAACGGCCACGTGATCGCCAGCCCCGACGGCAAAACGCTCTACAGCACCGAAACGCATCTCGAAACCGGCGAAGGCGTGATCGGCCTGCGCGATGCCGCCTCGCTGGAGAAATTGGCCGAATGGCCGACCCACGGCATGGACCCGCACGAACTTTTGCTGGACGACGACGGCAGTTTGGTCGTGGCGAACGGCGGCATTCCCGCGCTGCCTGAAACCGGCCGCCTGAAAATTCACATGGACCGCATGGACGCTTCGCTGGTGCGGCTGGACACACGCAGCGGCGCGCGGCTGGGCCAGTGGCGCCTGGCCGACAGGCGCCTGAGCCTGCGGCACATGGCCTGGGGCAGCGCACCGGTGGCGGGCGGTGCGCGTGTCCTGGGCATCGCGCTGCAGGCCGAGCATGACGACTCTGCGGCCAAGGCCCGCGCGCCCGTGCTGGCGCTTTTTGACGGCCAGAAATTGCAAACCTGCGCCGCTGCCGACGGACGTGTGCTGGCCGGTTACGGCGGCGACATCGCCTGGGCGGCGGGTGGTTTTGCCGTGGGCTGCCCGCGCGCCAATGGCGTGGCCGTATGGCAGGCCGATGGGCGCTGGACAGGCTTTTTTCCGCTGGAAGAAGCCTGCGCCGTCACCTCGGCTCCGGCCGCGGGACAGGCTGACGCCATGTTGTGGGCCGGCGGACGGCTCGCCGCGCTGACGCGCGACGTCGCGGGCCGCACGGCTTTGCCGGCGCTCAAAAATGTGCGGCTGGACAACCACTGGGCGCCTCTGCCGGGTTAGATAACGGTTGGGTTGGCTGGGGGCATCGATGAATTGCTATATTTTTGATAGCTGCTCGCGCCCGTTGTTATTGGGCTACCGGCACATTTGGCACACAAAAAGGCCCTGAAACCGCGTCCTGGCGGGGATTTTTCCGGATTTTTACCGTCCCCGGACAACTAAAAACAGCTATTTTCAAAGCGAAAAATGGCTTTGACCCAAGCAGGACGAGCGCAAGCAGCTATTGTTTTTATAGCAACGTCATGCCCTGCCGATTCGAACGCAGCTTATTCGGCGCCCTATTCGGCGGACTTCACAGCTTCTTCCATAGCTCGCCATCCCTGGAACGGTAAGTGCCCCCCGTGGCGCAGCAGCCCCCTGCACCGAAGGCGATGCGCCCGAGGGTGACGGTGACAACACCGTTGTCTGCCTGCAGCGACTGCCGCTCGCAATACGTGAAGAAGGGATAGAGATCGGGTTCGAGCACCATCTGCCAGCCGTTCTCGCCGGGCTCCTTGGACGCCTTGGGTATCGCGCGGTAAACCTTGCAGTCATGCACCGCGAGGTGCACCGGCTTGCCGCCCAGCAATCCCTTGAATACGCGCTCCGGCGGTATCGCTGCCATGGGATCCGGCTCGGCAGGTGACGGAGCAGGGACACTGCCACCGCCTGCCAGCCCCAATCCAATCCCAAGCCCGACAGCCAGCAGGAGTTGTCCCCACAGCATGTTCCGCTCAGGCCTCGTCGCCGGCGAGAACGCCTGCCACGCCAGCGCAGCAGCAGCCGCGGCCGAAAGCGCTGTGGCGACCCAGACCAGCAGCCCGGCGGCTTCGGTGGCTGGACTGATCGCCCAGCCAACAGCCAGCACGGCCGCATTGACCAGCAACAGCACGAGGCAAGCCCATGGCCGCACCCGGGAGAACAAGCCTGCAATCAGCAAGAGCACCGCGCACAGCAGCATCGCGGGCAGGACCACCACGCCTGAAAACAGCAGTTCGAACACGCCCAGCAGCCAGCCACCACTGCCCGCCATATTGCCAACGGTGTAAAGGTAAAGCGCCAGACCCAGGCCCGGCAGGGCCAACAGCTGTGCGGCGACAAAGGCAAAGGCGTAAGGTGCGTTGGAGGTTCTCAAGATGAGGGGAATTCTAGAGTGCGGTCGGATACTGTCGTATACGGCCTGCGTGAATCCCGCATGCCCAAATGCAATCGCCCCGGCAGCCAAAGGCTGCCGGGGCGAAAAGCGTCGGGACCGGTCAGGCGCCGTAAAGGCTTATTGCTGGCTGGTCTTCACAGCTTCAGCAGCAGCCTGGGGTGCTGCACCGGCCTTCTCGGCGCGGGGAGCGCCCAGGTTTTGCTGGGCGGTGGCGCCGTTGTAGCTCGAAGCGGAGCCGGCGTTTTGGACCTGCAGCAGGTCGCTTTTTACTTCCGCGCGGGTTTTGGTCGCGGGCGCCTGCATCTGGTCAAACAGATAGGAGTTGAAGGTTTGGGCAGAAGCAGCCACGGAAGTCAGGGCGGCAACAGCAACAACGGAAGCGGCGATAAAGTTCGATTTCATGATGAATATCCTCTCAAAGTTAAGTGACGTTCCGGGCATGGCGGGCTCATCTTCCCGTCTGTCCAGCCTCGGTGAGTCGCCTTGTAGTGGGCTTCGGCTCATCGATGTATGAACTTTATTCCATTCAAATCAATCAAAAAATAGCAATTCCGACAATACATTGCTGTTAAATCAGCAACAATGATGGCTTAATTTAGGGGTAACCCATGGACCGGCTTCAATCAATGCGTGTGTTTCAGCAGGTGGTGGATGACGGGAGTTTTGCGGCGGCCGCGCGCAAATTCGACATGTCTTCCGCCGTGGTGACCCGGCTGGTCGGCGACCTGGAAGATCACCTGGGCGTGCGGCTGCTGCAGCGCACCACCCGACGCCTGGCCCTGACGGATGCCGGCGAGGCCTACCTGGCACGGGTGCGCCACATCCTCGATGACATCGACGAAGCGCATGCCGCCGCCCAGGCCCATGCGCAGGAAATGTCCGGCGTCATCCGCATCCTGACCCCGCCGGTATTTGCCGTGCACGTGATTGCGCCCCTGGTGGCGGAGTTCGCGCGGCGCTACCCCAAGGTCGTGCTGGATATCTATGTGGACTCTCCCTTGATGCCGCCCGTGGAAGACTACGACCTCACCCTGCTGGGCGCTGCCGACACCTTTGACGCCAACATCATCGCCCGGCCCATTGCGTCTTCCGCCGGCATTCTCTGTGCCTCGCCAGACTACCTGCGCCGCCACGGCACACCCGCACAACCTGAAGACCTGCCCCATCATCAATGCATGCGCATCAAGGCACAGGCCAACCGCCACCGCAGCTGGCGCTTGTTCAACCCGAAGGAAAACAATCGCGAAGTGGAGGTGCAAATCGAGCCCAGCATGTTGGTGAACCATTCGGACACGCTGATACGCGCCTGTGTGGACGGTGCGGGCATCATGAGCCAATCCATCGACCTGGTGGCCAACCACCTCAACAGCGGCGCGCTACAACGTATTTTGTCGCCCTGGACCACCGGCACCAACACGCTCTATGCAGCGCTGCCCAGCCGCAAATTCATTCCGACACGTACCAGTGTGTTTCTGGAATTCATGACCGAGTACACGCGCGCTGTGATCAGGAAGATGGAAGCCCGGCAGGACTAAAACCTGCGCCGACGCACGGCAAAAGCACTCACCCGGGCGGCCGGTGTGGAAAAGCGGGCTCGCGGCCCCACATAACAATGGCAGCCGCCCTGGTTGCTGTCCTAGTTCATGGCATTTCACCCTTCGTGAAACACGTCTCACAAATCGCGAAGAAACGTGGGCGAACTTTTTGAACGCCAAAAAGTTCCAGGACTACACACCGTTATTGTTCCGGTTTCGACAATTGAATGTTCTGCCAATACGCACTTGTGTATCTGCGCCGCGGAACAAGGTTTGATACATCGGTGAGCCACCTATTCAAAGCGACTCAACGATGAAGGCCTCACGGGCACAACGCCCGTCCCGCCTGTTTTCACACTTGTTCTTAAAGGAAATTCACCATGAAATCGACGAAACTTGTTTCCGCATCCGTTCTTGCCCTTGCAGCGCTCGCCTCGGCGAACAGCTTTGCCCAGGACAGCAACTACCCCGGCAATGAAGTGAGCGCCGCCAGCACCTTGAGCCGCGCCGATGTCCGCGCAGAGTTGGCGCAATCACCACGCGCGTCGTACCAGGTCAACAGCGACAGCGGCTATCCCGGAACCGATGCCGCACCCGTTGCGAGCACCAAGACCCGCGCCGAAGTCCGCGCCGAACTGGAGCAGGCACAGCATGAAGGCTACAAGCTGAGCATCGACAACTCCTACCCCAACGACTTCAACGTGCCTGCCGCACACGGCAGGGCACACTCCGCGGGTTAAGCAGCGCCGCACCGCCGGCCAGGCGTGTGCACCTCCCGTTAAATCGCACTGCAGCGTCCAGGAAGCCTCCAGGCTTTCTGGACGTTGGCCTGCGCGCAGCACGGCCCGTCCTTCCCTGTTGTCCTTCCTCGCTTTGCGTGAGGGACATTCAACAAATCAGCGATCAAAATTGCCTTGGCACGCATAGTTGCGAAATCATGTATGATGAGTATCATGCGAAATACCAAAATCAACGCCAGAACGGCCGCCAAGGAGGCCTCCCACGAACGTATCGTCTCCGTGGCCGCGCGGGCAATACGCCGCAGCGGCTATAGCGGCACCGGCGTGGCCGACATCATGAAAGAGGCCGGCCTGACCCATGGTGCGTTTTACGCCCACTTCGCGTCGCGCGAGGCCATGCTGGCCGAAGCCGCAACGCGGGCCTGCGCCGACGCCGCTGCCATTGCTGCAGGCGTGGTCGCCGGCGTGCCCTCAGGGCGGGCACTGGAATCCATGGTGCGCGGCTACCTCTCGCCTGAGCACCTTGAACAGGTTGAAATGGGATGCCCCCTGGTGGCGCTGGGATCGGAAACGGCGCGCCAGACACCCGAAATACGCCGCGCGACCACCCGGCACATCAAAGAAACGATTGATTTTGTCGCCCGCCAGTCACCTGACTGGGGGCAGCACGGTGCTCACGAACGGGCGATGATGACCCTGGCCACCATGGTCGGCACCTTGCTGCTGGCCCGCGCGGTTGACGAACCCACATTGGCAAACAGCCTGTGCGAGGCCGCCATCAAGCACCTGACTCCAGCTGCTGCCCCCGCCTCCGCCTGAACCCGAGACACAGTACCTGCGGCCTTTTCGCTTGCTCACATATATGACAACCATCATTCGAAATCAACACAAGGCCAGCCCAATGAGACCTTCTGTTCGGTCATGCACCTCAAGCCGACCCGTTCCCCGTCCCGTATCTACACCCCGAAGGAAACACCATGGCTACTGAAAACAAAATTGCACTCGTGACGGGCGCCTCCTCAGGCATCGGCAAGGAGACTGCTGAGCGGCTTGCAAAAGCCGGCTACAAGGTCTACGGCACCAGCAGGCGCGGCGGCCAGCCCGGCGGGCAACCGTTCGACATGTTGTCTCTGGACGTGACCCAGGACGAGTCGGTCGAGGCTGCAGTTCAGAAGCTGATTCAGCTGGAAGGCCGCATAGACCTGCTCGTCAACAATGCCGGCTTCGGGGTCGCTCCAGCTGGTGCGGAAGAGAGTTCGATCGCGCAGGCTCAAGCTATCTTCGACACCAACTTCTTCGGGATCGTCCGGATGACGCGCGCCGTCGTGCCGCACATGCGCCGACAGGGCGCGGGACGCATCATCAACATCGGCTCGGTGCTTGGTTTCCTGCCAATGCCGTACGGGGCACTGTATGCGGCGACGAAGCATGCGATCGAAGGCTACTCCGAGTCGCTCGACCATGAGCTACGCACCAGGGGCATCCGGGTCTCGGTCATCGAGCCTGCATACACGAAGACGCCGTTCGACGCGAACTTCCTGGAACCCGACGCTCAGCTCAATGAGTACCGCGAGGTTCGCGCTGCCGTGAGCCAGCGCGTGAAGGAAGTGATGGCAACTGCGGAACAGCCGGGCGTCGTGGCTGACGTCGTGCTGAAAGCTGCCAGTGCCGCTCACCCGAAACTCCGATACACCGCTGGCGGACTCGCGAGTCGCCTGCGATTTCTCCGCACATTTGCGCCTGCGGGTCTGGTGGATGCCGGGATTCGAAAAGATCTGCGGCTCGACGTGATGCCAACAGTGAAAACATCATGAAAGCATTCATCGTTGAACGTTATGGGAAAAAGAGCAGCTTGCGGTTGACGGACATGCCAAGCCCGGAGCTGCGCGATGACGAGGTCCTGGTCCAGGTGCATGCCGCTGGTGTGAACCAGCTGGACTTCAAGATCCGCGACGGCGAGTTCAAACTCATCCTGCCCTATCGCCTGCCTCTCATCCTGGGCCACGACGTTGCCGGAGTGGTCGTCAAGGTTGGCCCGCGCGTGCGGCAATTCAAGCCGGGCGATGAAGTCTATGCGCGGTCCGATGATTTCCGGATTGGCACGTTTGCGGAATTTGTCCCCGTCAAAGAGGCATCCCTGGCGCTCAAGCCTGCGGGGCTCACGATGGAAGAAGCCGCGTCCATCCCGCTGGTGGCCTTAACGGCCTGGCAGGCACTGGTCGAGAAGGCCAAGCTGAAAAAAGGGCAGAAGGTCTTCATCCAGGCTGGCTCAGGAGGCGTTGGCACCTTTGCCATCCAGTTGGCGAAACATCTGGGCGCCACCGTTGCCACGACGACGAGCACGGCCAATGTCGCGCTCGTCAAGAGTCTGGGCGCGGACATCGTGATCGACTACAAGACGCAGGATTTCGAAAATCTCCTGCGCGACTACGACGTCGTGCTGAACAGCCAGGACGGCAAGACGTTGGAAAAGTCACTGCGTGTGCTTAAGCCCGGTGGGAAACTCATCTCCATCTCCGGCCCACCCGATCCCGCATTCGGCAAGGAAAGCAGTGCTCCTGCATTTGTAAAGCTGGTGATGCGCATGCTGAGTTCAGGCATCCGGCGCAGGGCAAAGGGCCGCGGAGTTGACTACGCGTTCCTCTTCATGAAGGCAAGTGGCAGCCAACTGCGCGAGATCACGCGGCTCTTCGATGCTGGAGCCATCCGTCCGGTGATGGACCGGGTCTTTCCGTTCGAAGCAACCAACGAGGCCTTGGCCTACGTCGAGGCGGGCCGTGCAAAAGGCAAGGTCGTCATCAAGGTCAAGTGAGCCTGTTTTCCCTAATCAGCTTTTCCCACCCATTGGAGTTTTCTCATGCAAATCAAAAACGCTGTTGTTCTCGTCACCGGTGCCAATCGCGGCATCGGCCTGGCATTCGCGCGCGAGCTGCTCGCCCGCGGTGCCCGCAAGGTCTACGCGGCCGCGCGAGACCCCGCAACCGTCACCCTGCCCGGAGTGCAGGCCCTGCGGCTCGACGTCAACAGGCCCGAAGACGTGGCGGCCGCCGCCGCACTGGCGCCGGATGTCACGCTGGTAATCAACAACGCGGGCATTGCCCAGCCGGGTGGCTTTCTGGCGGCCGACAGTGAAGACACCACCCGGCGCATCTTCGAGACCAACGTCTACGGCGTGCTGCGCATGAGCAAGGCCTTCGCGCCGGTTCTCAAAGGCAACGGCGGCGGCGCCCTGCTCAACGTGTTGTCGGTGGCCTCGTGGGTGAACGGCGGTGAGCTGGCAGCTTACTCAGCCAGCAAGTCCGCAGCCTGGTCGCTCACCAATGCCTTGCGCAGTGAACTGGCGGCGCAAAAGACGCAGGTGCTGGGGCTGCACATGGCCTATGTAGATACCGACCTCACGCGCGGCTTCGAGGTTCCGAAGTCCAGCCCTGAAGACATCGTCAAGCGTGCGCTCGACGGACTCGAATCGGGGGTTGATGAAGTGCTGGCCGATGAAATCACCCAACATGTCAAAGCCGGGATGACAGCGGTCAGGCCCAGCTACCTTCCGCAGGCATCCTGACTTCGAAGCCTGGCCGGACCATCTGCGCCTGCAGGTTGTGACAGATGCCATCGCCACGCCAACACGCGGGTGGCGACTCCACTTTCTATGGCTGAAAGTGAGGCACGAGGCTGTTGTACAGCCCTGCCAGCCGGTCGGCGCGGTCCTGCATTCGCGTGCGTTCGGCCGCTCGCACCTCGAATACGTCAGTCACCTCTGGTGCACGAAATATTCCCGCCGCTTCGCCCGGGTCGCAGGCCAGCCAGGCCAGCCGGGCGGCGCCCAGTGATGGGCCAACCTCGGCATCCGCATGCCGGACTACCTGCAGGCCGGTAGCGTCGGCCAGCATCTGAGCCCAATAGGCATTGCGCGAGCCGCCGCCGATCAGGCTGACGCACGCCAGGCCAGGCTGGACCGACTGCAGCGCGGTAATCCCCTGCGCCATGCCCAGGCACACACCCTCGAGCGTGGCGTTCACGATGTCTTCGCGCTGCGTGCCTGCGTGCATGCCGAAGAACACGGCTTTGGCATGCGGATTGTTGTGCGGCGTGCGTTCGCCGTTCAGATAAGGCAGGAACAACGGCGTATCTTCTCGCAGGCCGCGCTGCTCTGCCTGCGCAAGCAGCACGGCCACGTCGCGCTCTCCCAGTAGTCCCGCTGTGAATTCGAGGCACGAGGCGGCCGACAGCATCACGGACATCAGGTGCCAGGCCTGCGGCAGCGCGTGGCAGAAGCTGTGCACCGCCTGCTGCGGATTGGCGACAAAAGAGCCGGTGGCCACGAACACCACACCGGACGTTCCCAGGGACAGCATCGCCTCACCCGGGTTCACCACTCCAGCGCCCAGCGCTCCCGCGGCGTTGTCGCTGGCACCGGCTACCACCGGCACTTCGCGCAAGCCCCAATGCTGCGCGACCTCGGGCAGCAGGGTGCCGGTAACCTCCGGGCCTTCGTGCAACCTGGGCATGTGCGCGGTGGACAGGCCGCAAGCGGCCAGGAGTTCGTCACTCCATTCGCGCCTGCCCACATCCAGCCACAGTGTGCCGGACGCGTCGGACAGGTCGGTCGCATAGTCGCCGGTCAGGCGCCAGCGCAGCCAGTCCTTGGGCAGCAGTACTTGCCGGACCCGGTCGAACACGCCGGGCTCGTGTTTGGATACCCAAAGCAGCTTGGGCGCCGTGAAACCCGGCATCATCAGGTTGCCGGTGATCTGGCGTGACCGCGGCACCGCCCGCTCCAGTTCCGCGCATTCTGCCGCCGCCCGGCCGTCGTTCCAGAGGATGGCCGGCCGCAGAACTTCACCGCGCGCATCCAGCAGGGTCGCGCCGTGCATCTGCCCGGTCAGGCCGATGGCCTCGATCTCGCTGCCTGTGCGGCCGCCGCGCAGCAATTCCTGCAACGCGGCGCCCACGGCTGCATCGCACGCACGCCACCATTCAGCGGGATGCTGCTCACGCCACAAGGGATGGGGTGCATCCACCGTCAGCGGCGCGGAGCCGCTGGCCACCAGGCGGTGGCCACGGTCCAGCACGACCGCCTTGACACTGGAGGTGCCCAGATCAATGCCCATGAACATCGGTCAGTCCTCGAACGGCGTCCACTTGGCCGTACTGGCCGCAGACTGCACCACCTTCTCGATGAACCGCACACCGCGGGCGCCATCTTCGAGGCGGGGATAGTCGGCGTCCAGCGAATCCGGTGTACTGCCAGATTGCAGCGCGCGGATGTGCGCAGCCACTCCCAGGTAGACATTGGCAAAGGCTTCGATAAAGGCCTCGGGGTGCCCCGTGGGCAGTCGTGTCGCGCGGCGAGCCGCCTCACCGAGCCACGGAGAGCCCCGCGTCAACATGCGGGCCGGGCCGTCGATGGGGGCATGCAGCAGCCGGTTAGGCTCCTCCTGGCGCCAATCCAGCGTACCGGTGGTGCCGAACACGCGCAGCCGCAGGTCGTTCTCGCAGCCCACCTCGATCTGGGACGCGATCAGCACGCCCCTGGCGCCGTTCTTGAACCGCAGCAGGACATTGCCGTCGTCGTCAAGGCGCCGGCCCGGCACGAAGATGGTGAGGTCCGCGCAGATGCTTTCCAGCTCCAGCCCCGTCACCGTCGCCACAAGGTTCTCCGCGTGCGAGCCGATGTCGCCGATGGCGCCGGCCACGCCGCTGCGCGCCGGGTCCGTCCGCCAGTCGGCCTGCTTCTGCCCGCTTGCCTCCAGGTGGGTGGCAAGCCAACCCTGGTTGTATTCGACGATGACCTTGCGCACCACGCCGATCGCGCCGCGCGCAACCATGTCACGCGCCTCGCGCACCATGGGATAGCCCGTGTAGTTGTACGTGACACCGAAGATGGAGCCGCTGCGCTTGACAACCCGAACGAGCTCGGCGGCCTCCTCGCAGGTATGGACCAGCGGCTTGTCACACACCACATGGATGCCCGCCTCGGCGAACGCGCGGGCGACGGGGAAATGCACATGGTTGGGCGTGACGATGGAAACGAAATCGATGCGCTCATCCTTGCTGCGCCGCAGTTCGCCTTCCAGCAGGTCTTCCCAGCGGCCGTGGTTGCGTTCATCCCGCAGGCCGAGGTCGCGGCCCGACGCGCGCGCGCGCTCAGCATCCGAGGACAGCGCACCGGCCACCAGCTCCATCTGCCCATCCAGCGCCATGGCCTTGCGGTGCACAGCGCCGATAAAAGCACCCTGCCCGCCGCCCACCATCGCATAGCGCAGTTTTCTCATGAGCCCGCCATCCCACCCTGCTTGGCCTTGTCGAACACGGCGTCGAACGCTCCCGCGGCCGGCTTGAAGTCCAGCCGCTTGCTGTAGGCCGCGCTTTCAGTAGCGCCGTGCACGCGGTCCATGCGGCTGTCCTCCCACTCGACGCTCAGCGGTCCGTTGTAACCCACGTCGTTGAGTGCAACGATGATGGATTCGAAGTCGATCTGTCCCCGCCCGACACTGCGAAAGTCCCAGTGGCGGCGCGCGTCACCGAAATTGGTGTGCCCGCCGAAGACCCCCACGGTGCCGTCGCCCCGGCCCCACCACACGTCCTTCATGTGCACGTGATAGATGCGATCGCCGAATGTCCGGATGAACTTGACGTAGTCCACGCCCTGGTAGCCCAGGTGGCTGGGGTCGAAGTTGAAACCGAAACGCTTGTGACCTCCCACGGCTTCGATGGCGCGCTGCGCCGAAGCGATGTCGAAGGCGATTTCCGTGGGGTGCACTTCCAGCCCGAAATTCACGCCACACTGCTCGAACACATCGAGGATGGGTTTCCACCGGTTGGCAAAGTCGACGAAGCCCTTGTCCCAATACTCCTGCGAAGTGGGCGGAAACGCGTACAGCGAATGCCAGATGGACGAGCCGGTGAAGCCCGTCACCACCTTCACGCCCAGCTTGGCGGCGGCACGCGCGGTGTCCTGCATTTCCCGCGCGGCGCGCTGCCGCACGCCTTCCGGATCGCCGTCCCCCCAGACTTGAGGCGACAGGATGGCCTTGTGCCGCTCGTCGATGAGGTCGCACACCGCCTGGCCCACCAGGTGGTTGCCGATGGCGAAGCAGCGCAGCCCGTGCTGTTCCAGCAGATCGCGCCGGTCCTGCACGTAGCGATCGCTCGCCAGGGCCTCCTGCACATCGAAATGGTCGCCCCAACATGCCAGTTCCAGGCCGTCGTAGCCCATGCTGCGTGCCAGGGGTGCCAGCTCCTTGAGAGGCAGGTCCGCCCATTGCCCGGTAAAAAGAGTGACAGGTCTTGCCATGGCTGCCTCAGAATGGGGAATCGGGGAAGTAGTATTGCTTGGCGTTTTCCCTGGTCACCAGCACCGACGGGATGATGGTGGTGGCAGGCAGTTTCTCACCCTTCACCCGCGCGGCAGCCGTGAGCTTCATCGCATCGGCAATCATGGCGGGCGAGTAGGTGACGTCGGCCGTCACGATCTTGTCGCCGTCCATGACCTTCTTGATGTAGTCCTTGGAACCCGCGCCGCCCAGCACGAGCTTGACATCGGTTCGCTTGGCCTGCGCGATTGCCTTTTGCACGCCGACCGCCATGTCGTCGTCCGAGGCCCAGACGGCGTCAATCTGCTTGAAACGGGTCAGGTAGTCCTGCATCACCTTGAAGGCATCGTCGCGGTTCCAGTTGCCGTGCTTGGCATCCAGAACCTTGATGTCGGGATAGTTCTTCATCACAGCCGTGAACGCGTCCACGCGCTGGTTGTCGATGACCGTGGGAATGCCCCGCAGTACTACGACGTTACCCTTGCCGCCCAGGGCTTTGGCCATGTACTCGGCCGATACCTTGCCAAAGCCGGGGTTGTCGCCGGCAACGTATGCGTCCTGCGCACTCACATCCGTCAGGCCGCGGTCGACAACCGTGACGTACACGCCTTTGCCCTTGACCTGCGCGACCGGTTGCGTGAGCGGCGCCGACTCGAATGGCAGGATCACGAGGGTGTCGATCTTGTTGGCTGTGTGCAAGTCCTGTACCTGATTCGCCTGTTCCGAAGCAGACCCGGCCGTTTTGATGGTGACTTTCAGGCCCGGGTATTGCTTTTCCAGCTCGGACTTGGTCCGGTTGGCCCAGTACACGACCCCGCCTGTCCAGCCGTGCGTGGCGGCCGGTATCGAGACGCCGATGTGGGGCTTGCCCTGGGCCATGGCGGAGGGTGCCGCACCCAGCGCCGCGAGAACTGTGGCGCCTGCGGCCATCAGACTTATCAGTGATTTCATGGTTTGTCTCCTTATGTTGTGAGAAACGGCAGCCTTGCCACCTGTGGGGAACCGGTTACTTGCGCCCGCGCTGGAAGAACGCGACGGCGATGATCACGAAGCCCTGCACCGCCGCGTTCAGGTACACACTGATGATGCTGGTCAGGTTGAGGATGTTGCCGATCACCGAGAGCAGCACGGCGCCGATTACGGTGCCGGTGATGCCGCCGGCGCCGCCACGCAAGGCAGTGCCTCCGACGATGACCGCAGCGATGGCTTCCAGCTCCCACAGCAGCCCGGTGCTCGGCGAGGCCGAACCCAGGCGCGGCACATAGAGCACGGTGGCAATACCCACGCAGATGCCCAGCAACATGTATGTGAGAACCTTGACGCGGTCCACCTCGACGGCCGCGTAGCGCGCAACCTGCTCGTTGGAACCGATGGCCTGAACGTACCGGCCGAAGGCAGTGCGGTTGAGAACGAGGCCGCCCAGCAATGCGACAGCGGCGAATACCCACACGGGCACCGGCACCCCCAGCCAGCTGCCGTAATACACCGGGCTGTAGACATCGACCAGTGCACTGTCGAGCGTGATGGCGCCGCCGTTGGAGAAGTAGGTCAGGTACGCGCGGAAGATGCCCAGCGTTCCCAGCGTCACGATGAAAGGTTCGATGCGGCCCTTGCTGATGAGCAGCCCGTGGCCCAGGCCGAACAGTGCGCCAAGTACGACGGCGAAGGCCATGCCGGTCACCACGGCCGCCATGGGGTTCCAGCCGGCGCCTGCTGTCGCATTCATCAGCAGGATCGTGCTGCCCGCAATCAGCGCGGCCATGGATCCCACCGAAAGATCGATGCCGCCGGAAATGATGACGAAGCACATCCCCACTGCGATGATTCCGATGAAAGCCGTGCGGGTGAGCACGTTCATCGCATTGTCGAGGCTGGCGAAGTTCTCGTTGAGAATCGCACCCGCGATGCACATAAGTGCCAACCCGGCCAGTGGCCCGGCTCCCGTGAAAGAGGGCCATTTGCGCAGTGCCGGCCTGGCGACAGGCACAGGAGCGGCGGCGGTATCAGTGGGTTCCAGTTGCATGGGCAATCAACAGTTCTTCGGACAGCTGGTCCTGCGCGAGCTCGGCAGTGAGCCTTCCCTGGCGCATCACAAGGACGCGATGACATAACCCGATCAGCTCGAGCAGCTCGGAGGACACGACGATGATCCCGCGGCCTTCGCTGGCCAGCCGCTGGATCAGGAAATAGATATCGCGCTTGGCGCCGACGTCAACTCCCCGTGTCGGTTCGTCCAGCACCACGACTTTGGGATCGGGGTGTAACACCCGCGCGAGCGCCAGCTTCTGCTGGTTGCCGCCGGACAGTGCGGAAGCCGGTATGTCGGAGCGTTGCGTGCGGATGCCAAATGCCGTGGTCGCGGCCACGAGGGCTGCCTGTTCCCGCTGCGGGTCGAGCAGCGGCTTCGCATAACGCTCCAGCGCCATCAGCGTGAGGTTCTGCGCCAGCCCCATGCGCAGGTGCAGGCCGCGCGTCTTGCGGTCCTCGCTGAGATACGTGAGACCCAGCCGTGCGGCCGAACGCGGATTGCGCCGCGTCCAGGTTTTGTCTGCTACCTGCACAGATTTCACGCTGGAGGGGCGTAACCCCAGGAGCCCTTCAAACAGCTCGGTCCGGCCCGCACCGACCAGCCCTGCAAAGCCAAGCACCTCCCCGGCGCGCACCTGGAAGCTTGCGTCGTGGCACCACCCGGGCACGGTCAGTCCTTTCACGTCCAGCAGGACGGGCGCGCCGGCCGCCACGGGAAGCCTGCCCGGAAAAAGATCGGCCAGTTCGCGCCCCACCATCAGGCTGGCCATCTGTTGGCGTGTCACGCTCTGCGTGGACCGCCGAGCCACGAATCGCCCATCGCGCATGACGACCACCTCGTCGGTGATGCGTTCGACTTCGTCCAGCTTGTGGGAAATATAAAGGATGGTGGAGCCTGCCGCTCTCAGTTGCCCGATGAGGGAAAACAGGCGCTCGGTCTCGGAGGGCGTCAATGTGGCGGTGGGCTCGTCCATCACCAGTACGCGCGCGCGCCGGCTGAGCGCGCGTGCGATCTCCACCAGCTGTTTCTCGGCCACGATGAGGTCGCCCACGCGGCGCGCGGGGCTGCAATTCAGGCCAACCTGACGCAATGCGGCGCCCGCCTCCCTGGCCATCAGGTCTTCGTCCAGCAGCCCGTAACGCTTGCGCTCATGACCGAGGAATATGTTCTGCGCAATGGTGAGGTCATCAGCAAGGTTGAATTCCTGATGGATCATCACCACACCGGCCGCTTCGGCCTCGCGCGGCCCCTTGAAACGCACGACATGCCCGCCCACCTCCACCACGCCCTCACTGGCGGCCTCGTAGCCGGCCAGGATTTTCATCAGCGTCGACTTGCCGGCACCGTTTTCTCCAAGCACCCCGTACACCCGGCCCGGCGCGAGTTCGAAACTGACCCCATGCAGTACCTGCACGGGGCCGAAGCTCTTGCTCACGTCCTTGAAGCCGACCGTCAAACTCACTGAGTGCTCCTGCGTTCGGTTCTTCAGGCCGCGCCGGCGAAGATCGCGGCATTGACCCGGTTTTCCAGCCACTCCTGACGGCCGCTCACAGGCTTGGGCCGAAGATCGTTGACGAAGGCATGTTCGGCGAGCTGGCTGAGGCTCATGTCGCCCGTGATGATGCGCCGCCCCAGTTCACCGTCCCAGTTCGCGTAGCGCTGCTGGCGGAACTGCTCAAGCTCGCGGGACTCCATCAAACGCGCGGCGCTCTTGAGCGCCAGCGCCAGCGCATCGATCGCACCCACATGCCCGTGCAGAATATCAACCGGGTCCATGCTTTGACGCCGCACTTTCGCGTCGAAGTTGAACCCGCCGCTGCCGATTCCACCGGCGCGCAAGACTTCGTAGAGTGCCAGCGTAAGGTCCTCCACGCTGTTGGGAAACTGGTCGGTGTCCCATCCGTTCTGCGGGTCGCCACGGTTGGCATCAATGCTGCCGAAGATTCCGAGGGAGGCGGCGGTTGCGATCTCGTGCTGGAAGCTGTGGCCCGCCAACGTGGCGTGGTTGGCCTCGATGTTGAGCTTGATCTCTTTTTCCAGGCCGAATTCCTTCAGGAAGCCATACACAGTGGCGCTGTCGAAGTCATATTGGTGCTTGGTCGGCTCCAGCGGCTTGGGCTCGATAAGCAGTTGCCCCTTGAAGCCGATCTTGTGTTTGTGGTTCACCACCAATTGCATGAATCGACCCAGCTGCCGGCGCTCGCGCTGCAAATCAGTATTGAGCAGAGTGTCATAGCCTTCACGGCCACCCCACATCACGTAGTTGGCGCCGCCAAGCTGCTGCGTGGCATTGAGTGCGCTGAAAACCTGCGTCGCCGCGTACGCGAAGACGTCGGGGTCGGGGTTACTCGCTGCGCCGGCTGCGTAGCGGGGATGGCTGAACAGGTTGGCAGTCCCCCATAGCAGCGAAATGCCGGTTTCTTTCTGCTTCTGCGCGAGCACGTCCACCATCGCGGACAGATTGCTGCGGTACTCGGCCAGGTTCGCGCCTTCCGGCGCCACATCGGTGTCATGGAAAGTGTAGAACGGGACATCGAGCCGGGAAATCAGGCCAAAGGCCGCATCCGCCTTCTTCCGCGCCATCGTCAACTCGTCACCACCGGTATGCCAGGGCCGTGCAAACGTGCCTTGTCCGAAGACGTCGCTGCCGGGCCACACGAAGGTGTGCCAGTAGCAGACGGCGAGCCGCAAGTGCTGTGCCATCGGCTTGCCCAGCACGATTGCATTGGCGTCATAGTGACGGTAGGCCAACGGCGTCGTGGCCTGCGGACCTTCATATCGTACGGGCGCGATGGATTCGAGAAAGTTCATGTTTGTGGTGGGTAACAGCTTCCAATGGCACCATCCTAGAACCGCGGGCCTCCGCCCGCGATTGCGAAATTTGCGAGGGCGGCTTGCGAAATTGCTTTCTGCAGCGCAGCAATCTGCCCGATATGCCGGTATCCTCATGGTCAACCGACCCGACCATGAAATCGTCAATACGTCAAAGTGGCCCCACTGTGCTGCGCGTGGCACTGCTCTTCCATGCGAGCAAGGTGTACGACCGTGAGATCATCACGGGCATCGGCGACTATGTGAACCACACGCGGGTCGCCTGGGATCTCTTCCTTGAAGAGGATTTCCGCTTTCGGCTTGACGGCATTCACGATTGGGACGGCGACGGGATCATCGCGGACTACGACGATCCGGCCGTGGCGCACGCTCTCACAGGAGTACGCGTACCTGTCGTCGCCGTCGGGGGTTCCTACGAGGATCCCGCGTGCTACCCCGTCAATGTGCCCTACGTTGCGACGGACAACCGCGAACTGGTCTCGCACGCGCTGACCCACCTGGTGGAGTCCGGACTTTCCCGCTTTGCCTGCTATAGCCTGCCGGAATCGCCGCTCAACCGTTGGGCCCAGGAGCGCGAAAAAGCGTTCACCGACCGGCTTGCCCGCGACGGATTGGCTGGTGAGATCCACCGGGGCCTGGCAACCAGCGCGCCCACATGGGGCAGCGCGACAAGGAAACTGCTCTCCTGGCTGCAAAGCCTGCCCAAGCCCGTTGGCATAGTCGCCGTCACGGACGCGCGTGCACGGCAGGTGCTGCAGGCTTGCATCGTCGGTGCAATCGCAGTTCCCGACGAAGTCGCCATCATCGGGATCGATAACGACACACTGGGCCAACACCTGACGAGAATCCAGCTCAGCTCGGTCAGCCAGGGAACCCACGAAATGGGCCATCGCGCGGCGCACCTGTTGCACCAGGCCCTGAGCGGCTCGCCGGTGAACGACGTGCGTGTGGTCGTGCCCCCAGCCGGCGTGCATTCGCGCGCGTCCACCGCGCGCGACGTCGAACACAGCGCAACCGTAATGCGCGCTCTCCATTACATCCGTCAATACGCCTGCCAGGGCATCAAGACGGAGCAGGTTGCCGAAACGGTGGGGCTTTCGCGCTCATCGCTGGAGATGTACTTTCGCCGCGAGTTGAAGCGCTCCGTCCACGACGAAATCCTGCTGTACAAGTTGCAGCGTTGCTTTCAGTTGCTCAGCAACACGCAAATGGGCATCGATGACATCGCGCGGGCGAGCGGCTTTCGTTCCGTCCAGTACCTCAATACAGTGTTCAAACGGGAACTGGGAGCAACGCCGGCTTCGTGGCGGGAAAGCCGTCGGAGCTGAGCCGGCAGTTTCTCCGGTCCGCTACGCCTTGTGCCGGCGATAGAACGCGAGGGCGTTCTTGAACATCACTTTGTCGCGCACGCCGGCACCGAACGGGGCCAGATACGCCTCGGCGACAGCGATCTGGGCTTCGAAAGTCCCGTGCAGGGTGATTACCGGCCAGTTGCTGCCCCAGATCAGGCGGTCCTTGCCGAACGCGGACATCAGCACGTCGAACTGCGGCTTGTACGAAGCGAGGTCGGTGGGAGACGGAAAAACCACGTCGCCGGGAGCGTACATGTCATAGAACGACGAAAACTTCATGTACAGATTCGGGCAGTCGCTGGCGAGGCGACGAACGTCGGACGCCCAGGCGGGGTCCACCGCCGGCCCGGTTGCGCCGCCCAAATGGTCGATGATGACGCGCAGATTGGGCACCGCGGTACAAAGCGCCTGCACCTGGCTCTTCGGGTTCCTGGTCCCCCGGCTGATGATGTCGAGCGTCATACCGCGCGCTGCCAGGTCGCGCAGGCTGGTGAGCTGTGCCGCGCTGAGCGTGATGCCCTCAGCCGGGCCGGTGAGATAGCCGCGGATTCCCACAAAGCGCGGGTCAGCTGCGAAACGCGCGAGGTCAGCGGAAAAGTTCGGCGCGCCAATCTCGAGATTCCCGACGAAGAACGCGTAAAACGGATCGTTCTTGGTGAGATCGAGGACCCACTGGTTGTCCTGAACAATGCCGCTCGCTTCCACGATCCCGGCCGCCACCACGCCCTGGGATCTGGCGAATGCGCTGTACTCCGGCGGCAGCACGTCGCGGAAGATCGGCCCTTCCACTGCTGTGGGCCATGGCACACCGCCGGGCCGCGTCATCTGCCAGAAATGAATATGTGTCTCGACGATGGGCCGTTTGCCGGACGAGGCGTTGCGTTCGGCGGATTCGATCGCAGCCAGCAGCGCCTGATCGACGGCGCCACGCCCCCCGCGCGCCGTTGCGAGCCACGTCATGCCAGCGCCGCCGCTGCTGCCGCACAGTGCCTCAGGCCTTTGCTTACTGTCTCCTTCATGGTCTCCTCCTTGTCGGGTTGATGGGTGTTCCGGAACGAACCCTGTCATACGGTAAGTCAGTGATGGCTGACACAGTGTTGACGCTGATCGAGACGCCATTGGACGGTGACACGTCTCCGGCAGGATCGCAGATCAGGGTAAGACCAATATTACATATGTGTCAATATTGGCCTGACCAACCAACACCGCAGACCCGCGAAGCCCACAGAGAAGCAACGATGGATCGGAAATAACCGGCACCTCCCCGGCAAGTGGTTTTCACTCGGTGCAAGCGCCCGAACGCAGTGACCCGGCGAGAAACAGGGACGGCGCCGGCGTCGTAGAGAGCCGCCACCCTCTCTAATCGGTGAAGGCTCGCGCCCGAGGCCAAGTCCACTTTCTTTCCTGCTGGCTTCGCCATGTCGTTTGCAGCGAAGTCTTTTCTCCTCTGAAGCGCACAGCCAGGAGGACAACTCCGGAATCGCTATAGGTTGCAACCCATACGAATTCGTGTATGGATCAAGCCCAAAACATGATCGCCAAAGCAGGGCCGGCTTGCTATCATCCGCGCCATTCAGAGGGCCCGAATGCAACCACCTTCTTCCGGACTCCTTCTCGTCACGGGTGCCACCGGCAAGGTGGGCCGCGCGTTCATCCAGCGAGTACTGGAGGACGCCAGTCTCGAGCGCTTCCGCGTGCGGGCGCTCTGCCACAACCGTGTGTTGCAGCCCCGCGAACGCCTGGAGTGCGTGCGGGGCTCCATTCAGGATCGCGCGGACGTGCAGCGCGCGCTCGAAGGCGTGACACACGTGCTGCACCTGGCCACAAGCAAGGAAACGCCGGACGAGGTGATGGATGTCGCCGTCAAGGGCATGTTCTGGTTGCTCGAGGGCTGCCGGACAAGCGCCACCTTCCGGCAATTCGTGCTGGTCGGCGGCGACGCCGCTGTCGGGCATTTCCACTACGCGCACCCCGTACCGGTGGTAGAAAGCCAGCCGCATACCGCCTACCCTGGATGCTATGCCCTGTCCAAAGCGCTGGAAGAAGTAATGCTCCAGCAGTACCAGGCCCAGTATGACCTGAACGGCTGCTGCCTGCGTGCACCCTGGATCATGGAGAAAGACGATTTCCGCTTCACCTTGTCCTTCGGCGACGACGTGTTCGGAGGCCCGCGCTGGCGGGACCTGGTGACACAGAGCGAAGCGCGCGACCATGTACGCAGCGGCGCCGTCCCGGTGATGCTTGATCCGGATGGGCAACCGGTGAAGCGCAACTTCGTCCATGTATGCGATCTTGTGGATGCCATCTTGCTGGCCCTGGACGCACCACGCGCCCGGCAGCAACTGATGAACGTGTGCATGGACGAGCCACTCGACTATGGCGAGCTTGGCACATACCTGGCACGCACGCGGGGCCTGCCGCTCGTGCCAGTCCGCACACCGTACCACTCCACGTGGCTGGACAACACCAAGGCGAAGTTCCTGCTGGGCTGGCGCCCCCAGTTCGACATGGCCCGGATGGTCGAGTCAGCGTGGACGTACCAACGAGCGCCCGACGACCCTCGCATGGTCTGGTATCCCGGCTGAGTTCAGCCGCCCGCCACAGCACCGGGCGGTCAGTAAGGCAAGAGTGCTGCACCCGATCGAACAGATACGAAGACAGGAGACACAAGATGAACCCGATGAAACGACGCAGCTTTGCCGCCATCATGGCGGCCGCCGGCCTGGCATACGCTTGGGCGACACCGGCCTGGAGCCAGGCGAAAGGCAAGAAGCTGGTGATCGGCTTCGCGCAGACCGGCGCCGAAAGCGAGTGGCGCACAGCCAATACGGACTCCGTCAAGGCCGCTGCCAGCGCGGCCGGCTATGAACTGAAGTTCTCTGACGCGCAGCAAAAGCAGGAGAACCAGATCAAGGCAATCCGGTCCTTCATCGCCCAGAAGGTGGACGTCATCATCCTCGCGCCGCTCGTCACGACGGGCTGGGATACCGTGCTGCGGGAGGCCAAGTCCGCCAAGATCCCTGTCATTCTCGAAAGCCGCAGTGTGGTGGTGAAGGATCCCTCCACCTGGACCACCTTTGTGGGTTCGGACTTCGTCGAGGAAGGCCGGCGCGCCGCGCAGTGGTTGCTTGAGCACACCAAGAGCACCACGGGCGACGTGAACATCGTCGAGCTGCAGGGCACCGTGGGCTCCGATCCCGCGATCGAACGGAAGAAGGGCTTCGAGGAAGGGCTCAAAGCCAATCCGCGCTACAAGATCATCCGCTCGCAGACCGCCGACTTCACCCGCGCCAAGGGCAAGGAAGTCATGGAGGCCTTCCTCAAGGCTGAAGGCAAGAAGGTCAACGTGCTGTACGCGCACAACGACGACATGGCCATCGGCGCGATTCAGGCCATCGAGGAAGCGGGCCTGAAGCCGGGCAAGGATATCCTCGTAATCGGCGTGGATGCGGTCAAGGGCGCCTTCGAGGCGATGATCGCCGGCAAGATGAATGTCAGCGTGGAGTGCAACCCCCTGCTTGGTCCCCAGCTGATGGAAGCGGCAGCCAAAGCCGCCGCCGGTCAGACGCTGCCGCGCTGGATCAAGTCGATCGAGGGCGTGTTCCCGGCCGAAGTGGCTGCCAAGGAATTCCCGAACCGCAAGTATTGACACTGACAGTCGGGCCCCGCTGCAAGCCACAGCGGCGGGCCCAGCTGCGGCTCATCATTCTCAAGGTCGCCGCGATGTCGTGAGCTACACCAGGCTGCGTGCCCAGGCACCAGACGTCGCCAGGTAGCAGGCGTACAGCGACGTCGTGGCCGTGATGAAGAGGCGGTTACCTCGCTGCCCGCCGAACTCTACATTGGCCACCGGCTCGGGAACGAGGATCCGGCCAAGCAGTTCGCCCTGCGGCGAGAAGCAATGCACGCCGTCTCCGGCGCTGGTCCAGACATTGCCGCGCAGGTCCACGCGAAGGCCGTCCGGTATCCCCGCATCCACGGTGGCGAAGACTTCGCCGCCTCGCAGCCGGCCGCCAGCTGCCACTTCAAACACCCGAATGTGTCGCGGCCCCTGCGGATCATGCGATGCCCCGGAATCCGCCACATACAGTCGCATGCCGTCCGGAGAAAACGCCAATCCATTGGGCTGCACGAAGTCCGTGGCGGCGGCTTCCACTCGCCCGCTCGCGGCGTCTACCCGAAACACGTAGCGGCCACCGTACTCGGGGTCGGCCGCATAACCCTCGTAATCGGACAAGATCCCGTAGGTTGGATCGGAGAACCACACGGCGCCATCGGGCGCGACAACTGCGTCATTCGGCGAGTTCAGCCGCCTGCCTTCAAAGGCGTTTGCGATCACGGTGCGCCTGCCATCGAGCTCGGTGCGGCTGATGCAGCGCGTGCCATGCTCGCAGCTGATAAGGCGGCCTTCGCCATCGCGCGTATGGCCGTTGGCGAAGTTGGAGGGCCTGCGGAATTCCACCACGCATCCATCGCCTGGACCGTCGGGCACCCACCGCAGGATGCGGTTGTTGGGGATGTCGCTGAACAGCAGGAAGTCACCGGCCGGGAAATACACGGGGCCCTCCGCCCAACGCGTGCCGGTGAAGAGCTTTTCTACAAACCCGTTCGGCGGAACCAGTTCGCGAAAACGCGCATCGTGCAGCAGGAAGTCGCCCCGGATGCCATAGTGGTCAGCCAAGATCACCTCACCCTGGCCGAACGGCCATACAGCAGCAGCATGCACAGGATCAGCGCACCGTAGATGATCTGACGGCCCGCCTCGGGCATCTGCAACACCGCAAGCACGCTTTGCAGCAGCACGATGAACACTACGCCTGCAACGGTGCCCAGGTAGCTGCCGCGGCCGCCCAGGATGTTGGTGCCGCCCAGCACGACCGCGGCGATCGCGGGCAGCACGTAGGGATCACCCATGGCCTGGTATGCGTTGGCCGAGTAGCCGGCGAGCAATATGCCGGCGAGCGCTGCCAGAGCCCCGCAGGCCACGAAGCACAGCACGATGACTTTGCCGGTGCGCACGCCGGACAGGTAGGCGGCGCGCTCAGTGTTGCCGATGATGTACACGTAGCGGCCGATGGCAGTGCGCGTCAGCACCAGGTAGAACAGCAATGAGACGGCCACCCAGGTCCACACGGCATTGGGCACGCCCAGCGTCTTGCCCACGCCCAGGGCGCGCATCAGTTCGGTGGCGCCGTGCACCGGCGCATGCCCGCCTGAGTAAAGGACCATCAGGCCCTGCAGCACGGCGTTCGCGCCCAGCGTGAAAATCATCGAAGGGATGCGCAGGATCGCCACCCCCAACCCATTGACCAGGCCGATCAGCGCGCCGCAGGCGATGCCTGCGGGGATCGCCCAGCCGGCGCCATAGGTGGCGCCCGCGGCGGCGGCCATCATTGCCCCGGTGGTGATGGTCCAGGGCACCGACAGGTCAATGTGGCCCAACAGGATGACCGCCATGAGCCCGGCGGCTGTGATGCCAAGGAAGGCGGCGATCTGCAGTTGCAGCAGCAGGTAGCCCGGCATCAGGAAGTTGCTGTTTACGAGGCTGGCGGCCAGCAGAAGAGCCAGCGAGCACAGACCCACCATGGCCGGCGGATTCAACAGCAGTCGCTGCAACACACGCTTGCTGGTGGCGGAGGAGCGCCGAGTGCCAACGGAAAGGCTGGTCATCAGAACAGGTCCAGGCGGTTTCGCAGGCGAAGCACGTGCAGCGCGCCGACGCACACAGCAGCCAGGAGGATGAGTCCTTCGAACAGTGGCTGCCAAAGCGCAGGTGCATTGAACACGAACAGCAGGTCGCCAATGGTGCGCAACACGAAGGCGCCCAACACCGATCCCACCATGCCCCCTGCACCCCCATAGAGCGAGGTTCCGCCGATCACGACCGCCGCGATGGAATTGAGGGTGTACAGGCCCGCCTGCGGCGAGCTGGCCTCGCCCGACAGGGAGATCAGCGACAGCAGCAACCCGGCCAGCCCGGAAAGCAGTCCCGCGGCGGTATAGGCGATGAATTTGGCCCGCTGCGATGGAACGCCAGAAAGATAAGCCGCCTGCTCGGACGACCCCACGGCATAACAGGCACGGCCGATGACCGTGCGCCTGAAGGGCATCCAGCCCAGCACGATGACCACGGCCAGCAACACCAGCGTTGTGGGAATCGTGCCGAAGAGACGACCGGTCAGCGCGTCTGACAAGCCCTCGCTGACCTCCCCGCCCGGCGCCGGACGCAGCAGCAAGGCCAGGCCGAAGAACACTGCGCCCGTGGCGAGCGTGACGATGATCGGCTGCAGGCGCCCGAACACGACGATTGCACCATTCAGGGCGCCGGCCGCCGCCCCGGAGGCCAATACCAGCACCACCCCGAGTGCCACTTGCCAAGGCGCACCGTTCACCACGACGGAGGCCAGGCAACTGGTGAGCACCATCACCATCCCCACGGAGAGGTCCAGGCCGCGCGTGATGACGGGCAGGGTCTGGGCCATCGCAACGATGGCCAGCAGCGCCGCCTTGTTCGAGGCCGTGGTGACGATGCCGACCGAGATCGAGCGCGGATGCTCGAGCAGGTACAGCGAAAACATCAGGATGAACACCACCAGCGCACCCAGCGGACCACTGTTGCGGCGCAACGCTCGCAGCCATTCTTCCCTGTTCATGTGACGGCCTCCGGTTCGGTTGAAGCGAGGGATACGTTGAGGGATGAGGCCACAATCGCCTGCTCGGTGATCTCCTCCCCGACAAGCGTGCGCGCGATGCGTCCTTCGTACATGATCAGGACGCGGTCCGCCAGGCCGATCAGCTCTTCGTAGTCGGTGGAGTAGAGCAGGATGGCCACGCCCTGGGAAGCAAGCTGGCGCAACAGGACATAGATTTCCTGCTTGGTGGCCACATCGATGCCGCGTGTGGGATCGTTCAGCAGGAGCACGCGCGGCTGGGTCATCAGCCACTTGGCGATCACCACCTTCTGCTGGTTGCCCCCGGACAAGGTCTGCACCGGGTCTTCCACGGAACCGATCTTGATGCGCAACTTGTCCACCATCTGCGCCACGGCCGCCTGCTCGGCCCCCGGACTGAGAAGGCCATAGCGCGTGAGCGCCTCCAGCCGGGCAAGGCTCGCGTTCTCACGGATACTCATGGGCAAGACCAACCCTTCGGTCTTGCGATCCTCCGGGATGAGGGCGATCCCCAGCCCGGCTTGCTTGCATATGTGTGGTGCCAGATTGGCGACCGGTTGATCAAAAACCTCGATTTCGCCGTGCACACCCTTAAGCACGCCGAAAAGCGCCAGCAGCAATTCGCGCTGCCCCTGTCCGTCCAGCCCTCCCAGGCCGATGATCTCGCCTCGCAGAATCTCCAGCGAAATGTCCCGGAGGCTGGGCTCCCAGCTCAAGGACTTGACCGTGACAGCCGGTCGCGCATCCGTGGCCGGACCGGTCTTGGGCGGGTACGACTTGGCGACGTCACGGCCGATCATGAGTTGCACCACTTCAGCGTCGGACCGAGTGCCGTTGGCAAACGTATCGACGCGGCGGCCACTGCGAAAGACCGAACAGGTACCGGCGAGCGCCTTGACCTCGTGCATGCGGTGCGAGATGAACAGCGCTGCGACGCCCTGGTCTCGCAAACTGAAGAGCAACCGGTACAGGCGTTCCACGTCTTCGCTGCTGAGGGCGGAGGTCGCCTCGTCCAGGATGAGCAGGCGCGGCTGCGCGCCTAGCGCCTTGGCGATCTCGACGACCTGCCGGCGGGATAGCGGCAGGTCGCGCACGCGGTCCATGGGATGAATGTCGCCGCAACCCAACAACGAGAGCAGCTCGGTAGCTCGCTCTTGCTGAGTCTTGGCGTCGATCAGGCCGTACTTCATCGGGGGCCTGGACAGGAAAATGTTGTCACACACGGACAAGTCCGGGACCAGCGACAGTTCCTGGAACACGCAAACGATACCGCGCTCGCGTGCGGCGTTCGGAGAGTCCAGCCGCAGTTCTTTGCCGTCCAGCAAAATGCGGCCCGCGTCGGGCTGAACGACGCCGGCGATGATCTTGATCAAGGTCGACTTGCCGGCACCGTTCTCGCCCAGAACAGCGTGGATTTCACCTGCCGTACAAGCAAAGTCCGCGCTGTCAAGCGCACATACGCCGCCGTAGTGCTTGGTGATGCCCTGGAGTTCGAGCAAGGGTTTCTGGGTCACGGAAAGAAAAGCCTCCAAACAGGAAAAAAGCCGGGCGCGGCCACACAACCCGGCGTTAAAACTCCAAGGCTGATCTCAGGTATTTCCCTCGCTCTGCTTCATGATGTCCGGCGCCGTCAGGTTGATGTTGCAAGGCGGAAACTCGTTGGCCACGTAGAAGGTGTCAGGTAAATCCGGGTAGAAGTTCTTGCCGGGTGCCATGTTCTGGTATTCCACGTAGGGAATGGGTACCGAGATGTACTGCGGCAGCTTTTGACCTTGCAATGCGGCGATGGCCGCCTTCAGGGCCACCGAGACCAGGCCAGGCGACTGCGCGGCCGAAGCGCCTTTGAGGCCGTCCTTATGGTACTGATAGACCATCTTGCGAAAGCCATTTTCACCTTCCGCACCGATGGGCACGAACGGGTGCTTGGCCTCGATCAGCGCACGAATGGTGCCGTTGGATCCAGCCTGCGTGTAGATGCCGTTGAAGCGGCCGTGCACGGCAATCGCGTCGGCCGCTACCTTCTGCGAAGTGCCGTCGTCCCAGTTGCCCACCACTTCGATGATCTGGACCTGCTTGTGCTTGTCCATGATCTCGCGGAAACCGAGATGGCGGTCGCGGTCCACCGAGTTGCCCGGCAAGCCACGGATCTCCAGCACCTTGCCGCTGGTCACACCGTTCTTCTCCAGCCAGCGGCCCATCAGGCGGCCCATTTCCAGCTGGTCTTCGTTGACCTGGATCACCTCGTCGGTGTCGAGCACGTTGTCGAACGGGATCAGCACGACGCCAGCCTCCTTGGCGCGCTTGATCACCGGCTTGAACGAGGTGGGCGACACCGCGATCGTGAGGATGGCGTCGAAGCCCGCATTGATGAAGTTGTCGATGGCGCCCAGCTGCGCAGCCACGTCCGTGCCGGTAGACACGACCTTCAGCTCCTTGATGTGCGGCTTCATTTCCGGCGTTGCTGCATAAGCCTTCAGCGACTTGATCATCTGGATGCGCCAGCTGTTCCCGGCATAACCATTGGCCAGTGCGATGCGGTAAGGTCCCTTCTTGGCCGGATACTGAATGGTCTTCGTGTTACCGGAGAACGGCTTGAAGCAAGCCGGCTCGTAGGTCTGGGCCAACGCCGGCGCGCCCAGGCCGGCCAGTGTCGCGGCCGCACCCGCGGCCAGAATATCTCGTCTCGTTTGCATGCTTGTCTCCTGTTTAGAGTGTGCCGGTCTCTGAAGCCGGCGAGCTGACAACGGCGCAGGATTGCGCGAAGCATTTGGCCAGGCCAAAACTTAACCGATTCATTTTTGGTCTGGTCATATCGGACCGCATCAGGGCTTTCCCTTGACTTGCGCCGCTTCGAAGGCTGCGTCGCCCCTCAGGACCCAAGGCGCCGCAGGCGGGTCAGCCTGCCTGCGTCACCAACACGACGGCGAGCTCCAGGAGCGGGGCAACATGACAGTCCGGAAGTCCTCGACCCTCGCGTTGCGGCTGCCAAGTAACGTGGCTTCGCGCTTGTGAAGCTGAGGATCGAAGAGATTAATGCTGTCGCGGACGATGGAAACGAGGACGTACTTTCCACCGTGGGCGAGGAACCGGAATTCGCGTTCCTTCACAGATCACGTCAGCATGATTGGCCTTGTGCAGGGCTCAGGCCGGTAACGATATATTTGCTAATTTGGACTGACCACTCTCGGCGGCGAGCTTTCGAATCTCGGAAAGACTCCCAGCAGCGGAAGCGGTACTTTCGCAGCCTCTGATACTCCGTTCAAAATTAGTTCCGGCATCTCGCCATCAAACAAGGCCGGCCCGGCCAGGCGGTCGACCCAGTCCAGAAGCTGCATGCCGCAGTACACCACGTGGCGCCCACGGATGGTGATGCGCAGTCCCCGGCGGTGGCGCTGGAAGACGGGCTCCCCCACCGCATCCTCGAAAGCCTTCAGCCGGTGGCTGGCGCCCGACAGGGACAAGTGGCAACGGCGCGCAGCTTCCGACAATGAACCGGACTCGGCGCAAAGCACCACGAGCCGGATCGAAGCAAGGTCGAAGCGTTGAAGGTTGATAAATTTGGTCATGCCAATTTTTTGAATGTACCAATTTTGGTCTGACCAGACAAGGTTTTTCCACCACAACTTACCGGCCATGGCCACGCAGGGGCACCGCCCGACGGTATGATTCTTTCGTTACACCTTCCCCGCCATGAGAGTTATCAAGCCTGCCGAACCCCGTCGCCTGTATCAGCAGATCGCCGATCAGATCAGGGAACTGATCGCCAAAGGATCGTTCCAGGTCGGCGACCGTCTGCCGGCCGAGCGCGAGCTGGCATTGCTCCTGGGCGTGTCCCGCCCTTCGCTGCGCGAGGCATTGATCGCCCTGGACGTCCAGAGCAGTGTCGAGATCCGTGGCGGCTCGGGTGTCTACGTCTGCCCGCAACCCAAACGCACTTCCGGGAAGGCCACACCCGCACTCGGCGAGAGCCCACGGGAACTGATGCAGACGCGCTCCGCCCTGGAGAGCGCGGTGGTGATCCTTGCCTGCGCGCGCGGCACCCCTGAGCAGCTCAAGCAGCTCAGGACGATCGTCACGAGAATGAGGGCTGAAACGGATCGCAACCGCGCTCCGCTGGATCTTGATCGACGCTTTCACATGACGCTTACGCAGATGAGTGGTAATTCCGTTATGGCCCGCATCATCGCCGAGTTGTTCGATGAACGGCACAGCCCGATCTCGGCCAAGCTGTCTTCGAAATACGAGAACCCAAGCACCTGGAAGGCTGCACTGAAGGAACATGAAGCTATTCTCAGCGCTCTGGATGCACGCGATCCGATAGCCGCACAGGCTGCCATGCTCGCCCATCTGCGCGCCTCCGAGCTGCGTTGGGTGGGGGACTGACCCCGTCCCCTGAGGCGTGCATCCATGAGCGCATGATGCGCAGATTGCTATCGCTCACGCCGGAAATTGAATTGGTGCCGGGCCCGAGCCGAGCCTAGCATCGCGCGTGCACCCCCGCCGCTGCACATCGCAATTTAGGAGACGATTCACATGAACATGCAAACCCGCTATCCCAGCCTGAAGGATCGATCCGTCCTCATCACCGGGGGGTCGACCGGCATCGGTGCCACCCTGGTGCGGCAGTTCGCAGCGCAAGATGCGAAGGTCGGGTTCATCGACATCGACGTGGACAACGCGCTCGCCCTTCAGGCAAGTGTGGCGAAGGAGCTCGGCAAACGCGTGCATTTCGTGCGCGGCGACGTCACCGACACTGACGAAATGCGCCAGGCGATCCAAGTGCTTCGCGCCCAGATCGGGCCGATCCGGGTGTTGCTGAACAACGCGGCCAACGACGAGCGACACCTGATCGAGGACACGACACCGCAATACTGGGACGCGGGTGTCGCCGTGAATCTCAAGCACCAGTTCTTCGCGGCGCAGGAAGTCGCGCCAGACATGAAAGCGTTGGGCGGCGGCTCCATCGTCAACTTCGGCTCGGTCAGCTGGATGCTCAAGCAAGGCGGCATGCCGGTTTACACCACCTGCAAGGCGGCCGTGCAAGGGCTCACCAGGAGCCTGGCGCGAGACTTCGGCCCCTTCCGCATTCGAGTGAACACCCTGGTGCCGGGTTGGACCATGACGGAAAAACAGTTGCGGCTGTGGGTCACACCCGAGTCCAAGGCAGACCTGGCCCGCGCGCAATGTCTGCCGGGGGATTTGATGCCTGAACATATTGCGAAGGCAGCAATGTTCCTCGCTTCCGACGACAGCGAGATGATGACGGCGCAGGATTTGGTTGTCGATGGGGGGTGGACATGATCGATGGGCCACCCGAAGAATATTGAATACCATCGAAATCTGACATGGGCGGTCCCACCAGGAGGATAGCGACGCCCCAGAACTGAAAAAGCCCCTGAATCCGTTAGGAATCAAGGGCTTACGCGTCTGGTGGCCTGGGGCGGAATCGAACCACCGACACAAGGATTTTCAATCCTCTGCTCTACCGACTGAGCTACCGGGCCTGAGCCTCAGATTATATATCACCCGAAAGGGGTGTCCGGCCCCCTGAGTCTTCAAGGTCAGACGCCGCGTTTGCCTCGGGTCAGATCCACACCGAGTTGCTTGAGCTTTCGGTAGAGGTGGGTACGCTCAAGACCGGTTTTCTCCGCCACGCGGGTCATGGAGCCGCCTTCCTTGGCCAAATGAAATTCGAAGTAGGCTTTTTCAAATTCGTCACGCGCGTCGCGCAATGGTTTTTCCAGCAGAAAACTCTGCGTGGCCTGCGGTCCCAGGTCAACAGGTGTCGGCAAGGTCCCGCCGGTCATCACGGCTTCTACCGTGAGGTCGGCTGCGTGTGCCGCGGGGCTGCTGTTCATTACGGCGGGTTTGCGGGGAGCTGCCTTGGTGAGGCCCTGTTCCACGGCCTTCAGGAGTTTTTGCAGCGTGATGGGTTTCTCAAGAAACGCCATGGCGCCGATCTTGGTAGCCTCGACTGCCGTATCGATCGTGGCGTGACCGCTCATCATGATGACGGGCATGGTCAGCAAGCCACTGGAAGACCACTCCTTGAGCAGCGTCACGCCGTCAGTGTCGGGCATCCAGATGTCCAGCAGCACCAGATCGGGCCTGGAACGTCCGCGGGCGGCACGAGCCTGAGCGGCGTTCTCGGCGAGCTCGACCTGATGCCCTTCGTCATTAAGAATTTCTGAGAGAAGGTCGCGTATGCCCAGCTCGTCGTCGACCACCAGAATATTTGCCATGATTGAATTGCTGCCTGCCTGTTATTGCGAATGCCGTGCGGATATCGAAGTGTTACTGAATGTGTTGTTAAGCCACAACTGCAAATGATAACGACACTTGTGCCCCTTGCACCAAACCGTCCGCTACGCGATTTGAAATATCGATACGGGCACCGTGTTCATCTGCAATTTTTTTGACGACCGCGAGCCCCAGACCCGTGCCCTTTACCTTGGTCGTGACGTAGGGCTCGAACGCGCGTTTAAGGATGTGTTCGGGGAAGCCCGTTCCGTTGTCGCGCACCGTCAGACGCACACGCCTGGACGTTTCAGAGTATTCGGTCTTGAGCGTAACCCGTCCGTCCTCCTTGCCTTCCTGCGCATCCTGGGCGTTCTGCAACAGGTTGTGGATGACCTGGCGCAGCTGCTGGTCATCGCCCTGAATTTTCGGAGTCTTGGGGTCCAGCTCTGTGACGACCGGAACCGCAGCACTGCCGCTGCGCAGCTCACTGTGACCGTCGCTGAGGTACAGCTGCATCACGTCGTTGATCAATGCATTGAGGTCAACAGGCTTGAGCTCGGCGGCCGGCAGGCGCGCGTAGTCGCGGAATTCATTCACAAGCCGCTTCATTGCGTCGACCTGGTCGACGATAGTCTTGACGGATTTGGTGAGCAACAGCTGCTCGGGTTCGCCGACCTTGCCGGTGAGTTTCATTTCGAGGCGCTCAGCCGACAGCTGAATCGGCGTGAGCGGGTTCTTGATCTCGTGGGCCAGGCGGCGCGCCACCTCGCCCCAGGCCTGCGCGCGTTGGGCCGACACCATTTCGGAAACATCGTCAAACACCAGCAAAAATTCTTCGGTGCCCGGCATCTTGGCGCCACGGGCGATCAGCGTGATGGCGTTGTCGGGCGCACCGGGCACGGCCGCGTTGAGCTCAAAAGATTGCTGCCAATGCTCAAGCCCGTGCGGCGCACCATCGCTGAGGTAATCGGCAAACTGGGCCAGCACATCTTTGGCAAACAGGCCCAGGCCCGGCACTTCGCCCAGTGACTTTCCGTGGTACGCCGCCAGCGGCCCGCGCAAGATGCGGGTGGCCCCAGGGTTGCTGGACTGGATGCGGCCATGCACATCCAGCACGATCACGCCGGCAGTGAGGTTGTCCAGAATGGTCTGCAGGTTGGCGCGCGCAGCGTCAACCTGGCTCATGCTTTGCTGAACCGCCGAGCGGGCGTCGGCCAGTTGCTGCGTCATGTCGGCGAAAGAACGCGTGAGCCCGCCCAACTCGTCCTTGCCCTGCAGCGCAGCCTTGGGTGTCAAGTCGCCCTGGGCCACCTGGCGCACGCCCTCCGCCAGCACCAGCAGCGGCTTGGCCAGCTGGTTGCCCAGCACCACGGCCAGCAGCACCGCGCCGAACACGGCCAGGAACAGGCTGAGCGTGAGTGTGCCTATGTACATTTTGCGCAGGCCGCCACGTGCCAGCGCGCGCTCCTGGTATTCGCGGTTGGCTTCCTGGACGGCAACGGCATTGGCCACCAGACCCTCGGGCAGCAACTGGGTTACCTGCAAAAACCTTGCGTCGCCCAGCACGTTCACATTGGGGTTGTTCACCACGGCAATCGCCTTGACACGCGCAACGGCCCCCGGCGCGATGCCGGCAGCCCCACCTGCGGCCAGCTCACCGTTGCCGGCAGACACCACCTCATCGAGGCCTTCAATTTGCGTGACGACGCGCTGTGTGCGTGCCGCGCGCAGTTGCTGCACCGAAGGGCGTTCGGGTTTCAGCAGGAATCTCGACTCACCTGCGCTGGCGATCACCTGGCCCGAGGGGCTCCAGAGCACCACATCGCTGGCCTGGAGCTGGTCGCGCAGGCGTTCAAGTGCGAGGCCAGCCATGGCGTCCGGCGTCTCGGAAATCTGGGTGGCGGCCTGGCGTGTCTTGTTGCCAAGGTCGGCGGCCAGGGTGTCCAGCGTGGCCCGGCCCAGGTTCAACCCGGCCGCCAGTGCGCCCTCCACTTCGACGTCAAACCAGCTTTCAATGGACCGCGACACAAACTGATAGGACACCACATAAATCATCAGCCCCGGCATGAGGCCGACCAGCGCAAAGATGGCGGCCAGCTTGACCAGCAGCCGGCTGCCGAAGCGGCCGCGGTACAGTCGCAGGGCAAGGCGCGCCACGATCCATCCGATGACCAGCAGCAGCAAGCCGGCAACGGCCACGTTGAGCACGAAGAGCAGCGCGTAATTCCGCTCGTACAGCTCGCGATTGCCGGTGGCCTGCGTCAGCAGGAACATCAGCACCAGGCCGAGCGCCGCGATGGCCCCCACCCCGACACCGACCGTCCAGCGAAAAGCCTTGCTGCTCTTGAGGGAGCCGCCGCTGACCTGCAGGTTCACTTGACGCCCTCGGCGCTGGAAACCACAGGTGTGGCGGGTTCCAGTTTCAGCCGCTCCCTGACCTGTGCGGAGATATTCCAGTCTTTTTGCCCGGCCACCCCGATCTGGAAGGGACGCGGCAGCTGCGTCAGGTCGAGCCTGAAACTGAAATCAAGCTTGTGGGCGGCGTCGGGGTCGACTTCGGCCGCATCCGCGATTTTCCAGCGCGCCACGCGCTGGATGGCAGACAGGGCCTCGGGAAGGGTTTCGTAATTCTGGTTCAGCGTGGCGCGCAGGCCCGCCGAACTGGTGATGAGGCCCGAAGCGATGTTGACCCGCCAGCGGCGGGTCAATGGCTGGTAAGCCAGGCGAACGGTACGGGCCGCACTGGCCACGCGTGGGTCCGTCCAGTACCAGCGGTCGCGGTAAATGTCGGCTTCGACCACAAAGAACATCGGAATCCCCTTGAGCAGGGCGTCTTCCACCACCGCCGGAAGCTCAAACCGGACTTGGGCGGACAGGTGAACACCGTCGTCACCGCGCTCCACGCGCAGCTGCGTGATCTCGGTGGCCGACGCCAGTCCCGGTGCGGCCATCGCGATGCAAAGGCACAGCCCCGGCAGAAAACGCCCCATGACGCCCACCACACGCCGCCAGCCGTCAGCGGCTGCGCTTTTCAAGGAGGGCGTAATAGAAACCGTCGTGTTCACGCATCAAATTGTCCGGGAAGACCGTCGCTCCGGCGCCACTTTGGGGGAGCAAATGCCCCGGCGAAGGCTTTAATAAGGCGTCGGTGTGGTGCGTAAGAAACGTTTGTATCTGGTTGTCGCCTTCCGCGCGAAAAACTGAACAGGTGCAATACAGCAGGCGCCCGCCGGGCTTGAGCAAAAGCCAGAGTGTTTTCAGCAAATGCGCCTGGATGTCGGCCAATTGAGCGATGTCCGTGGGCCGGCGCAGCCAGCGTACATCCGGGTGACGCCGCACGATGCCCGAAGCCGTACAGGGTGCGTCCAGCAGGATCGCGTCGAATGCCTGCCCATCCCACCAGGAATCAGGCTGGCCGGCATCGCCGACACGGATGTCAGCCTGCAGACCCAGGCGGTGCAGATTCTGCTTCACGCGCTCGCAGCGGCGCGCATCAATATCCAGCGCTGTCACGTCGCAATCGGCCAGTTCAAGCAGGTGAGCGGTTTTGCCGCCCGGTGCAGCACAGGCATCCAGCACTTTCAGCCTCCCGGCTTCACCGCCCTCGGCTTTCAAACCTTCCAGAAGCAAAGGCGCAGCCAGCTGCGCCGCGGCGTCCTGGACCGAAAAATGCCCTTCGGCAAAGCCCGGCAGCGAGCTCACGGCCTGCGCGTGAGCGAGGATCACTCCATGCTCGCCCACTGGGGTTGCTTCAATATTGATAGCTGCCAGCGCCCGCTGGTATTGGTCTGGAGTCGTTTTTCGTTCATTAATACGCAAGATCAACGGCGCCTGGGTATTGTTGGCCTGCAGTATGGCCTGCCAGTCTCCGGGGTGGTCCTTGCGCACCCGGTCTATCCACCACTGGGGATGGTTCCACACGGCCTGCGGGCTTTTCTCGGTGCGTGCCACCAGCTCCTCGCGTTCGCGCAAGAACCGGCGCAGGCACCCATTGATAAAGCTGGCCTGGTGCTGTGTGGCGTCGCCGCGCTTGGCGGCTTCCACAGCCTGATCAACGAGCGTGTGCGCGGTGTATCTGCCCCCCGCGCTTGTCGCTTCGCGGGCCTTCGGCGATGCGCTGCCCCATTCAGAAGAAGAAGGGGCTAATTTTCCTGGGGGCGGCCCGTCGGAAAATTGTTCCGGCCGGCTGACATCGATTTCGTTCCAGGCCAAGGCGAGGGCGACACACAGCAACGCATCCGCCTCGGGCGGCGGCGGGCGGCGGGCCAGTTGCTGGCGCAAGGCCTCGGCGCGGCCCAGCCAGCGCAGTGTGTGAAAACCCAGCGCCTGAACGCCGGGCCGCAACGCGGCGTCCACATCTTCCAGCGCGGCGGTCATGGACTGGCCGTCACGAACGGCCATTAAGAGGGAGGCAGCCCCTTGCAGCTGGCGCCACAGGGGAACTTGGGTCGGGTTGTCTTGCATCTGTCTCACGTCTGCCGCCCTGAACTGGCGGCCAACCCGTATTAGACCAGTAGCAAGTCCCCGCTGCGCCACTCCGAATTGCAAGCAGGGGCCGCGGGACCGGCTTTGCCGGACCGCAGGCGCAGCGGCCACCTCGGGGGGCAGGGAGTTACGCGAAACGAACGACCGTGGGGCTAACTAAGCGTATCAGCCCAAATATTGCTGGCCCAATTCAGCGCGTAGACGCCTTCGAGTTCGGTAGGACCGGTGCTCACGCCGCCGGATCCGGCAACGGCCTTGAAGGTTTTCTCGGCCACCACGTATTCATGCACGCTGGCCACATGAATCACGTTCTTGTTGTCGACAAAGCTGTAGCAGGTATTGGTGAGCATGGGCGCGGGGTTGACCTCCCAGCCCGAGAGCTGGGCCACGATGGCGGCGGCTGCCACTTTGCCATGGTTGTTGGCCATGTGGCCGCTCTTGGGCATGGCCGGCGCGACCTGAATGGAGTCGCCGAGCACATGCACGTCCTTTGCGGCAGTGGATTCAAACGTCAGGTAGTTCACGCCGCACCAGCGGTTGTTGGCCTGGTTGTTGAGGCCCGCCTGCACTGCGATGGTGCCGGCGCGCATGGCGGGCAGCACATTGAGCACGTTGGCTTTCACGTCGTCCTGCACATCAAATTTGATAATGCCGGCCTTCGCATCGACCGACGTGGCCTTGTGCTGGCCCCGGTACTCGACAATGCCCTTGTATTGCTCGGCCCACACCTTCTTGAAGAGCGGCCCTTTGGATGTGACGTCCGGATTGGCATCAAGGATGAGCACCTTGCTGCGCGGTTTGGCGGCCTTGAAGTAGCCGGCAATAACGCTGGCGCGTTCGTACGGGCCGGGTGGGCAGCGGTATGGCGCTTCGGGAATGGTGATGGCATACACACCGCCATCGGGCATGGCTTCAAGCTGCCGGCGCAGCGCCACGGTTTCCGCGCCAGCCTTCCAGGCCTGCAGAACCTGGCCGGAGGCATTGGCGTCTTTCAGGCCCTCGATGCTGCCGAACATCAGTTCCACACCAGGCGAGACCACCAGCTTGTCGTAGGCGATGGTGGCACCGCCAGCCAGCGTGACCGTTTTCCTGGCGGTGTCGATGGCGCTGGCGTAGTCCTTCACCACGGTGACGCCGTGGTTGCGCGACAGGCCCGCATACGATGTGGTGAGATCCGCAATCTGTTTGCCGCCGCTGAGCACAAGGTTGGAAATAGGGCAGGAAATAAACGCCTCCTGCGGCTCGATCAGCACCACGTCGATCTTGTTGTCCGAGAGCAGGCGCACGTATTTGGCAGCTGTAGCGCCGCCGTAGCCGCCACCTATAACAACCACTTTGGCTTTGGAAGGAATCGAGGTGCTGGCGCACCCGGCCAGGCCCAGCAAACCCAGGGCAGCGCTTGACTGCAGGAAAGAGCGGCGCTTGAAGCCCGCCAGCGAAACAGTGTGAAGAGGCGTATTCATGGTGTCTGTTCCTTACTTCTTCTGTGCAGCAAAGTAGGTGGCCAGCGATTCGATCTGCGCATCGTTGAAGCCCTTGCTGATCTGGTGCATCACCGTGGCGGGCCGCGTGCCGGCCTTGAAGGCATTCATCTGCGCAACGATGTAGCTTTTGTCGAGGCCGGCCAGCGAGGTGACCGTGGAGCCGTCGACCACCTTGCCATTGGTGCCGTGGCAGTTGGCGCAGGTGGCGGCCAGGCTTTTGGTATAGAGCGCTTCCTTGCTTTGCGCCTGCGCCAAGGGGCTGAGGGCCAGGCAAAGCAGTGGCAAGGTGAGCCTGGCAAGTCGTGGGATTCTCATGGTTTTTCTCCTGACGGGTTCAAACGTCGGTTGTGTCTTCATCTGGCAATTTAACGCGGTGCCCCCGGTACCCTATAGGGAGTATCCAGTACTTCGGTACGCCGCGTCACACCGGCATTCGAACCATTGGCGATGTACTTAACACCAGCTTATCGTTGGCAGTCTTGTATTCAAAGGATGGCGTCGGGCCGCGTCGCAAGCTCATCCTGCGTAGACAATGCCGCCATGGGCCGGCCGTAGATTTCGCGGATGCGCTCGGCCAATGGCGGATGGCTGGCAAACCAGCGGCCCCGGTCGCGGGCATCGACCAGCAGCATATGCTGCACGGCCGGGTGCAGGCTGCGCGAAGGCGCCGTCCCCTGCTCTTCCTCGCCGGCCACCTTGCGCAGCACGCCGCCCAGTCCTTCCCGGCTGCGTGTGAACTGCACGGCGCGCGCATCAGCCAAAAACTCCCGCTGGCGCGAGATCGCGGCCTTGAGCGCACGCCCCGCCAGCCATCCCAGTGTGCCCGTGACCAGGATGGGAAAACCGGGCAAGGCGAGGAAAGACCGCTGGCCGTTCTCATCACCTTCGCACATGCTGCGGCCCAGGTTGAAGATCATCTCCAGCCCGAACACCATGCCCGCCAGACGCATGTTCAGGCGCGTGTCGCCTTCACGCAGATGGCTCAGTTCGTGGGCCACCAGGCCCTGGAGTTCGTCGCGTGTGAGCTTGTCGAGCGCGCCCTGCGTGACGGCGATAACCGCGTCGTCACCGCCCCAGCCCGCGGCGAAGGCATTGATGGCGTCCAGGCGCGGCAGCACCATGGCCAACGGCGGCTTCATGCTGGCTGCAATGGCCAGCTCGTCCATGATGTTGCAGAGCTTCTGCTCGGCCTCCCGGCTGGCTGGCCAGGCTTCGCGCGCGCCCACACGGCGTGCCAGCGCCTGGCCGCCGCTGCTCAGCGCGGAGGTCTCCAGCCACCAGCCGCCCAGCACAAACAACAGCGTCACCGAAGTGTTGACGGTGAAAAAATAGGCGGGATAACCGCTGAAGCCCGGCGTCACCAGACGCCAAACCAATGCCAGCGCTCCGTTCACTGCCAGCAGCAGGGCGATCAGCGTCAGGCCGAACAGCAGCAGGAGCCGCTGGGTCTGGGCGCGCGCGGTTTCCTGCCGGTCAAAAAATCGCATTCTTGCTCCCCCGGGTCGCTTCCCCCTTCGATACGTCAAGGCGATCGGAGAAGCCTATGGAGGACTCAAACCAGCAGGGGCCGCGGAACCGGCTTCGCCGGGCCACGGGCGCAGCGACCCCCTCGAGGGGCAGCGCATTACACGAAGTGAAAAGCGCGGGGGCCACGTTCACATCTGGATTCGGACGGCCTGGCGTTCGACGGCGCTCTCAGTGGCCTGCAACATGGCCGACGGTGCAAAACCAAACGTGCGGGCAATCAGCAGCGCGGGAAACTGCCCCTGCGCATTGTTGTAGTCCAGCACGGCATCGTTATAAGCCTGCCTGGCAAAGCCGACCTTGTTTTCGGTGCTGGTGAGCTCTTCGCTGAGTTCACGAATGGTCTGGTCGGCCTTGAGTTCGGGGTAGGCCTCGGCTACGGCAAAAAGCCGCCCCAGGCTGCCGTCCAGCGACTGCTCGGCGGCGGCCAGCGCCACAACGGCACCGGCATTGGCAGGGCGGCTGCGCACCGCATCGCTGGCCGTGCGCGCCTGGTTGCGGGCAAGCATGACGGCTTCGAGCGTGCTCTGCTCGTGCTGCAGGTATTTTTTGGCGGCTTCGACCAGATTGGGAATCAGGTCGTAGCGGCGCTTGAGTTGCACGTCGATCTGGCCGAAAGCATTGGCAATGATGTTTTTCAGCCGGACCAGCCGGTTGTAAGCGCCTACGGCCCAAAAAACCAGCAAGGCAAACACGGCAATAAAAACAAGGGTGCTGAGGGGCATCGATAGTCCTTGGTGCAAAAGATGACATACAACTTGCCCGACAGTTGTGCGGGCGGCTGCCGCGAGGTTAACTGGTTTTGGGTCTGCACGGCAAGGTCGCACATGCCAGCTGAAGGTTCGATATGCTATATTTTTTATAGCTGCTCGCGCTCGTCAGTCATGGGGAAAAGCCGTATTTTGTTAAAAATTCCGGGGCAGTGAACCGGCAAGTGCAATCAGCAATCCATAAAAAAAGCCCCACACCCTTGCGGGCGTGGGGCCTTGCACCTGTCAGGGCGCGAGTGCGGGGCAGCTTACTCGGAAGCGGAGCTCTCGCCACCAGCTTCTGCTGCAGCGGGCATGGCTTCGAGCTCGGCCGCTTCGGCTTCGGCAATGGCGCGGCGCTCTGCGTCGTCCATCTGGTCCTTGGCTTTGCGTGCCTCGTGGTAGGCCATGCCGGTACCGGCAGGAATCAGGCGGCCGACGATCACGTTTTCTTTCAGGCCGCGCAGCTCGTCGCGCTTGCCCATAATGGCAGCCTCGGTGAGCACGCGCGTGGTTTCCTGGAAGGAAGCCGCGGAAATGAACGAATCGGTCGACAGCGAAGCCTTGGTGATACCGAGCAACAAGTTGCTGAACGTTGCCGGAATCTTGCCGTCAGCGCGCAGGGCGTCGTTGGCATCCAGCATGGCAGAACGCTCGACCTGTTCACCAGCGATGTAGCTGGAATCACCAACATTTTCAACGACCACACGGCGCAGCATCTGGCGAACAATCACTTCGATGTGCTTGTCGTTGATCTTCACGCCCTGCAGGCGGTAAACGTCCTGTACTTCGTCGACGATGTAGCGGGCCAGCTCTTCCATACCCAGCAGGCGCAGGATGTCTTGCGGGTCGGCCGGGCCGTCCACAATGCTTTCGCCCTTGTTGACCACCTGGCCTTCGTGCACCAGGATGTTCTTTTCCTTCGGAACGAGGTCTTCCCAGACCTTGCCTTCGGGATCAGTAATCTGCAGACGAACCTTGCCTTTGGTTTCCTTGCCGAACGACACGGTACCGGTCATTTCGGCCAGCGTACCCTTGTCTTTCGGCGTACGGGCTTCGAAGAGCTCGGCAACACGCGGCAGACCGCCGGTAATGTCGCGGGTCTTCTGGCCTTCGATCGGGATACGGGCCAGCACTTCGCCGGGGCCCACGTCCTGGCCGTCACGCACCTGGACCAGCGCACCCACCTGGAAGCCAATCGTCACCGAGTGATCGGTGCCGGGGATCTTGACTTCGTGGCCGGAGGCGTCGATCAGCTTGACCTGCGGACGGATCACTTTCGTGGCGCCGCGGCGTTTCGGATCGATCACCACCAGGGTGGACAGACCCGTCACATCGTCAACCTGCTTGGCAACTGTCACGCCTTCTTCCACATTCTCGAAGGCCACCTTGCCGGCGAACTCGGTAATGATGGGGCGCGTCAGCGGATCCCAGTTGGCCAGAATGGCGCCGGCCTTGATGGTCTGGTCGGCCTTGACGGTCAGTGTGGCACCGTACGGCACCTTGTGGCGCTCACGCTCGCGGCCGTGTTCATCATGGATGATGATCTCACCGGAACGGGCGATCACGACCAGTTCGCCCTTGCTGTTGGTCACATAGCGCATCGGTGCATTGAAGCCGATCACGCCGTTGGACTTGGCTTCGACGCTGGAGGCAATCGCTGCGCGCGATGCGGCGCCGCCGATGTGGAAGGTACGCATCGTCAGCTGCGTGCCGGGCTCACCGATCGACTGCGCGGCGATGATACCGACCGCTTCGCCGATGTTGATGAGGCCGCCGCGGCCCAGATCTCGGCCATAGCACTTGGCGCACAGGCCGAAACGGGTTTCGCAGGTCAGTGCAGTACGCACTTTCACTTCGTCCACGCCAGCTGCTTCGAGCTCTTCGATCAGGTCTTCGTCCAGCATGATCCCGGCTTTGGCCAGCACCGAGCGGTTTTCCGGGTGCAGGATGTCTTCAACCGCCGTGCGGCCGAGGATACGGTCACGCAGCGACTCGATGACTTCACCGCCCTCGACGATGGCGCGCATGAGGGAACCCTCTTGCGTGCCGCAGTCTTCTTCGGTGACCACCAGATCCTGAACCACGTCGCAAAGGCGGCGGGTCAGGTAGCCGGAGTTGGCCGTTTTCAGCGCCGTATCGGCCAGGCCCTTACGGGCACCGTGGGTGGAGATGAAGTACTCCAGCACGTTCAGGCCTTCACGGAAGTTGGCGGTAATCGGCGTTTCGATGATGGAGCCGTCAGGCTTGGCCATCAAACCGCGCATACCGGCGACCTGGCGAATCTGCGCAGCGGAACCGCGGGCGCCGGAGTCGGCCATCATGTAGATGGAGTTGAAGGATTCCTGCTCGACTTCCTTGCCGTTACGGTCCAGCACTTTCTCTTTCGAAAGCTGGGCCATCATGACCTTGGACACTTCGTCGCCGGACTTGCCCCAGATGTCGACCACCTTGTTGTAGCGCTCGCCGGACGTCACGAGACCCGAGACATACTGCTGCTCGATTTCTTTGACTTCCTTCTGTGCACGCGCAATGATGGCGGGCTTTTCCTTGGGGATCAGCATGTCGTCGATGCAAATCGAGATGCCGGCTTTTGTCGCCAGGCGGAAGCCCGACTGCAGCAGCTTGTCGGCAAACACCACGGTCTCTTTCAATCCGCACTTGCGGAAAGACACGTTGATCAGCTTGGAGATTTCCTTTTTCTTCAACGCCTTGTTGATGTTGGAGAAAGGCAAACCTTTGGGCAGGATCTCGGACAGCAGTGCACGGCCGCCCGTGGTTTCCCACAGCTTGGTCGACGGCACAAATTCGCCGGTGGCCTTGTCTTTGGTGTACTCGGTCAGGCGCACGCTGATGCGGGCGTTCAGGTCAAGCTCACCCGCGTCAAATGCGCGACGCACTTCACCAGTGTCGGAGAACACCAGGCCTTCGCCCTTGCCGTTGGTACGGTCACGGGTCGTGTAGTACAGGCCCAGCACAACGTCCTGCGAAGGAACGATGGACGGCTCGCCGTTGGCAGGGAACAGGATGTTGTTCGAAGCCAGCATCAGGGTGCGGGCTTCCATCTGTGCTTCCACCGACAGCGGCACGTGGACAGCCATCTGGTCACCGTCGAAGTCGGCATTGAAGGCCGAGCAGACGAGCGGGTGCAGCTGGATGGCCTTGCCTTCGATCAGGATAGGCTCAAAGGCCTGAATGCCCAAACGGTGCAGCGTGGGCGCACGGTTCAGCATCACAGGGTGCTCTTTGATGACTTCTTCCAGGATGTCCCACACCACTGGCGTGCCGGATTCGACTTCCTTCTTGGCCGCCTTGATGGTCGTGGCGATGCCGCGCGACTCAAGCTGAGCGAAGATGAAAGGCTTGAACAGTTCCAGCGCCATGAGCTTGGGCAAGCCGCACTGGTGCAGCTTGAGCGTTGGGCCCACAGTAATAACAGAACGGCCCGAGTAGTCGACGCGCTTGCCCAGCAAATTCTGGCGGAAGCGGCCTGACTTGCCCTTGATCATGTCGGCCAGAGACTTCAGTGCGCGCTTGTTGGCGCCCGTCATGGCCTTGCCACGGCGTCCGTTGTCGAGCAACGAGTCCACAGCTTCCTGCAGCATGCGCTTTTCATTGCGGGCAATGATTTCCGGCGCCTTCAGCTCCAGCAAACGGCGCAGACGGCTGTTGCGGTTGATCACGCGGCGATACAGGTCGTTCAGGTCGGAGGTCGCAAAACGGCCGCCGTCCAGTGGCACCAGCGGACGCAGGTCCGGCGGCAGCACAGGCAGCACGTCGAGCACCATCCAGCCCGGTTTGATGCCGGACTTCTTGAACGCTTCCATCAATTTCAAGCGCTTGGCGTTCTTCTTGATCTTGATTTCGGAACCGGTCAGGTCGTTGCGCAGCTTCTCGATTTCAACGTCGAGATCCAGCCCTTCGAGCAGGTCCTTGATGCCTTCCGCACCCATCTTGGCGGTGTATTCATCACCGTATTCCTTGCGCTTGGCGTCATAGTCGTCTTCCGACATGATGCTGAATTTCTTCAGCGGGGTCATGCCGGGGTCGGTGACTACATATGCTTCAAAGTACAGCACGCGTTCGATGTCGCGCAGCGTCATGTCGAGCACCAGGCCCAGGCGCGACGGCAGCGACTTCAGGAACCAGATGTGCGCGCACGGTGCGGCCAGGTCGATGTGACCCATGCGCTCGCGGCGAACCTTGGTTTGTGTGACTTCAACGCCGCACTTTTCGCAGATGACACCGCGGTGTTTCAGGCGCTTGTACTTGCCGCACAGGCATTCGTAGTCCTTGATGGGGCCAAAGATCTTGGCGCAAAAAAGACCGTCGCGCTCTGGCTTGAAGGTACGGTAGTTGATGGTTTCAGGCTTCTTCACTTCGCCGAAAGACCACGAACGGATCTTCTCGGGCGAAGCCATGCCGATCTTGATGGCATCAAAATGCTCATCCGGCGTGAATTGCTTGAACAGGTCGAGTAATGATTTCATGAGTTAAATCCTTTTCTTTCCTGTTGATTAGCTGCGTTCGAGTTCGATGTCGATACCGAGCGAGCGGATTTCCTTGACCAGCACGTTGAACGACTCGGGCATGCCGGCCGTGATCGCGTGCTCGCCCTTGACGATACTTTCGTAGACCTTGGTACGGCCCTGCACGTCGTCCGACTTGACGGTGAGCATTTCCTGCAGCGTGTAGGCGGCGCCGTACGCTTCCAGCGCCCAGACCTCCATCTCGCCGAAACGCTGTCCGCCGAACTGCGCCTTGCCGCCCAGCGGCTGCTGGGTAACGAGCGAGTAAGGACCGGTCGACCGTGCATGCATCTTGTCGTCCACCAGGTGGTGAAGTTTCAGGAAGTGCATGTAGCCCACCGTGGTCGTGCGCTCGAACGCATCACCCGTACGGCCGTCATACAGCTGGGCCTGGGTACGCGTTGCCGTCAGGCCCTTGGCCTTGGCAATGTCGTCCGGATAAGCCAGCTGGAGCATGCCCATGATCTCGGCCTCGGAAGCACCGTCAAACACCGGAGTGGCAAAAGGCACGCCAGTGGTGAGGTTGCCGGCCATCTCGATGATGTCGGTATCCGACAACTTCGCCAGGTCCTCTGCGCGGCCTGACTTGTTGTAGATCGTTTCCATGAACTTGCGGATTTCCTGCACCTTGGCTTCGGCTTGCAGCATGTCCCCGATGCGATGGCCCAGACCCTTGGCGGCCCAGCCCAAATGCACCTCAAGCACCTGGCCCACGTTCATCCGTGAAGGCACGCCCAGCGGGTTCAGCACGATGTCGCACGGTGTGCCATCGGCCATGTGCGGCATGTCTTCAACCGGAACGATCTTGGACACGACACCCTTGTTGCCGTGACGGCCGGCCATTTTGTCGCCAGGCTGGAGGCGGCGCTTGACGGCAAGGTAAACCTTGACCATCTTGAGCACGCCCGCTGGCAACTCGTCGCCCTGCGTGAGTTTTTTGCGCTTTTCTTCGAAAGACAGGTCAAAGCTGTGGCGCGTCTGCTCCATCGAGTTCTTGACGCTTTCGAGCTGCGCAGCCACTTCGTCATCGGCAGGACGAATGTCAAACCAGTGGTACTTCTCGACATCGGCCAGATAGGCCTTGTCGATCTTGGTGCCCTTGGCCAGCTTCTTCGGGCCGCCATTGGCAACTTTGCCGATCAGCAGTTTTTCGATACGGTCGAACGCATCGGCCTCGACGATACGCAGCTGGTCGTTCAGGTCCAGGCGGAAACGCTTGAGTTCGTCGTCGATGATCTGCTGGGCGCGCTTGTCGCGCACGATGCCTTCACGGGTGAAGACCTGCACATCGATCACGGTGCCTTGCGAGCCCTGGCTCACGCGTAGCGAGGTGTCTTTCACATCGCTGGCCTTTTCGCCGAAGATGGCGCGCAACAGCTTTTCTTCCGGCGTCAACGTGGTCTCGCCCTTGGGCGTGACCTTGCCGACCAGCGTATCGCCCGGCTGGACTTCAGCACCGACATAAATAATGCCGGATTCGTCGAGGCGGTTCAGCTGTTGCTCGGACAGGTTGGGGATGTCGCGCGTGATTTCTTCAGCACCCAGCTTGGTGTCACGGGCCATCACGACGAGTTCTTCGATGTGAATCGAGGTATAGCGGTCTTCGGCCACCACGCGCTCGGAAATCAGGATCGAATCCTCGAAGTTGTAGCCGTTCCACGGCATGAACGCGATCAGCATGTTCTGGCCGATGGCGATTTCGCCCAGGTCAGTCGATGCGCCGTCGGCAATCACATCACCCTTGGCCAGTTTGTCGCCGATCTTGACGATAGGACGCTGGTGGATATTGGTGTTCTGATTGGAACGCTGGTACTTGATCAGGTTGTAGATGTCCACACCGACTTCGCCGGCGAGGGCTTCTGCGTCGTTGACGCGCACCACGATACGGGTTGCATCAACGTAGTCAACCACGCCGCCGCGGTTGGCGGTCACCACGGTACCGGAGTCAACCGCCGCAACCCGCTCAATACCCGTGCCGACCAGCGGCTTTTCGGGACGCAGTACAGGCACGGCCTGACGGGACATGTTGGCGCCCATCAAAGCACGGTTGGCATCATCGTGCTCCAGGAACGGAACCAGGGAAGCCGCCACCGAGACGATCTGTGCAGGCGACACGTCCATGTACTGGACACGCTCTGCGCCCACCAGGACGGACTCACCGTTTTCCCGGGCGGACACGAGGTCACCGGTCAGCTTGCCGCCGTCGTCCAGGGCCGCATTGGCCTGAGCGATAACGTATTTGCCTTCTTCGATGGCCGACAGGTAGTCGATCTGGTCGGTAATCTTGGCATCCACCACACGGCGATACGGCGTTTCAATGAAACCGTATTCGTTGAGGCGGGCGTACAGGGCCAGCGAGTTGATCAGGCCGATGTTCGGACCTTCGGGGGTTTCAATCGGGCAAACGCGTCCGTAATGGGTCACATGCACGTCGCGCACTTCAAAACCGGCACGTTCGCGGGTCAAACCGCCCGGGCCAAGAGCCGAAACACGGCGCTTGTGGGTGATTTCGGCCAGCGGATTGGTCTGGTCCATGAACTGCGAGAGTTGCGATGCACCGAAGAACTCTTTCAACGCAGCCGAAATCGGCTTGCTGTTGATAAGGTCATGCGGCATCAGCGGCTCTTGCTCGGCCTGGCCAAGGCGCTCTTTCACTGCCTTTTCGATACGTGCCAGACCGGTGCGGTACTGGTTTTCAGCGAGTTCGCCGACACAACGCACACGGCGGTTGCCGAGGTGGTCAATGTCATCGACTTCGCCGTTACCGTTGCGCAGGTCGACCAGGATCTTGACGACAGCCAGGATGTCCTCGTTGGTCATGACCATGGGGCCGGTGGAAGAATCGCGGCCGACGCGGGCGTTGAACTTCATGCGGCCGACCTTGGACAGATCGTAGGTATCCGGGTTGTAGAACAAGCGCTGGAACAGGGCCTGCACGGCATCTTCGGTGGGTGGCTCGCCGGGGCGCATCATGCGGTAGATGGCAACGCGCGCAGCAAACTCGTCTGCGGTTTCGTCGGAGCGCAAAGTCTGGGAAATGTACGAACCCTGGTCGAGTTCATTGGTATACAAAACCTGCAGGTCCTGCACACCGGCAACGCGCAACTTCTTCAGCAGCACTTCGCTCAGTTCATCATTGGCCTTGGCGATGATTTCACCGGTCTCAGCATCAACGATGTTCTTGGCGACCACACGGCCGATCAGGAAATCTTCGGGAACGCTGATTGTCGTGGTGCCGCTTTGCTCCAGCTCGCGGGTATGGCGAACGGTGATGCGCTTGTCTTTCGCGACCACGACCTTGCCGTTTTTGTCGGTAATGTCGAAACGGGCCACTTCACCGCGCATGCGCTCGGCCACAAATTCCATCTGTGCACCGCTATCCATCAGGCGGAAGTTGTCGAACACAAAGAAGTTAGCCAGGATGGATTCCGGGTTCAGGCCAATGGCCTTGAGCAGAATCGTGACGGGCATCTTGCGGCGACGGTCAACGCGGAAGTACAGGATGTCTTTGGGGTCGAACTCGAAGTCGAGCCAGGAACCGCGGTAGGGAATGATGCGGGCCGAAAACAGGAGCTTCCCCGAGCTGTGGGTCTTGCCCTTGTCGTGTTCAAAAAACACGCCAGGCGACCGGTGCAACTGGGACACGATCACGCGTTCGGTCCCGTTGATCACAAAAGAGCCCTTGTCGGTCATGAGCGGCACTTCGCCCATATAAACCTCTTGCTCTTTGACTTCCTTGACCACCTTGGACTGCGATGTGGAGGATTCGCGGTCATAAATGATCAGCTGCACCTTGGCGCGCACGGCCGAGGCGAAAGTGAGACCACGGGTCTGGCATTCACGCACGTCAAACGCCGGCTTGGCCAGGTTGTACTCGATGAATTTCATCTCGACAAAACCATTGTGCGAGACGATGGGGAAGGCGTTTTCAAACGCTGCCTGCAGGCCTTCAACGGTCCGCTTTTGAGGCGCACGGTCGGCTTGCAGGAACGCTGTGTACGCGTCTTTCTGCATTTGCAGCAAATAGGGAACAGTCAACACGCTTTCGCGGTTGCCGAAGCTTTTGCGGATGCGTTTACGTTCGGTGTAGGAATAGGCCATGAGTTCTCCGCGTTGATGGGCTCTGGCGACTCTCGTGCCCGAATACACCACGTATTCAGGCAGCTTGGTGGTTGGCCACTACCAACCATGGCGGACGGTGACGCATTGCACGTCACCCGAACCAAGGCGTTTTCTGCAGTCGGGGTCAGAAAACACTGGAAAAAAGACTGCGGCAATCTTCTTTTCGGTGTGTTCCTTGAAACACGAAAGGCTGGAAGCCCGACTACGGTCTTCCAGCCTTCTCAAACACCAAGAATTACTTGAGTTCGACTTTCGCGCCGGCTTCTTCGAGCTTCTTCTTCGCAGCTTCTGCGTCAGCCTTTGGAGCGCCTTCCTTGACGTTCTTTGGAGCGCCGTCAACCAGGTCCTTGGCTTCTTTCAGGCCCAGACCGGTGATTTCGCGAACGGCCTTGATGACCGACACCTTGTTGGCGCCGGCTTCGAGCAGCACGACATTGAAGTCGGTCTTCTCTTCAGCAGCTGCAGCAGCACCGCCGCCACCGCCAGCAGCGGGAGCAGCCATCGCAGCTGCGCTCACGCCAAATTTCTCTTCGATGGATTTCACCAGTTCGTTGAGTTCGAGGACCGTCATGCTATCCAGCGCGGTCAAAAATGCGTCTTTATCGAATGCCATTTTGAATTTCCTAAAAAGTTGGGTACAAATTACGCTGCTTCAGCTTCAGCTGCTGCGGGAGCATCGGCTGCGCCGCCGCCCTTTTTGGCCGCCAGGGCGCCCAGCACAACGGCCGTACGCGACATAGGCGACATCAGCAAGCCACACAACTGGGCGAGCAACACTTCCTTGGAAGGAATGTTGGCCAGTTGCTTCACGCCGTTCACGTCCAGGGATTTACCGCCAAATGCACCACCGCGAATCACCAATTTGTCATTGGTTTTTGCGAAGTCAGCGACTACTTTTGCAGCAGCCACGGCATCTGTGGAAAAGCCATAGATCAGCGGACCGGTCATCTGGTCGGACACGACTTCGAATGCACTGCCTGCCACGGCACGGCGAGCCAGGGTGTTCTTCAGAACACTCAGGTTCACGCCTTTGTCGCGGGCTTGGCTGCGCAGACGGGTCATGTCAGCGACCGTGATACCACGGTATTCCGCCATCACGAGCGTTTGAGCTTTAGCGGCGAGGCCAGTCACTTCATCAATGACGGCTTGTTTCTCACTGCGGTTGAGACTCAAGGTCTACTCCTTAAAAATGTGTGGTCAGGTTCCAGCGGCTTTCACCACCTTCTACCTTCAACACGCTCATGTTCAGCGACCAACTGTTTCAGATTCTTTGCAAAACCATCTGCAGCGGGACCGCCATCTGCGTTGGCTGTCTTTCGATTAAGCGGCAAGCCCAAAGAGCCTGCCACGCCAACGGTCTTTGATGACCTGCCGGAGCGAACCCCGGCAGCCCACCACATTGAACAACCCCTGCGGGTTGCTCAAATTTCTGCGATTACGCTGCGATGGTTTGCGTGTCGACGCGAACGCCCACACCCATCGTTGACGAAACCGCAACTTTCTTCAAATACACGCCCTTGCTCGAAGCCGGTTTGGCTTTTTGCAACGCGTCGATCAATGCAGCCAGATTACCTTGCAGCTTGGCGGTGTCGAAAGAGCGGCGACCAATCGTGCCGTGAACAATACCGGCCTTGTCGACACGGAACTGAACCTGGCCGGCTTTGGCGTTCTTGACGGCTTGCGCCACGTCAGGCGTCACGGTGCCAACCTTGGGGTTAGGCATCAGACCGCGAGGACCGAGCACCTGGCCCAGCGTACCCACGATGCGCATGGCATCGGGGGAAGCAATCACCACGTCAAAGTCCATCTTGCCTGCCTTGATTTCAGCGGCAAGATCATCCATGCCAACGATGTCAGCGCCGGCAGCCTTGGCTTCTTCAGCCTTGGCGCCCTGGGCGAACACAGCCACGCGCTTGGTCTTGCCGGTGCCGTTTGGCAGCACGACAGCGCCGCGTACGACCTGGTCGGATTTCTTGGCATCGATGCCGAGCTGTACAGCCACGTCGATGGATTCATCGAACTTGGCGACTGCGAATTCCTTCACGAGGCCGAGGGCATCGGAAATGGCGTACAGCTTGTTGCTGTCGATCTTGTCGCCAATGGTCTTCTGGCGTTTAGTCAGTTTGCTCATACAACACCCTCCACCGACACGCCCATGGAGCGGGCCGTACCGGCAATCGTACGAACTGCAGCGTCGAGGTCAGCAGCCGTCATGTCTTTCATTTTGGTCTTGGCGATTTCTTCAAGCTGTGCGCGGGAAATCTTGCCAACCTTCACCGTGTGCGGCGTGGACGAACCCTTGTCGAGCTTGATGGCCTTTTTGATCAGCACGCCTGCAGGAGGCGTCTTGATGACGAAGGTAAAGCTCTTGTCGGCAAATGCCGTGATCACCACAGGCAGCGGCAGACCTGGCTCAACACCTTGGGTCTGCGCATTGAATGCCTTGCAGAATTCCATGATGTTCAGCCCACGCTGACCGAGCGCAGGGCCGATCGGGGGGGACGGGTTGGCCTTACCAGCTGGCACTTGCAGCTTGATGAAGCCGACGATTTTTTTCGCCATACTTTTCTCCTTGCGGGTCATAACGCCTGAACGCTGCCAAGGCAGGTCCGGGCTCCCCGGGGGTTACACAACTCAAAAACAATCCGCAAGGACCGTTTCGCGCCGAGTTGCAAGGCGCGAAATTATTTACCGAATCGAAATTACGTTTTTTCGATCTGACTGAATTCCAGCTCTACCGGCGTTGCACGTCCGAAAATCGTGACCGAAACGCGAACCTTGTTCTTGTCGTAATTGACTTCTTCGACCGTACCGTTGAAGTCGGTGAACGGGCCGTCCTTGACGCGCACGTATTCACCCGTTTCAAACTCGACCTTGTGGCGCGGCTTCTCGGTGCCAACCTGCATCTGACTGACGATCTTCTGAACGTCTTCCTCAGAAATCGGGGCTGGGCGATTCTTGGCGCCACCGACAAAACCCGTCACCTTGTTGGTGTGCTTCACCAGATGCCAGGTCTCATCATCCATGACCATTTCAACCAGCACATAGCCCGGAAAAAACCGGCGCTCGGTCGTCTTCTTCTGACCGTTCTTGATCTCAACCACCTCTTCAGTGGGCACCAGGAAACGACCAAACTTGGCCTGCATGCCCGCACGGTTGATGCGCTCAACGATGTTGCGCTCGACCGCTTTTTCCATGCCGGAATAGGCATGGACGACATACCACTGCATGCCTGGGGTCGGCGTAAGGGACGTTCCCGCCGCCACTTCGCTGACTACCGTGCCGTTCAGATCGCTCATTATTTTTTCCATCCCAGGATCAGGTCGTAAAACACCCATTCGAGCGTTTTGTCCGTAAGCCACAAGAACAAGGCCATGATCACCACAAAACCGAATACATAGGCCGTCATCTGGATGGCTTCTTTACGAGCCGGCCAGACAACTTTCCGGACTTCGCGCCACGAGTCCCGTCCAAAAGCCACAAATTGCTTGCCCGACTCCGAGGTCATGAACACAGCAACCGCCGCCACCAAACCGGCAATCAGGGCACCCCACTGGGCCACTTGACCTTGCTTGGCAAAGAAATAGAAGCCCACCAGCGAGGCCAGCACCAGCGCGACAGCCACACCCAACTTGGCCTTGTCGGCGTTGGTACTGACGGTTTCAACTTGAGAAGAGGCCATGGTCGCCGATTTCCTGTTCAATCTTCATGCGTCTCTGCAGACGCTTAAGCCCACCTGGAGTTTTTGACTCCTGGCGGGCTTGCTTTTTATCTTTTCAAACCACCCTCAGCATCGACACTCATCAAAGCCGGGTGGCAGGGGCAGTAGGAATCGAACCTACAACCTTCGGTTTTGGAGACCGACGCTCTGCCAATTGAGCTATACCCCTCCATCAAACCTTACAAATTACGCAATGATTTTGGCAACGACGCCGGCGCCGACGGTCTTGCCGCCTTCGCGGATGGCAAAGCGCAGGCCTTCTTCCATGGCGATCGGGTTGATCAGCTTGACGGTGATCGACACGTTATCGCCTGGCATGACCATTTCCTTGCCTTCTGGCAACTCGATCGCTCCGGTCACGTCCGTCGTACGGAAGTAGAACTGGGGGCGGTAGTTGTTGAAGAAGGGCGTGTGGCGGCCGCCTTCGTCCTT
>NZ_JBFUBP010000013.1:0-117028 GCF_056405675.1 Polaromonas sp. P1_F4 | reverse complement strand
AGCCTAAGTACCCAAGACGGGTCAGCTCAAGCAAGCTCGATCCCTACGCCGAGAAGCTGGCCACCTGGCTGGTAATCGAGGCAACAAAATCGCGGAAACAGCGGCGCACTTTGAGGCAGATCCACACAGACTCAGCCCAAAAAGGAGAAGATCAAGAACTTATCCACATCGTGAGCACCTTCTGCTCACAAAGAGTGTGGGTCAAGATTCGATGGAAAACTCGGGTCAGACTTCAGTGCAATTCAACATTCATGCAAACTCAAATCGTTTGTTTCGAGTTTTAGAACTTTTAATCTTCATCCTCGCCTCCGTTTATTTCTGTTTGCGTCATCTTAGATTGCGGGTGAATGCATCAAAAATAACTTGGCCACCGGGTCAGATGACGTCTTTAGTTGGGATGCAATCAGACTGCCCTCAACAAAATTCTCATCACTACCTAGCCGTAAACCCAACCGGCATCTGCGGCGGCCCCATCCGGTACATATCCACGTAAATCGTGATGGTCTTGCTGCCTCCGTCAACCTGAATGTCGTACACATCCAGCAGCCCGCCACCTGAGGGGAGCCCGCTACCCGTCGGGATCGATTTGTCCTCGTATTCGCAGCAGGCGCCTCGACGTTCATAGGTCACTGGTTCGCCTTTTGGTCCGCGCAGTGAGTTGAGGTACAGATGGTGAAAGCTCTTGTCTCTCGGTCCTGTCTTGATGGGTTTGGCGGCAGAGTAGCCATAGCCTGGGTCGGTGGCGATGGGCAACTTGAGTGTCCGAAAGTAGGGCGCCGCTGAATCTGATCGGCCGTTGGGGATGCCTTTTCCTCCTACACGGGTGACGGAAAGAATCTTGGGCTCGGGGTTGCTTGCACCTGGGCCGGGCTGGGTGGTCTGGCACCCTGCGAGGATTGTGGCGGTCAAGGCAAGGATGACCAGGTGTGAAGAGCGGGAAACCAGCGCGTTCATATAAGAGAGTCCTCTTTTTTTAGTTTGATATTGGAGAGAGGTCGGTGGATGCAGCGGCCTCCCTGTAATGCCGGCCCTCACCGGCAACCCACAGCATACCGGCCACCCCGCATACGCCACCCGGCGTATTCCCCAATCCCCCTCCGGTCCCCAGAATCGGTTCATCGCTGTGTAAAAGCCCTGGTTTCCCCGGGTTTTGGCGCAGCGAAACGCGATTCACACACCTATCTACCGGAGCGAGGATTCACATGCAACAACGTCGATTTACCCTCAAGGCGATGACCGCCGCAGTCGCACTGGCAGGCCTTGGCGCCATGCCTGCCGCTTTTGCCCAGGCGGGCGGCACCATCAAGGTTGGCATCTTGCACAGCCTGTCGGGCACCATGGCAATTTCTGAAACGACCCTGAAAGACACCGTGCTGATGGCGATCGAAGAGATCAATGCCAAGGGCGGCGTGATGGGCAAGAAGCTCGAGCCCGTGGTGGTTGACCCGGCTTCCAACTGGCCCCTGTTTGCTGAAAAAACCAAGCAGCTGCTCGGCCAGGACAAAGTTTCCGTCATCTTCGGTTGCTGGACGTCTGTGTCCCGCAAGTCGGTGCTGCCAGTGGTTGAAGAAATGAACGGCCTGCTGTTCTACCCTGTGCAGTACGAAGGTGAAGAACTCTCCAAGAACGTGTTCTACACGGGTGCGGCACCCAACCAGCAGGCTATTCCTGCGGTCGACTATTTGATGAGCAAGGCCGGCGGCGGCGCCAAGCGTTGGGTTCTGCTGGGCACTGACTATGTGTACCCACGCACCACCAACAAGATTCTGCGCGCCTACCTCAAGAGCAAGGGTGTCAAAGACACCGACATCGACGAGAAATACACCCCCTTCGGCCACAGCGACTACCAGACCATCGTGGCTGACGTGAAGAAATTCTCGCAAGGCGGCAAGACCGCTGTGGTGTCCACCATCAACGGTGACTCCAACGTGCCTTTCTACAAAGAGCTGGGCAATGCCGGCCTGAAGGCCAAAGACGTGCCGGTGGTTGCCTTCTCTGTGGGTGAAGAAGAACTGCGCGGCGTGGACACGAAGCCCCTGGTCGGCCACCTGGCTGCCTGGAACTACTTCCAGTCGATCAAGAGCCCGGCCAACACCGAGTTCATCAAGAAGTGGTCTGCTTATGCCAAAGCCAAGAAGCTCCCTGGCTCTGACAAGCCTTTGACCAACGACCCGATGGAAGCCACCTACATCGGCATCAACATGTGGAAGCAGGCTGTTGAAAAGGCCAAGTCCACCGACACCGACAAGGTCATCGCCGCCATGGCCGGCCAGACCTTCAACGCGCCTTCCGGCATCGTGAGCAAGATGGATGAGAAAAACCATCACCTGCACAAGTCGGTCTTCATCGGCGAAATCAAGGCTGATGGCCAGTTCAATGTGGTGTGGAAGACGCCTGGTCCGGTTAAGGCCAAGCCATGGAGCCCATACATTGAAGGGAACGACAAGAAACCCGACGAGCCTGTCAAGAAGTAAGAAGCTACTGCGCGAACCGATCTGGGGCTCTGTGGTGCTCACCGTACTGGTGTACGGTTCCGCTCCTCGAACCCCACCTCGGTCCGCTCGCTACGCTTCTTCCTGTCTTGACGCCTTTGGGCGTCTACGGTCCGGTTCTTGCTCTTGGTGAGTAAGACCGGTGCCCCCTCAGGAAGTTGCAGTCTGGGCGCAACACGGTTGCGTGCTGTGCCCAACCTACAGGTTCTTTCCCCTATGCTCCGTTACCCACTTCTCCGCTTACTCCTTCTTGCTACGCTTTTGATAGCTGCTCGCGCCCATGCCTTAAGCCCTGAGGAGGTAAAAGGCATGTCAATTGGCGAAACGGAGGCACGTGTGGAGGCCTTGGGCAAGGCCGCTGCCAAGGCCGACGAGAAGACGGCTGCATTCATACAGGCGCTGTCTGACGATGCGGTGAAAACCAAGGGTGACAAGGTGTTTGTCGTGAAAGACGACAAAGCCTTTGACCCGATCACCGGCGCTGAGGTGCCGCTGCCGGCTGATGCTGAAGACGTGATCAACCCCAACCTGATGCGCAGCGAGATCGACAACGCGCTGGCCGCGTTGAAGCTGTTTTCCAAAGACGAGAAGCAGCGGCGCGATGCGATCAAGACGCTGGGCGGTGACAACGACGAAGCGCGGCTGCCGCTGATTGAAAAAGCCTACGCGGCTGAAACCGTGCCCGAGCTGAAGAACCAGCTCGAGCTGATGCGCGCCGCCATCATGCTGGGCAGCACCGACAAGGCCAAGCGCCTGGAGGCCGCCGCGCAGCTGGCCGGCAGCAAGAACCCCAATACCAAGACGGTGCTGATAGAGCGACTGGGCACCGAGGCCGATGCCGATGTGAAGGTGGCCCTGCAGGCTGCGCTGGCCAAGGTGGAGGCCTCGCTGGAGTGGGGCAACAAGCTGGGCGCGATTTTCAGCGGCATCAGCCTGGGCAGCATTTTGCTGCTGGTGGCGCTGGGGTTGGCCATCACTTACGGGCTGATGGGCGTCATCAATATGGCGCACGGCGAGCTGATGATGATTGGCGCCTATGCCACCTATGTGGTGCAGGGCCTGTTTCAAAAATACTTCCCCGGCGCGTTTGACTGGTATTTGCTGGCCGCGGTGCCGGTGGCCTTTATGGCTTCGGCGCTGATGGGCGCGGCGCTGGAGCGCAGCGTGATCCGCTTCCTCTATGGCCGGCCGCTGGAGACACTGCTGGCCACCTGGGGTATCAGCCTGATGCTGCAGCAACTGGTGCGCTCGATTTTTGGCGCGCAAAACGTGGGTGTTGAAAACCCGGTGTGGATGAGCGGCGGCGTGCAGGTGCTGGGCAATCTTTCGCTGCCTTACAACCGGCTGGTCATCATTGTGTTTGCGGTGGCGGTGCTGCTGGGCGTGGCCTGGCTGATCAGCCGCACGCGGCTGGGCCTGTTTGTGCGCGGCGTCACGCAGAACCGGCCGATTGCCTCTTGCATGGGTGTGAACACGGCCCGCGTTGATACTTACGCCTTCGCGCTGGGCTCGGGCATTGCCGGCCTGGCGGGCTGCGCGCTGAGCCAGGTGGGCAACGTGGGGCCTGACCTGGGCCAAGGCTACATCGTGGATTCGTTCATGGTGGTGGTGCTGGGCGGCGTGGGCCAGCTGGCGGGCACGGTGTATGCCGCGATGGGCCTGGGCATCCTCAATAAATTCCTGGAAGGCTGGACGGGCGCCGTGCTGGCCAAGATTGCCGTGCTGGTGTTCATCATCATCTTCATCCAGAAGCGGCCGCAGGGCATCTTCGCGATGAAGGGCCGCAGTGCGGAGGCCTGAGATGACGACCACCATGACCCCGATGCCAACTATCGTGCACCTTCCGGCCAAGGGCCCACTGCTTACGCGCGGCGGCTGGAGCGCCTTCATGATGGCACTGATCGCCGTCTGCGCCATTGCGCCCATCCTCAACCTGTGGGTGCCCGAGGGCAGCGTGTTCCACATGAGCACCTACGCCGTGGCGCTGCTCGGCAAGATCATGTGCTACGCCATCTGCGCGTTGGCCATGGACTTGATCTGGGGCTACACCGGCATCCTCTCGCTGGGGCATGGCGTGTTCTTTGCACTGGGCGGCTACGCCATGGGCATGTACCTCATGCGCCAGATTGGCCGCGACGGCAATTACAAAAGCGACCTGCCCGACTTCATGGTGTTCCTTGACTGGAAGACCTTGCCCTGGCACTGGACTTTCAGCGACAGCTTTGCCGCCACCCTGTTTTTGATTGTGGCGGTGCCGGGCATCATTGCCTTTGTGTTTGGCTTCTTTGCCTTCCGCTCGCGCATCAAGGGCGTGTATTTTTCCATCATCACCCAGGCCATGACGTTTGCCGCCATGCTGCTGTTCTTTCGCAATGAAACCGGTTTTGGCGGCAACAACGGCTTTACCGATTTCAAGCGCATTCTCAACATCCCGATTGCCACGCCGTCGATGCGCATGACGCTATTCATCATGACCGGCCTGACGCTGCTGGGTTTCTTTTTGTTTGCCAAATGGCTGGTGGGCAGCAAGTTTGGCCGTGTGCTGCAGGCCATTCGCGACGCTGAAACGCGCGTGATGTTCTCCGGCTACAGCCCGCTGGGCTACAAGCTCACGATCTGGGTCATCTCGGCCATCATGTGCGGTGTGGCCGGTGCGCTGTATGTGCCGCAGGTCGGCATCATCAACCCGAGCGAAATGAGCCCGGCCAACTCGATTGAAATTGCCATCTGGGCCGCAGTGGGCGGGCGCGCCAGCCTGATCGGGCCGATTGTGGGTGCCTTTATTGTCAACGGCGCCAAGAGCTGGCTGACGGTGGCGTATCCCGAATTCTGGCTGTACTTTCTGGGGGCACTTTTCATCAGCGTCACGCTGTTCCTGCCCGATGGGGTGGTGGGCCTGGTCAAGAAGCTTCGTAAAGGGGGTGGCAAATGACCCCCGACCTTCTTGAGCAGGGCGCACGCCGCATTGAAGAGCGCCTGGCTGCACTGGAAGCCGGCAAGGCCAATACGGCATCGGGTGGCCGTAGCGCCAGTGGCCGCCGTATTGCTCATGCCACCGGCGAGGTAGACGTTACCCACGGCCGTATCCTGTACCTAGAAGATGTGAGCGTCAGCTTCGACGGCTTCAAGGCCATCAACAAGCTGAGCCTGGACATTGCGCCCGGAGAGCTGCGCTGCATCATCGGCCCCAATGGAGCCGGCAAGACGACCATGATGGACATCATCACCGGCAAGACCCGGCCCGATGAAGGCACGGTGTTTTTCGGCAGCACGATTGACCTGCTGCGCCACAAGGAAGCCGAAATCGCCCAGCTGGGGATAGGCCGCAAGTTCCAGAAGCCCACGGTGTTTGAGCAGCTCACCGTGTTTGAAAACCTGGAGCTCGCGCTCAAGACCAACAAGGGCGTGAAGCATTCGATGTTCTTCAAGCTCGATTCAACACAAAGCGACAGGCTGGCCGAGATCCTGGTGACGATTCACCTGGCAGACAGTGTGGGCCGTATGGCCGGCAACCTGAGCCATGGGCAAAAGCAGTGGCTGGAGATCGGCATGCTGTTGATGCAGGACCCGAAGCTGCTGCTGCTCGACGAGCCGGTGGCTGGCATGACCGATGAGGAAACGGCACGCACGGCGGAGCTGTTCTTGACGCTCAAGGGCAAGCATTCGCTGATGGTGGTGGAGCATGACATGAGCTTTATCAAGACGATTTCGGAGATCGTTACCGTGCTGTGTGATGGGTCTGTGTTGGCGCAGGGGACCTTGGACCAGGTGCAGGCGGATGAGCGGGTCATCGAAGTCTACTTGGGACGTTGAGGACACACCATGCTGAACGTCAAAAACATCAACCAGTACTACGGCGGCTCCCACATCCTGCGGGACGTGAGCCTGGACGCTCACCTGGGCAAGGTTACGGTGCTGCTGGGCCGCAACGGCGTGGGCAAGACCACGTTGCTCAAATCACTGATGGGCCTGATCCCCATCAAGACCGGCACGATTGAATTCGACGGCAAACCCATCCAGGGCAACACGCCGTATGAGCGCGCCCGCGCAGGCATCGGCTTTGTGCCGCAAGGCCGTGAAATCTTCGCGCGCCTGACGGTGGAAGAAAACCTGCGCATGGGCCTGGCCTACAAAAGCGCCAGCACGCCGATTCCTGCCGAGCTGTATGAGCTGTTTCCGGTGCTCAAGCAAATGCTGAACCGGCGCGGTGGTGACTTGTCGGGTGGGCAGCAGCAACAGCTGGCCATTGCGCGTGCACTGGCGGCCAAGCCCAAGCTGTTGATTCTTGACGAGCCCACCGAAGGCATTCAGCCCAGCATCATCAAGGACATCGGCCGCGTGATCCGCATGCTGGCCGATCGCGGTGACATGGCCATCTTGCTGGTGGAGCAGTACTACGACTTCGCGCAGGAACTGGCCGACGACTACCTGGTGATGGAGCGCGGCGAATTCATTGCGCGCGGCCAGGGCAAGGACATGGAAACCAACGGCGTGCGGCAGCTGGTGGCGATTTAAGCAGGGTACCTGTCGTCGCCTTGCGTCAAAGCCCGGTTTGTCCGGGCTTTTTTGTGCCTGCAGGCATGCCGATATTCGTATCAGTTCCGTGAACGTAGAATCGCAGCGGTCGCCGAAACAAACCGGCTAAAAACAATCAAAAAAAGGTAGATGCCGATGGCGTTGCTTGCGTTGGACAACTGGCTGATCCAGGCGAAATCTCATGCGGGTCTCTCGGGCTTTCGCCGATTTTTGGTGGAGTTTGGCTGCTTCGGCCTCAAGGAAGCCAGGGCCTGCCTCTTTGCCGGACTGTTCTTTGCAGCGGTGTTCCTTGTGCCGCGGGCAGGCGTGGCCGGTGTTCCGCGCTACGACCTCCTGCTTTTGATTGCGCTGCTGATTCAAGGCTGGATGGTGCTGGCCAAGCTGGAAACGCTGGATGAGCTGAAAGCCATCTGCCTCTTTCACGTGGTGGGGTTTGCGCTGGAGGTCTTCAAGACTTCCGGGTCCATCCAGTCCTGGAGCTACCCGGACTTTGCCTATACGAAAGTGTTTGGCGTGCCGCTGTTTTCCGGCTTCATGTATGCGGCGGTCGGCAGCTACATCATCCAGGCGTGGCAATTGTTTGACCTGCGCATCCGGCATCACCCGCCTTACTGGATGGGCGTGGTGATTGCATTGCTGATCTATGGCAACTTTTTCGCGCACCACTTTTGGGGCGACTACCGCTGGTACATCGCCGCCTGCCTGGGCGGTCTGTATGCCAGGTCCACGGTGATCTTCCGGCCCTATGACCGGGACCGGAGTATGCCCTTGCTGCTGGCCTTTTTGCTGATCGGCTTCTTTATCTGGGTGGCTGAAAACATCAGCACGTTCTTCAGCCTGTGGCACTACCCCAACCAGCTGGGCGCCTGGTCCCTTGTTCATGTGGGCAAATGGAGTTCCTGGTCACTGCTGGTGGTCATGACCTTCACCATCGTGGCCAACCTGAAGCATGTGAAGGCGCGCATCCATGTCCCCGACTGAAACGGGCGCTTCCCGCGTGAAGCTGCGCTTTGACCGCGAGGCGGCGCTCTGGGCAATCCTTGTCTTCATCATTGAAGTGCTGATCGCGACTGTGTGGTCACACCACCGCTGGCTGCGGGGTTTTGTCGGCGACGTGCTGGCTGTGGTGTGGGTGTACCTTTTGCTCAAGACCGTGATCAAGGCCAACACCCGCAACCTGGCGCTGGTGGCGTTTGCGGTGGGTTGCCTGGTGGAGCTGGCCCAGTATGTGGCCAGCGTCAACGGCTGGCACGTGCAGAACCGGGTGCTGAAGATTCTGCTGGGTTCGGTGGCTGACTGGATGGACGTGCTGGCCTATGCCTGCGGATTTCTGCTGGTTTTGGCGCTGGAGTTTCTGCTGGCCCGCTGGAAGGCTGCCAGAAGGCCGATTACGCCGGTTACTTCGAGCGAGAGATGATCTCTTTCATGCGCTGAAGCCGGGGTGCCGTCATCGGCACCGTCAGCATGGTGCTGGCAATGGCCATCAGCAGCAGGGCGGTGAAGGTCTCATTGGAGATGATTTTCTTGCTCAGCAGGATGTTGACAAAGATGATCATGATCAGGCCCTTGGTCTGCAGCAGCCAGCCGATGATGGAGCCTTCACCGGGCGCCCATTTCAGCACTTTGCCTGCGATGTAAGTGCCCATCAACTTGCCGCCGACTGAAGCCACAAGCAGCACCGCCGCGGCGATAAAAACGGCTTCTCCGCCGACGGACCAGTTGGTGCGCAGCCCCGCACTGAGGAAAAACACCGGCATCATCACCAGCAGCACGTGATGGCGCAGCAGGTCCATGTGTTCCTGGTCGAACCACTCACCGTCGATGACGGCGCCGGCCAGGAAAGCCCCGATCATGTAGTCCAGCCCGGCCCATTCCGCGCTGAAGGCGCAGATGATCAGCCAGATCAAGCCGACGTACCAGCGGTCACGCTCGGGCAGCCACACCATGAGCTTGCGGAAGGCGTAGCTCACAACGCCGAACGCCACGAGGAAACCGACCTGGGTGCCCACCCGTTTCCAGTCCATCAGGATCAGCGCCAGCACGCCCCAGATCGCGATGTCGTCGAGGCTGGCGTAGCGGATCAGCCGCTGGCCAACCGGCTGGCGCAGGATGGCCAGCTTGTCCATCAGCAGGATCAGCACGGGCAGCGCCGTCACGGCACACGCCATGCCGACACCCACCACAAACTGCCAGGGCATGCCTTGCGTGCCCAGCCACCCTGGGTACATCAGCATGCCTGCGGCCACGACGCAGCCCAACACCAGCGGTGTGCTTAGTGCCAGGCCGGCGGTGATGCCGCTTTCGCGCCGGTGTTCCCAGGTCTTTTTGAGGTCCAGCTCGATGCCGGCGATCCAGACAAACACCATGACGGCCCACCAGGCAATGCCGTTGAGCGACTGCACCACCGGCGCGCTGAAGACAAAGGCGTAGTAGTCAGGGTAGACCTTGCCCAGGATGCCCGGGCCCAGCAAAATGCCGGCGATCATCTGCACCACCACCAGTGGCGCGTAGTAGTCGGTTCCGAGAACCCGCCAGATCAGGTAGGGCACCGCGAAGATGAGCGCCATGGCGATCAAATAGGTTTCGGTGGTGGTCATTGCGGAGTCCATGGTTCCCTTTGTTTTTATGCCTTCCGGCTCCGTGCCGGCGGCCAAGCCCCGCATGGTAGACCATGGCGGTGGCGCCGGTTGTAAGCGGCCTGCCTGTCGGTTACCATGGCGTCGGCTGGCCCCATTGCCAGCCACGTCGCTCGGACGGTTCCGGGCGCTTACGTGAAAGTTTCTTATGTCCGCCTCTTCTTCAGGCAAGCGCCGCTTTGCGCGCATTGACCGGCTTCCCCCCTACGTTTTTAACATCACGGCCGAGCTGAGAATCGCGGCGCGCCGGCGTGGCGAGGACATCATCGACATGAGCATGGGCAACCCCGATGGCGCCACGCCCGCGCACATCGTGGCCAAGCTCACAGAGGTCGCGCAGCGGCCCGACACGCACGGCTATTCGGCCAGCAAGGGCATTCCGCGGCTGCGGCGCGCCATTGCGCACTGGTACCAGAGCCGTTACCAGGTGGCGATTGACCCTGACACCGAGGCCATCGTCACCATCGGTTCCAAAGAGGGTTTGGCCCACCTGATGCTGGCCACGCTGGACCGCGGCGACACCGTGCTGGTCCCGGACCCGAGCTATCCCATCCACATTTACGGCGCGGTGATCGCGGGGGCCGACATTCGCTCGGTGCCGCTGACACCCGACACGGATTTTTTTGCCGAGCTGGAAAAAGCCATTCGCGGCAGCTACCCCAAGCCCAAGATGATGGTGCTGGGGTTTCCGTCCAACCCCACCGCGCAATGCGTGGAGCTGGAGTTTTTCGAGAAGGTGATTGCACTGGCGCGCAAGCACGACATTTTTGTGGTGCACGACCTGGCCTATGCCGACATCGTGTTCGACGGCTGGAAGGCGCCGTCCATCATGCAGGTGCCGGGCGCCAAAGACATCGCGGTGGAGTTTTTTACACTCTCCAAAAGCTACAACATGGCGGGCTGGCGCGTCGGCTTCATGGTGGGAAACCCCGACCTGGTGGCGGCGCTGGCGCGCATCAAGAGCTATCACGACTACGGCACCTTCACCCCGCTGCAGGTGGCCGCGATTGCCGCGCTGGAAGGCGACCAGCAATGCGTGAGGGACATTACCGCGCAATACCAGGCGCGGCGCGACGTGCTCTACAAGGGCCTGACCGAAGCGGGCTGGCCGGTGGACTGCCCCAAGGCGTCGATGTATATCTGGGCGCGCATTCCCGAGGCTTACCGCAAGCTGGGGTCGCTGGAGTTTGCCAAGCAGCTGCTGGAGAAGGCAAAGGTGTGCGTGTCACCCGGCATCGGCTTTGGCGACCACGGTGACGACCATGTGCGCTTTGCCTTGATCGAAAACGAGGCCCGCATCCGCCAGGCGGTGCGCGGCATCAAGGCCATGTTCAAGGCGGATGGGGTGCTGAAATCCGCACAAACCGATAAGCAGGAAGGCTAAAAAAAGTGGGCCGCAAGCGGTCCACTTTGACATGACTCAAGACCGGCACCAAAGGTGTCGGCGCTGTTTTTTTCAACTGCCGGTGGCGTTGGGCGTGTCTTTTTCTGCGATACCGGCTGTGGCTGCCAGCAGTTTTTTCTCCAGTTCGGCACGCTCCGCAATCTCCCGTTCCAGCAGGTCGTTGACGTGTGCCAGCTCTTCCGCGGAGCTCTGGATTTTGTCTTCGAGTTCCGCGGTTTTTACCAGCGCCATCGCAACGTCGCCTGTTTTGACCGCGGGTGGAATTTCTTTTTCGAGGACCTTGTTGATCAGCAGCAGTTCTTGTGCGGATCTTTCCACTGTGTCCTGCACGGCATCGTTTTTTTCGAGCGCTCGCGCCAGTTGTGGCTTCTCGGGCGAGGTGTTCTGGGGTTTTTGCATGGATGCTTTCGTGGCGGGTGACGTGGCGGGTAATGGCCGGGGGAACATGGAGACGGCGTCCCGCAGTGGACGCGCGATAGTCCCCCTCATCATGCACGCGAAATCCGTTGACCGGGTGGACTTTACGGGAGGATTACCTGTGTTTGGTGGCGAATGAAATATGCGTCGCCTGGAGAAACCGGCGATATGGAAAACCTGCCCATAAAACGCACACAAAAAAGAAGTGGGCCGCAAGCGGCCCACCTTTGCTTCTGCTTCATCCGGTGAATTCATCAAACCCCGGCGGAGCGAGTGGCAACTGGTTATTGCGGCGGTGAGGCGACGGGCGCCGGGATCACCACAATGTCTGTCGAGGTCTGCGGCTGCACGCGAACGTTGGTGGCGCCCGGGGGCACTACAACGGTTTCTACCTGGCGCACGACACCGCCGCCGGCGACGCTGCCATCAGCCTTGCCGTAGCCCACGATACGGGCCTGGCAGGCGACCTGGTCTTCGCCCTTGAAGACATCGCAGCGCTTCAATGCATTGGCGGCAAACTGGCCATTGGCGTTGTCGACCTTGCCGGCGCGTTTGGCGGCGTTGGCGTTCTTGACTTCAGTGATACAGGTTGCCCGGTCTTGCTGGGTCTTGCCGTTGTTACAGGCGGCCATTTCGCTCCTGGCGTCACCCGTGGCGTCGATCCCGGTGGTGCCGGAAGCAATCTGGGCCGCGGCACCCAGGGAAAGCAGGGCGGCAGCGCCGAAACAGGCAGCAGTGCGCGCAAGGCGGAAATTCAGGGATGAGGTCATGGTCAAACTCCTTGTTCGAAACTCGATGGATATCGATAAATGGAGTCTGGGCCGCTACCTGAAACGGCCATGAAAGGAAAAGGTCCGGGTAAGCCGTGCCCTAAGCCCATTCGCCTGTAGGACAGGTCTTTCAGCGGCTGTTGAGGCCGGGGCTCGCGCGGCTAACTAAAGACTACAAAACCCGTTGAGCTGCGGGGCCGGCGTAACGAATTTTCTGAAGATGTTTTTTTGTACAGCCTGCGTGAGCAGCTGCAGGACTACATCGACCAGATGCGCGGGGTGGAGGGCGCCAGCTGCCAGAGCTGTGTGCGCCAGGCTTGCCAGACCTGCTTGAGCAAGGCCATGGCAGGTTCAACCACTGGCGACAGCACACGGACGACGACGACCTGCCCGTCGGGGCTGGTCGCACCGGCGCTGGCACTCAGCGCGTGGGCCTGCATCACCTCACGTGCGCAGTCCAGCGCCAGCTGGCGGCGATGGCGCTCGAGCTTGCTGCCGGCCACAAAAAAAAGTGAGGCGAGGCAGCGGTTGCCGGCCATGCCGAGCGGGCTGTTCATCAGCAAGGTGTCCGTGGCGTCCATGCGTGCGCGCTCGAGCCAGACGCCGGGCACTTCGATGTGCTGGCGAAAGCTGCCGCTCTCGAACGGCAGGCTGGCGGCGGGCAGGCCCAGGGCGGTGACGTCCCAGCCGATCAGTTCAGCGCCGGGCGCCAGCGTCATGGTGAGGCGGTTTTCGGCGAGACAGCCGTTGTAGCAAATGGCTTCCAGCGGCAGCCATTCCATGCGGGCGCCGGCCTGCAGGTCAAGGCGGGTGCGCTGCAGGGCGGGCTCGCCGGCGGAGCGGTAAAAGCGCGTGGCGCCGGGCGTGGTGATGAGGCCGTGTGTGCCGGGTGCTGCGCTGAAGGCCAGGTCCAGCGTGTCGCCGCCGACCAGGCCGCCGGGCGGGTGCACGATGACGTTGTGGCAAATCGCGTCACCTTCGGGGTAAAGACTTTGCAGGATGCGCAGGGGGCCGCTATGGCGAAAGTGGGCAAGGGTCTTGCCGGCCTGGTGGGTGTAGTCGAGTGCGAGGGTCGCGTTCCAGGTCATGGGGCAAGTTTACCGCGGGCAGGGTGCCTGGATTTGCTATTAATTCAGGAGCTGCTTGCGCCCGTCATGATTGGGTTGCAGCCTCTTTTTGATTGAAATTCAGGGTGCTGCGGTATTCACTGCTGGCTTGCCGGGCTGCGAAAAGCGGTGGGGCTCATCCGCGCCGCTCTCCGTTTTGCCCGGCAACCCTGACACGCTAGTGCGCGACTGTCTCTTTGGCTTCTTTCACGCGCGCGGCCAGGTGGTCCAGCGCCTCTTGCACCTGGTCGACCAGGATCAGGCAGAGGTCACCAGGTGACAGGCGCGAAAGCGCGGTGTCGATGGCCAGGAACTCACCACGGATCTCGTCGATTTTCTTGGTACGTTGCGCCTTGTGGGCGCCTTCCAGGCCCTGGCGCAGCAGACCCATGACCTCACCGTCGGCGCGGCCGCGCTGGGCGGCGTCCTGGTAGAGGATGACGTCGTCAAACGCGCCGCCCAGGATGATGGTCTGGTCGCGGATGTCGCTGTCGCGGCGGTCGCCTGCGCCGCTGATCACCACACTGCGGCGCTGGCCTGGCGTGGCCGGCATGGCGTCAACAGCCGCCACCAGGGCGCGCATGGCGTCGGGGTTGTGGCCGTAGTCGGCGATCACCGTGGCGCCTTTGTAGTCCATCACGTTGAAACGGCCGGGCGCGTTGTGCGCGTCGTTCACAAAGCTGGAAAGCCCGCGCTTGATGGTGTCCCAGTTGATGCCGGCACCCCAGGCGGCCGCGACAGCGGCCATGACGTTCTCGACCTGGAAATTGATGGTGCCGCCGCGTGTGACGGGAACGCCCTGCAGCGCGATGCGTTCGACCCAGGCGCCTTCGGCGGCGACCAGCATGGCGCCGTCGACGTACACGGTGCGCTTGCCCTGCGCGCGGTGCGTGGCCATCAGCGGGTGGTGGCGGTCGGCGGCGAAAAAGATCACCTTGCCGGGGCAGGTGGCGGCCATGTCGGCGACGATGGGGTCGGCGGCATTGAGCACTGCGTAGCCGGTGGTCGAGACGTTCTGCACGATCACGCGCTTGAGCACGGCCAGGTCTTCCACCGTGGTGATGTAGTTCAGGCCCAGGTGGTCGCCGCTGCCGATGTTGGTGACAACGGCGACTTCGCAACGGTCAAAGCCCAGGCCTTCGCGCAGCACGCCGCCGCGGGCGATCTCGAACACGGCCGCGTCGACGTCAGGGTGCATCAGCACGTTGCGCGCACTCTTGGGGCCGCTGCAGTCGCCGCTGTCGGTCTGCCGTCCGTTGATGTAGACGCCGTCGGTGTTGGTCATGCCGGTGCGCAGGCCGTCGGCGGCCAGCAGGTGGGCAATCAGGCGTGTGGTGGTGGTCTTGCCGTTGGTGCCGGTGACGGCAATCACCGGCACGCGGCCGTTATTACCGTCATTTCCGCCGGGACCGAACAACTCGTCGATCATGGCGATGCCGACGGCGCGGCCCTTGCCGTAGGAGGGCGACAGGTGCATGCGCAGGCCTGGCGCGGCATTGACTTCCACGACGCCGCCGTTTTGTGTCTCCAGCGGGCGCAGCATGCTTTCGCACACCACGTCGACGCCGCAGATGTGCAGGCCGACCATTTGCGCCGCAGCCACGGCGCGCGCGGCCACAGCCGGGTGTACGTCATCGGTCACGTCGGTCGCCGTGCCGCCGGTGCTCAGGTTGGCGTTGTTGCGCAGGATGACGCGCCGGCCCTTGGCGGGAATGGATTCGGGCGTGAGCTCCTGGGCTTCCAGGCGGGCCACGGCGATGTCGTCGAAGCGGATTTTGGTGAGCGAGGTGGCATGGCCTTCGCCGCGTTTGGGGTCCTGGTTGACGATGTCGACCAGCTCACGCACGGTGTGCAGGCCGTCGCCCACGACCTGTGGCGGCTCACGCCGCGAGGCGGCCACCAGCTTGTTGCCCACCACCAGCAGGCGGAAGTCGCTGCCGGGCAGGAATTTCTCGACCATCACTTCGCCGTATTCGGCGGCTGCCTTCCAGGCGGTGTCCAGGTGTTCGCGCGTGGTGATGTTGACAGTGACGCCCTTGCCCTGGTTGCCGTCCAGCGGTTTCACGACTGCGGGCAAACCCACTTCCAGGGCCGCGGCCCAGGCATCGTCCGTATCGGTGACCGGGCGGCCCAGCGGCACGGGAACGCCGGCCGCGCGCAGCAGTTTTTTTGTGAGGTCTTTGTCTTGCGCGATGGATTCGGCCACGGCGCTGGTGGCGTCGATTTCCGCGGCCTGGATGCGCCGCTGTTTGGAGCCCCAGCCGAACTGCACCATGCTGCCTTTGGTGAGGCGCCGGTAGGGAATGCCGCGTGCCACGGCGGCGTCGACAATCGCGCCGGTGCTGGGGCCGAGGCGCTCGTCTTCGTCGAGTTCGCGCAGTTGGGCAATCGCGACGTCCAGGTCGAAGGCGGTGTCGCGCAGGGCGGCGTGGATCAATGCTTGCGCCAGCTCGAAGGCCAGCCGGCCGACGGTTTCTTCGCTGTACTCGACCACGACCTGGTAGGTGCCCGCTTCAACAGTAGAGGCGGTATGGCTGAAAGTGAGGGGGCAACCGGCAGCCGTCTGCAGCGCCAGCGCGGCGGCTTCAAGCACATGGGCCAGTGAGACGGGGCCTGCGTGGCCGGTCTGCCGGAAGGCGCCCATCTCGGGGAACAGCGAGCGCACGCGCGGCTCAAAGCCTGGCAGACCAGTGATATTGCACTCCACCGCAGTGCAGGCAACGATGGCTTCGAGCGCCGTGTGGCGGCTCCAGAGGTTGGGCCCGCGCAGGGCCCGGATACGGGACACTTCCATTACTCGGCACTCCCGGCGGTTTTAGGGGTGGTTTCAAAGGCTTCCATGCCGGCGCCTATCAAATTGAGGGGGATGCCCAGCGCCCAGGCGGCGCCCACGGCGGCCAGCAGTCCACCCTCGGACAGCCCGCGGCGTTCGCGCCAGGCGGCAAGCTTGCCGAGGCCCGGCAAAAAAGCCTCGCTGGCACCGGTGGCCAGCACGACCTGGTCCTGGCGCAGGTAGAGCGCACGGCCGCCTTTGGCGCAATGCGCCGCAATGGCCTCGGCCTTGGGGTCGGTGCTGTAGAAAATGACTTCGCCGTCGCAGAGCTCCTGCATTTCGGCGATGCGGGGATCTGCGGCATTGAGCACGGCGGCACCGCCGGGCAGCACCACATCGACCTGCGAGCGCATGACCTTGTACATCTGGTCGGCTTCGGTGATGTCGAATTCGACCAGGCCTTCGGCGCCGCCCAGGTCGGTAACAACACCCACCTGGCATTTGTCATAGGGCAGGCCGGTGCGCAAGATGGTGTCGGCGCCGTTTTCAAACACCGCCGCCTGCACGGCGCGGTTGATCAGCAGGCGTTGGCCGGCTTCCCAGTTGGCGCAGTTGGATGCGTCCACACAGCGTTGGTCCAGGAACAACCCACCCTGGCAGGCCAGGCCGGTGTGCCGGCCCGACAGGTGCAGCAGCCAGGCCACCAGACGCGCCACGCGCTGGTTGTCGCTGGAGCCGGCAATGCCGACGATGGGAATGCGGCCGTCAGGGCTGTCGGAGTCGGTGGCAGGGAAAAGGTGGTCGCAGATGGCACGGCCCACCGGGCGCGGCGCGCCTTCGGCCGGCTTGAGGTGCATGAGGAGGCCTGGGCCGGCGTTCACTTCAACGATGGCGCCGCCTTGCTCGTGCAGCGGGCGCGAGATGTCTTGCGCCACCACATCGACCCCGGCGATGTCCAGGCCCACCACGCGGGCGGCCAGCGACACGATGTGATCAACGTCAGGGTGAACCTGGTCGGTGCAGTCGATGGCCACATTGCCGTTGCGCTGGATCAGCACCTCGCGGCCAACGGCGGGTATGGCTTCGGGGCTCAGGCCCTGGCGCTGCAGATCAAGAATGATGGCGCCGTCGCTGGCCGTGTTGATACGGCCCAGCGGGAAGTCTTCACCGACGCCGCGGCGCGGGTCGGTGTTGAGCTGTGCGTCTACCAACTGTGAGACGGTCGAGGTGCCGTCGCCGGTGACCCAGGCTGCTTCGCCGCGCGCGGCGGCGACCACACGGCCGCCGACCACCAGCAGGCGGTGTTCGTTGCCGCGCACGAAGCGCTCGACCATGACTTCGCTGCCATGGCGCGCCGCAACCTCGAACGCACCTTCCACTTCGGCCTGTGTTTTGAGGTCCAGCGACACGCCACGGCCATGGTTGCCGTCGGACGGCTTGACGACCACCGGCAGGCCGATGTCTTCGGCCGCTTCCCAGGCTTCTTCCGCTGTGGCGACGATCTGGCCTTCAGGCACCGGCACGCCGCAGGTGGCCAGCAGGCTTTTGGTGAGGTCCTTGTCGTGGGCGATGCCTTCGGCGATCGCGCTGGTGAGGTCGGTTTCGGCCGTCCAGATGCGGCGCTGGCTGGCGCCGTAACCCAGTTGCACCAGGTTGCCGTCGTTCAGCCGGATATGGGGAATGCGGCGGTCGGTGGCCGCGGCCACGATGGAGGCCGTGCTGGGGCCGAGGTAGCAGTCGTCCACCTTGGTCCGGATTTTCTCGACGGCGGACTGCACGCCGGCCTGGCCGTAGTCTGTGCCGTTGATGGCGGCCATCAGCAGGCGGTGGCCTTCGGCCAGCGCGGTGCGGGCCACCTGCTCGTCGCGGGCACGGAACACCATGCGGTAAACGCCGCGCTGGGAGGTGCTGCGCGTCTGGCCGAAGCCGGTCGGCATGTCGGAAAGGTTCAGCAGCTCGATGACCACATGCTCCAGCACATGGCCGGACCAGGTGCCTTCCAGCAGGCGCTGGATGAAGCCGCCGCGCTCGCCCACGCCGCAGTGGTGTTCGACGAGGGCCGGCAGCAGGGCGACCAGGCGGTCATTGAAGCCCGGTAACAGGTTGGAGGGGAAGTCTTCGAGGCTGCCGAGGTCCAGCCAGACTTCCAGCACGGGCCGATAGGTCCAGATGTTGGGACCGCGCAGGTAATTGATGCGCAGCAGCTTGATGTCGTCCTGTGGGCTCATTTTTCGCAAAATTGTCGGCAGGGTTAGGCCTTGGTACCCCGGGGAGCAAGGCTCGGCCCTGGCCGATGGATTTCAGTGTGAGGCCGGTCAAGGTCTCGGTGGGTCCCTGTGTCTCGTTATGTTGTTGTTTTTGTCGCGGCGATGGCCGCCAGGGGTCGATTTTGATGGTTCCGTCATTTTCAGGGGGTTGATATGGTCAAACCGGTCGCTTCAGGCCGCATTCGGCGAAAATCCCTGTTTCGGGCCTATTCGCACAACTACGAAGAACCTGCGAATACCCTGCCGCGCCAGATGCGGGACGCCAAGATTTTCCACAACACAATGCAACACAACCACCCGGCAGACGACTCCAGCCCTACCGACCCTGTTCTGGCAGGGCTTCGCTCACAACTTGCAACCCAAGAGAACGTTTTGTGCACGCTGGTGGTTGACCTGGATGACCAACTTCATTTCGCCCGGGGCCTGCTGGCCCTGACGGACCGCCGGCTGCTGGCCTGCAACCCCGAAGGCGTATGGGCCAGCTGGCCCACGGCGGACGCCGCCGGCACCGTATTGCAAGGGCTTTCACTGCGCCATTTCGACCATGCCGGCGTGGGTACGCTGGAGCTGCATGAAGCGGGCCGGCGGCTGGCCAGCTGGCGGTTTACCCTGGGTGCCAATGTGCAGGCCCTGCGCCTGGTGCGCCTGTTTGCCCAGCAGCAGGCCCCGGCGGCGGGCGATGCCACGGCACTGGCCGAGGACACAGCCCTGTGCCCCGAGTGCGACCTGCCGCTGCCGCCTGACAGCGAAGAGTGCCCGGCCTGCGCACGCGAGTTGCACACGCCGCCTTCCACCTGGGTGCTGCTGCGCCTGTGGCGGTTTGCCGATCCGTACCGCTACCAGCTACTGGCCGGTTTTTTGCTGACTTTGGCCTCCACCGCCGCCACGCTGGTGCCGCCTTACCTCACGATTCCGTTGATGGACGACATCCTGATACCGTTCCAGAACGGCCAGAAGATTGAGCCCTGGAAGGTGGGATTGCTGCTGGGTGGCCTGCTGGGCGCGGCCGTGCTGGGCTGGGCGCTGAACTGGGCGCGTACCTATTTGCTGGCACTGGTGTCCGAGCGCATAGGCGCTGACCTGCGCACCGCCACCTTCGACCACTTGCTGGAGCTCTCGCTGGACTACTTTGGCGGCAAGCGCACCGGCGACCTGATGTCGCGCATCGGCTCTGAAACTGACCGCATCTGCGTGTTTTTGTCGCTGCATGCGCTGGATTTCGCGACCGATGTGCTGATGATCGTGATGACCGCGGTGATCCTCATTTCCATCAACCCCTGGCTGGCCGTGGTGACCCTGCTGCCGCTGCCGTTTATCGGCTGGATGATCCACGTGGTGCGCGACAAGCTGCGCACCGGTTTTGAAAAAATCGACCGCGTCTGGTCGGACGTGACCAATGTGCTGGCCGATACGATTCCGGGCATTCGCGTGGTCAAGGCCTTTGCCCAGGAAAAGCGTGAGGCCCAGCGTTTTCGCGAAGTCAACCAGCACAACCTGGCGGTCAACGACAAGCTCAACAAGACCTGGTCGCTGTTCACACCCACCGTCTCATTGCTCACAGAAGTCGGCCTGCTGGTGGTCTGGGCTTTCGGTATCTGGCTGGTGTCGCGCCAGCAGATCACCGTGGGTGTGCTGACGGCCTTCATTGCCTACATCGGCCGCTTTTACGGCCGGCTTGATTCGATGAGCCGCATCGTTTCCGTCACGCAAAAAGCCGCCGCCGGCGCCAAGCGCATCTTCGACATCCTCGATCATGTCTCCAACGTGCCCGAAACGGCCAACCCGGTGAAGATTGGCGCGCTCGAAGGCCGCATCGACATGAAGAACCTCGGGTTCCGTTACGGCAACCGCTCGGTGATCCGCGGGCTCGATCTGCAGATCCGCCCCGGCGAAATGATCGGCCTGGTGGGCCATAGCGGTTCGGGAAAAAGCACGCTGGTCAACCTGATCTGCCGGTTTTACGACGTGAGCGACGGCTCCATCAGCGTGGACGGCACCGACATCCGCCGCTTCGGTGTGGCCGACTACCGCCGCAACATCGGCCTGGTGCTGCAGGAGCCGTTTCTTTTCTTCGGCACGATTGCCGAAAATATCGCCTACGGAAAGCCGGGCGCCACGCGCGCTGAAATCGTCGCGGCCGCGCGCGCTGCCCATGCGCATGAATTCATTTTGCGGCTGGCGCAGGGTTATGACTCGCTGGTGGGTGAGCGCGGCCAGGGGCTGTCGGGCGGTGAGCGCCAGCGCATCTCGATTGCGCGGGCCTTGCTGATCAACCCGCGCATCCTGATCCTTGACGAAGCGACCTCGTCGGTAGACACCGAAACGGAAAAAGAAATCCAGCGTGCCCTCGACAACCTGGTGCAGGGCCGCACCACGATTGCCATTGCCCACCGCCTTTCAACACTGCGCAAGGCCGACCGCCTGGTGGTGATGGACCGCGGCCAGGTGGTGGAAGTGGGGCCGCACGACGAATTGATGGCGAAGCAGGGAGCCTATTGGCGCCTGTATGAGGCCCAGGCGCGCCAGGTCGACAGCGAAGAGGGCGGCGAGGAAGCCGCGCAAAGCCTTATCGCGGTGGCCACCTCGCAGCTGGCCCACACCGCGCAGCACACCGGCAACCGATAAGCCAAGGACTGCACATGACCAACTCTTCTTCCCAGTTCTCTTCCTCTTTGTCCTCGTTGTCCTTTTCCCTGGAACGCACTGCGTCGGGCCGGCTGGTGTTCGTCGATGCCGGTGGCCAGCAGCATGTTGGCGTGGTGCCGGTACGGGCCTTTCCCCTGGCTGCACCCGATGAAGGCATTTCACTGGTCAACACCGAAGGGCACGAGGTGGCCTGGGTGGAAGACCTGCAGGCCTTGCCGGCGCAAGCGCGTACCCTGCTGGAGGAAGAGCTGGCCCTGCGCGATTTCGCCCCTGAAATCACACGGCTCAAAAGCGTTTCGACCTTTGCCACCCCCAGCGTGTGGACGGTAGAGACCGACAGGGGAGAGACGTCTTTTGTGCTCAAGGGTGAGGAAGACATTCGCCGCCTGGGGCGTATGGGTTTGCTGATTGCCGGCAGCCAGGGGGTGCAGTACAGCGTGAAGGATATGACGGCGCTGGACCGGGGGTCGCGGCGGTTGTTGGAACGGTTTCTTTAGGTTGGGTCTTGCTCCGGCCTTTGTGAGTTTTGCTGAGGGTAGCTGGCCGGGGGTAGCCCGGCAGCTACTCACTTTTCTTTTGCTTCGCCAAAAGAAAAGTAAGCAAAAGAAAAGGCGACCCTGCTGTCTGCGTCCCTCCGCTTCGCTGCGGGCAACCTGCGGTGCTCGGTCCAGGCGGGGTCTCGCTCGAACTCGCCTTCGGCTCAGACAATCGCGATCCCTGATCCGCCTGAACCTGTGCTCCTCGGCGCAGACAGAAGGGGTGGGGAGAAGAAATACCAACAGCCGAAGACAGAACCCCAAACACCTGAATACCAACAAGGACTCGCCATGGCGAGTCCTTGTTGGTATTCAGTCCCCGCTCCCGATTGGCCCTTGTGGATGCGCCGAGGAGCGGAGGTCCAGACGGATCAGGGCAAAAACTTGTTTGAGCCGCAGGCGAGTTGTTTTTGACCCCGGCTGGACCGAGCACCGCAGGTTGCCCGTAGCGAAGCGCAGGGACGCAGGAACCAGGGTCGCCTTTTCTTTGGTGACTTTCTTTTGGCGAAGCAAAAGAAAGTTACTTGCATGCCGGGCAACCCCCGGCCAACAGCCCTCAGCAAAGAGCGCAAAGGCCGGAGCAAGACCCGACCAATACCTTAGCCGTTCTGCGACCCCCGATGCGCCCACCCCGTAGTGTGCTTCTCCACATAACTGAAGAGCTCATACATCGCCATAGCCATCGCCCCAATCACCACCAGCCCGGCAAAAGCCAACGCCAGCCGTTGTTGCGACCCGGCACTTTGCATGAGGTAGCCAATGCCTGAATCACCCGCCGTCATTTCAGCCAGCACCGTGCCGACAAAAGCCAGCGTGATCGCAACCTTGAGCGAGGCAAAGAAGTAGGGCATGGAACGCGGCAGGCCGACCTTGACCAGCACGTCCCAGCGTTTGGCACCCAGCACGCGCAGCACGTCTTCGAGCTCGGGCTCCAGCGTGGCCAGGCCTGTGGCCATGTTCACGGTGATGGGGAAAAACGAAATCAAAAAAGCCGTGAGGATGCCGGGGCCCACGCCGATGCCGAACCAGACAATCAGGATGGGAACAATCGCGGCCTTGGGCACCGCGTTGAAAGCCACCAGCAGCGGATAGACCGCGGCATAGGCCAGCCGTGACGAGCCCACCAGAAAGCCCAGCAATACGCCGACCACGATGGACAGGCCGAAACCCACCATCGTGACCCAGAATGTTTTCCAGGCGGCCTCGGCAATCGGGCCGGCAAATTCAGCCATGGCCTGGGCAATGGTGAATGGCGCGGGAAAGATGAACTCCGGCACCGAGAAACCGGCGCACACCGCCTGCCACAGCGCCACCACGGCTGCCAGTAACACCCATGGCGCCCAGCGTTCGAGCTGTTTGTTGTTCATGTTCATACGGCGGCTCCGCCGCGCACCGCGCCGATGTGGCCGCGCAGCTCATGCACGATGTCGCTGAACTCGCGGGTGTAAGTGACTTCCAGGTCGCGCGGACGCGGCAGTTCAATCTCGCGCCGCACGACAAAGCGTCCCGGGCTTTTGCTCATCACGTACACGGTGTCGGCCAGGAACACTGACTCGCGCAAATCATGCGTGACCAGGATCACGTTGAAGCGCTGCTCGGTCCAGAGGTCGCGCAGGATGCACCAGAGCTCTTCACGCGTGAAGGCGTCGAGCGCGCCGAAGGGCTCGTCGAGGAGCAGCATTTTGGGCTCGTGGATCAGCGCGCGGCAGATGCTGGCGCGCTGCTGCATGCCCCCAGACAGCTGCCAGGGGAATTTGTCTTCATAGCCTGCCAGGCCCACCTTCTGCAGCAGCTTGCGCGCCCGTTCTTCAAACTCCTTGCGCCTGGCCTTGAACTGGCTGCGATAAGGCTCGACGATTTCAAGCGGCAGCAACACGTTGCCGACGGTGGTGCGCCAGGGCAGTAGCGATGGCGCCTGGAAGGCCATACCGGAAATCTTCAGGGGCCCCGTCACGGGCCGTCCGTCAATCAGGATGCTCCCGGCCGACGGCATCTTCAGCCCGGTGGCCAGCTTCATGAAGGTGGACTTGCCGCAACCCGACGGCCCGACGATGGCGATGAACTCGCCCTGCCGCACCTGCAGGTCTATGGCCTCAACGGAGAATTGCTTGCGCGCGAGCAGCTCGTCGTTGTAGGCGAGCCAGACGTCGCGGAAGTCAACAAAAGGGCTGTCAGCGGTGGCGAGGGGCATGTTTTAGGTAGGAAAACGGCTGCTGGCCCAATCGGGATGTGCGCAAGCAGCTATTAAAAGTGTAGCAATCCGGGCAGGCATGGCGCCAGGCACAGAGCCTGAGGCCAGGACTTATTTCTTCGGCAGCACATTGAGCTCGGCTGCCGTGGGCAGGAAGGAGCCGTTCCACACTGCGTCGGGGTTGACACGGGTCTTGGTGCCGAAAGCGTCCGACACCTGCGAGGCCATCAGCGAGAGGCGCGGCGCTTTGACTTGGCCGAAGCCTTCGGCACGTGCGTCGGGGCTGTTGACGACGGTGTCGATGGCCAGGCGCAGGCGGCGCACTTCCAGCGGCACATTGATGATGCCGTCGCGCGCTTTCACGAATTCGATGGCGGCGGCCGGGTCGGCCACCACGTCTTTCACGCCCTTGGTAAAGGCCTGCAAAAACGCCTTGATGGCGGCCGGGTTTTCCTTGATGAGTTTGGGCGAGACGATCACCACGTTGCCGTAGTGCTTCACGCCGAAGTCGGCATAGGGCAGCACCACCACGTCTTCAGCCTTCACGCCGCGCGCCTCCAGGTTGAGCAGCGAGGTGAAGGTAAAGCCGGTGATGGCGTCCACGTCGCCGCGGGCCAGCATGGTTTCGCGCAGCGGCGGGTCCATGGCTGTCCACTGGAAGCCGGTGATGTTGTTGGCCTTGGCAAAAATCGGAAAGGCGCGGCGGCCGGCATCAAACACCGGCGCGCCCATTTTTTTACCGTTCAGGTCGGCAGGCGTCTTGATGCCCGACTTCTTGAGGGCCATGACGGAGGCCGGGGTGTTGTTGTAGACCATCATCACGCCTACCGGCTTGTTGGGTGCGTCCGGGTTGTTGGCGTGAAATTCCATCACGGAGGCCATGTCGGCAAAACCCATGTCGTAGGTGCCCGAGGCGACACGGGTCACCGCCCCGCCCGAGCCATTGCCGGCGTCCACCGTCACGTCGAGCTTGTTGGCCTTGAAGTAACCCTTGGCCACCGGCGTGAGGAAGAGGGCGGACGGGCCTTCGAAGCGCCAGTCGAGCTGGAACTTGATCGGCGTGTTTTGCGCATGGGCGTTCAGGGCCGCCAGGGCGATCACCGCCCCGGTCATCCTGGCTACAAGGCTGGGAAAGGCAGATGCGGCAGGTGCACGATTTTTCATGGCGGGATTTTCTTGAAGGGGTTGCAAAAGGGGAAACCGGCAGGCCAGCAATCAGCATAAGAACGCGGTGGCCGTGAAATCGAAGCGAACCTCAAAACGATACAGCAAAAACAATGCCTGCCACGCTGCGGAGTAGAACTTTGGCATTGCCCCGGCAGTTCAGGTGTCTGGTGGGTCTTGCCGCTGGGCGATGCGGATTGGCCTAAGAGCAACACCTGCCGCGTTCAGGTGCTGTCAGTTTTCGCACACTGGGATTACTCACAGGATGCATTTTGTGATGTATCGGCATCCGTATTTTTGGATGTACGGCTGGCCTGCTTTCCGCACATTGAGCGGCCCTGGCCGGGAGGATGCCCAAAGGCAGCTATTAAAAAGGTGGCCGCTGGCACCTCCTGTTCCTGGCCGCCAGGAAGTTCTGGAGGAAGGCTGAGGCTGTTACAGCTGTTTACGTTTGAGCGGAGCAGCTGCCGGTGATTTGGGCCGGGCACCGCCGCGCCCATGCCCATGGCAGGTTTCACCTGTCAGTCCTGACAGGGCGGACGCCATGAACAGGCTTTGACTATTTTTGCGGCCCGTCCATAGAGTGTATTTGCGTAGGTGACAAGGATTAAGCCGCAAGGCCATGCAGTTCCGAAGCCTTGACAAAGCCTTGGGGCAGTAGCCGAAGTCATCCAGCAACGATGTACTGGGTTAGCGGGCTTTCCAAAACAAGGCTTTCATGAAAACACCTTCCTCGCAGCTTCGCCGTCAGATGTTGTCAATCCTGGGCCTGGGCGCCCTCGCTGGGGGTATGGGTGGGCCGGGTAACGCCTGGGCCCAGGTTTCGGCTGCTGCCGCTGCCTCTGCTGCTAAAAAACCCGCAGGTGGCGCGAACTGGCGGTTGCTGATCAATGAAGCGGTGGGGGGTGACACCAACTCATTTTTGCTGACCAACCGTTATCGCCCTGCCGCCGACTTCATCAGCACCCAGCTCAAGGGGCGGCCCATCGTCGTGGAGCCCATGGTGGATATCAAGCGCTTCATGGCGGTGGCCCAAGGCGCCAGCAAGCCGGAGTTTGTCTTTGGAAAGTCCGTCAACCAGCTGGCCAAGCTGGTGCGCGACAACGGCTACCAGCCGGTGGTGCGGCGCGCCGATCCCTACAAGGCGGCCTTCATCGTGGCCAAGGATTCGCCCATTAAAACCCTGGCGGATGCGGCTGATGCAAAAGTCATCATGCCCGACGAGTCTGCCGCCACCAGCGCGGTGGCGCTGGCGGAACTGCGGCGCCAAAAGCTTGGGCAGGTCCGCGTGACACACGTTCGCTTCCAGGAGGAAGTCGCGCAGTTTGTGAAGTCCGGAATGGGCCAGATCGGCGTGGTCAATCCCACTATTGCCAAAAAGTGGGTGGAAGACGGCGGGCGCGTGGTGGCTGAAACCCAGCCGGTGGTGAACTGGTCGGTGCTTGCCAGTCCCAGCCTGGCCGCGGACATGGTGCAGCAGCTGCGCGACGCGCTGCTGGCGACCAATTCAGAAAGCGCTGCAGTGATGGCTTCGATGGGCGTGAAGGCATGGGCCAGAGCTGAGCGGAAGGACTACCTGGATTTGTTGGACTACACGAGGGAGTAAAAAATGGCTACGTTGATTCAAACACGTCTGTTTTCACTTTCACTTTCGCCATGGCGGGCCGGACTGCTGGCCGCCACCTTGGCATTTTCCTGCGGCGTGCAAGCCCAGGAAAAAAGGGCGATCCCGCCCAACATCGCACTGGCTGCGGCCGAAATTGCCGCGGAGCTCGCCAGCAGTTGCCCGCTGGCGCCGGCCGGTGACGTCAATGCCTACACGCAGTGCCGGCAAACCCTGTTCGGCCCGAGCCAGCTGCGTGCACATGTGGCGCCCATCATGCTGTGGGGTCGGCAAAACAAAAAGGACAACGCCACCCTGCGCCAGACCAACCTGACCCAGTTCGCCCCTGACGCCTGGACCGGCATGTATGCGCCGCTCTTCATGTTCAACGGCCGGCATACCGTGGAGTGGGTGGCCGACGAGAAGATGTTCCTGGTGCGGCTTGAGGCGGCCTTTCGCAACCGCCTGCCGCCGGGCCAGTTTCCTTATCCGTTCTGGCACGACGAGGCCAAATGGTCGATGTACGAAAACGCCCGCAGCATGATGCTCTGGATCAGCCCCGAAACGGGCACCATCAAGGTGGCGCAGTTCACCGACGTGGCACCCACGCCGCTGCTGCAACCGGTGCAGACGGTGCAGCATGAAAAATACCAGGGCCCATGGCTCTGGACCGACGACAAGGGCCACACGCAACCGGCGGTGACGCTGTTCGACGGCTTGTACCGGCCGGAAAACCCGTACCTGGGCAATGTCGACAAGCGCTACCGGGACCTGGCGCTGCAGATGCGCGAGTCGCAGTGTGTGAACTGCCATGTACCCAACAACCCCGACAAGATGAGCCGCCTGGTGTTGCTGTCGACACCCGCGCATGCCGCGGCAGAGGTGGACCGGTTGATCAAGGCCGTGCGCGAGGACCGCATGCCGATGGACGAGTTCAGGTTGAGCTACGCGCTCTCGGAAGACAACAAGAAATGGCTGCTTGAGAGTGCGCTGGCATTCAAGGCAACCTTGACAGCTGCCAGGCAATGGGAAGACGAGGCAGCGAAGAAGACCGTGCAATCTGCAATTAACCCTTTGAAGGTGATCAAATGAATACTCCGTTGCTGTCACAAGTTACCGGTCGCCGCGCGGTTCTTCGCGGTGTCGTGGGCACCGCGGTTGCCGTGGCCTGGCAGGGCTTTCCCATGGTCAGCTGGAGCCAGCAGGCGGCGGGCCAGCTGGCGGGTGTAGACCGCTGGAGGCTGCTGATCAATGAGGCGGTTACGGCAGACCTCAGCATTTCGATGCTGGCCCTGCGCTACCGGGGGCTGGCCGACTACCTGGGAGGGCAAATCCGCAACAAGCAGGTGGTGGTTGATCCCGTCATCGACATCCAGAACTTCGTGCGGCAGGCGTCGTCAGAGCAAAAGCCCCTCATGGTGTTCGGAAAATCCGTCAACCAGCTGTCCAAACTGGTTCGCGATGGAGGTTACCAACCCCTGGTGCGTAGGCCCGAGCCCTACCAGGCCGCCTTTATCGTGAAGAACAGCTCGCCCATCAACAACATTGGGCAACTGAGCGGCAAGAAGATATTGATGCCCGACGAATCGTCCGCCACGGTGGCGGTCGCGCGTGCCGAGATGCGCCGCCTGAATGTGCGCGAACCCTATATTTCCTACACACGCTATCAGGATTCCGTGTCGGCACAGGTGGCGGCAGGCCTTGCCGAGGTGGGTGCGGTGAATCCGACCATCGCCAGGAAATGGCAGGAGGGCGGGGGTCGCATCATTGGTGAAACCCAGCCCGTGGTGAACTGGTCGGTGCTGGCCGCCCCCGGCGTGCCGGCGGACATGATCAGCCGCCTGCAGGATTCCCTGCTGGCCATGAACAGCCAGTCGGCCGGCATCATGTCCGAGATCGGCGTCAAGCAGTGGGTCAAGGCCGAGCGCAAGGAATACCTTGCGCTGTTGGACTATACCCACGAGTAACCTGCCATCAGCCCGGGCCGGGCTGCAGCAGATCGAGTAGCGTCCGCGCAATCACCTTGGTGGCGCGGCGCAGGTCTTCGAGTTCCAGGCGCTCATCGGCCCGCTTGGCGTGGGACTCCAGCACGGTGCGCGGCCCGGCGCCGTAAATGACGCCGGGAATGCCGGCCTCGGCGTACAGCCGCACATCGGTGTACAGCGGCGTGCCCATGGCCGGGATGGCCTGGCCGAACAGCGCTTCGCCGTGCTTCTGGATGGCCTCCACCAAGGGCTTGTTGCCCGCCAGCGGCCGCATCGAGTTGGCCAGCAGCAGGCGCTTGATGTCGACTGTGATGCCCTTGTAGCCGGCGGCCGCGTCGCCAATGACTTTGCGGATGTTGGCTTCGACCTCGGCGGGGTTCTCCTCGGGGATCATGCGGCGGTCCAGCTTGAACATCACCTTGCCGGGCACGACGTTGGTGTTGGTGCCGCCTTCGATGCGGCCCACGTTCAGGTAAGGGTGCTGGATGCCTTCAACCTTGGACGTGACCTGCTGGTACTGCGCGTTCTGCGCATAGAGCGCATTGAGGATGTGCACCGCGCCCTGCAAGGCGTCGATGCCGGTGTCGGGAATGGCGGCATGCGCCATCTTGCCGTGCACCGTGACTTCCATCTGGAGGCAGCCGTTGTGCGCGGTGACGACCTCGTAAGAAAAGCCTGCCGCGATCAACAGGTCAGGCTTGGTAAGACCTTTCTTGAGCAACCAGCCCGGGCCCATCTCGCCGCCGAATTCCTCGTCGTAGGTGAAGTGCAACTCAACGCTGCCTTTGAGTGGTGCGTCCAGTGATTCGAGCGCGCGCACCGCAAAGGTGAAGCTGGCGAAATCGCATTTGCTGACAGCTGAGGCGCGGCCGTAAATTTTGCCGCCTTCAATCTCGCCGCCATAGGGATCTTTGGTCCAGCCTTCGCCGGGCGGCACCACGTCGCCGTGGGCGTTGAGGGCAATGGTTTTGCCTTCGCCCTCTCCTTCGCCACTACCTCCGTACTTGCGGCGCACGATCAGGTTGGTGATGGACTCCATGCCGTAGCCGCGCACTTCAGCTTCGGGTACCGGGTGTTTTTCAGCGTCAAAACCAAAGGCCTTGATGAGTTCAGCCGTGCGCTCGGCATGCGGCGCGTTATTGCCCGGCGGTGTGTCGGTGGGCACGCGTATGAGCTGCTGGAGGAAAGTGGTTTCTTCGTCGAAATGGGCATCGATCCAGCTGTCAAGCCGGGCGTAATCTGTGGTGAGGGTCATTGTTGTTCAGGAGAGAGATTAGTGAGCAGATGCGCCAGGGCCTGGATCGCAAGTTCGATGTCGTCGCTGGTGGTGCTTTCCAGCGGGTTGTGGCTGATGCCGGAGTTCTGGCCCCGCACAAAAAGCATGGCCTGCGGCATCACCTTGTGCAGTTTCATCGCGTCGTGGCCGGCGCCGCTGGGCATGCGATAGAGGGGTACGCCCAGGCTTTGCACAGCGGCTTCCCAGCGCTGTTGCCAGGCAGGTGCGCTGGGGGCAGCGGCGGCGCGCTCGGTCAATTCGGTCGTGAAGTGCACACCGCGGCGCTCGCAAATGCTTTTGAGCTCGGCCAGCACGTCGGCTACCAGCGTGTCGCGCTGCGCATCGATGGGCGCGCGCAGGTCGAGCGAAAAGAGGCAGCGCCCGGGCACTACGTTGATGGAGCCGTTGGGTACCTGCAGCATGCCGACCGTGCCGACGGAATTACCGTCTTGCGCCGCGCGCCGTTCCACATACAGCAGCAGTTCGGCCGCGGCCGCTGCGGCGTCACGGCGGCGGGTCATGGGCGTGGTGCCGGCGTGGCTGGCCATGCCGGTGATCTCGCACAGGTAGCGGACATTGCCGTTGATGGAGGTCACGATGCCCAGCGGCAGGTCGAGCTCGTTGAGGACCGGGCCCTGCTCGATGTGCACCTCGATAAAGCCGAGGTAGTTGTCCGCGTCACGTTTGATCTTCGTGATGTCTTCGGGCTTGAGGCCGGCGTTGTGCATGGCCTCGCGCATGGTGATGCCGTCAGCGTCTTTCTGCTCCAGCCATTCGGGCTTGAAGTCGCCGATAAGCGCGCCCGAGCCCAAAAAGGTGGCCTTGTAGCGCTGGCCTTCTTCTTCGGCAAAGCCGACCACCTCAAAGTTGAAGGGCAGGCGCTTGTCCTGGCGGCTCAGCTCACGCACGCAGGCCATGGGCACAAAGATGCCAAGCCGGCCGTCGTACTTGCCGCCGTTGCGCACGGTGTCGTAATGGCTGCCGGTGAGCAGGGTCTTGGCGTTAGCGGCGGCGGCCTTGTAGATTCCCACCACGTTGCCGACCGCGTCGATCTTCACCTCGTCAAAGCCGCAGTCACGCATGGTGTTGCTGATGTAGGCTGCGCACGCGCGATGCGCGTCGGTGAGGTAGGTCACCGTGAGCTGGCCTTTTTCAAGGTAGCCCGGGTCGCTGTACTGCGACATCGTTTCCTGCCAGTCCCACACGTCGTTGCCCAGCGCGGGCGTGGCGGCGAACTTGTCGTTGAGCCGTAGCTCCACCACGCGGTGGATATTGCGCAAGTTTTCCTGCAGCTCGAAGTCAGGGTGGTTTTGCAGGCGCCGGGCGAAGGTCTCGATGATCTGCTGCTTGTTCAAACCGTCACCGCGCGGGCCGCGCACCGCCAGGATGAAAGGAAAGCCGAACTTCGTGTTGTAGTCGGCATTGAGCTTTTGCAAGGTGGCGAATTCTTCGGGCGTGCAGTCCGTGAGGCCGGCCTTGCCTTGCTCGTGTGTAGATTCAGCCGTGAGGGTTTTGCTGACCATGGCTTTGCCAGCCAGCTCGGGGTGCGCCTGGATGAGTTTGACCTGTGCGTCTTTGCCTGCCTCGCGGAGCACACGCGCCATGGCGTGTTTCAGGTGGGCCAGCGACTCGAAGGGGCGGGCGTCCAGCGCCTTATCTGCAATCCAGGGGGAATGCTCGTAGAGGCCGTCCAGCAGTTGCAGCGCTTCGGCGCGCGGCGCGGCGTTGATGTGTTCAAGGATTATGGCCATGTTCAGCTTTCCTGCCGGGGCATGTAAGGATGGTTGGCCTGCCAGTGCCGCGCAATATCGATGCGGCGGCAGACCCAGACGCGCTCATGCTTTTGCACGTGGTCAAGAAAACGCTGCAGCGCCACGATGCGGCCCGGCCGACCCAGCAGGCGGCAATGCATGCCGACGCTCAGCATCTTGGGCGCCGCGCCGCCTTCGGCATAGAGCGCGTCAAAGCTGTCGCGCAGGTAGATGAAAAAGTCGTCGGCCTGCGAGAAGCCTTGCGGCAGGGCAAAGCGCATGTCGTTGGTGTCCAGCGTGTAGGGCACCACCAGGCGCGGCACGACCTGGCCGTCGGTGCGTTTCACCTCGGTCCAGAAGGGCAGGTCGTCGCCGTAGTAGTCGCTGTCGTATTCGAGCCGGCCGTCATCGGCCACCAGCCGGCGCGTGTTGGGGCTGTCGCGGCCGGTGTACCAGCCCAGCGGGCGCGTGCCGGTGAGCTTTTCAATCGCATCCAGCCCCAGGCGCATGTGTTCGCGCTCGGTGGCTTCGTCGATCTGCTGGTAGTTGATCCAGCGCCAGCCGTGGCAAGCGATTTCGTGGCCGAGTTCGGTGAAAGCTGCGGCGACCTCGGGGTGGCGCTGCAGCGCCATGCCCACGCCAAAAACAGTGAGCGGCAGCTTGCGTTTTTCAAACTCGCGCAGGATACGCCACACGCCCACGCGTGAGCCGTATTCGTAGATGCCTTCCATGCTCAGGTGCCGGTCGGCGAAGCTGGGCGGATTAGCCATTTCAGACAGGAACTGTTCGGAGCCGGCGTCGCCGTGCAGCACCGAGTTTTCGCCGCCTTCTTCGTAGTTGAGGACGAACTGCACGGCGATGCGCGCCCGCCCCGGCCAGTTGGCTTGCGGCGGGTTGCGGCCGTAGCCGATCAGGTCTCTAGGGTAAGGAATAGCCCCCACGCTGTTTTCGTTTTTATTCATGACAGCGCCATTGAAATATCGTTGGTAGGCACCTTGCGGTCGAAGGCGAGGCTTTCCTCGACGTGCCGCAGGTGTTCGTTCATGAGGCGCACGGCCAGGGCTTCGTCCTTGGCGGCCAGCGCCTTGACGATTTCGGCGTGCTCGTCGTTGGAGTGTTCGGCGGCGCTGGCGGTCTGGTACATCAGGGTGATGAGGGCGCAGCGCGAGGTCAACTCGCCCAGCATTTGCGCCAATACCTCGTTGCCCATGAGTTCGGCCATGCGCACATGGAAGTCCCCCAGCAACTCGGTCCGGCCGGACACGTCGCCGAGGTCGACCGCAGATTTCTCCCGTGCGACGTGTTCTTTCAGCGCTTTGATCTTGGCAGGGGTGACTTCGCGCACAAAGGCCCGTGTCATCTCGGCTTCGAGCATGCGGCGCACGGCAAACACCTGGCGCGCTTCCATCACGGACGGCGCAGCCACGAAAGCGCCGCGGGCCGGTTCCAGGCGGATCAGGCGGTTTTGCGAGAGCTGAAAGAGCGCCTGCCGCACCAGCGTGCGCGAGACACCGAAATGGTCGGCCAGTTTTTGTTCGGCCAGCTTGGTGCCTGGGTGCAGCCTGTGCTCCACAATGGCCTTGGTCAGGGCTTCGACGATGGTGTGGGTGGTTGACGATTCCATCGGTCGATAATAGCCGGAATGCTGAAAAGTGTATACACTTTTGGTAAACCAAATCAAAACAAGAGCTGCTCAAAAACCCAGCGAAGCGGTTCTGGCCAGGCGCGTCGCCGCAGACAGTGCTATCAGCACGGCAAGGCGGCGCGACAACGCCAGGAGAGGTTTTTGAGCAGCTCCCTCAACTACTACCAAGGAATACCATGGGCTTGAGCACACATGTACTGGACACCATGCACGGCACGCCGGCAGGCGGCATGAAGGCGTCGCTCTACACCACGCATGCGGGTCAGGCGACGCTGGTGAAGCACTTCATCCTCAATGAAGATGGGCGCAATCCCGATGGACTGCTATACGACAGCGCCAATCTGAAAGCCGGCACCTACCGGCTCGTGTTCGAGGTGGCTGCCTACTTCAAGGCGCGCGGCGTGAAACTGCCCGAACCAGCTTTCCTGGACGAGGTGACGCTGGACTTCGGTGTGGCTGATCCGGGCCTGCATTACCACGTGCCCCTGCTGGTCAGCCCCTGGAGTTATTCCACCTATCGCGGCAGTTGAGCGGGCGCCAAGCCAGACCGTGTCATGGCGCCGTCATCCGGGGCGGCGACAATCAGCGGTTTGTGCAACTTTCTTTTTCCTCCATGAACGTCAAGCCAATGACCCTGAGCCGCCGCCAGGCCCTGCTGCTGTCCGCAGGCACTGCCGCCAGCCTTGTGGCTCCGGCCGTATTGGCCCAAGGCCCTTCAGCGGGTTCTGCCGGCTCACCGGCCTCGGCCGCATCCGTTCCCGCCGGCATCTATCCTGAGCGCGCCGTCAAGATCGTCGTGCCTTTTGCCCCCGGCGCCGGCACCGACGCCATGGCACGACTGATTGCGCAAAAACTCGGCGAAACCATGAATGCCACCTTTGTGGTGGACAACCGTGCGGGCGCCTCGGGCGCCATCGGCACGCAGTACGTGGCGCAGTCCCCGGCCGACGGCTACACGCTGCTGCTGGTGGCCTCACCCTTCACCACCGTGGCGGCCTCCCTGCCCAGCGCCAATTACGACCCGCTGCGCCAGTTCACGCCGGTGGGCATGATCGCCAGCGGACCGCTGGTCTGGGCCGCCAACACCAAGCTACCGGCCAACACCATGAAAGAGCTGGTCACGCTGGCCCGGCAAAAGCCCGGGGCGCTGAACTACGGTTCGGCCGGCGCGGGTGGCGTCAATCACCTGGTGCTGGAACTGCTGAAGTCGCGCACCGGCACCTTCATCACACACATTCCTTATCGCGGTGTGGCGCCCGCCACCATGGACATGATCGGCGGGCAGATCCAGCTGATCACGGGCACCATCCCGGCCCTGCTGCCTTTCATCAAAAACGGCAGCATCAAGCCACTGGCGGTGACAAGCGCGAAACGCTCAAGTGCCTTGCCCGACGTGCCCAGCATGACGGAAGCCGGCCTGGCGGGCATTGACGTTGTCAATTACTTCGCATTGATGGCACCCACCGGTACACCGCCAGCCATCGTCAATGCACTGAACGCGGCCATCAACAAGGTCGTGGCTTTGCCCGAGGTGGTGGCGCGGTTCAAGGCCGATGCCGTGGAAGCCGCACCCGGCTCGCCCGCATTGCTCGGCCACTTCATCGAAGCCGACTATCGCGCCTGGCGCAACGTCGTTAAAACCCAGAACTTAAAGATAGAGTGATGTGAACGGCTGTTGAGGCGACGTCGAAAGGCGATGCGAAGCGGGTCGTAACAAGGCCAGCATGAGCCGTGGAACCGGCTCTGCCGGGCCACAGGCGGGCGGCCCCCTCGCGGGGGCAGGGAGCTACACGCAGTGAGCGACCGTGGGGGTCCTATTCACCGTGGGGCTAGTCTTGTCCTTCGGTCAGCGTGTCGAGCTGGAATTTGCCGCTCTTGTGCCAAAGCCAGGTGTCGGTGTAGACCACCTTGCCCATGCGCGTAGGCGCCGGGAAGGGGGACGCCTGCTGGATGGTGCGTTCGATCTCCGCTATCACTTCGGGTGCATGGCGCGGTGCGCGCATCCAGTCCAGGCGGGTGACGCGGCCGACCCTGTCGATTTCCACATTCAGCACACCCACGGCATACAGCAGCGGTGGCATGCGGCCTTTGTAGATACGGTCGGAATTGAGACCGTAGATGTGCGTGGCGCCGTCTTCCCGATAGGCGCGCGGTGTGGACGCCCCCGAACTTCTGGCGGAACCTTGCGGCCCCGCGATCGGCCCGATCACCGGGGAAGAGGGTTCCGGGGCCTTCGATGTCGGTGCTGCGGGTTCCGGCGCGGTCTTGCAGGCGCTCACCACGGCTGCACCGGCTGCAGAAAGCAGGGCCACCAGCCAGAAGCGGCGCGGTGTGGAGTTGGACATGTCTTGTCTCATCGTGCTTGCCTTTGCCGGATTTTTGAAGGGCCGGCTCATTGGATTCTGTGTATACCTGCTATCACGCCCCGTAGCTGCCAAGGGCCAAGGTGGTGCTAAGGTGGCGTTCAAGGCATTTTGCCCAATATTTTGTCCACCCACCTGTCAAGTCGTCACCAATGGTTTCCAGTGTCTCCAGTCTGCAACTTGAAGACTTCCTGGCCCGCCTGGCCTCGGCGCCGGCGGTGCTGGTGGCGGTTGTAGAGACGCAAGGCTCGGTGCCGCGCGAGGCGGGAACCTGGATGGCGGTCTTTCCCGATGCGCTGGTGGGCACGATAGGCGGCGGCCACCTGGAATACGACGCCATCGCCAGGGCGCGTGCGCTGCTCGCGGGTGACGCCGCCGGGCGTCAGGCGACAACGCTGCGCGTAGCGCTGGGCCCGTCGCTGGGCCAATGCTGCGGTGGCGTGGTGGCGTTGCGCTTTGAATGCGTCAACGCGGGCGACGCACAGGCGCTGACCTTGCGGCTGGGCCAGCCCGCGCTGACGCCGGTGGCGCTGTTCGGCGGCGGCCACGTCGGTCACGCGCTGGTGCGGGTGCTCGCGCCCTTGCCGTTTTCACTCACCTGGATAGACAGCCGCGATGGCGTGTTTCCCGCCAGCGTGCCGCCGCGCGTGATGGCCGAACATTCCGATCCCGTACAAGCCGCCGTGCCTGGCCTGGCGCCGCAGTCCCGTGTGCTCATCATGAGCTTCAGCCACGCGGAAGACCTGGACATCGTGGCCGCCTGCCTGCTGCGCCAGCGCGAGAAATCCGATCTACCCTACATCGGCTTGATCGGCAGCAAAACCAAATGGGCGGCATTCCGCCACCGTCTGGAGGCTCGAGGCTTCGCCGCGGGCGAGCTGGTGCAAGTGACGTGCCCCATCGGAGTGCCCGGCATTACCGGCAAGGAGCCAGAAGTCATCGCTGTGGCGGTAGCGGCCCAGCTGTTGCAAACCATCAACGCAATTTGAGCGTAGCGCAGAAATTTTTCGGAGCCGAAGCCAAACTCTATAAACTTGGCGCGTCAGGCCGCAGCGGAGCCGGGAAGCCGGAGCTAACTTCAAGTTAGCGCCAGCTTCTTTTGTTCGCGGCCACGTTTTCTGCTTACAGCGCCCGCAGTGGTGAGCAGGTTGCACAAGGCAGCGCCCTCGCGTGCTGCATAGGTTGAGAGATATGGAAAACTACCTTCTCGACTGGGCCAACCTGCTGCTGCGCTGGGTCCATGTCATCACCGCCATCGCCTGGGTGGGTTCCTCGTTTTATTTTGTCTTTCTCGACAGCAGCCTCACGCCGCCCGAGGACGAAGACCTCAAAAATCAGGGCGTAAGCGGCGAACTCTGGGCGGTGCACGGTGGCGGTTTTTACCACCCCGTCAAATTCGCCGTCAAGCCGCCACAGCTGCCGGCCCACCTGCACTGGTTTTACTGGGAAAGCTACAGCACCTGGCTGTCGGGCTTTGCGCTGTTCACGATTTCATATCTGTGGAACGCCGGCACCTACCTCGTCGACAAATCGCTGATGAACTGGTCGCCCGGTGCGGCCGGTGCGGTGGCGCTGTCCTTCTTTGTAATTTTCTGGATGCTGTACGACGGCATCTGTCAGCTGTTCGGGCGCAAGAAAAACGGAGACGCCATCGTCGGCGCGTTGGTCGCGGTGCTGGTGTGCGCAGCCTCGTGGCTGGCCTGCCACTGGTTCGCCGGGCGCGCGGCCTTCCTGCTGGTGGGCGCCATGATGGCCACCGCCATGAGCGCCAATGTGTTCTTCTGGATCATCCCCGGCCAGCGCAAGGTCGTGGCCGCCATCAAGGCCGGCGAGCCGGTCGATGCGGTGCACGGCCAGCGCGGCAAACAGCGCAGCGTGCACAACACCTACTTCACGCTGCCGGTGCTGTTCGCCATGCTCAGCAACCACTACAGCTTTACCTGGAGCCATCCGCAAAACTGGCTGGTGCTGATCCTGATGATGCTGGCCGGCGCCGCTATCCGCCAGTTTTTTGTGCTGCGCCACGGCTACAAGCTGGGCCGCAACCGGCACCCGTTGCCGTATGCGCTGGTGGGTGTGGCTGTCATCGCCTGTGTGATCGTCTGGATGAAACCTCCTGTCGCTGTGGGCGCTATCAATTCAGTAGCTGGTGGCGCACAACCAGCGGGCGCTGCAGGCCAAAGCAGCTTTCAACAAGTGCGGGCCATCATGGCCCAGCGCTGCTACCTGTGCCACGGTGCGCAGGTGCAGATGAAAAATGTGCGGCTTGATTCGCCCGAGGCATTGAAGAGCCATGCGACGCAGGTCTACCAGCAGGCGGTGGTCACGCGGCTGATGCCCATGAACAATGCCACGGGCATCACCGAGGCCGAGCGGCAGGTGATCAGGCAGTGGTTCGATGCGGGCGCCAAAACCGAATAAGCCGGGCAAGCCTTACCAGTTGCCCGCGAGCCCTGCGGCGCGTGTGGACGGCTTGCTGAAATGCTGGGCCAGGAAATCCACAAAAGCCCTGACCCGCACCGAATGCTGGTGGCGGGCCGGGTACACCGCGTGGATGTCGGCTGCCGGTGTGCGGTAGTTCTCCAGCACTTGCACCAGCCTGCCGCTGCGCAGGTATTTGGCGATGTCCCATTCGGCGCGCATCAAAATGCCGTGGCCGTCGAGCGCCCAGTTCACCGCAATCTCGCCGTCGCTGGTGCTGAGGTTGCCGTGCACCTTGATGGCCTGCGTGTGCTTGCCGGAAGCCAGGCGCCACATGCCGTAGGCCTCGTCGCCCTGGCGTATGCCGATGCAGTTGTGTTGCGCCAGGTCGTGCGGCACCCTGGGCGTGCCGTGGCGGGCCAGATAGGCCGGTGAAGCGCAGAGCAGGCGGCGATTCGGCGCGATCAGCCGCGCAATCACGCGGGCGTCCGGCGGTTCACCGAAACGGACACAAACATCGAAGGCGTCTTCAGTCAGCGGCGGCGGGTTGACCGTGAGCTGCAACTGCACTTCCACCTCAGGATGGGCTTTCACGAAACGCGAGATCAGCGGCGCCGCATGGCTGCGGCCGAAGCCTATGGTGGCGTTCACGCGCAGCAGGCCCTTGGGCGCCGCCACGGCACTGGACACCTGCTGCTCCATGTCGTCAATGTCGGCGAGGATGCGGCGCGCGTGCGTGAGGTAAATCTCGCCTTCCTGCGTGAGGCTGGCGCGCCGCGTGGTGCGGCTCAGCAACTGCACCCCCAGCCTGACCTCCATCTGCGCGAGCCGCTTGCTGACGGCTGCCGTGCTGACGCCGAGCTCGCGCGCCGTGGCCGACAGGCTGCCGTAGCGCGCCAGCAGGCTGAAAAAAGCCATCTCCGAGGGGGCTGTATTGACCGGATTCATTCGTAACCTGTAGTTAACAGTGATCTTACTTTAAGAGGTTTTATTGCCTGTGCCAATCGCTACAGTGAGCAGATCACAACCGAGAAAACAGAGGAACCAACATGAAGACCTACAAGATCGCCTGCATCCCCGGCGACGGCATTGGCAAGGAAGTCATACCGGCCGGCCAGCAGGTGCTGCAAGCCCTGGCCGCCGCGCAAAAAAATTTCGCCTTCAGCTTCAGTGCTTTCGATTGGGGCGGCGACTACTTCCGCCGGCACGGCATGATGATGCCGGAGGATGGCCTGGACGCGCTGCGCGACAAAGACGCCATCCTGTTTGGCTCGGCCGGCGACCCGCACATCCCCGACCACATCACGCTTTGGGGTCTGCGCCTCAAAATCTGCCAGGGCTTTGACCAGTACGCCAATGTGCGGCCCACGCGCATCCTGCCCGGCATCGACGCGCCGCTCAAGCGCTGCACACCGGAGCAGCTCAATTGGGTGATCGTGCGCGAGAACTCCGAAGGCGAGTACTCAGGCGTAGGCGGGCGCGCCCACCAGGGCCACCCGATCGAAGTGGCCACCGATGTGTCGATGATGACCCGCGCCGGTGTTGAACGCATCATGCGCTTTGCCTTCAGGCTCGCCCAGTCCCGCCCGCGCAAGCTGCTGACCGTGGTCACCAAGTCCAACGCCCAGCGCCATGCCATGGTGATGTGGGACGAGATCGCGCTGCAGATCAGCCGGGAGTTTCCGGACGTGACCTGGGACAAGGAACTGGTCGACGCCTGCACCGCGCGCATGGTCAATCGCCCCGCTTCGCTCGATACCGTGGTCGCCACCAACCTCCATGCCGACATCCTGAGCGACCTGGCCGCTGCACTGGCCGGCAGCCTGGGCATTGCACCGACCGGCAATATCGACCCCGAGCGCCGCTTCCCGAGCATGTTCGAGCCGATTCACGGCTCGGCCTTCGACATCATGGGAAAAGGCCTGGCGAACCCTATTGGCACTTTCTGGAGTTGTGTCATGCTGCTGGAGCACCTGGGCGAAACCGGTGCGGCCGCGGTGTTGATGGCGGCGATTGAAAAGGCGACCGCGAACGCCGCCCTGCATACGCGCGACCTGGGCGGAAGCGCTACCACGGCGCAGGTCACCGAGGCCGTCTGTGCAGAGGTCGGCAGGCAGCGACTACTGCAGGCCGCTTGAGCCTTTCAGTGAAAGCCGGTGCAACCAGGCTACGCATGACGGCGAGTTTTCCGCTTCAGAAACATTCAGGAGACACACCATGAAAGTTGAAGTGAAAAAGTGGATAGGCATTTTCTGCATGGTCGCAGTGCCCGCCGCGATGGCGCAGACTGCCGCGCCCGCAGCGAGTGTGGTGTGCCCCGACAGGAACGTGCTGTACTGGCAGGCCTTTCCACCGGGTGGTGAGTCGGACCTGTCGGCGCGCCACCAGCAGGTCGTGCTCAAGAAAAAATGCCCGGCCGTCGACACCATCATCCAGTACAAGGCGGGCGCCGGCGGCGGCCTGATGTGGGGCCAGATGAACAGCCTGCCGGGCGACGGCCTCAATGTAGTGGGCATCAACCTGCCGCACATCGTGTTCCAGCCCATCGAGGGCGAGGTGCAGTACAAGACTGCCGACATCGTGCCGGTGTTCTGGTTTCACTACACCCCCGACGTGCTGGTGGTGCCCGAGAAAAGCCCGATCAAAACGTTTGCAGACTTCATCGCCGCAGCCAAAAAAGACCCCGGCAAGCTGAACCTGGGCGGCTCGGGGCTGAACTCCGCCAACCATGCGGCGCATGAGCGGCTCAACGCTGCCTTCGGCGTCAAGAGCACCTACGTGCCCTACAAGGGTACGGGCGACATGTCGATGGCCGTGATCGGCTCGCAGGTCGACGGTGCGATGACCTACACGCCGTTTGCCATCGGCAACAAGGGCAGGGTGCGCCCGCTGGCAGTCGCCATGGAAAAACGCCACCCGATGATGCCCGACGTGCCCACCTTCAGGGAGCTCGGTGTGGACTGGGTGGACGGCGCCTACCGCGGCATTGGCGTGCCCAAATCCACCCCGCTGGAGGCGCGCAGGCGCTTGTCCGACATGTGGGCCGTGCTGAACAACGACCCCGAGATGAAGGAACTCGCCGCCAAAAATGGCTTTGAACTCGTCAGCGTGGGCCTGGACCAGATGGACGGCTTCATGAAGGAGCGCATCCGTATCTACACCGAAGGTGCGAAGCGCCTGGGCCTGGGGAAAAAGTAGCTCCCGAGGCCGCAAGACCGGGGCCTCAGTGAAGGCTGGTGGTGTTGGAAAGAAGGTTCAACACCACCACGCCGGCAATGATGAGCGCCATCCCCACCATGCCCCAGAGGTCAATCTTCTGCTGGTGAACGAAGAAACTGGTGATGCTGATCAGCACAATGCCCAGGCCCGACCAGATTGCGTAGGTCACGCCGGTAGGGATGGACTTCATCGTCACCGTGAGGAGATACAGCGCGGTGCCATAACCCGCGATGCTGATCAACGAGGGCACCAGGCGCGTGAAACTGTCGCTGGACTTGAGTGCCGTGGTGGCAATGACTTCGGCAACGATGGCAATGCCCAGGGCCAGGTAAGCGTTCATGAGGCTCTTCTTTCTGCTTCGGTGGATGAAGGCTCATTCTAGGAAGCTGCCTTTCCGGCGAAATCCCAAACCCTCCCGCGTTGCCGGGTTACTGCCCGGTTACCACGGCACAATCCGGGGTGGAGACATTTCAATGACTGCAGCCAAGACACCTACCCCCGGCACGCCCATCCCGGACGCCGCCACCCAGCCGCGCCAGTTCCTCGAGCACCTGTACGCCGCCGCCGTTGCGCGCGCGCTGCCGCTTGAGAACACCGCACGCTACCTGCCCAAACCGCCCACCCCCGAAAGCGGCGGCCGCACCATCGTGATCGGTGCGGGTAAGGCGGGCGGTTCCATGGCGCAGGCGGTGGAGGCACTTTGGCCCGCCGACGCACCGCTTGAAGGCCTGGTCGTGACCCGCTACCACCACGTTCCGCCGCGCCCCGAGGGACTGAAACAGCGCATCGCGATTGTCGAAGCCGCGCACCCGGTGCCGGATGCGGCAGGGCTGGAAGCTGCACAGCGCATCCTGGCCATGGTGCAGGGGCTGGGCAAAAACGACCTGGTGCTGTGCCTGATCTCGGGGGGCGGCTCGGCGTTGCTGACCTTGCCGGCTGAAGGCCTGACGCTGGAAGACAAGCAGCGCATTAACAAGGCGCTGCTCAACAGTGGCGCCAATATTTCCGAGATGAACTGCGTGCGCAAACATCTCTCGCGCATCAAGGGCGGCCGCCTGGCCGCAGCCTGCGCGCCGGCGCGTGTGGTGACGCTGACCATCAGCGATGTGCCGGGAGACGATCCGTCCATCATCGCCAGCGGCCCGACGGTGCCCGACGCCACCAGTTGCGCCGAGGCGGTGGCCATCCTGCAACGCTACGGCATTGAAGTGCCGGGCGCCATCATGAGCCTGCTGGAGCAGGGCGCACTCGAAACCCCCAAGCCGGGCGACGCGGTCTTCAAAGGCCATGAGGTGCACATGATCGCCACGCCGCAGCAAAGCCTGGAGGCTGCCGCCGCAGTGGCGCGCGCAGCCGGCTTGCAGGCGCACATCCTGAGCGACGAGATGGAAGGTGAATCCCGCGAGGTCGGCAAGGTGCATGCGGCGCTGGCCCGTGCCGTGGCGCTCAAGGGGCAGCCCTTCAGCAAGCCCTGCGTGATCCTGAGCGGCGGGGAAACCACAGTGACCGTTCGCAAGCAAGCAGAAGGCACGCCGCGCGGCCGCGGAGGCCGTGCCGGCGAATTCTGTATGGGCCTGGCCCTGGCCCTGCAAGGCCAGCCGGGCGTGTATGCGCTGGCAGCAGACACCGACGGCATCGACGGTGTGGAAGACAACGCGGGTGCCTATGTAGCGCCCGACACACTGCAGTGCGCACTGGCCAAAGGCATGAAGCTGGACCAGTACCTGGACCGCAACGACGCCTACGGCTACTTCGAGCCGCTGGGTGGCCTGGTCATTCCCGGGCCCACACATACCAACGTCAATGACTTTCGGGCGCTATTGATTTTGTAGCTGCTCGCGCAGGTTCTACCTGCGCTGCGGGCCTGTTTGATACATAAAACAGGCGAAAAAAAGCCTCACACGGCTGTCAAACCACCTGTGCCGGGCGCCGCGCTGATTTCGGGCGGATGCGTGACGATGGATTTGAGTTCCGGCCGTGCCGTCTGCAAAGTTTGCAAATCGGGTTGCGGCCTGCGCAGCGTGTCGCTGGCCTCAAAGACCTGTTCCAGCGCCTGGCATGCAGCCAGCAGTTGCGTATCGGCGTGCAGCCGTCCAATCACCTGCAGTCCGAAGGGCATGCCGTGTTCGTCTTTGCCGCAGGGCAGCGCGAGCGCCGGGTTGGTGGCCAGGGTCACCACATAGGTCAGGCCCAGCCAGTGGTAGTAGTTGCGCATGGCCTGGCCGTCGATGTTGCCGGCATACAGCTCCGTCCAGGGAAAGGGCGTGACCGGCGTGACGGGCGCCAGGATGATGTCGTATTGCTCGAAAGCCTTGGCAAAGCGGCGCGAAATGCGTGTTTGTTCCAGGTGCGCCCAGGCGCGGTCCGCCAGCGTGATGGCGGCCGCGATTTCCATGTTGGCGCGTACATTCGGGCCCAGGGTTTCGGGAGCGTTGCGATAGGTGTCGGCGAATGCTGCTACAAAACTTTCTGCGCGCAGCGTGTCAAAGGCGCGGTCGGCATCGCCCAGCTCAAGGTCTATCGGCTCGCAGCTCGCTACCAGCGGCCGTACGGCTTCCACGCGCTGGCGGAACACGCGCCGGATTTCCGGGTCCACGATGCACATGCCAAAGTCTTCCGTGGTGCCCACACGCAAGGTGGAAAGGTCCACCTGCTTCAAGGGCCAGAACGTGGAGGCATCCACCGGGTAGGAAAGCGGGTCGCGTGCGTTCGCGCCAACGCTGGCGGCAAAGAGCAGCGCCGTATCGGCCACGTTGCGCCCCATCGGCCCCAGCACGGAGATGACAGACCAGCCCAGCGGCCGGGCGTCGTTGGCCACCAGTCCGGGCGAAGGCCGCAGGCCGACCACGCCGCAGAGCGAAGCCGGAATACGCAGCGAGCCGCCGGTGTCGGAGCCGGTGCAGATCGGCAGCATGCCGGCTGCCAGCGCCGCCGCCGAGCCGCCGGAAGAACCGCCCGCGTTGAGCGTGGGGTTGAACGGGTTGCCCGTCGCGCCCCACACCGGGTTGCGCGAGTTGGCGCCGGCGCCCATGTCGGGCACATTGGTCTTGGCCGTGACGATGGCGCCGGCCGCGCGCAGTTTGGCCACCAGTGCGTTGTCTTTGGCCGGCACGTTGCCGCGAAGTCCTATGTTGCCGTAGGTGGTGAGCAGGCCCGCGGTGTCCTGCAGATCCTTCACCCCCAACGGCAGTCCGTGCAAAGAGCCCAGCGGCCCGCCGCGCATCACTTGCGCTTCGGCTTCGCGTGCACCCTCGCGCGCGCGCGTGAAGTCGGTCGCGCAGATCGCATTGATGGCGGGGTTGAGGCGTTCGATGCGGTCTATGCAGGCGTCCATCAGCTCCACCGGCGATACCTCGCGGCTGGCGATCAGGCTGCGGAGTTCAACGGCGGAGATGTCTGGAAGGGTGGAGTGCATATCAATGTCTTGTGTCGAAGGAAATGGTCATGTTCCGCCGCCGGGCCGCCCCAAGGCGGAACGCGCCCCCTCGGGGGGGCAGCGAAGCACACGAAGTGGCGAGCGTGGGGGCCAGGTCTCGCCGCCGGGCCGCCCCAAGGCGGAACGCGCCCCCTCGGGGGGGGGCAGCGAAGCACACGAAGTGGCGAGCGTGGGGGCCGTCATGACTAATCTGTTTTGATCTGGGAGCGTTCGGCCAGCGCCTTCATGCGCGCGATCTCGGCCGTCACCAAGCCGGACCAGTCGGGAACCGCGGTATAGCCGGGTTCGAAGCCGGCGGCCTTGAGCTTGTCCAGTGTTTCGGTGCTGGCCATCACCGTGGCCAGGGCCTTTTCCAGCCGTGCCTTGACGGGCGCCGGCAAGCCCTTGGGCGCCACCACGGCCAGCCAGGCGTTCATGTCGACGGCCGGGTAGCCGGCCTCGGCCATGGTCGGCACATTCGGCAGCAGGGCCGAGCGCTTGTTCATGGCCACGGCCAGCACGCGGATCTTTCCGGACTTGAGTTGCTGCGATGCGGCGACCACGGTGTCGAAAGACACCGGGATTTGGCCGCCGATCAGATCGGTCATCAGGGGGCCGGAGCCTTTGTAGGGCACATGCGTCATCTTCAGGCCCGTGGCCGTATTGAACATCGCGCCGGCGAAGTTGGAGCTGGTGCCGTTTCCGAAACTGCCGTACAGGTATTTGTCCGGATTGGCCTTGGCCGCCGCCACGAACTGGTGCACGTCGGCGGCCGTGACCGACGGGTTCACCAGCATGGCCAGCGCCACTGAGCCCACCATGCCTATCGCCTCAAAGCCCTTGGCCGGGTCATAAGACAGCTTGGGTTGCAGCGCCGGGTTCAGTGTGAAGGTGGAGTTGGAGCTCACGAGCAGGGTGTAGCCATCGGGCTTGGCATTGGCCACTGCGGCGGCGCCTATGGCGGTGCCGGCGCCCGGCTTGTTTTCGACCACCACGGGCTGGCCCAGCTGATCACCCAGGGCTTTGCCAAGGATGCGCGCCAGCACGTCGGCCGCGCCGCCGGCTGGGAAGGGTGCGACCAGTGTGAGGGGCCGCTCAGGAAACTCGGCCGCATGGGCGGGCCCGCCCACGGCGGCAAGTCCACAAAAAAAGACAGCGCTGGCGGCCAGCGTGCGGCGCATTGCTTTGAAAGACATGTGTTGCATGGTAGGCCTCGTTGAAAATTTGATCAATCGGAAGGGGGTGATTCGAAGGGGCGGGCTCAAGAGTTAACGCAAACGGGCCGGTGCGAGCCTGGAGGCTTCAACGCCTTGCTGGCGCAGCTCTTCAGGCAGCGCCGCCTGGCGGATCAGCGCATCGGCCAGCGCACTTGCACCGGCCGCGCTCTGGATGCCGTAGCCGCCCTGCGCCGCGAGCCAGAAAAAACCGGGGCAGGCGTTGTCGTGGCCAATCACCATTTCCCCGTCGGGTACAAAAGAGCGCAGGCCGGCCCAGGTGCTGGAAGGGCGGCGGATCGTCAGTGTCGACACGCTTTCGATCTGGTGGATACCCATGGCAATGTCCAGCTCTTCAGGAACCACGTCGTGCGGAACCGTCGGGTCCGCATTGGCGGGTGAGCCCAGCAGCTGCCCGGCATCGGGCTTGAAGTAATAGCTTTCGTCCACACCCACCACGGCGGGCCAGTGTGAGGCGTCCATGCCCTCGGGCGCCTTGAAGGTAAAGGCGCTGCGCCGGTGCGGCACCAGGCCGATGGGCTGCGCGCCAAACATGGCGGCCAGCTCGTCAGCCCAGGCGCCTGCGGCATTCACCACGGTTTTGGCGCGCAGCGTCTCGCCGTCGCTGAATTGCAGGGCCCAGCGCTGTCCGTCATGCGTGGCCTGTGTCAGTGTGGCGGCGGTTCGCAGCTCTCCGTCGGTACCGGCCTTCTGGCGAAAGCCGCGCAGAAAGCCCTGATGCAGTGCATGCACATCCATGTCCTGCGCACCTGCGTCGTACAGCGCGCCGTGCACCACATCGGGCCGCAAGCAGGGCACATGGGCCAGCGTGGTGCCGGCGTCCAGCGTCACCAGGCCGGGGCAGCTTGCGGACAGTTCCTGGCGGGTGTGCGCCAGTTCTTCTTCCTGGCCGTGCGTGGCAAGGTAAAGCACGCCCCGGGGCTGTATCAGCGCCGGGTGAAACCCTTCCGGCGGCCGTTCGTAAAACCCGCGGCTGGCACGCGTCAGCGCCCGCACCATGGGCGGGCCATAGGTTTCCATGAACATGGCTGCTGACCGGCCGGTGGAGTGAAACCCCGGCTGGGATTCACGTTCGACGAGCGCAACGCTGCGTTGCCCGGCCAGGCGCCAGGCCAAAGATGCGCCCGCAATGCCGGCGCCGAAGATCAGGATGTCAAATTCTCTCATTTGAGAATTCTCACATGCGAGAATCGTGCCTGTCCAGCCCATTTACCGGGATTTTTCGAAAAAAGGGAAAACACCATGCCTGCACGCCCCGCCCGCAACCCTGCCGCCGCCCCCGAGGCGGACCGGGTGCGGCTCGGTCTGAGCCTGCGCGGGCACCGCAAGGTGCGGCGGCTGACGCTCAAGGACCTGTCCGGCCGTTCCGGCGTCGCGCTGTCCACGCTGTCCAAGATGGAGCTGGGCCAGATTTCGGTCAGCTATGAAAAGCTGGCCGCCGTGGCGCGGGCGCTGTCGCTGGACGTGGGGCAACTGCTGGACGCGCGGGCCGCGGCGCCTCCGCCGGGCGCGGCGACGCCCGTGGTGGTGTGGTCCGAAGCAGGCGGTGCGCCGGCCTACAGCTCGGGCAACTATGACTACGGCGCGCTGGCCGCGGGTTTTCCGGGCAAGCGCATGACGCCGATGCACGGCCGCATTGTGGCGCGCAGCCGCAGCCAGTTCCCCGATTTCATCCGCCACGCAGGGCAGGAGTTCGTGATTGTGCTGTCGGGCCGCGTGCGCATCGAGTTCGAGACCGGTGAAGTCATCGAAGTGGGGCGCCATGAGTCGGCCTATTTCGACAGCGGCGTGGGCCACATCTACCTTTCGCTGGGGCGCAGCGATGCGCAGGTGCTGGTGGTGATGAGCGAATAGGGCCGCGTGGCCTTGTATCTTGGGTTTGTGCCCAGGTTCAGATCGACAGCATCTCCCAGGTCAGGTCAAATTTCAGCAGATATTTGCGCAACCGGTCCGCATCGTTCACCACGCTGCGCTGGGTACGTGAGACATTGAAGAGCGCCCGCCCGGCGTCGCTGAGGGAGGCGCTTTTGCGGCAGACCTCAATCACGGCTTGAAGCTGCAGCTGTTCAAAATAGTCAAGTGTGTCCGCGGCGTCTCCCATTAATTCGGTGAGTGAGGCAGCGCCGCCGCTGGCTTCCTGTTCGGTGGCCTGCCATTGCCAGCGTAGCCGCGCGATCTCGGCCTCCACCAGGCTCGCGCCGATGCGGCCGTTGTCGCCCAACGTGGCAAGGCGGGTGATGGATGCGCTCAAGTCGCGAAAATTGCCGGCCCAGATGGCCTCGCCCGATTGTGCAAATCGCAGGTAGGCTGCGCGGGCTTCGGCGGTCATGCGGGTTTTCCTGCCCAGATCTTCGGATGCGAGCATGAGCTGGTGGTCCATGTTGGGCTCGATATCTTCCCGGCGCTGGCTGAGGCCGGGCAGGGTGTAAGTCCACAGATTGATACGCGCAAAAAGGTCCTCGCGGAAGCGCCCGCGGGCCACTTCCAGACGCAAGTCCTTGTTGGTGCCGGCGATCAGCTGGAAGCTGCTTTCGACTTCTTTGTCGGCGCCTACGGGCAGGAAGCGCTTTTCTTCCACGGCCTTGAGCAGCATGGCCTGCTCGTCCAGGCCCAGCTCGCCAATCTCGTCAAGAAACAGCACGCCCTTGTCGGCGGTGCGCAGCAGGCCGGGACGGTCATTCGTCGCCCCGGTGAACGCCCCTTTCTTGTGGCCGAACAGCGTGGAGCCCGCACCGTCGCCGTGCAGCGTCGCGCAGTTCACGTCGACAAAGCTGCCGCTGACCTGGTGGCGTGACTTTTTGAGCTCGAAGATGCGCCGCGCCAACATCGACTTGCCCGCGCCGGTCGGTCCGGTCAGCAGGATGGGCGCCTTGCTCTGGACGGCGATGTGTTCGATTTCCTCGATCAACTTGTTGAAGCGGGGGTTGCGTGTGGCGATGCCGCTTTTGAGAAAGGACACCGCGTCTTGCTGCGCCACCGCAAGCCGCGTGTTGATCGCGTCATAGCGCGAGAGGTCCAGGTCAATCAGTTCATAACTGCCCACACCCTGGCCTTGCCGGCCCCTGGGCGGCGCCGTCTGCAACAGAACGCCGGGAATGAAGCGCGCCTCGACCAGCAGGAACAGGCAGATCTGCGCTACATGGGTGCCGGTGGTGATGTGCGCCCAGTACTCTTCGCGCTCGGTGTCGAAGGCGTAGGCGCGCATCCAGTCATACAGCGCGCCATAGACCTCGCCGAAATCCCAGGGGTTGGCCAGATTCATCTCGACCAGGCGAACCTCGGTGCCGGGCGAGAGCTGAATCACGTCATCGCGCACGCGTTCGGCCAGCGCCTTGTTGCGCACGTCGTGCATCAACTCCAGCCTGTCGACGATCAGGTCCTCATGCTGTGCGATCGACACCGTCGGTCGCCATTTCTCCCAACGCGAAGCACTCAGGCCTGAATCCAGTTGGGTACCCAGGAAACCCATCACCACTTTTTTCTTCATATTTCTAATGTACTAGCTTTAAAGCTAAGTATGGCGAAATTTAAAGAAGGAAAGTTGACCTGTTAACTGCTCTATAGAGGGAAAATAATTAATGAAATCAACAATCTTTTAAGCGCGACCAGCGAGCCGCGCAAGCCTGGCACGTTGCCTGCAATAAAGAAGGTGTCAGATGAGAAAGTTGTTCGCTCACAAGCAGGGGTTTCCGGGAAACCGGGCCCCGCTGGTGCAGGAAGGCCCGGGTTGCCCTAGGTCTCCTGTATGCCGCGGCAACGAATGCGCTGGCACCAAGGCATGTGGTCAAGGGGCGGCTCAGGTAGAGGAGCCGCCCCGACAGGTTCGATTCCTGATGCCTAAATTCTGTAGCTCAGAAGGTAGAGCACCGTGTTTTTAACGCGACTGTCGCGGGTTCGAATCCCGCCTAACGCTGACGTAAAAAATCAGCTTACTTGGAAGTTAGTAGAACGTGCCGCGAGTGGGAAAAGTGGATGCAGGCTGCAACGGGAAACCGCGGCAGTGTGCAGGGCCAGCACCCACCGGCAACAGTTGCCAGTGCGAAGGTACTGCGACACCGGACAGTGAAGACGCCGGACGTGACATCGAGAGATCTCATGGCCAGGCCCCTCACCTGAAAGTGCCTGCACCCCGAGTCCGCGGCTGTTGCTGATGCGGACTATGTTTTTGTTGAATGAAAAAGAACAACGAAGAAAACGAAAAAGAAAACGGAGAAGAAAATGTTTGGAATAAAGCAATACAAGATCAAGAAAAACGAACGCGGCCTGTTGCTGCGCAACGGCGATTTCGAGCGCGTGCTGCAGCCCGGTAAACACTGGGTGTATGCCGGCGCCGACCAGGTCCGGGTGGAAACGTTCGCCATGGAGCAGGCGGCTTTCACGCACGGCCTTGCTGACTACTTCATGGCCAAAGAGCCGGCGGTGGTGGCGCAAGAGTTTGTGCTGGCTGCGCTGTCGGATTCGCAGGCAGGCCTGCGCTATGAGAACGGCTTGCTGGTCGAAGTGCTGGCGCCCGCAACCCGCAAGCTCTACTGGAAGGGCCTGAACGACATCCGTATCGACGTGGTCGATATCGACCAGGGCGTGGCGAACAGCGAAAAGCTGCCCGCCGGCCTCGTGGCCACACTGGGCCAAACGCAATTGCGCCAGCGCCCGGTGAAGGGCCTGGAGGGCGTGCTGCTGGTGCAGGTGCCCGACTTTCACGCCGGTGTGCTGACGCTGGACGGCAAGGTGACCGGGTTGCTCGGCGCCGGTGCGTATGGCTTCTGGCGCTACGGCCGCAAGGTCGAAGTCGAATGCATTGACCTGCGTTCGCAGGCGCTGGAAGTCAGCGGGCAGGAAATCCTCACCCGCGACAAGGTGAGCCTGCGCCTGAACCTGTCGGCTACCTGGCGTTATGACGATCTGCTGAAGGCCTTTGCCCAGTGGGGCAAGCCGTCCGAACAGATCTACCGCGAACTGCAACTGGGCCTGCGCGCGGCCGTAGGGACCCGCACGCTCGACGAGCTGCTGGAGAACAAGGCCGCGCTGGACGAGATCATTGCCGGGCACACCCGTGAACGGCTGGCGGGCGCCGGCCTGAAGCTGGAAAGCCTGGGTGTGAAAGACATCATCCTGCCCGGTGAGATGAAAACCATCTTGTCGCAAGTTGTGGAGGCCGAGAAGGCGGCCCAGGCCAACGCGATTCGCCGTCGTGAAGAAACCGCGGCAACGCGCTCGCTGCTGAACACGGCCAAGATCATGGAGGACAACCCGATTGTCCTGCGCATGAAGGAGCTGGAGACGCTGGAGCGTGTGGCTGAGCGTATCGACAAGATCTCCGTGTTCGGCGGTCTTGACCAGGTGCTCAACGGGCTGGTGAAGCTGCGTTGAGTATTGATATGCAAGTGTTCGCAACTGACACGCAGTTGGCACATTTCATTGCGCTCTTCCGACGCGTAGCCCCGACGTATGCCGAGCGGTGGGTCACGCTATTGCAGGGAAAGCCGGCGAAATGGCGGAAGATTCAACCGTGGCGCGTATGGCCCTGTGATGTGTACGAGAGCCAACCGCCGTGTATGGGGTGGGCTGCGATGGTGGACAAGGCCATAACGCTGGCACAGGTGCGTGGGGTACGTGAAGCGCATGTGCTTGCTTGTGGTCATAGCAGCGAGAGTGTCGAAACATTGGCGCTTTCGCTGCTCCAGGCACGCCTGTGCTCGCGCGAGCGCGGCTCTGAAGGTACCTTGCTGGAGGGTTTTGTATCTCTGATACCGGGTCAACTGGCCCTGGTGACCAATCATGAAGGCGGATGTTGGTTGGTGGATTACACAGCACCACAGATGCGGGAATGACGATCATGAAAAAACAAAAGTTGACACCCAGACAGAAACGGCAGGCGAGGACCTCCGCCGTATTGACCGCGGAGACCGTTGGCCTGGACCCCGTGCTGTACGCGGCGGCTTTGCGCTATCTTTTTGACCGGCCTGTACCTTCGGCAAACGAGCAAGAGTGGTACTGGAATATCGATGAGCCCGAGTTTGCCGCCACACCACTGGAGTGGACGCGCATCCAGACCGTGCTGTTTGCCAATGCGGGTGCCGACCTGGTTCCGTATTGCAACCAACAAGTGGGCATGGGCCTTAACCATGTGATGAGCAACAACGCGGGAAATATTCCACATATGGCAAACGACCCTTCGGTACCTCTGGCCGACGCCATGCAGATGATGTGGGCCTTTCCTTCCTTGTGGAGGGACTGCATAGGACCGCGACTGGACCCTGCAGAGGCAACGGAAGATGCCAGCGGCGTCACTCGCCTGGACTTTGTGTGCCATATGTGGTTTGACGTGTGGCCGACTTTTTGGAATACAAAACACATTCCGGAGTGGCGCGACGCTGTGTGGCATGTGCTGTGCGAAATGCTGGATATGCCCTTTCGCGAAGTACAAAGATCCGCATTGCACGGAATTGGCCATACGGTGCATGACCTACAACGCAAGGAAGCTATCGACCAGCGCATTGCGCGCTTTATCACTACCGTGCCTAACGACGCCGAACTGGTGAACTACGCCCGTGCCGCCGCGGACGGTATGGTGCAATGAATTCAGAATAACGAACAAAAATCGAGAAAGAAGAAAAACGATGAACTACCAACAACACGAAGTTCCCGGCGGTGTGCCGGTAAAGATGTGGACTAACGGCGTGCCGGTGGAAGCGCAGGCACTCAAGCAGCTGGAGAATTCCGCACGACTGCCCATCGTGTTCAAGCACGTGGCCGTGATGCCCGACGTGCACTACGGTCTGGGCGCAACCATCGGCAGCGTGATCCCGACCTTCAAGGCGATCATTCCGGCGGCCGTCGGTGTGGATATCGGCTGCGGCATGATGGCCTGCAAGACCACGCTGCGCGCCGAAGACCTGCCTGACAACCTCGGTCCGCTACGCTCGGAGATCGAAAAAGCCGTGCCGCACGGCTCCGCGCCCAAGACGTATCGCCGCAACGGCTCGGTGCGCGAAGTCGGCGCCTGGACGAACCCGCCCAGCGCGGCCGATGCCGCCTGGGGCCAGCTGGTCGATGAGTTCGAGGCAATCTGCCTGGACTACCCGCGCCTGAAAAACACCAATAACCACCGTCACATGGGAACCCTGGGCGGCGGCAACCACTTCGTGGAGGTGTGCCTCGACGAAGGCGGCGGGGTCTGGATCATGCTGCACAGCGGTTCGCGCGGGGTGGGTAACGCCATCGGTACGCACTTCATTGAGCTCGCGAAGAAAGACGCCGAGCTGCACCAGCGCAACCTGCCGGACAAGGACCTGGCCTACCTTGAAGAAGGTTCGCAGTACTTCGGCGACTATGTGCGCGGCGTAGGCTGGGCGCAGAAGTTCGCGCGCCTGAACCGCGAGGTGATGATGCAGGCCGCCATCGGCGCGCTGCGCAAGGTGATCAGCAAGCCGTTTGAGACGCACCTGGAGGCGGTGAACTGCCACCACAACTATGTGCAGAAAGAAACGCACTTTGGGCAGGAAGTGTTTGTGACCCGCAAGGGCGCCGTGAGCGCCAAGGCGGGAGAGCTCGGGATCATTCCCGGCAGCATGGGCGCCAAGAGCTTCATCGTGCGCGGCAAGGGCAACCCTGACAGCTTCATGAGTTGCAGCCACGGAGCGGGTCGCACCATGAGCCGCACCCAGGCCAAGAAGCAGTTCACGGTGGACGACCAGATCAAGGCCACCGAAGGTGTTGAGTGCCGCAAGGACGCCGACGTGATCGACGAGATTCCGATGGCCTACAAGGACATCGATGCCGTGATGCTGGCGCAGAGCGACCTGGTGGAAGTGGTTTACACGCTCAAGCAGGTGGTTTGTGTCAAAGGATGAGGGAGGGGGTCAAAAGGACAAGGCTCTGCAGGCATTGTCCGGTCCTGCCCTGACGGCGCTTCGGGAAAAACTTGCCGAAGCTGGTTGCGTATTTGATTTTGCTGTTTACACGCTGGAGAAAGGCATTGATCCTTCTGCGGCGCTGCATCGGTGCGCGCTGGAGCTGCTGTTCGCGGACGTACGGGAGCAATGGTTGGTAAACCACCAGGAGGCCATCAAAAAATTTCCGCAATTTAGTGCGTCGAATTTTCATCAGCTCGACTACGACTGTGCCGCTGCGAGTCCGGAAATTTTGCCGGTGGAAAAAGTACGGGACCTCTTTTCCTGCGCGGCGCATCCAGCCGGTGCGCCTTGTTTGTTTTTGAGTTTTAGTGACCCACCCTACGGTTTCATGAAAGATGCTGACGCGAAGGCGCTGTTTGATCAGTGGTGTCAAATTTTAGGTTTGATCCCGGGCCATCTTCCTGAGGTGATCGACTGGGTTGGTGATCCTGATCTTGAACCATCGCGCAGCGAATGGAGTAACTATTTTGAAGCGGGAAAAGAGTGGTGGGGCATTTGGTGCCTGACGGTGTGGAACCCTGTGACCCGGACATTGGGTGTGCTGGCCGCCAGCACGAGTGACTAATGAAAGAAGAAAAATGATTGAACTCGACGGCTCGCAAGGCGAGGGTGGCGGACAGATTTTGCGCACCGCGCTGGCCCTCAGCTTGGTGACGGGCAAGCCGTTTCGCATGAACAACATCCGTGCGAAGCGGCCCAAGCCCGGCTTGATGCGCCAGCACCTGGCTTGCGTGAACGCGGCTGTGGCTGTGGGCGGCGGTGTGGACCAGACTTCTGCCGTCAATGCTACCGGCCAGGCCGTGCAGATTGGCGAAACCACGTTGCTGTTCACGCCCGGTGAGGTGTGCGCGGGCGACTACGAGTTTGCGGTCGGCTCGGCGGGCAGCTGCATGCTGGTGCTGCAAACCGTGCTGTGGCCGCTGCTCCAGGCCAAGGCGGCTTCGACGCTGCTGCTCAGCGGCGGCACGCACAACCCAATGGCGCCGTCGTGTTCCTTTCTGACCGCGCTGGCGCCTTATTTCGCCGGCAGCGGCGAGGCGCTGTTTGACATTGAACTGCGCCGCCACGGTTTCTACCCGGCGGGAGGCGGGGAGGCGCGCGTGCGCCTGAACCCGCCCGCGCAGGGCTTTTCGGCCATTCACCTCATGGAGCGCGGCGCGTTGCTGGAGGCTTATGCCGAATGCCTGCACGCTGGCCTGCCCAGAGGCGTGGCTGAGCGTGAGCTGGACGTGCTGCGCAAGGGGCTGGGTTGGGAAGAAGGCTGCCTGCGCGACCGCGGGCTGCGCAGTAACGAAGGGCCAGGCAATGCGCTACTGGCTGTCCTGCGCTATGAGCACATCACCGAGGTCTTTGCGGCCTATGGCGAAAAGAGCGTGAGTGCCGAGCAGGTTGCCCGCCGTGTGCTGCAGGAAGTGAAGGATTACCAGGCACACGAGGCGCCGGTAGGCCCGCACCTGGCGGACCAGCTGATGATTCCCCTGGCACTGGCGGGCCTGCAGGGACGGATGGGTCGCTATTGGGCGACGGAGCTGACCGAGCACACCCGCACCAATGCGCGGACCATCGAAGCCTTCCTGCCTGTGAAGTTCTCATGCGAGCCATGCGGTGGCGGAACGGTGATTTCGCTGCAGATGTGATGAATGGCCGGGTCATTCCTGGCCGATGCATGCCAGTATGGAAAGCTGCGGGACGTTGCTGGTGTTGAGTCCGGGACCAGAGAAGCCTTACAGTATGGGCTGGTCGCATGAGGAACCCGCATGTCCAACGGCAAAAATACACTACCATCCGGCGCCCTCGATAGAGCCCAGGTCGAGAACGCGATCGAAAAGGTCAACCGGCAGATCAAGATTCTGCGGGCCTTCAAAATATCGGTGACGCAAACCGGCTGGGATTCGAGCGTGGAGTCCCTGCAAAAGAAAGTCAACACCACCCTGGCCGACAGCTTTGGGGTGGGCACGCCCGAATACCGGCAGTTTGCCGTCGCGATACAGGATTTTCTGCTGGACAAGACTTTCGGCGACCGCTTCACGGAAGACGAACGCCAGCAAAAAGTCAGGCAAGGGATCGATCTGGCCATCATGCGTGTGAATGCGGCCAAGAAGCTGCTGAGCGACTACCTCAATGGCACTGCGGCGCCGATAGTTGAGCCGGTTGCGGAGGCGAAACCAGTGCCGCCGCCCCCACCAGCACCAGCACCGGAGCCGGAGCCGGAGCCGGAACCGGAACCGGAACCGGAGCAGATCTCCACACCTTCACCTTCCATTCCACCGAGGATGCCCATGTCCAAGACCGATCTCCCTTCCTCTTCCACCACCGCGCCGCAAGCCGTGTCCGGTACCCGCGTGGCTATCCTGGGCCTGGGCGGTGATGCCGTAGGCGATGCGTGCGAGTTCGTGGAGCAGCTGGGCCTGGAGGCGGCAATCCTCGACGCCGTCTCCATTGATCAGCTGGAGGGGCTGCGCAATGTGGCATTTTTGCTGCTCCTGCCGGGCAACAAGTCCGATGCGCCCGCGGCCATGCTGGCCATTGGATTCATGCTGGCCGCACTTGGCCGCAACCGCATAGCCTGCCTGCTGTCCGAAGACGACGCCTTGCCGGATGTCCTGAAGGGCGCCACAAGCATTTCGATCGACGAGGCAGGCCTGTGGCGGCTGCTGCTGGCACGTGAAATGAAGCGGGCAGGCGTGGAGGTGGATCTGAACCTTGCCATGTGAGTGGCGCCCCGGCGACATGAGTGGTGTCAGCGTGCCGTGGGTTTCGTTGCTGCATCGTCAGGCAGCATGGCAGCGTCTCTTTGCATCAAAGCACGGACCAGCCAGGCGAACCATGCACCGGCAATCGCCGCTGCAATCCAGACCAGCATCTGCCCCAGCCGGGCCTGGTCGTCCAGCAGGTAGGCGTTGCAGACCCGTACCGGCGAAGTTTCATACAGGTTGCCCACGACCGCCATCATCGGCAGCACATTGCCCAGAAAGAAACCCTGCACCAGCAGGCCCGCCGCTTGCCAGGACAGGCGCCCGGCGGCGCCGCAGGCCAGCAGGGCCAGGCATTTCAGGATTTCGATGCGGCCGTCCACCAGCGCCAGGTCCAGTACGCGGGGGATCATCAGGATCGCGAGCATCATCGCGGCAGCGAACAAACCGCTGATGCCGTGGGCATTCCACAGCCCCAGGCGTGCCAGCCAGCGTCCCGGCAGTGCTGCGGCGAGCAGATAGCCGGCGAGCGCCAGCAGGGGATACTGCACCAGCATATGAAGTGTCATGCTGGCTTCCAGCCCATGCCGCAGGCCGGGCAAGGCCAGCAGGCAAAGCAGGGCGACAGCCATAACCGCCAGGGTGCCGCGCGAGGGAGGCGCCAGCCTCTTCATGGCGGAGCCGCCTGCGCAAGGTGCTGCGCATAGTCGAGCGCGAGCTGCTGTTCCGCGTAGTCAAAAATGCGAACCAGCCGGCCTTTCTGGTCGATGACCAGCAGCGCCGCGTTGTGTTCAAAATCGCCGCGGCCATCAGGAACCACCACGACCTGGAAATCGGCCAGCAGGCGCTGGGTGTCCCGCGGGTCCTGCACACGCACAAAGCGCCATAGCGCCGGGTCGGCGCTCAATCGCGCTGCATAGGCCTGCAGCACGGCGGGGCTGTCGTGACGCCCATCGAAGCTGATTGACAGTAGCTTGACCCTGCCGCCGCGCTCCTGCCTCGCCTGCAATATCTGCTGCATTTGCTGGAAGCTGCTGCCCATCGCCAGGCAGACGGTCTGGCAACGTGTATAGACGAAATCCACCAGCGTGACGGACTGTCCGTCGGCGAGCCGCTGCGACAGTGCCTGAGGGGCGATGCCGGGCCCATCGACGTTGACTGCGGGGGTTGCGACAGGTCGCAGCGCAACTTCGAGCCGACGGGCGCCCTCGGCGGTCCAGACCTGAAAGTCGTGCGTCAGCCACGCGGCAGCGGCATAACCTGCCAGGGCCAGCATGACGCTGAGCAACGCGGTGCGAAGCATCAGGGCTGGCCCATCACGCTAGCTGCCCCTTCAGCTCAGGAGCTTTTGGCCGCCAGCGCCTTGAGCTCGGCAGCGCCGTTGAACGGTGTGGTGCGCGTGCCGGCCTTGCGTTCGGCTTCAAACAGCTCGGGCTTGACGGCCCCCGCCTTGTTGGACCATTCGGCGCGGACGTAGCTCGCCACCGCGGCCAGTTCGGCATCGCTGAGCTGCGCGAACGCCGGCATGGCGCCCTTGAAGGTGTTGCCCATGACGGTGATCTCGCCCGTGACGCCGTGCAGCAGGATGTTGGCCACGGTGCGCTCGTCGCCGGTGACCCATTCGGAGCCGTCCAGCGGTGGAAACACGCCGGGCAGCCCTTTGCCGGTGGCCTGGTGGCAGGCCACGCAGTTGGCGGTGAACAGCTGTTTGCCGTTGGCCGCAGCGCCTGGTGCGGGGCCCGAGAGGTCCGCCAGAGTGCGCTTGTCACCCAGGTCGGCGCGGCCGAAGGAGCCGGACAGCACGATGTAGCCCGCGCCCCACAGCACCAGGGCCAATGCCCCGACCAGGAAGATCAGCGGGATGGGCTGGCTTTTTTCGGAAGGCTCGGCCTGTTCCCGCTCCTGGGCCCGGCTTTCAGATGTCTTGTCGTTCAACATGGGATGACCTTGTGTGGCTCAGGGCTTGGGGGCGGGTGGCAGCACCGGGTAGGTGTGGTTCAGGCCCTGCAGGTACTTGACCAAGTCCAGCGCCTGCGGCGAAGGCACGACCACCTGGCCGATGTTCGGCCCGTAGGCGGGTGGCAGGGCCAGCGGCTGCTCGCCCTCGCTTTCAGCGTCTTTGGCGTCTTTCACCGTGAAGAGGTAAGGGTAGGACGGCATGATGGAGCCGGGCACATAGGCGCGCGGCTGGTACAGGTGGCCCAGGTGCCAGTCCTTGCTCGGCTGGCGCGCCCCGATGTTGAAGAGGTCCGGCCCGGTGCGCATGCTGCCCAGCAAATGCGGCCTGTCATAGAAATAATCGCCCGGCACCGAGGCCCGGCCCCAGCCGCGCTCCGCGTCGGGGCCGAAGTTCCGGTCACGCGGCTGCTGGCTGTGGCAATAAACGCAGCCATTGGCAATGTAGACCTCGCGCCCGCGGAGTTGGGCGCTGGTGTAGTTTTTCAGCTCCGGCGGCGGCTTGATGTCGCGTACCTGCATGTAGGGCATCACCACCAGGGCCGCCGTGGCGATGCCCAGGGCCACCATGGCGCCCGATGCCAGCTTGACTTCATTTTCCATGAGCGGCTCCCATTTCAACGCTGCGTGCGTCGTTGGGCCAGAAGAGGGCGGCGCCCGCGCGGCCCGGCCCGAAACGAAGCGCCATGGCCAGGAAATGGCCGACGAACACCAGATGGCTGAGTACCATCAGGCCGCCGCCCACGGATCGCCATTTCAGGTAGGGCAGGGTCAGCTCGACGGAAGCCATGAAGGGCTGGGCGGCATCCAGCATCGCCACACCTTGAAGCCAGCCGCCGATGGTGAGCCCGACAAAATATATCGTCACCCCGACGGCCGCCAGCCAGAAATGCAGGGTGATCAGTTTCGGGTACGGCCACTCCCAGTTCAGCACCCGGGGCATCATGAAATAGATGGCGCCGAACAGCACCATGGTGACGAAGGCATAGGCGCCCAGGTGCGCATGGGCCACCGTGAAATGGGTGAAGTGGGTGATCTGGTTGACGCTGCGCAGCGCCTCCAGCGAGCCCTGCAGCGACGAGGCCAGGTACATCAGCCCGCCGAACATCATGAAGCGCAGCGTCGGCGAATAACGCGCCAGGTGCATGCGCCCCTGCAGCGTGGCGCCCATGTTGATGCTGAAGGCGATCACCGGAATCACCATCATGACGCTCTGCACGATCGACAGCGTGATGAGCCAGCCGGGCACCGGGCCGCCGATGAGGTGGTGGCCGCCGACCTGCCCGTAGAAAAATGCCAGCGTCCAGAAGCCCAGCAGCGAGAGGTTGTAGGAGCGTATCGGCCGGCCGATGATTTTGGGCAAGAAGTAATAGATGGCGCCTACGCTCACGGGCGTGAACCACAGGCCCAGCACGTTGTGCCCGTACCACCAGTTGGTGGTGGCCTGTTGCACGCCGGTATGCACGCCGGGCATCTTGCCGACCAGGAAGAGCAGGGCAATCCACAGCAGCGCCGCCGTCATGTACCAGACGCTGACATACAGGTGCGAGACCTTGCGGTTGACCAGCGTGAACAGCACCGGCAGGATGACAAGGGCAAAGCCGGCGAACATGAAGATCGCGATCTGCCACGGAATTTCCAGGTATTCCATGCCGTCGTTCCAGCCGGTCGCGATGGCGCCTATGCCGCCGGCGATGCCCATGTTGATGAGCGCCCCGCCCAGCATGACCCAGATGGCGCCGTAGAGCCGGGTGCGCAGCAGCCGCGGTAGCAGCCACACGATCATTCCCAGCGCGGCATTGGTGATCCAGCCGTAGAGCACACCGGTCAGGTGCACGGTGCGTATCCGGCCGAAGGTCAGCCAGGCATAGTCGGTGAGCCAGTCGGGCTCATGCAGCTTGATGGACGACACCAGCCCCGCCATCGAGCCCACGATGAGCCACAGGCAGGCAAAGGTGATGAACATGAACACCGGAAACGCGGTGGAGCGGTCGGACGTGATGCGGTCCAGCAGCTCGGCGGCATCGGCGGCGTGCGTCTTGATGCCGCCTTCCTTCACGGCCTTCTGCATCGACGCCTGCGCCACGTCCTGTAGCGCGGGGTCGTCGACCTGGCCGATCTCGCCGTGCGCGAAGATGACGGAAGCCGCGACAGGGTTTTCTTGCAGTAGCCCTTTGCGCAGCGACCAGATAAAGACAAAGAGTCCGATGATGGACAACAGGAAGGCACCCAGAAGGCTGAGGGCGGCGCTGTCCATCATGCAGCTCCCGCAGGCAACGCGCGCGGCATCGCCGGGTTCTCATTGCCCGCGCTCCGGGTTTCCAGAAAAAGCGTTGCCGGCCGTCTGGAGGGTTGCGTCGGTCCGCCGCTTGTGCATGGTGCAACTGTCATGATTTCTCCGGTGTGAAAACCCCGCAGACGCCATCTGCTGCCTGGCGCCGGGCGGGTGGGGCCGCGAGAACTTGCCGCAGGTGTTCCATACTACGCCTTTGATGGCTGCCGGCCTGGACGCCAGGCTGTATTCCAGTCATCTGCTACTGTTTTTATAGCTGCTTGCGCTCGCCTGCATTGGTCTGTAGCCTGAATCGATATGTTGATATGGCTTAAGCCAGGCCTCATCAAGCCGTGTTAGCCTCGCGGCCATGTTGAACCGCATCCCCTCTTTCCTGCGCCATGTCGGCCCAGGTGTAGTCACCGGCGCTGCCGATGACGACCCTTCCGGTATCGCCACCTACACGCAGGCGGGGGCGCAGTTCGGCACCGGGCTGCTGTGGACGGTGTTTTTGTCACTGCCCTTCATGATCGCCATCCAGCTGGTCAGCGCCCGCATAGGTCGCGTCACCGGCAAGGGTGTGGCGGCCAACCTGCGCGAGCACACGCCGCGCGCCTTCCTGATGAGCATGGTGTTTTTGCTGGTCATTGCCAACACCATCAACATCGCCGCCGACATTGCCGCCATGGGCGAGGCGCTGCAGCTGGCTGTGGGCGGCGGCGACCACTTTCATGCGGTGGCCTTCGGCATCATCACCGTGCTGCTGCAGGTGTTTGTGCCTTACCGCAAGCTCGCACCCATTTTGAAATGGCTCACGCTCTTTCTCTTTGCCTATGTGATCGCCGTGTTCCTGGTGCAGGTGCAGTGGGCCCAGGTGCTGCATGACCTGGTCGTTCCCAAACTGCAATGGACCTCGGGCTACTGGATGATGATCGTCGCGCTGCTGGGCACCACGATTTCGCCTTACCTGTTTTTCTGGCAGGCCTCGCAGGAGGTCGAAGAGCTGCGCTTGAAGGGCGGGGTACTGGGCGCCGAAAAGAAGATCCGCCGCGACCTGCGCCGCGTCAAGCGCGACACCTACATCGGCATGTTTTTCTCTAATGCCATCGCCTTTTTCATCATGGTGCTGGGCGGTGCGGTGCTGTATGCGGCCGGTATCCATGATGTGACATCAGCCGCGCAGGCGGCGCAGGCTTTGCGGCCGCTGGCCGGCGATTTTGCCTTTGCGCTGTTTGCCGGCGGCATCATCGCCACCGGTTTGCTGGCCGTGCCGGTGCTGGCCTCATCGGCCGCCTATGCGGTGGCCGAAGCCTTCGGCTGGCCCGAGGGTCTGGAGCGCCACTGGTACGAGGCCAAGCGCTTTTACGCCATCATCGTCGTCGCCACCGTGGTGGGCACCGGCATGGACTTCACCAGCATCGACCCGATGAAGGCGCTGTACTGGAGCGCCGTGATCAACGGCGTGGTGGCCGTGCCCATCATGGCGGGTCTGATGCTGCTGGCCAGCCGGAAATCGGTAATGGGCAATTTCACCTCCGGTTTCAAGACCACGTGGTTTGGCTGGGGCGGTGTGGTCGTGATGGGGTTTGCGGTGGCGATGATGCTGCTGGATCTGATCCGCCCCTTGTTCTAGGCTTCCCGGCGACGAACCCACAAACGCTGCGGCCCCGCGCCCTGCCCGGCGAGCTGGTCATAAGGGTTGCGCAGCCGGCATTTGTCAATCGACAGGCAGCCGCAGCCTATGCAGTCGTCCAGCGTGTCGCGCAGTTTCTTGAGCTGGGCCATGCGTTCATCGAGGTCGGCGCGCCAGGCTGCCGACAGTCGGGCCCAGTCCGCGCGGCTGGGGGCCGCCTTCGCGGGCAGGGTGGCCAAGGCTGCCTCGATGTCGGCCAGCGCAATGCCCACCCGCTGCGCCACACGCACAAAAGCCACGCGACGCAGCATCTCGCGTGCGTAGCGACGCTGGTTGCCTTCGGTGCGGGTGCTGCTGATCAGCCCTTTTTTCTCATAAAAGTGCAGGGTGGACACCGCCACGCCGCTGCGGCGTGCCATGTCGCCGACCGAGAGTGTGGGAAAGATGCCGGCCTGTTCCAGTTCCGTGCCCATGGATTTCCTTGAAAAAAATGCTTGACCTAAACTTTACTTGAGGTTTAAGACTCCTCATTTTTCAGGCCAATCCGGCCCGCTTATTTCAAAGGAGTTGTTTTCATGTCCAGCGATTTATCAAGCCCCGCTTCCGCCTCCGTGTTCCGCGTCGACAAATTCGTCGTGCCCTCGCAATCGATCTCCGCTTTTGTCGAGCGCATTCACCAAGTCCAGCGCATGCTGGGCGAGCAGCCGGGCTGCCTGCAAAAACATGTGCTGACCCAGACCGGCGACAGCAGCGAGTTCGATGTGGTGACCGTGGTCGAGTGGGCCAATGCCGATGCGGTGGCCGCCGCCCAGACCGTCATGCAACAGCAGCTTGTCAGCGAGGGCTTTGACATCCAGGCGTTCAGGAAGAAGCTGGGCGTGCGCGGCGACTCGGGGATGTACCGGGAGGCTTGAGCGTCAGGCCGGGTTCTGCCGTAAATGGAATACTGCGGCAACCTGGAGATCGAGGGCCGGTAGGCCTGTGAACGCCGCTATCGGGTATCGCGCTTACCGCGTACCCCTGTTAATCTCCGATAGGATGGCTGTTGTCGCCATCAGCGCGACTACAAATATCGGGGCCATAAGCATGCAGAACGAAAACAGCCAACCGTCGGAAGAAGAGGGCCCACCGGCCATCGCCCTTGTCTTTGCCGGCTTTCTCCTGATCGTCCTGGAGATATTTATGTTGGCATCAGGCGTGGCCGGGTGCTGGGGCGGGTGCAGCCTCGACGTCATCCCCAAAATTGTTTTTCTGTTTTTCCTTGCTGGAGCAGGGCTATGGATGACCTATCTGGTTTTCTCGGCGGGCAGCATCGTTGCCATGCTATTTATCATTCCCACGAGTCTGGTATCGGGCGGCAGCATGTTGCTGGTCCTCTGGTTGTTCGCTGCCTCGGCAATCAGCCTGGTTGTGAAGGTCTTCAGCTAGGCGCGATGCAGGCGGCCGGGAAGGGTCAGGCTCTCTGCACCCGCCCCAATCCGACCTGCCGATTACCGGCGCCCAAGAGCGCTCAGCACATTCTCAGCCGTCGCCGGAGCGGTCAGCACCACGCGTTCATCCCCGGCCTTCACCGCGCCCACCGCATCGCGCAAAGCCTCATACACACTGATCGCCAGCATCAGCGGCGGCTCGCCCACGGCCTTGCTGCCGAAGACGTTGTCTTCGCGATTCGGTTCGGGCCACAAATCGATCTTGAAATGCTCGGGCACGTCGCCTGTCGCCGGAATCTTGTAGGTGCTGGGCGCGTGCGTGGTCAAGAGGCCCTTGTCGTTCCACACCAGTTGCTCGGTGGTGAGCCAGCCCATGCCCTGCACAAAGCCGCCTTCGATCTGGCCGATGTCGATGGCCGGGTTGATGCTGGTGCCCACGTCATGCAGGATGTCGACTTTCAGCATGCGGCTTTCGCCCGTCAGGGTGTCGATGGCGACTTCGGTGCAGGCCGCGCCATAAGCGAAGTAGTAGAACGGCCGGCCGGTCAGTGTGGCCTTGTCGTAGTGGATTTTGGGTGTGCGGTAAAAGCCGTCGCTCCAGAGCTGGATGCGGTTGGCATAGGCCAGCTTCACGACTTCGGTGAAAGGCCGCGCGCCTGCGGGTGTGACAACCTCGCCCCCTTCAAACTGCACCGCGCCCGCGCCGCACCGGTCCAGGCCGGCCACAAATTGCGCCAGGTTGTCGCGCACATTGCGGGCGGCGTATTGCGCGGCGCGCGCGTTCAGGTCGGTGCCGGCTGAGGCCGCGGTGGCTGACGCGTTCGGAATCTTGCTGGTGTCGCTGGCGGTGGCCAGCACCTGGTCGAACGGCACGCCCAGTTCATCGGCCACGATCTGGGCGACCTTGGTGTTCAGTCCCTGGCCCATTTCGGTGCCGCCGTGGTTCACTTGTACGCTGCCGTCGGTGTACACATGCACCAGCGCCCCGGCCTGGTTGAAGAGGGTGGCGGTAAACGAAATGCCGAACTTCACGGGTGTGATGGCGATGCCGCGCTTGATGACCGGGCTTTGAGTGTTCCAGGCAGAAATTTTCTGACGGCGTTGTGAATAAAGCGCGGACAGCGCCAGCTTTGATAGCAGCGGCTCAAGGATGTTGTCCTCGACCTTCATCTGGTAGTGGGTGACGTCACGCTCGCCGATGCCGTAGAGGTTGCGTTTGCGAACCTCCAGTGGGTCCAGGCCCAGCGCGCGCGCGATGTCGCCCATGATGGCTTCAATCACGATCATGCCCTGCGGACCGCCAAAGCCGCGGAAGGCGGTGTTGCTTTGCGTGTTGGTCTTGCAGCGGTAGGACGCTATCTCCACGTCCTCCAGAAAGTAAGCGTTGTCGGCGTGGAAAACCGCGCGGTCGGCCACCGGGCCCGACAGGTCGGCGCTGAAGCCGCAGTTCACCGCCATCATGAGCTTGAGGCCGCTGAGCCGGCCGGTCTCGTCAAAACCCACGTCGTATTCATATGCAAACGGGTGGCGTTTTCCGGTGACCATGAAGTCGTCGTCGCGGTCCAGCCGCAGCTTGACGGGGCAATGCAGTTTGTGGGCAGCGATGGCGGCCCAGACGGCCATCTGGCCTGACTGCGTTTCCTTGCCGCCAAAGCCGCCGCCCATGCGCCGGCATTCAACGCGCACTGCGTGGTTGGCAATGCCCAGTGCGTGCGACACCCAATGCTGGATTTCGCCGGGGTGCTGGGTGCTCGAATACACCAGCCATTGCTGCTGCTCCTGCGGCACAACGTAGGCAACCTGGCCTTCGAGGTAAAAGTGCTCCTGGCCGCCGACTTCGAGTGTGCCGTGCAGCGTGTGCGGAGCTTTTTTGTGTGCAGCTGCCGCATCGCCGCGTTTGACGAAGACCGGCGGCAATACATAACTCTCAGCTTTGAGTGCATCACGCACGGTCAACAATGCAGGCAGGGGTTCGATGTTGCACACCACCTTGCGCGCGGCGCGGCGGGCCTGCATGACGGTGTCGGCCACCACCACGCCGATCACCTGGCCGATGTGTTGCACCGTGCTCTGCGCAAATACCGGTTCGTCGTGCGAGAAATTGCCCAGCACCGGGTCGCCCGGAATGTCGCGCGCCAGGATCACATCGCGCACGCCCGGCATGGCCAGCGCCGCAGTGGTGTCGACGCCCAGCAGCTTTCCGTGTGCCACGGTCGACAAAATGGGCGCGGCATGCAGCGTGCCGCGCACCTCGGGAATGTCGTCGACATAGGTGGCGGCGCCGGCGACTTGCGCGCGAGCGCTTTCATGGGGCGTCGAGCGGCCCGCCGCCTGCGTGCCTGCAGGTTTTTTGGCCAGCGACGTTTTTTCCGCCAGGTCCGCAGCGGGCATATCACCAGCGCGGGCGTTGGCTGCGCGTACGTCCGGGTCGGCCACCGCATCGCGGCTGACGGAGATGTCTTTCGCGGCGTTCATGCGGCTTCCTCCAGCCGGAAGCTCGCCAGGTTGATCTGCTGCAGTCCCTGGCTTTCAAGCCAGTAACGCTGGAGCAGGTTGCCCAGCACCTGACTGCGGTAGGCCGCAGAGGCGCGCATGTCCGAGATGGGCGAGAACTCGGCGCGTAACGTAGCGATGGCGTGCTGCACAGTGGTCTGCGTCCAGGGTTTCTCCGTCAGCGCCGCCTCGGTCTGGATGGCACGCACCGGCGTGGCGGCCACACCGCCCGCACCGATGGAAGCAGTGACAACGGTGTTGTCTTCAATCCGCAGATTGATTGCCAGGCAGACGGCGGAAATGTCGTCGTCGTAGCGTTTCGAGATTTTGTAAACCTTCATGGCCTCCCGGGGCTGCGCCTTGGGCACCTTGATCCAGGCAAGCACTTCGTCGGGCGCCATCACGTTCTTGCGGTAGCCGGTGTAAAGCGCTTCCAGCGGCATTTCGCGGTGGCCGCGCACGCTCATCAGGACGATGTTGGCCCCCAGCGCAATCAGCAAGGGCATGGAGTCGCCAATCGGCGAGCCGTTCGCGATGTTGCCGCCCAGCGTGCCGGAATTGCGTACCGGCAGCCCGGCAAAGCGGGCCGCGAAGTTGTGCAACTGCGGCCGGTCTTTGACCAGCGCCGCATAGGCGTCGGCCAGTGTCACGGCAGCGCCGATGGCGATGTGATGCGGGTAGTCTTCAATGCGGCGCAGCTCCCGCACTTTGGTGACATCCAGCACTTCGCCAAACTGCATATGCTGCTTGGTCACCCACAATCCCACGTCGGTGCAGCCGGCGACCAGCTGGGCGTCGGGGTGGGTGGCGCGGGCCTGCAGCAAGGCTGCCAGTGTTTGTGGAGATGTGTAAGCCAAATCGGCCTGCAGCCCAATAGGGACGGGCGCAAGCAGCTCCAGTTTTTGTAGCAAACCGGCTTCGTCGATCCGGACGGGAGGCAGGCTGCCCATGGCCTGTGCGGCCTCCAGGATGGGCCGGTAGCCGGTGCAGCGGCAGAGGTTGCCCGAAAGTTCTTCCTGCGCGAGCTCCCGCGTGACAGGCTCGCCCTTGCAGATGTGGTTTTGGTACATGCCGAACAGGCTCATCACAAAGCCGGGGGTGCAGAAGCCGCATTGGGAGCCGTGCTTGTCGACCATGGCCTGCTGGGCAGGATGTAGCTCTGGTTCAACCCCTTCCCCCTCGCCAGCAGGGGCCGCGGAACCGGCTTTGCCGGGCCGCAGGCGCAGCGCCCCCTCGGGGGGCAGCGCATTACACGAAGCCGAAGGCGAAGTGAAAAGCGTGGGGGCAATATCTTCCACGGTCCAGACGGCCAATCCGTCAATGGAATGCGCCAGGCGAATGCAGCTGTTAATGGCGCGGTATTCGAGCTTGCCGCCGGCCGCCTCGCCCAGCACCACGGTGCAGGCGCCGCAGTCGCCTTCGCCGCAGCCCTCCTTGGTGCCGGTGCAGGCCAGGTCCTCGCGCAGCAGCTCCAGCAGGGTGCGGCTGGGTGGTACATTGCTGACGGAAACAACTTCACCCCGCCTGACGAAGCGGATGGGTCTGGAAAAAGATGGGACAGCCATGCTTCAGGTTAAAACAGTCGCGCCGCGGCCGGCATACAAAAGTGCATATCAACCGCATGGGTGAAAAGGTATGAAAGACCAGGCGCTTTTCGACAAGATAGACCTCCATCTCATCAGGGTCTTGAATACCGTGCTTACCGAACGCAGCGTATCACGCGCCGCCCTCCGCCTGGGCATGTACCAGCCCGCCGTCAGCGCGGCGCTCAAGCGCCTGCGCACGCTGGCGGGTGACCCTATCCTGGTGCGGTCCGGCTCCGGCATGGTGCCTACGGATGCGGGCCTGCGCATGATCGAGCCCTCGGCCAGCATTTTGCGCGCGGCCGGCATGCTGTTCAGTGACGCGCGGGGGTTTGATCCGGCCACCGCCGAGACCACCTTTCGCCTGGCGGCGAGCGACTACCTGGACCCGTCTTTCCTGCCGCAACTGGTGGCACAGATCAAATCCCAGGCGCCGCTCTGCCATATTGAAATCCACCCGCTGTCCGCTGAATCCGACTACCGCATGCACCTGGCGCAAGGCCAGGCCGACATCGTCATAGGCAACTGGGCCGCACCGCCCGACGACCTGCACATGGCGCGGCTTTTCGGCGACGAAGTGGTGTGCCTGGTCGCCAAAGACCACCCGGCGGTGCGCCGCGGCTGGGATGCCACGACCTGGCTGGAAGCCGAACACATCGCCCCCACCGCCACGCACCCCGGCGCCAAGGGTGTGATCGACGAGCATCTCGACACCCTGGGCATGGTGCGCAACATCACGGTGCGCTGCCCGCACTTCAGCCTTATGCCGTCCATGGTGGCATCAAGCTTGCTGGTGATGACCACCGGGCGCCAGTACTGCGAACGCTTTGCCAGCCTGCTGCCGGTGAAAATACTGCCCACCCCGATCGCCTTTCCCCGCATGATGTATTACCAGCTCTGGCACGAACGCACGCACGCCTCCAACTCGGCCCGCTGGCTGCGCGAACGTGTCAAGTCCGTGGCCTCAACGCTACGAAAAGAATAGCTGCTTGCGCCCGTCCTGTATGGGCTGCAGCCAGAATTACCTATAAATCGAAGACAAAACCGGATATCCAGAGACAATGACCGCAGCCCCGCCCCAGACTGACAGCCCGCCCGGCCAGCCGCCGCGGCTGCAGCTTTCCGGCATCACCAAAAGCTACCCGGGCGTGGTGGCCAACAGTGGCATTTCGCTGACGGTGCAGCCCGGTGAGATCCACGCCGTGCTCGGTGAAAACGGCGCGGGCAAATCCACCCTGATGAAGATCATCTACGGCTCGGTCAAGCCCGACGCCGGCAGCGTGGAGATGGACGGCAAGCCGGTGGTTGTGCACAACCCGCACGAGGCGCGGGCGCTGGGCATCAGCATGGTGTTCCAGCACTTCAGCCTGTTCGACACGCTGACGGTGGCCGAAAACGTCTGGCTGGGGCTGGACAAACACCTCACGCTGACCGAGGTCTCGCAGCGCATCATGCAGACAACGCAGGCCTATGGCCTGCAACTGGACCCGACGCGCCCCGTGCACACCCTGAGCGTCGGCGAGCGCCAGCGGGTGGAGATTGTCAGGGCGCTGCTCACGCATCCGCGGCTGCTGATTCTGGACGAACCCACGTCGGTGTTGACGCCCCAGGCGGTCGAAAACCTCTTTGTCACGCTGAGGACACTGGCCGCGCAAGGCTGCAGCATTTTGTACATCAGCCACAAGCTGCATGAAATCCGTGCACTGTGCACCGCCTGCACGGTGCTGCGCGGCGGAAAGGTTTCCGGTTTCTGCGATCCGCGCCAGGAGTCCAATGCCTCGCTGAGCCGTCTGATGATTGGTGCCGAGCCGCCCGCGCTGGAGCACCGCGAAGTGCGCGCCGGCGCCGTGGTGCTCGACGTGAAGCGGCTCGACGTGCAAAAAGAGGACCAGTTCGGTGTCGACCTGCACCAGGTCGCGCTGCAGGTGCGGGCCGGGGAAGTTGTGGGCATTGCCGGTGTATCGGGCAACGGCCAGAAAGAATTGCTTTATGCGCTGTCCGGCGAAGACACCCGCGCCGACAGCGATGCAATCACCGTCAAGGGGCGGCTGGTGGGCAAGCTCGGACCAGGCGGGCGGCGCGCGCTGGGCCTGCATTTTGTGCCTGAGGAGCGCCTGGGTCGCGGTGCCGTGCCATCGCTTTCGCTGGCGCGCAACCTCTTGCTCACGCGCAAGGAAGCTGTGGGCAAAGGCGGCTGGCTCGACCGTGGCGCGCTGAAGGCACAGGCCGCCCGCATCATTGCCGACTACAAGGTGAAGTCCGGCGGGCCGCAGGCGGTGGCCAAGTCCCTTTCGGGCGGCAACCTGCAGAAATTCATCATGGGCCGCGAGATTGACGCGCGGCCTGAGCTGCTGATCGTTTCGCAGCCGACCTGGGGTGTTGACGTGGGCGCGGCCACGCAGATACGCGGCGAACTGCTCAAGCTGCGCGATGCCGGCTGTGCGGTGCTGGTGGTGAGCGAAGAACTCGAGGAACTGTTTGACATCTGCGACCGGCTGTACGTGATGGCCAAGGGCCAGCTCTCGCCTTCGCTGCCTCGCGCCGACGCCACGGTGGAACTGGTGGGGCAGTGGATGAGCGGGCTCTGGGCGCCCGGCACACACCCAACAGAAACAACACACACCACGGCGGAGGCCTCGGCATGAAGCTCGAAATCCGTCCCCAGCCGTCCTCCTTCTGGAGCTATGCCTCCCCGGTGCTGGCCCTGCTGATTACCGTGCTGATCGGCGTAGCGCTCTTCGTGGCACTGGGCAAAGACCCGGTCAAGGGCCTGCAGGTGTTTTTCTGGGAGCCCATCAAGTCGCCGTATGCCGTCGGCGAACTGCTGGTCAAGGCCACGCCGCTGCTCATCATTGCGCTGGGGCTGGCGGTGTGTTTTCGCTCCAACGTCTGGAACATCGGCGCCGAAGGCCAGTTCGTCATGGGCGCGATCGCCGCAGGCGGCGTGGCGCTGCTGGCTGAAAAAACCACCGGTCCCTGGATCGTTCCGGCCATCCTGCTGGCAGGCCTGGCGGGCGGCATGGTGTGGGCCGGCATCACCGCCTTGCTGCGCGACCGTTTCAACGCCAATGAAATCCTGGTCAGCCTGATGCTGGTCTATGTGGCCGACATGGTGCTCAATTACCTCGTCTTCGGCCCCTGGAAAGACCCCAACGGCTACAACTTTCCGCAGACCAAAACCTTCGAGGCTGTGACGCAGATCCCGCGGCTCATGCAGGGTTCGCGCGTGAACATCGGCATTGTGCTCGCATTGCTGGGCGTGGCGGGGCTGTGGCTGTTCATGTTCCGCACGCACGCGGGTTTCCGGCATGAGGTCAGCGGCCTCGCACCGGCGGCGGCGCGCTATGGCGGCTTCTCGTCGCGCCGCGCCTTGTGGCTGGCGCTGCTGACATCGGGCGCCGCGGCGGGCCTGGCAGGCGCGCTGGAGGTGGCCGGCCCCATCGGCCAGCTCACGCCGTACGTGCCGGCGGGCTACGGCTTCGCCGCCATCATCGTGGCCTTTGTCGGGCGGCTGCATCCGGTCGGTGTGGTGTTCTCGGCCATCCTGATGAGCATGTTCTATATAGGGGGTGAGCTTGCGCAGTCGCGCCTGGGCCTGCCCAAATCCATCACCGGCGTGTTCCAGGGCTTGCTGCTCTTCAGCCTGCTGGCCTGTGACACGCTGATCGCATACCGCCTCAAGCTGGCCAGGCCCGTTGCCCTTCCTGTAACCATGCCTTCTTCAACCGACGCCGTGAAAGGAGCCCACTGATGGACTCCACCGCATTGCTCATCGCGGCCACACTGAGCGCCGGCACCGTGCTGGCCATCGCGGCCCTGGGCCTGCTGATCAACGAGAAGGCAGGCATCGTCAACCTGGGCGCCGAAGGCATGATGCTGTGCGCCGCCATTGCCGGCTTTGCCACCGTGGTGCACACCGGCAACAGCTGGCTGGGCTTTGCGGCCGGCATGGCGGCGGGCGCATTCCTGGCCGCGGTTTTCGGTGTGCTGGTGATCTGGCTCAACACCAATCAGTACGCCACAGGCCTGGCGCTCAGCCTGTTCGGCGCGGGTTTTTCGGCCTTTGCCGGCATCAAATACGTGCAAGAGAAACTGCCCGAACAGTCGCAGTACCCGATTCCCTTCCTGGCCGATATTCCGCTCGTGGGCCCGGCGCTGTTCCGCCAGCACCCCATGGTTTACATCGCGATGGCGCTGACGGCCGGGTTGATCTGGTTTTTGTACCGCACGCGCGCTGGCCTGGTGTTGCGCTCGGTGGGTGAAAGCCCCGAGTCGGCGCATGCGCTGGGCTACCCGGTGCGGCGCATCCGGCTGGCGGCCGTGGTGGCCGGCGGTGCGCTGTGCGGGCTGGCGGGCGCCTATGTGTCGGTGGTCTACACGCCGCTGTGGGTGGAGGGCATGATCGCCGGCAAGGGCTGGATCGCGCTGGCGCTCACCACCTTTGCCACCTGGCGCCCGGCACGGGTTTTGCTGGGTGCTTACCTGTTCGGTGGCGTGACCATGCTGCAGTTTCACCTGCAAAGCCTGGGCGTCAATATGCCCACGCAGTTCCTGAGCATGCTGCCCTACCTGTCCACCATCGTGGTGCTGGTCCTGATCTCGCGCAACCCGTTGTGGATTCGCGTCAACATGCCCAGCTCCATCGGCAAGCCTTTTTACCCGGGGGCCTGATGGTGTATTGCCGGCCGATCCGCCGCATAATTGCTTTTTTTCGCCTTTCCGTTCCACTTTTTATTTCAATGTCATTTCCTAAAAACGAAAGCGAGTTCACATGACTGACCTGCAAAAACGTTCCCTGCTCAAGCTGGCGGCCCTGTCGGCCGTGGCGGGGGCAGCCCTGATGGGCTGCGGCAAGAAGGAAGAGCCGGCAGCGGCGCCTGCCGCACCAGCGGCGGCAGCGCCCGCCAAGGTCGAGCCCCTGAAAATCGCTTTTGCCTATGTCGGCCCTGTGGGCGACGGCGGCTGGACCTTCGCGCACGACAACGGCCGCAAGGCCGTGGAGAAAGCCTATGGCGACAAGGTAGTCACCAGCTTTGTCGAAAAAGTACCCGAGTCAGCCGACGCCGAGCGTGTGATCCGCGACATGGCAGCCCAGGGCAACAAGCTGATCTTCGGCACCACCTTCGGCTACATGGAGCCCATGCTCAAGGTAGCAGGCGACACCAAAGACGTGAAGTTCGAGCACGCCACCGGCTACAAGCAGGCCGCCAACATGCGCACCTATGACAGCCGCACTTACGAAGGCGCCTACATGGCCGGCGTGATTGCGGGCAAGATGAGCAAGACCGGCACGCTGGGCGTGGTCGGCTCGGTGCCGATTCCTGAGGTGGTGCGCAACATCAACAGCTTCACGCTGGGCGCGCAGTCGGTCAATCCCAAGGTCAAGACCAAGGTGGTTTGGGTCAATGAGTGGTTCAACCCGCCCAAGGAAACCGAAGCCGCCACGGCGCTCATCAACGGCGGTGCAGACGTGCTGTTCCAGAACACTGATTCGTCCGCCGTGCTGCAGACCGCCGAAAAAATGGGCAAACGCGCCTTCGGCTGGGATTCGGACATGACCGCTTACGGCCCCAAGGCCCACCTGGCATCGGCCATCATCAACTGGGGCCCGTATTACGTGAAGTCCGTGGGTGAGGCCCTTGAAGGCAAGTGGACCGGCAATACGGCTGCGTGGTGGGGCGTCAAGGAAGGCGCGATTGACATCGTGTCGATTGCCGCCGACGTGCCGGACGACACCAAAAAGCGCATTGACGAAGTCAAGGCAGGCCTGAAGGACGGCAGCTTCTCGATCTGGAAAGGCCCGATCACCGACAACACCGGCAAGGAATTGCTGGCCAAGGATGTGGTGGCGGACGACAAATTTCTCGGCGGCCTGAAGACGTATGTCAAGGGTGTCGAAGGCAAGGTTCCCGGCAACTGAGGATAATGGACGCAGCGCCGTGCCTGGGGCAACAGTTCCCGGGCCGGAGCGCTCGCAACGTAGTTTCAAAGCTGCCTTCGGGCAGCTTTTTTTGTTTCTGGAGTTGAAATGACGCCCGCACCATTCAATGTAAAACCCGTGTCCGCGGACCGCCTGCCTGAGCTGCTCAAAAGCATGCCCAAAGCCGAGCTGCATATGCACATCGAGGGCTCGCTTGAGCCCGAACTGATCTTTGCACTGGCCCGCCGCAACGGCGTGAGCATTCCCTACGCCAGCGTTGAAGAATTGCGCAGCGCGTATGCCTTCACCAACCTGCAGAGCTTTCTCGACATCTACTACGCAGGTGCCAGCGTGCTCATCACCGAGCAGGATTTTTACGATATGGCCTATGCCTACTTGCGCAAAGCTGCCGCTGACAACGTGGTGCACACCGAAATGTTCTTCGACCCGCAAACGCACACGGCACGTGGTGTCAGCATGGAAACGGTCGTCAACGGCCTGCACCGCGCCTGCGTGGATGCACAGGCCGGGCTGGGCGTCAGCGCCTCGCTGATCCTGTGCTTTCTGCGCCACCTCAGCGAGGAGGACGCGTTTAAAACGCTGGAGCAGGCCTTGCCGTTCCGCGACAAATTCATCGGTATTGGGCTTGATTCGGGCGAGGTGGGCAACCCGCCTGAAAAATTCGCCCGTGTGTTTGCGCGCTGCCGCGAGCTGGGCTTTCACCTGGTGGCCCACGCCGGGGAGGAAGGCCCGCCCGAATACGTCTGGACGGCGCTTGACGTGCTCAAGGTCGAGCGCGTGGACCACGGTGTGCGCTCCAGCCGCGATGCGTCGCTAATGCAACGTCTGGCGAAAGACCGCATTCCGCTGACCGTGTGCCCACTCTCCAACCTCAAACTCTGCGTATTCCCGGACCTTGCCAGCCACAACCTGCGCGAGCTGCTCGATGCCGGGCTGGTGGCCACCGTCAATTCAGACGACCCAGCCTATTTCGGCGGCTACATGAACGAAAACTTCACGCAGACTTTTGCCGCCACGGGACTGAATGCGCAGCATGCCTATGCGCTGGCGCGCAACAGCTTTGAGGCAAGTTTCATCGAAGCCTCGGCAAAGTCCCGCTATATCGACCGCCTCCATCAGGCCTTCGAGACATTTCAATAAGCCCATCGGCGCGTTGCCCCAAGGCACGGCCTGAATTCAACATGACGGAGAACTGCGTATGGCGTTGACGCCAAAAGAAGGGCAAACCCCGGGCGCCCACAATCCCTGGCCCATCGCGCTGGCGGGGCTGGTGGCGCTGGCAGTGGCCATGGGCCTCGGGCGCTTTGCCTTCACGCCGCTGCTTCCCATGATGCTCAACGACGGCGTGGTCGATTTGCCGACGGCCAGTTGGCTGGCCAGCGCCAACTACTTCGGCTACATGCTGGGTGCGATTCTTTGCACGCTGCAGCCCTGGCTGTGGGCGCGCTTCAAGTGGTTGCCGCACCTGGCGTATTCGTCCCTGGTGCGCGCCGGTCTGGTTGCCACAGGCGTGCTGACGCTGGCCATGGGCTGGCATTTTCCGGCTGCATGGCCGCTGCTGCGCTTTGCCGCGGGCGTGACCAGCGCGGTGGTGTTTGTGTTTACTTCGGGCTGGTGCCTCTCGCAGCTGGCCAAGCGTGGCGTGCCCGCGATGGGCGGCATCATCTACGTCGGGCCGGGCGCCGGCATTTTGGTGAGTGGCCTGTTTGCCACTGGCATGGTCGCCTGGCACTGGACGGCCGCCACGGGCTGGATGATTTTCGGCGTGCTGGCGTTTGCGCTGACAGCCTCGGTGTGGCATGTCTTGCGCGGCGGCGATGAACGCCTGATTGCACTGGCGCCGCGCGCTGCTGCCCGGCCGGGTGATGCGCCGCAGCACCACGGCAATGCCGAGATGACCCTGCTCACGCTGGCCTATGGCCTGGCCGGTTTTGGCTACATCATTACCGCCACTTTTTTGCCGGTGATCGCGCGTGCGGCCTTGCCGGGATCGGCCTGGCTGGACATGTTCTGGCCCATCTTCGGCCTGGGCGTCATGGTGGGTGCGCTGCTGGCCACACGCCTGCCGCCGGGCAAAGATTTCCGCCTGTTGCTGGCCGGCTGCTACTTTTTGCAGGCGCTGGGTATTGCCGCCAGCCTCTGGAGCCCCAGCCTCGCGGGCTTTGCCATCGGTAGCCTGATGCTGGGCATACCGTTTACCGCCATCACTTTTTTTGCGATGCAGGAAGTGCGCCGCCTGAAGCCCGCCACAGCCGCCAGTTTCATGGGCCTTCTGACAGCCACCTACGGTGTCGGCCAGATCCTCGGCCCGCCGCTGGTGGCCGTGCTGCTGCGGCGCACACCCAACGCGGGTGCGGGTTTCACGATGTCGCTGGAAATTGCGGCGGCCTCGCTGCTGGTGGGCGCTGTGGTGTATGGGTGGATGGCGAAGGCTTATCCGGTACTGCCTGCGTTGACGGCTGGCGGCGTAGCGGCGCAGAAGTAAGCGCTTCGCTCATCAGTCAGGACCGGGCTGTTGCACCAGCGCCATGGCAAACTTGCCGCCGCCCACCGACCAGTCCGAATAGTCGTTTTCATGCATGAAGATGAAAACGTCATCGGCGGCAACACCGGCGTTGGTCTTTAAATTGCGCGCGATGGCCGCATAGAGTGCTCGCTTCATCGCGTCGCTGCGGCCGCGCCGCATCGTGATCTCGACGACCACCGGCTGCTCTGAACGTGCCATGCCGTTGAAGCTTCGGTTGAAGAAAAAGTGCTGCGCATCGTAGCTGCTGACCGAATTAAAAAGCTCGTCTTCAGGCATGCCAATGCTGTCGACCAGCGCCTGGTGAATCCCGTCGACGATGCTTTGCCGTTGCTCGGGGCTGGTGCTGTGGTGGACGCTGGTGCGGACAAAAGGCATGTGATTTTTCCTCAATTTAAATAGACAACGATGAATTGAATTTTTCACCGAGCTAGCGCGAATTCTGGCAATCAATGACCGTCAGGAAAAGCGATTTGTTCGCAAGTCATATGTGCCATAAACTCACATAATGATGAAGCGTCATCTCCCACCCTTGAATGCCCTGCGTGCCTTTGAAGCCGCTGCCCGGCTGGGCCGCATGACGGCTGCGGCCGAGGAGCTGTCGGTGACCCCCGGCGCCATCAGCCGGCAGGTGCGCCAGCTGGAGCAGTCCCTGGGCGTGCCGCTCTTCGAGGGCGCCAAAAACAAGCCACAACTGACCGCTGCCGGCGCTGCGCTGTGGCCGGCACTTGCCGCTGCGCTGGATCAGATGGAAGCCGCCGTGCGTGAAGTGCGCAGCAGCGAGGCCGGAACACTGGACGTTTCCTGCTTCAGCACCTTCACCGTCAAGTGGCTGATTCCGCGTCTCTATGACTTCAATGCGCGCCATCCCGATATCGACGTCCGGCTCAGCGCCGCCGAGCGTGTGACCGGTGTGGACCGTGACCGTTACGACCTCGTCATCACGGTAGACGGGCGGGGCAGCGAAAAATCGGCCACCTTGCTGCCGCTGTTTGTGGAGCGCCTGGGGCCTGTCATGGCGCCTGCGCTCGCCGGTCAGTCGAATGTGCACAAAGCGATCGACCTGGCCCGCTTGCCGCTGCTGCACACCCGAACGCGGCGGGATGCCTGGCAGATGTGGTGCGAGTCGCGCGGCCTTGCCCTTCCTATTCGGGACGGTCCTGAGTTTGAGCACTATTACTTCACGCTGGAGGCGGCAGTGGCTGGCCTGGGCGTTTGCATTGCGCCCTGGCACCTGGTGATGGACGATATCCGCGCGGGACGGCTGGTGGCGCCGCTGGGCTTTGAGGAAAGCAGCTACCAGTACGTGGCCAGGCGCCGGGCCCGGGCGAATGTGCGGCTGGACAAATTCTGCGATTGGCTGGAAAAACAGGCACACGAAGCTCCCGCGCCCTGAAGCCGCTATTGGCCGGTAAATCCCCCGAAATCCCGCTATTGGCCGCTGGCCGTTAAAATCAGGGCTTGCGTGCTGCCTCGGCGCGCCGGCATTTGCTTTGTTTCCGGGGCCATGTAGAGGACTACCATGTATAAAAACCTCGCGACCCCCGGTCTTTCGGCTTGTGTGGGCGCCTGTTTTATTTCTCCCGCTCAATGTCTCCCTTTGCCCTGGCAATTGCCTGTGGCGCGCTGCGGCTATGGCGCTGCGAAAGCCGCGCCATGAGCTACCAGGTCAAGGAAATTTTCTACACGCTGCAGGGCGAAGGCGCCAATGCCGGGCGGCCTGCGGTGTTCTGCCGTTTTGCGGGCTGCAACCTGTGGACGGGCCGCGAGCAGGACCGTGCTACGGCCGTCTGCCAGTTTTGCGACACTGACTTTGTAGGTACCAACGGCACATTGGGCGGCAAGTTCGCTGATGCCGATGCGCTGGCGCAAAAAATTGAAGCGCAGTGGCCGGCGGGCGACAGTGCGCACCGCTTTGTGGTGATGACAGGCGGCGAGCCCTTGCTGCAGGTTGACGCGGAACTGATTGCCGCGCTGCACGCCCGTGGTTTCCAGATTGCAGTGGAAACCAACGGCACCATCGCCGCGCCGGAAGGCATCGACTGGATCTGCGTGAGTCCCAAGGCCGGGGCACCCTGGGTGCAGCGCGCGGGCCAGGAGCTCAAGGTGGTGTGGCCGCAGAGCAGTTTTGACCTGGCAGAACTTGAAGCCGCCGACTTCACCCACCGTTACCTGCAGCCTATGGACAACCCGCAGCGGCAGCAGAACACCGAAACCTGCATCCAGCTGTGCATGGCACGCCCGGCCTGGCGCCTCAGCCTGCAGACCCACAAGATCACGGGCATCCGATGAGCACAACAAAAACCACGGCAGCCCCCATGCGCTGCGAAATCAGCCAGACTTTTTACTTTGATGCAGCCCACACGCTCAAGCGTGTCATCGAAGCCGACAGCAGCAAGCGAGTGCACGGCCACACCTACAACGCCGAAGTTTTCCTCGCCGGCGTGCCTGACCCGGTCACCGGCATGGTGATGGACCTGGGCCTGGTGCGGCGCGAGATCGAGGTGCTGCGCGAGGAACTGGACCACCACCTGCTCGACGACGTGAAAGATCTGGGCCCGCCCACGCTGGAAAACCTGTGCCAGTTCATCTTCCGCAAGCTGGACGCACGCCTGCCGGGCTTGACTTCGGTACGGGTCTGGCGCGCCTCGCTGGGCGACGGCTGCCGTGTGAGCCGCTGAACCCGGCTGTCCGGCTGGCAACAAGCCCAATAGGCCTTATCGGGTTTTGAATATTCAGCCCGCCGGTGACTGGGTTAATCTTGCAGCCATGAAAGCCTATCGCGCCGCCCTCCTGTACTTTGCCGCGCCTGCGCAGGCCGTTTATGAGGCTGATGGCCTGCTGGTGACCGGGCCCGATGCCGAAGGCCGCCAGGTGGTGCAAGCCGTCGGCAGCTACCACGCGCTGGTTTCCGGGTTTGCCGAGGTGCCCACCGAACACCTGCCGGGCCGCCTCATCGCGCCGGGTTTTGTCGACATGCACGTTCACTATCCGCAGCTGGACGTGATCGGCTCGCCTGCCGAAGGGCTGCTGCCCTGGCTTGAAAACTATACCTTTCCAGAAGAAAAACGCTTCGCAAGCCAGGATCACTGTGCGCAAGCAGCTACGTTTTTCATAGCAGAACTGCTTCGCAACGGGGTCACCACGGCGCTGGCTTTCGCGACCTCGCATGTGGAATCCGTCAACGCGCTGTTTGCCGAGGCACAGAAAAACCAGCTGCGCCTCATGACCGGTAAATGCCTCATGGACCAGAACGCTCCTGACGGCGTGCGCGACGAAACGGTGCAAAGCCTGAGGGATACCGAAGCGCTGATCCAGCGCTGGCATGGCGTGGACCGGCTGGGCTACGCCATCACGCCGCGTTTTGTGCCCAGTTGCAGCGAAGCGCAATTGCGCGGCGCCGGCGAGCTGGCCGCGAAATACCCGGACGTGTGGATCCAGTCGCACGTGGCTGAGAACAAGGACGAGATCGCCTGGGTGTGCCAGCTCTATCCAAAGGCGCGCAGCTACCTTGGCGTTTACGAACAGTTCGGACTGCTGCGCCCGCGGGCCGTATACGCGCATTGCATCCACATCGACGACGAAGACCGCGCCCTGATGCGAAGCACCGGCACGGCGGCGGCCGTGAGCCCGACCAGCAACCTGTTTCTGGGCAGCGGTTTTTTTGACTACGAGGGTGCAGACCGCATCGGTTTCCCCTATGGCCTGGCCAGCGACGTGGGTGGAGGCACCTCGTTCAGCCCTTTCCACACCATGCTGGCGGCTTACTACGTGGGAAGGGAAGGGCAGACCAAAACCGGCCTGTCGCTCAAGCCGCCGCACCTGTGGTGGCAGCACACGGCGGGTGCGGCGCGTGCACTGGGCCTGGAGGGTATCGTCGGTAACCTGCAGCCCGGTTGCGAAGCCGATTTTGTTGTGCTCAACCTCCAGGCCACCCCGCTGCTGGCGCGAAAGACGGCGCAAGCCGCCAGCCTGGACGAGTTGTTGTTCGCGCTGATTGTGTTGGGTGATGACCGGTTGGTTGAGAAAACGGTCATTTCTCAGGCCATTTAGTGCACCGGTATCTCGTGAGGGCGGCGCAGTACCAACCAGTTCAATGAACCTGCGCGGTAGCGACGGGAACCTCCAGGATGAACGATGCGCCTTTTCCAGGCCCGTCGCTGTGGACGTGCAAGCTGCCGCCCATTTCCTGCGCGGCCAGAACGCAGCTGTGCAGACCAAAGCCATGCCCGTTTTTGCGGGTGGTGAAGCCGTGGGAGAAAACGCGCGTCAGGTTCTCCGGTGCAATGCCTTCCCCGTTGTCTGTCACCGTGATGCGCAGCATGGGCCCTTCCAGCAAAACGGCATTGAGCGTAATGAACGGGCGCTTGTCGGTAATCGTGCCAAAAGCCTGCTTGGCGTTGCTGATCAGGTTCACCAGCACCTGCAACACGCGTTGCCGATCCAGCAAAAGGGTGGGCAACGTTGCGTATTTTTTTTCAACATCCACTTTGTGGCGTGTCAGTGCATCCGCATTCATGCGCAGCGCGTCGTCCAGCAACTCATCCACCTTGGCGGATTCGACGACACGCGGGGTGCCTGCGTATGATTGCTGGGTCGCGATGACCTGTTTGATGTGGTCCACACTGCTGCAAAGTGCGTCGAGTTCTTTCGCGATGGATTCATGCTCTGCCTCCAGTGTCCGCGCCAACTCGCGCAGATAGGCGGGTAACAGCTTGCCCTTGCTGTCCCGCGTCAAAAACTCCCCCAAATCTCCGGTATGAGCGTCCATCAAACCCACAGAGCGGGCGAGCCCCTTGAGCTTGGACGTCCGCAACTGGCTGCCAATCAATTCGGCCGACACGTTGACGCTGTTGAGAACGTTTCCCACGTTGTGCAACACGTTGGTTGCGATCTCTGCCATGCCCGCCAGGCGCGCCGTGGTGAGCAGCTGGGCTTGAACCTCTTCAATTTTTCGTTCCGCTTCCTTCAATTCGGATATGTTTTTCGAAGTTCCGAAGGTTCCGATCAGTGTGCCGTTCCTGTCTCTCCAGGGGCCTTTGGTGGTGAGGTACCAGACGACACGCCCGTCAGGATGAACGGTTTTTTCGCTCTTTTCGAGGATGGGTTTCCCCGTCCGGATAATCTCTTCTTCGTCGTGGCTAAATTCACTCGCCCTGTCCTGGCCGTAAATGTCTGCATCGGTTTTACCAATCACATATTTTTCAAACTCCTCCACACTGGCCAAATGCGGTGGAAGTGCCTCCTCACCCGTGTCCGGATGTGCTGCGCGATAGCGGCTGATCGATAGCCGCAGGAGGTTGTGAACCTCCGAGCGGCTGACTTTTACCAAACGTGATTTCAGATCCTTGAAGAAGATGGAATCTGGTGAGCTCTCCATGAGCGTAGCCAGCAAATCATGGTGGTGCGCCAGCGCTGCTTCAGTCTGCTTCAGGGCAGTAATGTCCTTGGAAATACCGAAGGTACCAATGATGGCTCCGGCGTTGTTGCGCAGCGGCATCTTTGTACTCAGCTTCCAGGATTCACCGCGCCCGTCTTTCCAGGTTTCCTTCTCCACTTTGCCGATGATCGGCTGACCTGTGCGCAGGATTTCCTGTTCATCCTCGTAGGCGGGGCGCGCATGCTCTTCGGAAAAAAAATCGTGATCCGTCTTGCCCACCAGCTCCTCCGGTGATGCCCCAAACTGTAGCGCCTGTGCCTTGCTGCATTTGAGAAAGCGGGACTGCGCATCCTTGAAATAAATGTGATCGGGAGCGTTGTCCAGAAGCGTGCGCAACAAATCCTGCTCGTTGATCTGGGAGGCAGCCGCCGGGTTTCCCTTCTCCGTGGCATCCGCCTCTGGGTGCCCGCCTGGATGAGACCCGGCGAGTTGTTGCAAATGCCACTTCTCTGCCAGGGAATACGCCAATTGGATGACTTCTACAGTATCAAGCGGCGTCTTGAGCACCACCCACCTGCTATTCATGGCTCCCATGGCTGCGAACAGTGCATCAGAAGAAAGATCCAGCCGCTCTGCGCACACCACTATCTGGACTCCCGGATCAAGCGCCCATATTTGAGGTGCTATTTCAAGCGCATTTCCTCCCGCAGTACCAGAAACACCGATAAATGCCAGGACGTAGGGACGCGAAGCCAGAAGCGACTGTTGTACCAGGGCCAGCGCCTCGCGTGCGTTGTGGGCACCATCCAGTTCGAATTTCCCTTGCACATTCTCATCTTCAACAAGCATGTTGTGGAAGGCATCGTGAACGCCGGGACTGCCGTCCAAGACAAGAATACGGTCCTTGTTCTGGGTAGAACTTGTTTTCATAGTGGGGCGCCTCGCATGAACCGGCTTCAGATATGGGACAACGGCACTTCAGCTTGCACCTGTGCCTGTCGTAGGGGCAACGTTACGCGGAATGTGATGTCTTGACCAGCGGCACTTTCCCCGTCCATGCGTCCCTAGCGTTTTATCGGATTGTGGGGCAGCGATAGCCCTCAGCCCGTGCCTTTGCCGACGGGCCCTCTGGTGAGGAAGGGCCGGCTGTCTCCGGATTGGCGGTTAGTGGGGATTGCACTCCAGCCCCAACTTACAATCACAGCCACAACAGGAGCCCCATCCCATGAGCATCAAGAGCGATAAATGGATACGCCGCATGTCCGAGCAGCACGGCATGATCGAACCTTTTGAACCCGGCCAGATCCGCCAGCGGGACGGCCAGAAAATCATCAGCTATGGCACCAGCAGCTACGGCTACGACATTCGCTGCGCGCCTGAATTCAAGGTTTTCACCAACATCCACAGCACGGTGGTGGATCCGAAGAATTTCGACGAAAAAAGTTTTGTCGACTTCCATGGTGACAGCTGCATCATCCCGCCCAACAGCTTTGCGCTGGCCCGCACCATGGAGTACTTCCGCATCCCGCGCAATGTGCTGACCATCTGCCTGGGCAAAAGCACCTATGCGCGCTGCGGCATCATTGTCAACGTCACCCCGTTCGAGCCCGAATGGGAAGGTTATGTAACGCTGGAGTTCTCCAATACCACGCCGCTGCCCGCCAAGATTTACGCGGGTGAGGGCTGCGCGCAGGTGCTGTTCTTCGAGAGCGACAAGGACGATGTCTGCGAGGTCAGCTACAAGGACCGCGGCGGCAAGTACCAGGGGCAGGTTGGGGTGACCTTGCCGAAGGCGTAACGGACATCTACGCGCCTGATTTGGACGGACGCCTGCAAAGGGCGTCCGTTTTTTTGCTTCTGCCCTCTACAGCATCAGGGCTTGGCGACCTGGGGGCGGCTGGCAAAGCCGCTCATGTACTTGATGGCGTCGCCAATGGTGTCGCGCCACACCGGCCATTCATGATCGCCATCGACGACGCGGTACTCCACCAGCTTGGGCTGGTATTCAAACAATTTCTGGAACAGGCCGGCCGAGTGGTAGGCAATGGAAAAGGTGTCATGGTCGCCGCTGTTGATGTACAGGGGCACCACGATTTTTTTGCTTTTGTAGGCTTCCCAGCTGGCGGTGTAGTTCAGGCGGTCCCACGAGGCCTGGTCAAATTTGCCGCCTGCCTGGAACGGCGCCACCTGCATGGCCGAAGAGTGGCCCGGGGGTGTTGGTGAATAGATCGCCGGGCTCAACGCCGCGGCGGAAACAAACAGCTCGGGGTACTTGAAAACGGCGTTCACCGTGCCGAAACCGCCGGCGGACAGCCCGGCAATCATGCGGCCTTCACGTGCGGTGATGGTCCTGAAATTGGTGTCGATGTGCGGAATGAGCTCCTTGATGAGCGCGGTCTCGGCCTTGTCCTTGTTGCCGTCCACCCACCAGGTGGAGCCGCCGCCCGGCATCACGATGATGGCCGGCTGGACGCGGCCTTCCCGGACCAGCGTGTCCATGGTCGCCTGGACCTGTCCTTTGACCAGCCAGTCATTGTGGTCGCCGCCGTTGCCGTGCAGCAGAAACAGCACCGGGTAGCGCAGCCGGCCGCTCTCGTAGCCGTCGGGCAGGTAAACGGTGTAGCGGTAGTCTGCGCTCAAGGCCTTTGAGTTCACGGACCTGACGGTGACCTCGCTGGCAAACGACAGTGGTGCGCCAGCCGCAACAAGCGCCAGTAAAAACCAGCCCAGCAGTTTTCGAATCGATTTGAGCCCCATGCCTGTCTCCATCTTGATCTCCTTGTTGTGTGATGGTGAGTATCCGGCAAATCGCGGACGCATGAACCCGCGCTTTCGCGGCGGCGCCAGCGGATGCCGGGCGGGGACACAGCCGCAGTGAAGCCTGCTACTTGACCAGCAGCACCGGAATGTCGCACTCGGCAACCACGCGCTGGGCCACGCTGCCGATCAGCGCGCGGCTGAGCAGGCCCTGGCCGTGTGTGCCCATCACGATAAGGTGCACTTTTTCTCGCTTGGCGGCACGCAGTATTTCGGCGGTGGGCGAGCCGACCACGGCGAGGGTTTTAAACGCCATCTTGTGGCGCTGCAGGAAACGCTCGATCGGCGCCAGCACCTTTTGCGATTCTTCGGCGTGGTAGGCGGTGACGTTGGCCGAACCCAGCATGGTCTTGACGCGCCCCGGCACGGGAGCCTGCACATTGATCACCACCACTTCGCCTTCGGCACCGGCGAGTTCATCGTGGTTGACCAGAAAAGCCAGGGCCTTTTTGGTGTATTTGCTGCCATCGGCGGCGAACAGAATCTTCATGGGTGGTTCTCCTGTGTGAAACGAACCAGCGTAACACCCGGGCTGCACCTTGTGTTTTTTCGCGGCTGCCATGAGGGCGAAAAGGCAATGGCCATAAGAGCCAGAAGCCTCTTCATATGGTGCTGAAACATCATGTTACATTTACTGCGGTGCCAAGGTACTGAACAACTAACTATCACTAAGGGAGACTTGAATGTCCGTTCGCTTGTATTCCATCGTTTTCGCTTGTGTGGCCATGACAGGTTGCGCATCTATCACTAATGACACCACCACGCCGGTTCGTTTTGAGGCCTTCAATGCGGCCGGCGTTGAAGTCAAGGACGTGGAGTGCACGCTGGAAAACGACTACGGTCAGCAACTCATCAAGACGCCCGTCACGGCCAACGTGCGCCGCTCGTCCAAAGACCTGCATGTCACATGCACCAAAGCCGGTGAAACCGACGGCCGCGGCGTGGCGATTTCCCGCGCCAATGCGGGCATGGCCGGCAATATCATCTTCGGCGGCGGCATAGGCGCCATCATTGACCACAACAAGGGCACCGCCTACACCTACCCTCAGTGGGTTCAGGTCGTCATGGGCAAGTTGTTGACTTTTGACCGCAAGGCCGACGTTGAGGGTCAGCCCAACAAGGGCGCGGAATTGCCGGCGCCGGTCGCCACCAAGTAAGCGGCTTTTCAGGCCAATGCGGCGCGTGCCGCGGCCAAGTCCCAGCCCGCCCAGCCGCAGCTTTTAAACAGCACCGGCCCGGCGGGCTTTTTGGTGTCCTGGCGGATCACATCGGCCAGTGTGGCGAAGCGGGCCACGTCCAGTCCGGCCTGCAGCAGGTCCCCTGCCTCGTGGATGGCATCAGCCGTGTCGATAAACACCGAACCCTTCGCCGCGAAGTATTGGCATAGCGCGACGCTCAGTTCCATCATGGCCGGGGTGAAAGCCCCAACGGCGCTGATGAAGCCGTCAGGCCGGGGCAGCGCGCTGAGGACTACGGCGGCAGCCGGCGTGCAGGTAACGGCCAGCGGGCAGTCGGCCAGCGCAGCATCGGCGTCGTGCACCACGCGGGCGTTCAGGCCCAGCGCCTCTGCATGCTGCACCAGGGCCTGGGCGCTGGCGTAGCTGCGCGAAGCGATGCGAAATTCGTGCACGCCCAGGCCTTCGGCATAAGCCTCCAGGTGCGCAAGTCCCTGGACACCGGCACCGACGATGAGCATGGGGCCGTGCGTGTTGGGTGCCAGCCGCTGCGCGGCCAGCAGCGAGACGGCTGCCGTGCGCCGGGCGGTGACGGTGGGCCCGTCGAGCATCAGCCGGCGACTGCCGGTGGCCACGTCAAACACCACAACGTCGCCCTGGATAGTGGGTCGGCCGGTGCCGGCATTGCCAGGCGTGAAGGTGATCAGTTTGGTGATCGCGGTGCGGTCGTCCAGCGCCGGCATCACAAACAGGCTGCCGCCCCCAGGCAGGGGCTGCACCACGCGCGGCGGCACCTGGACGGAACTGTCCTTGAGCAGGTGCGTCAGCTCGCTGACCAGCAATGGGTAAGGCAGGCGGGCGGCGGTCTGGGCGGGGTTGAGCAGGGTGGGCGTCATGGGGCGATGGTAAAGCGAGGAAGGAAGTGGAAGGGCGAGACGAGAGGGTGTCGGTGCGCCGCGTTACGTCGCGTAAAAAAATGAAAGGTTTTTATCCTACATATTCCCGGGAAAAGTGCTGGATGGAAACCGCAAACGCTTCCCTAGGATGAAAACAGGTTCACAGGGAGGCCTGCCATGTTTTCTGACCAGTTGCAAAAATTCGACAAAATGCCTTACAAGACGCTGCTCTGGGTAGCGGCTGGACTGGTGTTTGTTTGCCAGCTGGCAGCCTTCGCGTTTGTGGCGGACGGGCAAGTTACCAAAGCCAGGATCCGCGACTATCAGCGCCAGGCTGAAGTGCAGGCGATTGCGCAGTGCATCGAAAACACCGCCGGTGCCGCCCGCCAGGGTTGTATCCAGCAGGCCCGCGTCGCGGCCGCCTCAGCCTTGCCGCCCGTCATCACCAGCGCGCAAAAGGGTCAGGCTGTGGCCGATTCATCGGGGGAATCCAGCGGTGTGATGGCCAGCAACGCAGCAGGCGCCACTGTCAGCAGCATGCTGCCAATGCAGCCTGCACAGGGCTTTATGCCGGCGTCCTTCGCCATCCGCTGATTCAGCAATCATCGGAAGGTTTTCCGGCCGGTGCGGTTAGCATGTGGCCACGATGGATTTGTCACGCCTGTTGCGTCTTTACCAGCCGCGAAACCCCCTGTTCTGGCTGATGCTCGTGCTCAACGGGCTGTCTCCTTTGCTGGCCTGGGTGGTGCACAACCGTCCCTTGAATGCCTGGGCCACGGTGCTGGTCACCTGTTTTGCGCTGGGTAACGCCGTGGTTGGCACATTCCTGCTGTGGCGCCTGCTGCGCGATGAGCCTGCCGTGCCCACGCAGAATGCCGGCGCGCAAGACGCTAACCCTGACGCTAACTGACGGCCCCGGCGCCTTTGATGAGGTCGTGCGGTGTGGCCAGCGCCGCCGCTATGGCCGACCGCAACCCGCGCACGATCTCACCGAGCGGCAAGCTGGGCGCGCCCTGTTCGGGCACATAGGGCACATGGATAAAGCCGCCGCGCGTGCGCCTGAAGCCGCGCTTTGTGGCCAGGGCATGCATGAGCGCATAAAACACGTGGTTGCAGACAAAGGTGCCCGCAGTCTGCGATACCTCGGCAGCCACGCCCGCCTCCTGCAGCGCCTGCAGCATGGCCTTGATGGGCAGGCTGCTGAAATAGGCCGCAGGCCCGCCCGCCACTACCGGCGTGTCGACGGGCTGGCCGCCGATATTGTCGGGAATACGGGCATCGTTGACGTTGATGGCAATGCGCTCCAGCGAAATCGCGCTGCGCCCGCCCGCCTGGCCGACGCAGATCACCAGTACCGGCTTATGCAGCGCGAGCAGCCGGATGAGTTCTGCGATGGAGGCCTGAAACACGGTGGGCAATTGCGCCGCCACCAGGAGGTGGCCGCCTATGCGCTTGCCACCCAGTGCCTGCACCGCCAGCCAGCTGGGGTTGAGGGGCAGGCTGCTGTGTCCGGTGTCGCCGAAGGGGTCGAAGCCGGTGAGCAGGACACGGGGGAGCGAAGAAGCAGAAAGGGCTGTGCGCATGCCGCCATTGTGAAGGACGGCAGTGTTTTGGCTACCCCAACCATCCGGACATTTCCGCGCTGGTTGCCGCGCCCCGGAAAAGGTACCAGCCTTCCGGGGTGGGGTGAAACGGGAGACCGGGCCCCACTCGATTGCTCGGCGGTTGAGCTTACTTTTTGATCACCGCGCCGGTTTCGCTGTCGAACTTCACGACGCGCACCTGGCCGTTCTGACCGGGGAAGTTGTCAAACACCGCGCGAACCAGGTAAGGCACGACCAGCGGAAGGTCGCCGCTGCCGCCTTCGTACACGGCGCGCGACTCGAACACCGTGCGCGGCGGCTTGCCGGGGGGCGTGCCCTGGGTGTCAAGTAACCGCACGCGCAGGCTGTTGGTGTAAATCGTCATGTTGAGTGGCCTGTCGCCGACATAGCGCGGCCCGAAAGGGTCGGGCACCCAGCCTCCCGCGTATACGCGGCCCGCGGCGTCGCGGTAAGGCGGCAGGAAGACAAAGTTGTCCTGGTAAACCGGCTGCAGAAAGGTTTTCTCTTCGCTGCGGCTGCTGGCCGCCACGTCGACATGCAGGCGCCCGGTCTGCCCTTCCGGCGCGCGTTTGAGGCCGCGTTTTTCCAGTTCGGCCTGCACATAGCCCTCATAGGTGGCTTGTTCCAGCTGCCGTGTCGAGTCCACCGGCGTGATGTAGCTGAAGGTAGCGCCTGCCGTATCGACCGGCCACTGGTTGAAGCTGGTCACGCGGGTGGTGATGGGGCTGGCGCAGGCCGTCAGCAGCGCGGCCAGCAGCACCGCAAGCGCCAGGCGTAGCGGGAAAAACATGGAAATGGCGCCGTCCTGGGTGCCGGGGCCCGCGGGCGTTGGATGGGCAAAAGTAGTCATGACGAATGGATACACCAAGGTTCAATTTTGTTCCACGGCGGGGGGCCGCTCAAGTAAAGTCGGCGCATGCGCTGACAGCGGACCGGGCTTTGGGGCAGGTGCCGCAGCGGGCCGGAAAGGCCAGTATGCACGGATGACAGACAGGGAGACACCATGAAGTGGGAAGGCAATCGCGAATCCGACAACGTTGAAGACCGGCGCGACGGCGGTGGCGGGGGAGGTGGCTTCGGCTTTGGGGGCCGCAGCGTCGGCATCGGCACCATCGTGGTGGCGCTGGTGGGCGGCTGGATTTTCGGCATCAACCCGATGACCATCCTGAGCCTGCTCAGCGGCGGCGGATCCCCTGCACAGGTACAACAGGGCCCGGCCCCCAAGCCGCCGGCCGATGACCGTATGGCGAAATTCGTTTCTACCGTGCTGGCGGACACTGAAGATGTCTGGACCGACGTGTTTGCCAAGGGCGGCGGCACTTACCAGAAGCCGCGGCTGGTGCTCTTTCGTGGCGCCACACAAACGGCCTGCGGCCAGGGCCAGGCCGCCATGGGGCCGTTTTACTGTCCGGGCGACCAGAAGGTCTACATCGACCTGGGCTTTTACGAAACCCTCCGTAGCCGGTTGGGAGCACCCGGCGACTTCGCCCAGGCCTATGTGATCGCGCATGAGGTGGGCCATCATGTGCAGAACCTGCTGGGCATCAGTGGCAAGATGGACCAGATGCGTGGCCGCGTCAGCAAGGCCGAATACAACGCCCTGAGCGTTCGCCTTGAGCTCCAGGCCGACTGTTTTGCCGGCGTCTGGGCGCACAACGCACAGAACGCGCGCCAGATACTGGAGCAGGGCGACGTGGAGGAGGCCATGAACGCGGCCGCCAAAATCGGCGACGATGCCCTGCAGCGGGCCGGTGGCGGCGCGGTGGTGCCGGAAAGCTTCACCCACGGCACCAGCGCCCAGCGCCAGCGCTGGTTCGACACCGGCCTGAAAACCGGCAGCATGAAGGCCTGCGACACCTTTAGTGCCCGCAGTATTTAGCCGGCAGTCAACAATTTAGAGTGAAATCGGGCCGTAGCCCTTTACTGACGTGCGCGAGCAGCTATAAAATAAATAGCAATAAAGGGGCATTGCCCCAGTGGCTGCCCTGGCCCAAATGGCCCTGAAAGCGCAGTGGGCCGGCAAAACCGGCATCGGGGCCCAAAGTGCGACAATAGACGGCTGAGGAAGCGCTGCAAAAGCCCCACCATGGTCGGAGACCGTGCCACGCCGGGCGGCCTGCCGCGCTCCCTTTCTTGCCAATGGTGCAGCGGTGCCGTTGGCTGCCAGCGCGCCGGTTCGCGACTTCCGGTTCGTACACCCTTCGCAAGACAACCCGCAGAGTACCGCCGAGCCTTTTTATGACATCCTCTTTTTCCAATCTTTCGCTGGCAGAACCGCTGGCCCGTGCCGTGGCCGAAATGGGCTACGAAACCATGACCCCCATCCAGGAACAGGCCATCCCGGTCGTCCTGCAGGGTAAAGACGTCATGGGCGCTGCGCAAACCGGCACCGGCAAGACCGCAGCCTTCGCCTTGCCCCTGTTGCAGCGCATGATGAAGCACGAAAACGCCTCGACGTCGCCTGCCCGCCACCCGGTGCGCGCACTGGTGTTGCTGCCCACGCGTGAACTCGCCGTGCAGGTCGCCGAGCAGGTCAAGCTGTATGCCAAATACACCAACCTGAACAGCGCCGTTGTTTTCGGCGGCATGGACATGAAGCCGCAGACGGCCGAACTCAAAAAAGGCGTCGAAGTGCTGGTGGCCACGCCGGGCCGGCTGCTCGACCATATCGAAGCCAAGAACGCTGTACTCAACCAGGTCGAATATGTGGTGCTCGACGAGGCCGACCGCATGCTGGACATCGGCTTTTTGCCCGACCTGCAGCGCATCCTGAGCTACCTGCCCCAGCAGCGCATCACCTTGCTGTTTTCGGCCACTTTTTCGCCTGAAATCAAACGCCTGGCCTCCAGCTACCTGCAGGATCCGGTCACGATTGAAGTGGCGCGCTCCAACGCCACGGCTTCTACCGTCGAGCAGCATTTCTACAGCGTGGGCGCCGACGACAAGCGCCGAGCCCTGCACCAGATCCTGAAACAGCGCGGCATGAAGCAGGCTTTTGTGTTCGTCAACAGCAAGCTCGGTTGCGCACGGCTGGCGCGTTCCCTGGAACGTGAAGGCCTCAAGACCACGGCGCTGCACGGCGACAAGAGCCAGGACGAGCGCCTGAAGGCGCTGGAAGCCTTCAAGAAGGGCGAAGTCGACCTGCTGGTGTGTACCGACGTGGCGGCGCGCGGCCTGGACATCAAGGATGTGCCCGCGGTGTTCAACTTCGATGTGCCCTTCAATGCCGAAGATTACGTGCACCGCATCGGTCGTACCGGCCGGGCTGGCGCATCGGGCCTGGCTGTGAGTTTTGTTGCCAGCAGCGACCAGCGCCTGGTGGCTGATATTGAAAAACTGATCAAGACCAAGATCGAACTGGAACCCATCGAGTTCGAGGAAGACCAGCCCCGCATCAGCGAGCAGGGCCGTATCAATGACGGCCGCCGCATGTACCGCGAAGGTGAAGAAGGCGGCCATGCGCGTGAAGCGCGCCAACCGCGGGAGCGGCGCGAATACACGCCGCATCGCCAGCCGGCGGCGCCGCGTGACCCGTTCTTCGACCAGCCCTACGAACCAACCGCTGCGCCCGATGCCACGCCCGCCTGGGAAGCCGCCGCCAAGGCCGCCCCCGCGCGCAGCAGTGTGTCGGCCAATATCAAGCCGAAGAAAAAAGTCGCAGCGCTGTTCAAGACAGCCGGTTAAGACAACCGGCTAAGACAATCGGTTAAGGCGCACCGGTCCAGCACCGGTTCATTGCGGGACGCTGAGCAGCGCCCCTACCCGATTTCCGCTACCCAATCTCCATACGCCCGTCGGTTCACGCCTACGGTGCGGGGAGCTGCTGTCCGGTTGGGTCTTTGCTGCGGGTTTCCTAAGCTTTCGGGATGATGGAGAAACCCGATTCGCATGTTCAGGCCCCGCCAGCCTTCGCGCATTTTTCCCTTCAGAAGATTTTCAGGCATCTTTACCGGCCCCTGTGGCAAGCCATCGACCACTGGATTGATGCAGGCGGCATGCGCATGAGCGCGGCCATGTCGTTCTACGGCATCCTCAGCCTGGCGCCGTTGTTGGTGCTGATGGTCGCAGTGCTCGGCTGGTGGCTGGACCGCCGGTATATCGAAACCAGCCTGGTGGATCAAATCCGTAGCGTCATCGGTGCGCAGGGCGCGCAGGTGGTGCAACAGGCACTTTCAAGTGCCCAAGCGCCTTCAGAGGGCATCACGGCTTCGCTGTTTGCTTTTGCGCTGCTGTTGTCGGGTGCGACCGGCGTCTTTGCCGAACTGCAGGATGCATTTGAGCGCCTGTGGCGGCAAGGCAGTGGTGAGCTGCCGCAGCAGAAATGGTGGCACAGCGCTTCTTTGCGGCTGCGAGGTGTGGCCTACATCCTGGCCTTCGGTTTTCTCTTGCTGGTTTCGCTGGCGATCTCGACTTTTCTGAGTCTTCTCTCAGGCTGGGCAGGCGGCTATTTGCCGATTGAGAAAATCGCCTGGGTCCTCAATGAGGTCGTGTCTTTCTGCTTTTGCGTGGTGCTCTTTGTGGCACTCATGAAAATGAGCGTGGGCCCCAAGCCCGCTTTACGCTATCTGGTGATGGGTTCCGCCGCGGGGGCCATCCTGTTTGCGGTCGGCAAGCACCTGATGGCTTTTTATCTTTCGACCGCTGCGATTGTGTCGGCCTATGGCGCGGCGGGCTCACTGGTGGTGATCCTGATGTGGATCTATTTTTCGTCGGCTGTGCTGTTGCTGTCAGCCAGCGTGGCCCGGGCCTGGGCGGACGAGGCAAGTGCCGCGCGGCAACCGGTTTAAGCCGACTTGCCGGCCTTGCCGGGTTTTTGCGCTTCTTCGCATTGCACACTGACCAGTTCAAACTCGCCGGGCGCCGCTCCTAATCTGGCTGCCGTGAGGCAGCCGCCCCACACGCAGCCGGTGTCGAGTGGCAAGGTGTTGTTGCGCAGGGCGGGTGTGCTGTTCTTGCCGCTGGCCAGTGTGGACCAATGGCCAAACGCCACCGGTGTGCCGAGTGTCGCGCGGCCCGGGACATCAAACCAGGGCAGGTGGCCCGCGGGCGCGCTGCCGGGGCCGTCGGTACTGCTGAAGTCCATCACGCCTTCGGGTGTGCAAAAACGCAGGCGCGTGAGCGCGTTCACGATGACCCGCAGCCTGTCGGCGCCCTGCAGGCTGTCGCTCCAGTGATCAGGCGTGTTGCCGTACATGGCCTGCAGAAAGTCCTTGAGATGGCCGCCGCGCAGCACCTGCTCCACCTCTGAGCCCAGCGCCACGGTTTGCGCCGCATTCCATTGCGGCAGCACGCCCGCATGCACCATCAGCCAGCCGTGGCGATGGATGGCCATGGCGCGGTGGCGCAGCCAGTCGAGCAGCGTCTGGCTGTCCTTGGCCTCGAGGATGTCCTGTACGGTGTCGCTGCGGCCCGGCTTGCGCACGCCTTGCCACACAGCCAGCAGGTGCAGGTCGTGGTTACCGAGCAGGCATTGCGCAGCGTCGCCCAATGCCGAGAGGCTGCGCAGCACCTGAAGGGAGCCGGGGCCGCGGTTGACCAGGTCGCCAAGGATGTAGAGGGTGTCGCGGCTCGGGGAGAAGTCGACCTTGTCCAGCAATCGCTGAAAAGGTGCGTGGCAACCCTGCAGGTCGCCGATACAGTAAAGTGACATGTGTTTATTTTGCGCCAGGCCCCATGGACTTTTTCCTGATTGCTTTTCTGACCTTGCTCAACGGTGTGTTTGCCATGTCGGAGATGGCGCTGGCTTCGAGCCGCAAAGCCCGGCTCTCGGCCATGGGCGAATCCGGCGACAAGGGGGCGCAGGCGGCGCTGGGACTGCTGGACAACCCTACGCAGTTTCTTTCGTCGGTGCAGGTCGGCATCACCTCCATCGGCATGCTCAACGGCATTATTGGCGAGGCGGCCTTCAGCAGCGGCCTGGCGGCGTGGATTCAGACCTTCGGCGTGCGGCCGCGCGTCTCCGAGATCACCGCTACCGCGCTGGTAGTGACCGTCATCACCTTCATCACCATCGTCTTTGGCGAGCTGGTGCCCAAACGCATTGGGCAGCTCTACCCGGAAACCGTTGCACGTCTGGTTTCAAGGCCCATGATGTGGGTGGCGACGGGCTTCAAACCCTTCGTCAGGCTGTTGTCCATCAGCACGCAGGCGGTACTCAAGCTGCTGCGGATCGACAACAGCGCCGGCCGGGCCGTCACCGAAGAAGAAATCGCGGCCAGCCTGGAGGAGGGCGTGGACGCCGGCCTGATTGAGGAGCATGAACACCAGATGGTGCAGAACGTGTTTCTGCTGGATGACCGCCTGCTCACTTCACTGATGCTGCCGCGTTCCGACATCGAGTGGCTCGATGCTTCCGACACCATTGCCCAGGCCATCGACAAGGCGGGCGCCACTGGCCACTCGTGGTATCCCGTGTGCCGCGGCAGTCTTGATGACGTGGTGGGCGTGGTCAATGTGGCCAAGCTGCTCGCGCTGCGCGGCCAGATCCAGCCCGCCGCTTCCGGCCAGAGCTCGGGCGCGGTACCCTCGGTGACCGACCGCATAGGCGCTTATGCAGTGCCGGCGGTCTTCGTGCCGGAAACGCTCACGGGCATGGAGTTGCTGGAGCAGTTCCGGGCCCGTTCCACCCGCATTGTGTTTGTAGTCGATGAATACGGGGTTGTGCAGGGCCTCATGACCCCCATGGACATGCTGGAAGCCATTACCGGTGAGTTGCAGCCCGGCGCGCAGATGGACGCATGGGCCACCGAAAGGGAGGACGGCAGCTGGCTCATTGACGGTGTCATGCCTGTCTCTGAACTCAAAGCCCGTCTGGATATCAGGGAGCTGCCCGAGGAAGGCCGGGGCCGCTATAACACGGTGGCCGGCCTGCTTCAAAGCGTTTCGGGGCGGTTGCTGAAAACGGCCGAGCGGGTGGAATGCGCGGGCTGGCGCTTCGAAGTCCTTGACCTGGATGGCAAGCGGATCGACAAGATCCTGGCCAGCCCTATCCCGGTGGAACCCGATATGTAAGTATTTGTGTCTCCTGGTGGGGTGCCCGGGTTGTATCGGTGGAACATATATGTGAAAAAAGGCCGCTTTTAGGTAGATTGGATTCAACATGAGTCGCCTTCACAACACCTTCATACGTAAATAGTTGTAACTTGGCGGTGCTGTGTTTAAACTGAAAAAAAGTTAAGGCACTCATGTTTGATGTTTTTGTGTTGGCGCTCACTGCGACAGCGGTGTCTGCAATGGCGACGGGAGCAGCGTGCCACCATGGTTGGCTGGCGCGTTCCGCGCGCAAAAAAAGGCGCCTTCCCTCGCAATGGCACTTGCAGCCGAGGCCTTTGTTGCTGGAGTCCGAACAGGACGTATGGCATTGGCTTCAGCGGGCCTTTTTTGACCACCATGTCCTGATCAAAGTCCCTGTCATCCGCTTCGTCTCCCCACGGACCGAAGCCGAGGGGCAGCGTTCCTTTGAATTGCTCAAAACCGTTTACTGCACTTTCACTGTATGCGCCGCGGATGGCACCGTCATTGGTTGCCTGGATGTTCCCGGGCCCCGTGGGCTCAAGGCCAGCAACCGTGACCTCAAGCGCAAGCTGTTCGAGGAATGCGGGATTGCCTACGCCGTCGTGCGTGCGAGCAACCTTCCCACTCTGGAAGATGTTCGCGCGGCGTTCCTCGGGGAAATCGACCTGACCGACGACGAACCCGCCGTGCTCGGAGAGCCTCCCCTGGCCTTACCTGTCGAGGTGGATGCCGACGCCGATGCCATGGCCACCGTGCCCGATACCATGCGCGCTGCCAACGGAACCCTCCTGGAAGAGGCGCCAAAAGTCGCCAGCATGGACATCGCGGCGGCCCGAAGCAGCCTGCAAGCCAAGCTGGAACGCAACCGCAGGATACGGTTCACAAATTTCGACCCGCTCAGCACCGGTTCCGGCATTGTTCATGACAACGCCGACCACAATTTTGCTGTGCAGTGGGAAGACTCTTTCATCACACCGGAAGAGCCGGATACGCCGAACGGCACCAACGCCTGAGCGTTTAAAGCCGCAGCGCTGTTGCGGTCTTCAGGCTTTACTCAATTTGCTTTCGCGGTGTCAAACAATGCCTTCGTTTCCGCCGGCATCACGGTTGTCAGCGGTTTGCCGCCCGGTTTCAGGGGCTTTAAAAACCATTGTTCATACCAGCCTTGCGCTGCACCGCTGCGCATGGATTCCTTGATAGAGGCGTTCACCAGGTCACCCATGACTGCATCCCCCTTGCGGTAGGCAATGGCAATAGGCTCTACCGACAGGCGTTCGGGCAGGATCAGGTAGTCGCCTGCATTGGGCAGGCTCGCCAATTGCGCGGCGAGCGCTACACCGTCGCGGGCGTACCCTGCCACCCAGCCCAGTTGCAACTGTCCGAGGGCGGCATCCGCGTTGACTGCTTTGGCGTGCTGCCACTTCAATGAATGCTGCTGCGCGTAGAGATCCAGTGCGGGAACCACGGTGGTTCCGGCAATGCCCACAATGCTTTTGCCTTGCAGTTGGTCGAGCGCACTGAGTTTGTCCTTGGTGCGCACCGCCACCTGGATGGCTTCGATAAAAATCGGTGTCGAGAAATCCATCCGCGCCCGGCGCTCCGGTGTGTCGGTCACGTTCTCGCACAGCAAATCCACACTGCCTTCAGACAGCAAGCGTGTACGGGCGTCCACATACGTTTCGATATACCGTACCGGCAGGTTCGGCTTGCCGGCAGCCTGGCGGAGCCGTTCGATGATGGGTTTGCAGAATTCGATGCTATAGCCCAGAGGCTTTTCCGCCGTCTGGTGAAACGAGAAGGGCGCGGAGTTTGCGCGGTAGCCCACATTGATCTGCCCGCGGCTCTTGATTTTCTCCAGTGTGGCCTGCGCTTGGGCCCACTGCGGTACGGCAATCGCCGCTATGGCCAGGACGGCCGGAAACAGCCGTTGTCGAAAAGGACGAAGCGGAATTATCCCCATACGAATCCCCCTGTTGCTGGGTTTGATTCTTATGGAAAAGGGCCAGGTTCGCAAACAATGCGGGGGGATGACTTTCCCGGTACGACCAAGGTACTCATTGTGTTGCAATCATCGGCGGCTATGAATAAAAAAAGCCCAGGATCGCACCCACTGTTGATTTCCAGGGTGCCTTCAGTCCGGCAATGACCGCTGCAGAACTATTGCTGAACGTAAATGCATGCAGGCGGCAGGTCGCTCTGATAGCGCTCATACATTGCCGTGTAAGCAGCCTCGATGTGACTGACGAACAAAGGCGTGTCAAACAGCGGTGTTGTCAGCCTGTTTCGAGCCAGTTTTTCCTTGATCTGTGCCAGGCGCCGGGGGACGGTCGCCAGCTCAATCGCTGAGGTCTCATAGTCCGTCATGTTCGAGGTAATCAGCTCGGTCAAGCCAACCGTATGCAGCAGGCTTGCGGCCACCCGGCTGGCGAAAGATTCGCCCATGCACGTCAATACGGGCAGTCCCGTCAACAGGGCATCATTGGCTGTTGTGTGTGCGTTGTAAGGCAGCGTATCCAAAAACAGGTCGGCCAGGCGATGCCTTGCAAGGTGGTCGGCGGAGGATACTCGCTTTGCAAAAATCAGCCGTTCCGAGGCAATGCCTCTTTGCAGCGCTTCTTCAGTCAAATTGGCGGTGGCTTTTGGGTTGTCCTCAAGAAGCCAGAGGACGCTTCCTTCCACGGCCTTCAATATTCGCATCCAGCAATCGAAAACTTCAGGCGTAATCTTGAAATTGTTGTTGAAGCAGCAGAAGACGAAACCGTTTGAGGGCAGGCCAGCTTCCCCGCGGCTCAGTGCCTTGTCTGTAATAAAACGCTTGCTGTCGTTTGGCTGATAGCTATTGGGAAGGTAGACGATCTTTTCGCTGTAATGCTGTTGGCTGGACTCGGGGATGACTGTTTTATCTGCAATCAGATAGTCCATGAAATCGGCGCCCATCGTACCCGGATAGGCGAGATAGTTCACCTGAACAGGCGCAGCTCTCAGGCTAAAGATATCCGGCCGGCTTCCCAGTGTGAAACCACTCAGGTCGATGGCAATATCTATTTCCAGGTCCATTGAAAGTTGTACGACGGCTTTATCGGATTGGAGCCGTACATCAAAAAACTTGTCAAAAACTGCCGAAACCCTGTTCCTCATCGCGTCCTTCTTGTCCGGACCAAATGAGAAGGCGTACAGCTCAAACCTGGATCGATTGTGTCTCTCAAACAACTCAGCCATTAAATGCATGGTTGCATGGTCGTGAAAGTCAGCGGAAAAGTATCCAACCCGGATTTTTTCGTGCCGCTGGCGTTTGGGGATGGAGCTGACGGTGGCTGAGTTTGGGCATCTATCTTTGACCCATATTGCGGCCACTTGCACCTGCAACGCCAAGTCCGTTGTGAGCCCCAGGATTTCGAACGGCATTGCCACCTTCTTCCCATGCTCGATTTCCTGGAAAATTTTTGGCAGATCGGAGGCAAGTGAATGCCAGTCGCAAACTTTCATTTTTGCGTGCAATAGCGAGCCAAACACGAATTCGACATTCGCATCCAGCTCCATGCTCCGCTTGTAACAGTCGGCGGCTGCATCATGCCGTTTCATCTCATTGAGGGTGATTCCCAAATTGATCCACACGTCGGGCAGATTTGGCGCAAGCGCAATCGCTTTGGCATATGAGGATTCGGCTGCCTCATGCTGCTTCAGTCCGTTCAACGCGACGCCCAGGTTGAGCCAGGCCTCGGCTGAATCTGGCGCCAGTTCGGTCGCCTTGCGGCAGGCCGCTTCGGCGGCTTCGTAATTCTTCTGGTCGCTCAATAAACCACCAAGATTGACATAGGCTGGTACCAGATCCGGATTCAATGCAATTGCGGTCCTGACGGACGCTTCGGCATCTTCCAGGCGTCTTTGTTTGCTCCGAAGTTTGCCCATGTTGGAGTGAGCAAACGCATAGTCAGGAGCCACTGCCAGTGCTTGATTCAGACATTGTTCCGCTTCTGCGTATGCGCCCAACTCTGTTAGCCGCAGGCCGATGCTGTTTTGCGCGTCCGCCGAATTGAGTGTCCGAATCCGGGCCTTTTCAAAGGCGGCTACCGCCTCAGATCTCTTGCCCATCCCTCCGAATGCGGTTCCCAGGTGATACCAGGCCTCTGGCAGGTCAGGGGCCAGTTGAAGACTGCGTTGGCACCACTCAGCAGCGACGGTGTATTCACCGCGGGCGTTGGCCGTGCCGGCATTGCTGATGTAGTGGGAAAGAAGCTGTTCCAGCATTTTGATTTTTTGGTTTCCGGGAGGCTATATCTTCGCATGCCCTTCACGCGCAAACAGGCGCGACTGAGGCCAAGGCTGGGGCTAATCCCCTTTTTTGGACGTTCACGCAATTGCCAGACGAGGGCGTCCTTACCTCACTATTGAACAAGACGGGTGTGCAACTTAGGGGCGCTGTAGTCGAGTCGGACTTTCAATTGGTTCCGAAGAGATGCTTTCATATATCTAACAGGAGCCTTTAAGCTGTCAATTTTTAAGGGCAGCTCAGTGCGGAAATTCGACACCCACGGGGGGATATCCAAAAATGGTGCTGATCACATCCCTTGTATATGCCTGAAACCCCGGACAATAGAGTCACACAGGACATCGATTTAATCCAACGTTAGTTCTCACCATGAAGTTCACTGCAGTTCTCGCACTTCTCTTGCTCACAACGACCTATTCTTTGGGCAACGACAGAGCTATCCGAGCTATGGCACAGGGGCAAAAAGGCTATACAGAAAAAGAGATTCATGAAGAAATCTCAAAAGGCTGCGATGGCACTGGAGACATGGCTCTTTGCGCTTGGTATGGCTACTACACGAAGGACGTCGCTCTGAACGATACCTATCGGCTATTGATGCGACGCTTGGTGAGTACCGACTTGAAAAATGCTCTGCGCAAATCGCAGAAGGCATGGCTTGAGTTCCGCGACTCGGATTGCATGTTCTCCACGGGGGACTGGGAAGGAGGAAGCTTCCGCCGTGTAGCGATCGCCATGTGTTGGCAAGAGATGACGGATAGGCGCGAGAAAGAGCTTGCTGAAATCTTGAAGTGCAAGGAAGGAACTTGCTTCGAGCTACAAGACACCAAGTCTGCGGAGCCCGACCCCCGACCTGCTCTTGATAAAGCCATTCGAGATGGAATTATTCGTAAAGCAACGGCAGAAGATGTAAGAAAATTTCGGGATGCATACATTGACAAAAACTACACCAGGAAAAACCTCCTGGTGCCAGTGACAGAAGATGCTCTTTCTGTAGCCGAAACGGACTTATCGCGTGCCTATGTGGTGCTTGACAAGTTCACTTACCCTTCTGGTTTGGTAAACGAATATAGAGCAACCTTCTTTGTTCCCATAGGCGTTCCTGAGCCCAGCGGTGACATCGGTCATTCAGCGTTTTACGATTTTGGAACCCTCACTGTAGTGTGTACCGCTGCGAGAGCTGCTGCGAGAACAGGTTTTGTGTCTTGCTGATGAGAGGGCAGCAGAAATCAACAAGGTTTGGGTTGAGTCGGCGGTAAATGCTTGCCTACCGAAAAGAAAAAGCCTCCACAAAGGAGGCATTTTTAATGCGGAAAATCGACTGTCACCAGAAGTGACCTCAGCGATCACCGGTAAGTGACCACTATCGCTATTTCCGCCTGAATTGGTGCCGGAGAGATGAATCGAACACCCGACCTTCTCATTACGAATGAGCTGCTCTACCGACTGAGCTACACCGGCTTTTTATGAAATACAGCCTTCAATTATAGCCCGGAGTGGTAGGAGGTCACCCGTTCGACCTCATTTTTGGAGCCGAGGATCACGCTGACCCGTTCGTGCAGCTTGGTGGGCTGCAGGTCCAGGATGCGCTGTTTGCCGTTGGTGGCGGCGCCACCGGCCTGCTCGATGAGCCAGCTCATGGGGTTGGCTTCGTACATCAGGCGCAGTTTTCCTGCCTTTTCGGGCTCGCGTTTGTCCCAGGGGTAGAGGAAGATGCCGCCGCGGCACAGAATGCGGTGCACGTCGGCCACCATGGCGGCGATCCAGCGCATGTTGAAGTCCTTGCCGCGCGGACCGTCCTTGCCGGCCAGCAGCTCGTCCACGTAGCGCTTGACCGGGGCGTCCCAGTGGCGCATGTTGCTCATGTTGATGGCGAACTCTTTGGTGTCGGCCGGGATCTGCACGTTTTCCTCGATCAGCACAAAGGAGCCCTGCTCACGGTCCAGCGTGAACATGGCGACGCCGTCACCGACGGTCAGCACCAGGGTGGTCTGCGGGCCGTAGATGCAGTAACCCGCCGCTACCTGCTTGTGGCCGGCCTGCAGGAAGTCGCCTTCATCCACACCGCGATCGCCCTCGGGCATTTTCAGCACGCTGAAAATGGTGCCAATGCTGACGTTGATGTCGATGTTGCTGGAGCCGTCGAGCGGGTCGAACAGCAGCAGGTATTCACCTTGGGGGTAGCGATTCGGCACCACGTAAATGCCTTCCATTTCCTCGCTGGCCATGCCGGCCAGGTGGCCGCCCCATTCATTGGCCTCAATCAGCACTTCGTTGGCAATGATGTCCAGCTTCTTCTGGATCTCTCCCTGCACGTTCTCGCTTTCGGCGCTGCCCATGCCGCTGCCGAGCGCACCCTTGTTGACGGCCTGGCTGATGCTCTTGCAGGCGCGGGCGACCACTTCGAGCAGCAGGCGAAGCTGCGAGGGAATGTGACCGTCGATGCGCTGCTGCTCGATCAGGTAGCGGGTCAGGGAGATTTTTTGGGACATAGGGGGCTCCGTTCGATTGAGGGATAGTTCGTTTGGACAGCGTATGGCTGGGCGGGGCGCTTAGCCAGGCTCGCCTTGCTGTTCGCGTTCTTCAAATTCGGCAAGCGTGGTCAGGGCGTCGTCCAGCAGGTCCTCGTCGTCCTTCGCACGGGCAATGTCCACGCGTTGCTGAAAGAGGGCGCGCGCTTCGGCGGGCTGGTCCGTTTCGTGCGCGAGCACGCCGAGCTGGAACAAGGTGTCCAGCACGATGTCGGTGTCCTGCAAGGCCTGGCCCAGCGCCAGGCGCTGTTGCAGCCAGGCCTGCGCCTGCGCATGCTCGCCGAGCTCGTAGGTATTTTGCGCCAGGTTGTTGATGAGGCCGGAGAGGCGCTTGTCCGTGCCGGAGCCGAAGGCGCTTTGTGCATCTGCCAGCAGTTGCCGGTTGTGTGCCAGCGCCTCGGCGAAGCGGCCGGCCTCGTGCAGGGCATAGCCGATCTCTTCGCGGATGCCCAGCTTCTGGTCGGCGCCCAGCGTGGCGCCTTCGTGCGCGGCCCAGTGAGCCGACTGCTGAAGGTGCTCGACGGCGGTGTCATATTCCTCGACTTCCAGGGCCGACTCGCCGATGGCGTAATGCTGTTCGTAGCGCTCGGTGGGCGTGAGGCTGCCCTTGGCAGCGCGGATGGCCAGGGCGCGCAGGCCTAGGGGCAGGCCCTCGGCATCCAGCTGGCGTTTGCGGAACACCACGAACTGCAACCACAGCAAGTCAGTCAGCTCGACGGAGTCGGCGCCCAGGGCCTCGGCCAGAGGCTCAAGCGCGGCCAGGTCGGCTGACATGCGCGAACCGCTGAACATGCCGCTGGCGTCGTACACGGTGTCGCGCAGCGGGTTGAACTTCTTCGCAAACCGCTGTGCGGGGGTATTGAATGTGAAGAATGCCATGGCGGGTGCCGTACGCGTTCAGTCGGCCAGTGCGCGAGAGACGACTTCGTGTGTGTCTTTGCTCAAATCAGTCTTGGCTGCAACGCGCGCGATCGCCTCGCGCGCCGCGCTGCGGTAGGGCTCGGCCAGCTTGCTCCAGCGGTCCAGCGCGCGCGCCAGGCGGGCGGCCACTTGCGGATTGATGGTGTCGAGCTCCATCACGCGGTCGCTCCAGAACACATAACCCGCGGCGTCCGCGCGGTGGAAGGCGGCCGGGTTACCCTGGCAGTAGGTGCTGACCACGCTGCGCGCGCGGTTGGGGTTGCGCAGGCTGAAGTCGGCATGCTTCATGAGTTGCTTCACGGCTGGCAGGATGTTGCCGTTCCGATCCGGCGCGCCGGCCTGCAGACCAAACCATTTGTCGATGACCAGGGCTTCGTCCTTGAACATGGCGTGGAACAGCGGCAACGCCTCGGCGGCCAGGGCATGGCCGCTGGAGACCAGCGCGGCCAGCGCGTTGAAGCGGTCGGTCATGTTGCCGGCGTCCTTGAAGCGCTGCAGGGTCTTGCCCGGCCAGACGGTATCGCCAGAGGCCTGGGCCGCCAGGCACAGATGCGTGAGTGCCATTCCCGCGAGCGCGCGGCGGCCCGAGGAGGCCGGGTCAGGCGTGTAAGCGCCGGTATCGTGGTTGGCCTCGTACACGGCTTGCCAGTCGGCTGCCAGGGCTGTGGCCAGCTGCAGGCGCATGGCTTCGCGCACTGCATGAATGCGCTGCGGGTCCACCACATCCAGCTGCTCGGCCAGGTAGGTTTCAGACGGCAGGGTCAGCACCAGTTCTTTAAATGCAGAGTCCAGCGCGGGGTGGCGCAGCACCTGGCGCATCGCATCCAGATAAGCATCGTCGAGCACCGCAACCGTTACGGAGCCTGCGCCACCAGCTATTGATTTGATAGCGCGGTTGACCGCCAGGCGTTGTCCGGCTTCCCAGCGGTTGAAGGGGTCGCTGTCATGCGCCAGCAGGTGCAGCAGCTGGGCATCGGTGTAGTCAAACTCCAGCACCACCGGGGCGGTGAAGCCGCGCAGGATGGAGGGCACCGGCTCGGCATCGATGTTGACGAAAGTCAGCGTCTCGCTGGCCTGCGTCAGCACTACGGTACGGGTGCGGGCAGGGGCCTGGCTCTCACCGGCCAGCTGCAGCGGCAAGTCCTGGCCGTCTGCGCCCAGCAGGCCCAGGCCGACCGGTATGACAAACGGTTCCTTCACGGCTTGCCCTGCCGTGGGCATGCAGCTTTGCGACAGCATGAGGGTGTAGGTGCGCGCCGCCGCGTCATAAGCACCCTGGGCGTGCACACGCGGCGTGCCGGCCTGGCTGTACCAGCGCTTGAACTGCGGCAGGAGGCGCGCCAGGTCCGACATCGGGTTGGCGTCGGCAATCGCCTGCGCGAAGTCGTCGCAGGTCACGGCGTGGCCGTCGTGGCGCTCAAAGTAGAGCGTCATGCCGCGGGCAAAGCCCTCACGGCCCACCAGTGTCTGCATCATGCGGACGACTTCGGCGCCCTTTTCATAAATGGTGACGGTGTAGAAGTTGCTGATCTCGACATAGCTGTCGGGTCGCACCGGGTGGGCCATGGGGCCGGCATCTTCGGGGAACTGCGCGGTGCGCAGCACGCGCACGTCTTCGATGCGTTTGACGGCGCGGGCTGAGGCCTCGCCGCACAGGTCTTGTGAAAACTCCTGGTCGCGGAACACCGTGAGGCCTTCCTTCAGGCTGAGCTGGAACCAGTCGCGGCAGGTGACGCGATTGCCCGTCCAGTTGTGGAAGTACTCGTGGCCGACCACGCTTTCAATATTGGAGAAATCAACGTCGGTGGCGGTGGCCTGGTTGGCCAGCACGTACTTGGTGTTGAAGATGTTCAGGCCCTTGTTTTCCATCGCGCCCATGTTGAAGTCGCTGGTGGCGACGATCATGAAGCGCTCCAGGTCCAGCGGCAGGCCGAAGCGAGCCTCGTCCCAGGCGACCGAATGCATCAGCGAAGTCATGGCGTGCTCGGTCTTGTCCAGGTCGCCGGGGCGCACATAAACCTGCAGCGTGTGCTGCTTGCCGGCACGCGAGGTGATGCGCTGCTCGCGACTGACCAACTGGCCAGCCACCAGGGCAAAGAGGTAGCTCGGTTTCTTGTGCGGGTCTACCCACTTGGCAAAATGCCGCGCGCCGTTGGGGCCGGGCTCCAGCGGGCCCTGGCTGACCAGGTTGCCGTTGGACAGCAGCACCGGGTACTGCACCTTGTCGGCGCGCAGGGTCACGGTGTAGCTGGCCATCACATCCGGGCGATCCAGGAAATAGGTGATGCGCCTGAAACCTTCGGCCTCGCACTGCGTGAAGAAGGAGTTGTTGCTGACGTACAGGCCCATCAGCTTGGTGTTTTTGGCGGGGCAGGTGGTGGTGAAAATTTCCAGCTCGAAGGGCTCGGTGCCTTCTGGCAGGTTTTCCAGCACCAGCTGGTTGCCTTCCATCTTGAATGAGGTGCCCTGGCCGTTCACCAGAACGCGGGAGAGATTGAGCTCTTCGCCGTCCAGCTTCAGGGCTTGTGCCGGCACGTCCGGGTTGCGGCGCAGGCTCATCTTGTTGAGCACGCGCGTTTTCTGCGGGTCCAGGTCAAAGCACAGATCGACCGTGTCGATCCAGTAGGCGGGCGCGACGTAGTCGGCGCGGTTGATGACCACCGCGGCGCCGGGGCTCGCTCCGTCAAGCATATGCAGCATGGTTAATTCCTGAAAATCAAAATTTCACAACTTCCGGAGCGCGTCGAAAGGCACACGCTCACACGCCCTCACACACCTTGTTTGAGTGAGGCTTCAATAAACACGTCCAGGTCGCCGTCCAGCACTTTCTGCGTGGCCGAGACTTCCACATTGGTGCGCAGGTCCTTGATGCGGCTGTTGTCCAGCACATAGCTGCGGATCTGGTGGCCCCAACCCACATCGGTTTTGGTGTCTTCGAGTTTTTGCTGCGCTTCCTGTTGCTTGCGCAATTCGAAGTCATACAGCCGCGAACGCAGGCGCTTCCAGGCCACGTCGCGGTTGCTGTGCTGGCTGCGGCCGTCCTGGCACTGCACCACAATGCCGGTCGGAATGTGCGTCAGGCGCACGGCCGAGTCGGTCTTGTTGATGTGCTGGCCGCCGGCGCCGCTGGCGCGGAAGGTGTCGGTGCGTACGTCTGAAGGGTTGATCTCGATCTCGATGGAGTCATCGATCTCGGGGTAGACAAACACCGAAGCGAACGAGGTGTGGCGCCCGCCGGACGAATCGAACGGCGACTTGCGCACCAGGCGGTGTACGCCGGTTTCGGTGCGCAGCAGGCCGAAAGCGTATTCGCCCTCGATCTTGATGGTCGCACCCTTGATACCGGCCGTGTCGCCGGGCGACTCGTCCTCAACGGTGGTTTTGAAACCCTTGCGTTCGGCGTACTTGAGGTACTGGCGCAGCAGCATGCTGGCCCAGTCGCAGGCTTCGGTGCCGCCCGCGCCGGCCTGGATGTCCAGGAAGCAGGGCAGGGGGTCGGCCGGGTTGTTGAACATCCGGCGGAATTCCATCTTTTCGACTTCCGCAGCCACCTTGGCGGCTTCGCCTTCAATCGTCTGCATGCCGGCGTCGTCGCCCTCGGCCTTGGACATCTCGAAGAGCTCGGTGTTGTCGGCCAGCTCGGCGCTCAGGCGGTCGATCACATGGACCACGTCTTCCAGCGATTTCTTTTCCCTGCCGAGTTCCTGCGCGCGTTTGGGGTTGTCCCAGACCTTCGGGTCTTCCAGTGCGGCGTTGACTTCGTTCAGCTTTCGTTCTTTGGCAGGGTAGTCAAAGATACCCCCGAAGTTCATTGACCCGGTTGCTGAGGTCCACGAGCTGGTTGCTGATGAGGTTGATGCGTTCTGCGTCCATGATTTTTTTGTCCTGAAATGGGTGATCGCCGCATTGGCGGCTGAACCCGCTATTTTCTCATGATGCGGTGCCTTTCAGTCCAGAAAGCCCTCAATCAGTGTTGCCAGCTGTTCCGGCTGGTCGTGGTGCAGCATGTGGCCGGCATCCTGGATCACGGCGACACGGGCTTCGCGCACCTGTTTGAGCCGCTCGTGGTACTCGGCCAGGGAGTATTTGCCCTGCCACCAGGTGGCCAGTGAATCGTCGGACGCCTCGACGGCCAGCACCGGCGCGCTGATGCAGCGGTAGACCTCGAGGGCTTCATCGACGCGGTAGAGCTGCGCGCTGGTGATCTTGTGGGCAGCTTCTCCCAGAATCTCCCATTTCCCTTCGGCATTTTTCCGGGACCAATGGCTGGCCAGCCAGCCGGCCTTGTCGGCGGACAGGCGCGGGTTGGTTCTCATCAGGCGGCGCGCCACACCGGCCACGTCGGCATAGGCTTTGAGTTCCAGCTCGCCCCGATGCAGGCTTTTGAGTTCATTCATCCATTGGGCATAGCGCCCGGGAGCCTGCCCAGCCTGGCTGGACGGCAGGCCAAAGCCTTCCAGATTGACCAGCCTGCGGATGCGCGCCGGCCGCACGCCCGCGTACAGCATGGCGACATTGCCGCCCATGCTGTGGCCTACCAGGTCAACGGGTTTGTCGCCTGCGTAATGGTCAAGCAGAAAATCCAGGTCCGCCAGGTAATCGGGAAACCAATAATTGTCAGCAGGGTTGCCTGCGGGGCCGGAGCCGGTCAACCCGAAACCGCGCCAGTCGGGCGCGATGATGGTCCGGCCGCTGACGAAGGCATCCGACAGCGCATCAACCATGAACTGGTAGGAGGCCGCCACATCCATCCAGCCGTGCACCAGAACCAGCGGCGGCAATGAGGGGCTCGCGCCTGCTGCGCTTTCCCAGAGCCACACGTGGTAACTCAAGCCACGTATAGGGACAAACTCGCTGCGTGATGATCGTTTTTCTTTGTACATTGGTTCCCATGATAAAGAGACACGAGTTGACGCGCAGTCAAAACAGGGACAAGCCGGCCGGTCCCAAATCCCCCGCCGTCGGGCAAGCCGACCAGTACGCAGCGCTGCACGCCGGCTTCCGCTGGCAGGTTGACGAGCACTTCAACATCGCCGAAGTGTGTTGCAGCCGCTGGGCCAGGGGTGAAGGTGCAACGGCGGGCGCTACTAAAAGAATAGCTGTTCGCGCTCACCAGCCGGGCGCTGCAGCCGTTTCTTATACCTATTCGGAACTGCAGGGCGCTGCCGATGCCTTGAGCCACGTGCTGGCCGGCCTGGGCGTTCAGCGCGGCGACCGCGTTGCCATCGTGATGCCGCAACGTTTTGAAACCGCTGTGGCTTATATGGCGGTGTTCCAGATGGGGGCGGTCGCCATGCCGCTGTCCATGCTGTTCGGCCCTGACGCGCTCGAATATCGTCTGCAGGACAGCGATGCGGTGCTGGCTATTTGCGACGAAAGTTCGATTGACAGCCTGAATGCCATCCGCGGCAACTGTCCGGCGTTGCGCACGGTGGTGGCAGCAGGTACGGCGCAGGGCAAAGGTGACGTGGACTACGAGACTGCGTTAGCGACACATAGGAGCGCCTTCACCGCCGTCAAGACCAAGGCCGACGAAGGCGCGATCCTGATCTACACCAGCGGTACCACCGGCCCACCCAAGGGCGCGCTGCTGCCGCACCGTGCCTTGGTCGGCAACCTGCCTGGATTCATCTGTAGCCAGAACTGGTTTGGCTTTGATGCCCGGACGAATAAAAAATCCGACGCGGTTTTCTGGTCGCCTGCCGACTGGGCGTGGACTGGCGGTTTGATGGACGCCTTGCTGCCCAGCCTGTACTTCGGCCGGCCCATCGTTGCCTTCAATGGCCGCTTTAGCCCCGAGCTGGCCTTCAGCCTGATGGCGGAGCAGGGGGTCACGCACACCTTTCTGTTCCCGACGGCCCTCAAGGCCATGATGAAGGCCTACCCCCGGCCCAGACAGCATTTCAAACTGAAACTGCAAGCCATGATGAGTGCCGGCGAAGCCGTGGGCGATGCCGTGTTTGCGTACTGCCAGGAGCAGCTGGGCGTCACCGTCAATGAAATGTTCGGGCAGACCGAAATCAACTATGTGGTGGGCAACTGCAGCCGCTTCTGGCCCGCCCGGCCGGGCAGCATGGGCAAAGGCTACCCGGGCCACCGCGTGGCGGTGATTGATGACGAAGGCAAGGAATGCGCGGTGGGCGTGCCGGGCGATGTGTCGGTCAACCGCTACGACATCCACGGCGACCCCGACCCGATTTTCTTTCTCGGCTACTGGAAGAAAGAAGAGTCCACCCGCGGCAAGTTCACCGGCGACTGGTGCCGCACCGGCGACCTGGCAAGGCGCGATGCCGACGGCTACCTCTGGTACGAAGGCCGCGCCGACGATGTCTTCAAGGCCGCCGGCTACCGCATCGGCCCCGGCGAGATCGAGAACTGCCTGGTCAAGCACGCAGCCGTCGCCAACGCCGCCGTGGTGCCCAAGCCCGACCGCGAGCGCGGCGCAGTCGTGAAAGCCTATGTGGTGCTTGCTCCTGATTTGATAGCTGCTCGCGCCCGTCACCCGGGCGGTACAGCCCGATTTGATGATGAGTTGACGCTGCAGCTGCAAGCCCACGTCAAGACCATGCTGGCGCCGTACGAGTACCCGAAAGAGATTGAGTTCATTGATGCGCTACCGATGACGACCACTGGCAAGGTGCAAAGGCGTGTGCTGCGGTTGCAGGAAGAAGAACGTTTCAAAGCATCAAAAGCGTAGCAGCGAACCGCCATAAAAAAAGCACCCGAAGGTGCTTTTTTTGTTCCAGCGGGCGACGCGGAACTGGCTTTGCCAGGCCGCAGGCGCCGTCCCCTGCAAGGGGAGAACGCACTACACGAAGTGAGTGCGGACAGGGGTGTGTCAACGTCCAGCGACTTGCTCAGCCACATAGATTTCAACGCGGCGGTTCTTGTCACGGCCCTGCTGTGAGTTGTTGTCGGCAACCGGCTCGCGCGAACCGCGGCCGTCCGTCACGATGCGGGTACGCGCCACACCGCGGCTGACCAGGTAATCGCGGGCCGAATCGGCACGGTCAATGGACAGCGGGTTGTTGATGGCGTCAGAGCCGGTGTTGTCAGTGTGGCCGATGATGGTCACGGTCGTCACCGGGTTCTGGTTCAGGCTGGTGGCGAACTGGTTCAGGATGGGGGCGAAGTTCGGCTTGATGGCGGAACGGCCCACGTCAAAAGAAACGTCGCTCGGGATGTCGAGCTTCAGGCGGTTGTCGGTGGTCTGGCTGACGGCCACACCGGTACCGACGGTCGCTTTTTCCATGGCGGCTTTCTGGTCCTGCATTTTCTTGGACCAGATATAACCACCGCCGGCGCCTACAGCGCCGCCCAGAACAGCACCGGTGGCGGCGCCTTTGGATCCGCCGGTCGCTGCACCCAGCACGGCCCCTGCCACAGCGCCAATACCGGCGCCCTTGGCGGTGCCCTGTTGTGTTTCGCTCATGTTGGCGCAGCCGGAGAGGGTCAACGCAGCCAGCGCCGCACAGGTAATGGATGTGATGGTCAGTTTGTTCATGAAATGCTCCTCGGAAAGTGAATGTAGTTAATCTAGATATCGGAGTGAAGGAGAGCGGTTGTCGGTCTCACTTCAATCAGCAGCGCATTAAAGCGCGGGTGTGTGAATACTAGGCATGCAAAAAGTGAGCAGTTGTAAGACAAGGGCGCGAGATAGGCGCGCCTGCACGCCGTTTACGGAGACCTTAAACTAGCCGTTTTGTCAATTCCGTGAATTCCGTCACAGCGTTTTTGCTGTCGTACGGCCTCTTCAATCTCACATGTGGCTCCTCCATGAATAAAGTTCAACTCGGCTCCAGCGACCTTCACGTGACCCCCATTTGCCTGGGCACCATGACATTCGGCGAGCAGGTGGATGAGCCCACGTCCCATGCCATCCTGGACCGCTCACTGGAGCGCGGCGTCAACTTTCTCGACACCGCCGAAATGTATTCGGTGCCGGCGCGCGCCGAGACCTGCGGTTCGACCGAAACCATCATCGGCAACTGGTTCGCGAAAAATCCTTCCGCACGCAACAAGCTGGTGCTTGCTACCAAGGTAGCCGGACCTTCGCGCGGCATGCCCTGGGTGCGTGAAGGCAGCGGCATGACGGCCCAAGACATTCTGGCTTCGTGCGATGCCAGCCTGAAGCGGCTGAAGACCGATGTCATCGACCTCTACCAGATTCATTGGCCTGAACGCCACGTGCCGGCGTTTGGCGCGCTGTATTACAACCCTGCGCAAGAGCGCTCGGCCACGTCGATCCATGAGCAGCTCGAGGCACTCGGCGCTTTGGTGAAAGCCGGAAAGGTGCGTTTTATCGGGCTTTCCAACGAAACCCCGTATGGCGTGCACGAGTTTGTGCGCCTGGCCGAGCAGCATGGCCTGCCGCGTGTGGCGACGGTGCAGAACCCATACTGCCTCGTCAACCGCACGGTGGAAAACGGCCTGGACGAAACCATGCACCGCCTGGGTGTCTCGTTGCTGGCCTATTCGCCCCTGGGCTTCGGCTTGCTCACAGGCAAATACGACCAGTCCGGCACTGAAGGCCCGGCCGCGCCCAAAGATGCACGCATCGCAAAATTCGAGTCGGTGCGCAAACAACGCTGGGGCCGCCCCGAGGCACTGGCCGCCGCCCGGCGCTACAACGCGCTGGCGCGTGACAACAAGCTGACCCCGACCCAGCTGGCGCTGGCGTTCTGCTACACCAAGTGGCATGTGGCCAGCACCATCATCGGCGTGACGACGGTCGCGCAACTGGACGAAGACCTGGATGCCTGGGGCACCAAGCTCACGCCGGAAGTACTTGCCGAAATCGACAAAATCCGATGGGAAACGCGCGACCCAGCCTTGTAAGCTGCGGTCTGCTGCGCACGTTGCGTCATGGCAAAAAAAGATCACGTCAGCGAAACCCAGGCTACCGCCTTGCTTAAGGCCAGCAAGGTCGCCTTCACTGAGCACCCCTACGAATACCTTGAGCACGGCGGAGCGCAGCATAGCGCCGAGGTGCTTGGCTTCGATCCTTTCACTGTCGTCAAAACATTGGTCATGCAGGACCAGGATGCCAAACCGTTGCTGGTGCTGATGCACGGCAACCGCAAGGTCTCGACCAAAAACCTGGCGCGCCAGATCGGCGCCAAATCGGTCGAACCCTGCAAGCCCGAAGTCGCCAACCGCCACAGCGGCTACCTGGTCGGCGGCACATCGCCTTTCGGCACGCGCAGGGCAATGCCGGTGTATATCGAGGAAAGCATCCTGGCCCTGCCCAAAATCGCCATCAACGGCGGGCGGCGGGGCTACCTGATTGGTATTGACCCGCAGGTTTGTGTCACCTTGCTGGGTGCAAAATCAGTCAACTGCGCCTTAGAACCTGTTTAATGTCTTTTTGGAGATCGCATTGGCGTGCAATCGGGATGAGTGGATGCTTCGGATGCGCCGCATGGGCTGGAGCCCATGCAAGCTGCCGGGGCGTCCAATCGCCCGATTTCACGCCAACCCTTCGGGCAAGTGCCTTTTCGGGCGATCTGCGGCGTTGCGGCGCTTGCCCATAGCTGGGCTATGGGCTGCACACCGCGCCTTGCATCCCATCCCGAAAAGGTACTTGTGCGACTCCAAAAAGACATTAAACAGGTTCTCAGTATGGACAACGCAACGGGCCACGGCTGAAATGCCGGTGGCCACCACATAACAAGGGAGATGAATTTGGACTACGTGTATTCAGCCGGCGCGACCTTGCTGGCCTACCTGATCGGCTCGCTGTCGTTTGCCGTCATCGTCAGCCGGGTGATGGGTTTGAGCGACCCCCGCAGCTACGGCAGCAAGAACCCCGGTGCCACCAACGTGCTGCGTTCCGGCAGCAAAGCTGCGGCGGCAATCACGTTACTGCTGGACGGCCTCAAGGGTTGGGTGCCGGTGGTGCTTGTCAAATGGTTTGGCGGTGACTATGGCCTCGGCGAAGGAACAATGGCTGCCGTGGGGCTGGCGGCTTTTCTGGGCCATCTTTACCCGGTGTTTTTCCAGTTCAAGGGCGGCAAGGGTGTGGCGACTGCAGCGGGGGTGTTGCTGGGCGTCAGCTGGGTATTGGGTGTTGCCACGCTGGCAACCTGGCTGATCGTGGCCTTTTTCTCGCGCTATTCCTCACTGGCATCACTGGTGGCGGCCGTTTTTTCGCCGCTGTATTACCTGTTTGGCGACCGGGCCGCCTGGTATGTCGACAAGAGTCTGCTGGCCATGATGGTCGTGGTCAGTGCGCTCCTGATCTATCGCCACCGCGAGAACATCAACAAGCTGATCAAGGGAACGGAGTCGAAGCTCGGTGGTTCAAAACAGGCCGCCAAGTAGGCGAGGGCCGTAACACGCTGCGGCAGGCTAGTAACGCTTGTCCAGCGTCATCAGGTTGTTGTCGCGCTTCATCTGAAAACGCGATAAAAAGCTGTTGCCCAACAGCAGAAAAGGCATGGGTTGCGGTGTCACCACGGCATCGACATCAAAGACTTCGACATCGCCCACGCGCACCGAGTTGAGCTTGATGCGGTAGCCCGGTGTAACACCGTTGGCTGTCGACATGCGCACCGGCTGGCCCTCTTTATAGTTGATGCCAGCGCGTTCGGCGTCAGCGACACTCATGGCAACGTTCGTGGCGCCGGTGTCAACCATGAACTGCACGGCCTTCCCGTTGATCTGCCCGGCCGTCATGAAGTGGCCGCCACCGCTTTCGCTGATGGTGATTCGCGTCCCCCGTCCGGCCGAGGCAGTGTTGCCACCTGAGTTCACCGGGGCATCGCCCACCCGCAAGGTGTGGCGCTTGCCGCCCTGCTCAATGACCGCCTGGTCGCTGGTGGTGGAAATAATCTTCACGCCCTGGTGTGTTTCACCGGGCGCGACACTCTTGGGTGAACCGCCGTTGACCACCAGCAGGGCCTTGGTGCCCATCATGCCGGCCAGAGCCACTGACTGGCCTTCGTTCTGTGCCCGGGCGGCACCGTGCAGCAGCAAAGACGCGGACAGCAAAAATGCTGCTTGGGTGAGGGCAGGCAGAAGGTTCATGGCAATCCTAATCGCGACGGTTGTCAAAACTCAGCGGAAAGTCCTTCATCTCCGACAGGATCAGCGCCATGGCGGCCTGCAGGTCGTCGCGCTTGGCGCCCGTGACGCGGACTTTTTCTTCCTGGATGGCGGCCTGCACCTTGAGTTTGCTGGTCTTGATGGCGGCCTGGATCTTCTTGGCGGTTTCGGTGTCGATGCCATTGCGGACCTTGTTGGTCTGCTTGACCTTGTCGCCGCCGATTTTTTCGATCTTGCCGGTGTCCAGAAAGCGCACGTCAACGCCTGCCTTGGCGAGCTTGGAGCGCAGGATGTCATTGATCTGGTCGATCTGGAAGTCGCCGTCGCCGACGAGAATGATGTCCTTGTCCTTCAACTCGATCGATGCGGAAGTGCCCTTGAAGTCAAAGCGATTGCCGACTTCCTTGCCGGTGTTTTCCACGGCGTTTTTGACCTTGACCAGATCGGCTTCAAGAACGGTGTCGAAAGAGGGCATGGTGCAAGTCTTTTTTTCGGGGGTTGGAGTGAGACAATCACCCGGATGTTAGTCGAGAAAAACGTTCCACTCCAGCATTCCAACACCTTTGGCATCGTCGCCAAGGCGCTCAGCCTGGTGCGGGTGACAAAGGAGGCCGATATTGCCGCGTCTTTGCAGGACCCGGCCCTGAAGGCCTCCCCCAAGTTTGTGCTGGGCGGCGGAAGCAATATCGTGCTGACCGGGGACGTCAAGCCGCTGGTGCTCAAGGTCGAAATCATGGGTAAACGGCTGCTTAGGGAAGACGCCAAGGCCTGGATTATTGAGGCCGGCGCCGGTGAAAACTGGCACGACCTTGTCACCTGGACGCTGCAAAACGGCTACCCGGGCCTGGAAAACCTGGCATTAATTCCCGGAACGGTCGGCGCCTCACCGGTGCAGAACATCGGCGCCTATGGCGTGGAGCTGCAAGACCGCTTTGAGTCGCTCGACGCCATCGATTTGACGACCGGCCAGTCATTTACCCTGAATGCCGCGCAATGCGCGTTTGGCTACCGTGATTCGGTGTTCAAACACAGCAGTTCGGCGCCGGAGTCAGCTACCCATGGTTTTGGGCTGGAGGGCAAGGCGTTTATCACGCGGGTGCGCTTTTCCCTTCCCAAGGCGTGGAAGCCGGTGCTGGGCTATGCCGACATCGACAAAAAAATGGCGCAGTCCGGCATTCAGGCGCCCGACGCACAGCAAATTTACGACTGGATCTGCGAAATCCGCAAAGCCAAGCTGCCTGATCCGCAGGTGATCGGCAACGCCGGCAGCTTTTTCAAGAACCCGACTGTCTCACCCGAGCAATGCGCCGACATCATCCAGAGGGAGCCCAAAATCGTTCACTACCACCTCGCCGACGGCACGGTCAAGCTGGCCGCCGGATGGCTCATTGACGCCTGCGGCTGGAAGGGCAAGACCATCGGCAATGCCGGTGTCTATGAAAAACAGGCACTGGTGCTGGTTAACCGCGGCGGCACGGCCGACCCGGTCACGGGCGGCGAGGTCATGACGCTGGCCAAGGCCATCCAGACCAGTGTGTACGAACGCTTTGGCATCCTGCTGGAGCCTGAACCGGTGGTGGTCTGATGGCAACCGCCGGTAAGGTCTACACCGGGCCCGACATCGCGCTCTGGCGCCGCCTGGTGCTGCGCCATGCGCGGCAGCTTGCGGTCGTGCTGATCGTTCTCTGGGTGGTGCTGATGATGGCTGGCGAGGCCGGCTGGCGCAAACCGACGGGGCTGGCAACCGGAATATTCGGGCTGGTCGCCGCCATGGTGGTGCTGGCTGTGTGGGCAACACGTGAACGCGAACGCCTGGTGCGCGAGGCGCCGCTGCCGCAGTTCCTCAAGCGCAAGCTGCGCGACACCTACCCGCACCTGAGCGCAAAAGACACCGAGCTGGTCGAGCGCGGGCTTCGGCAGTTCTTCCTGGCCTGCGTGCGCAGCAAGGGCAAGTTTGTGGCCATGCCGTCGCGCGTGGTCGACAGCATGTGGCACGAATTCATCCTGCACACGCGCGCCTACCGCGAGTGGTGCGACCTCGTTCTGGGCCGTTTCATGGACCATGTGCCGGCCGAAGTGCTGGGCCGCCGCGCTTCCAGCAACGACGGCCTGCGGCGCGCCTGGTACTGGGCCTGCCGCGACGAAGCCATCAAGCCGCGCTCGCCCAGCCGCCTGCCGCTGCTCTTTGCCCTGGACGCGAAGCTGGCGATTCCCAACGGCTTTCATTACCTGCCCGATTGCAGCCAGCCTCAGCGCGACGACGGAACAGGCGGTTCAGCGGGCGCTTATTGCGGCGAAAGCTTTTCCGACGGCAGCTACAGCGGCGATGCGGATGGGTTTGGCGGCTCCGACAGCAGTAGCAGTAACTCCAGTGACGCAGGCAGTGATGGCGGTAGCGACGGTGGTGGATGCGGCGGCGGTTGCGGCGGGGGTGGCGACTAATGTTTGGCAGAGGGAGGAGAGGCCACCGAAAAAGCCGCCCGAAGGCGGCTTTTTGACGTCTGCTATGTTTTTAGTAGCTGCTCGCGCTTGTTAGACGGGGGCTTCGAGCACTTTTGATACAAAAAATGAGGGTTTTGAAGCCTTCAGAGCAGTTTCTAAAGCTTGTGAGCGCCCTTTGCCCCCTAGCGGTTGGCCAAGGGCCTAAAAAGAGAGATTATGTTGAATTGCACTGAAGTCTGACCCGAGTTTTCCATCGAATCTTGACCCACACTCTTTGTGAGCAGAAGGTGCTCACGATGTGGATAAGTTCTTGATCTTCTCCTTTTTGGGCTGAGTCTTTGCAGAGCTGTTTTTGAACCGATAGCTGTCGTTTCCAGTCTCAAGGATATGACATTGTGTGGATCTGCCTCAAAGTGCGCCGCTGTTTCCGCGATTTTGTTGCCTCGATTACCAGCCAGGTGGCCAGCTTCTCGGCGTAGGGATCGAGCTTGCTTGAGCTGACCCGTCTTGGGTACTTAGGCTCGCTCTCCTCTGATCGCAGGTGCTTCTTCACGGTGTTGCGAGCCAGGCCTGTACGCCTTGAGATCTCGCGGATGGACATCTGATCCCGCAATGCCCAACGTCTGATGACATTCAATGTCG
>NZ_JBFUBP010000012.1:0-121670 GCF_056405675.1 Polaromonas sp. P1_F4 | reverse complement strand
GCCCAGTGCAGCACCGGCCACGTTGATCTGGCTCCATGGGATCACTTCACCGGCGGTGCCGGTCGTCAGTGGGCCGGTGGTGTTTGAGTTGAGGCTGATGTTGCCGCCGTTGCCATAAACGCGCACTGTCACTGCACCTGCGGTGAGGTCGCCGCCGACACCGGCGATCACGCTGCTGTCGCCTACGTTGGCGCCTGGAACCGTGAAGGTGACGCTGTCGATCGTGCCGGTGGTTGATGTATTGCCAGCGCTGGTGCCGACACGCAGGAACAGGACCTGCGGGATAACGATTGAAAAGTCCAGGCGTGCAGTGGCGGTTGACCCAACTACTGCCGGCGTGGTGAATGTGGACTCTGCATGGGCCGGTACGGCCAACAGGCCGGCGAGGCTCAATGCACTTGTTAAAACAATCTTCTTCATCAAATTTCTCCAGATCATGGTGATGAGGTGAATCGGGTGTTCAGGCTTTTTCTGAACGTGAGTGGACTGTAACTAGGCGTTTCGAAAAAAGGGGGCTTTACATTCGTAACGCGGGCGACAAATGGTAAATACGTCACGCTTAAGTCATTGAAAACAATGGATTTATGCGAAATGGCGACAAGAAAGATGAGACTTGGCTTGGATGTAACGAATGCCACCAGCCTTCTTCTGTGACATATTCCCCAGAGTGATGTAACGGGTTAGAAACAAATGGCGTTTGTCTGCCAAGTGGTGCTTTTCTCTGTTCCTCTCTGGACCTACCGCGTCGCTTGAACTGGTCGAACACTCGTTGTATGAGAGGCAGAGCTGGTCAATGAAGGCTGTAGCACGCGCTATTCGAGCGAGGCCTCACAGTCAAGGCGGGCTTCATGCAATCAGACGGCGATGGTGGTTGGATTGACTGGGCAAGTCGTATGCGCTTTAACAACCGGAAGAGGTTCACGCAAGGGACGTCGGTGGTGGTTGGTTGCCCGTGTAGATAGCAGGTAGGCACGCCACCGGGATCGCGTGGTGCCCTTGTGGCGTGCATAGCAGCGCAGGCAGCTGATCGACTGCGCGCGTGCTGGCGGCGGCTTGCGACGGGTTGTCGGCGGAATCGCCAGGCACGCAGCACCGGCGTTACGGTTGTGTGCCGGTCGAGGCGCGTTTGGGTGTGGTGCGCAGGCGCGGGCAGGTCGCGCCTCGTTTGCGCGCGAGATTTGCTATGCAGCCGTCACTGCATGCCGGTTGCCGACAAGGGCTTGAAGGTCCTGCTCGCGAGATGCAAGTGCGGCAGGATGGAAACCTGGTGTCGCCAGGCGGCGTGTGAGCCGCTGATTACCAGGAAATGGTCAATTCAACCGGGTCCCGGGAATTCATGGGTTTGCCTGCCACCACGGCAAGGCGGCTACCTGCAGCGGAATCAGGCATAGCGTTCATTCGCTGGATCTGGCCGCTTCTGTTGGTCGATGCGGCAGCAATGGCCTGAATATCCACGGTCGCCGGGCAACTGATGCGCAAGGTACCGGCCTGGCCGTCTGGCTGGCCGCGATGGGTGCAGCGATGGTCTGCCGTGACAGCCTCACTGAAACTGCGCAGCATGATGGTGACACCAAATGTGGCTGAACTGGTTTGCGCCTGGGCCGCACCGTGAATCCCGAGCAGGGACTGGGCGGCCAGGACGGCGACAAAAGCAAATTTGATGGTTTTCATGGTGCAACTCCTTAAAACTATCAGTTGTTGCAGTCATGCTATCGAATTTATTAATTTGAATCAATTGGTAAAAGTCACTGCGAAAGTGTTAATTAGTGACATTTCACACAAATAGATTCTTAATTTGATTTAATTTTTGAAATTAATAATTTAGAAGTGGAATTCGCCAATAAAAGACGATTTTATCAATTTGTGGGCGGCGAAAACGTCAAAAATGCTTCGTTTGGACAGCGGCTGGTCAGTTTGACTGATCCCGAGCGGTTCCGCCTGGCAGTGATGGTGACGTAACCCCGGTCTGGATAGCGGTTCAGGCGCCCGTGAAACTGGTGCCCGCCTGGCCGGCCGCGACGCTGCATGTCGCTGTGTAGGGGCTGGGCGAAGCCATCGATTGCGACACCCGCGCTGCTGAGCGTCAGGGTGTAGTTGAGGCCCCGCAGCTTGCCCCAGGTTGCCGAGGGTGCCAGGGTATGGGTCGTCCCCGGGTGCAGTCCACTGTGAAGTTCATGGTGGCGGTCTGCGGTGTGGCTGCGAAAGAGGCGTAGTTCAAGGTCAGCGTGGACGGGGAAATCGCGCCGGTGCCGAGTTGCCCGAAGCGACATGCCTCACGAAGCAACTGGCGGTGATGGCTGACAGTAGGGCTGAAGGTCTCGGTCGAGGCAGCGACCGTACCGCCCGAAGGCAACTCAGCAGGAAACGGGGCCTAAACGGATCAGCGGCTGATTTTGCCGGCATGGCGTACCGCAGGCCTGCCCAGGACAGAAAAACAGCAAGTGATTGCCTCAGTAGGTGATGGTCAGGGTACGTTGCTGCGTCAGGCTGCAGGTGGCACCGCCGCAGGTGCCGGATGTGTTACCGCCACCCAAGATGGTGCCGTTGATCGTGAAGTTTTCCGGCAAACCGGTGCCCGTGCGGTTACCGGGCGCGCTCAATGACAGGGTGTAGTTCAGGCCCAGCAAGGATCCCCCCGGCGCATCCAGGGTCATGGCGTAAGTCTCACCAATCGTGCAGCGGACGGTGTAGGAAGTATTGGCCGTCGCATTCGCTACCTGGAACGAGGTGTAGTTGAAGCTGATGTTGCCCGGGGGGGTGGTCAGCAGACACAGCGAGTTGTTGTTGATGGTGACCGGGAGGGTGCCATTCGACAGGTTGCCTGTTCCGCAACCTGTACCCGCGGCGGTGCACAGCCTCATGGTCACTGTGTCGGTAAAGAGGCCGGCATTCTTGTTCTGGGCGGCGGGGATGGTGGTGTAGTAGGTCTGGGTCTGGCTGGCGAACAAGGTGGCGGTACTGCCGAAATTGACGATGCCGGCAAAGTCCAGCGCCGTGGTATTGCCCCAGCGCTGGGTGAGGCCCGCGTCACGGTAGAGGTTGTAGTTCATCCTGCCCGCTGCTGTTCCTCCTCCTCCATTGAACGCCCGGTTGAAGCCGCCGTTTTCATTCAGGCCGTCGTCCGAGCGCAGGGTGTAGCTGAACGTGGTAGCGTCGCCCGCTGCCCGGCTGCAGCTCACCGTAAAGCTTCCCGTGCCGCTGGTCGGGTTGGGGTCGTTTTCGAAGTAGTAAGCCGTGAAACCGGAAGACGACACGTTGCAAACAATGGTGGCGTTTGCTGCAGCAGACAAGAAGACGAGAGCCGCCGCGGCAAGACGCAATGCATAAGAGATGGTCATCGTTTTACTCCGTTACAACGTATTGGCCCCACCCGTGCGATGTCTTCCAGATTGCCAGGAGGCAACGTTACATCGAAAGTGCAACTGGCGCCGTTCCATTTCAGGCGCAAGCGGTTCGTGGCCTGCAAACCCGTGACAAATGTCTCGCCGCGCCTGGCGACGAAGAACTCTTTCTTGTCGCCTATCAGCTCAACCTCTGCACCCGATGGCGCCGGCTCGCCATCGTCCAGCTCAATACGAATCAAGGCACCTCGTCCTGAACGGACGGGAAACGCGATCTTGACCCCACCACGAAGCGCCGGCACGGCTTCGAGCTCGATGGAGTCGAGCTCGGCGCTGATCGGCAGCTCGCTCGGATCCAGTCGCACGCTGTTGCGCTGGAACGGCATCAACCGGGGCAGCAGCGCGACGCCGTCTGCGTTGGTGCGGGTCAGGGTGCTGCCCTGAAAGCCCACACCCACATTGGCGTAACCCGGCACTTCCACAATGGCAAAGCTTTCCTGTACGCGGCGCGTGGCAAAGACTTGGCCCTCGGCCGCTACCATGCCTCCGATCAGGCCCAGGCGCAGGTTCTGCTGGCTCTCGCCGCTGCTGACGTCAGCCGAAAACAGGCCTTTGGTGCCCTGGTAATAAGCACCGCCTTCCGCATAGCGGCCGTCCGCGCGGGAGCCCAGCGCCGTTCGCCAGCCCCACCCGGTTTCGGCACTCACAGCCCGGCTGGCGTTTACATATCCTTCGGTGCTTCCACTGCGGGTAGTGACGCCTGCGGCGACGGTGACCCGATTTTCAAGCGGCACGATCAGGGTGGCGCCCACTGAAGTCCCCGAGCTGATGCCGCTGAGCCGGGTGGCGCTCAAAGTCAGGGCTGCGCGTTGACCGAGGCGCAGGGTGTAATTCACACTGAGGGTGTTGAGCTTTCCGAGGTCGTAGTTGTCAAAGCCGGCGTAACTCACGTTGAAGGCGCCGAAGTTGTCGCTGCTGTAGCTGTAACTGGCGGTGGTTTGCAGGCGGGGCGATGGCGTATCGATACCGATTTGCCGGTAGCCGCGTGATGCGCCTTCCGCGCTGAGCGACACGCCGTGCCGCAGTCCGCTGCGCTCGACCCCGACCATCCAGTTGGTGCCCTGGCCTGCAGCGTCGCTGCGGCTGGCCGAAAACGCCGTCTGTCCCAGCATCTGGAAGGGCAGCTCATAGCTGGCGCCGGCGCCGGCACGCATCAGGGACTTCGACCATTCGCCGTTGGCTTCGACCGTGAGGCTTTTGCTCAGGCCCTGGCGCCAAAGGCCTGAAACGAAGCGCTCGCCATAGTCGGCATTCTCATTCCCGAGGTCGCGGCGTACGGCCCCCAGCTCAAAGCTCCAGTCGCTGAGGTTTTCTTCCAGCAGGTTGGCATTGCTGAAAAATGATTGGGTGATGACGGTTTCCCGGCCCAGGATGTCGCGCACCACCACTCGGGCTTCACCGGCGCCGGTCAGTGCGGGAAAGTTGTCGATGCTGAAGGGGCCGGAGGGAACCTTGGAGGTTTGCCGCAGTGCATCATTGACATAAAGCTCAACCGTGCTGGGCGCTGCCGACAGGCCGGTCACTGTGGGGATGGGCTGGGTGACGAAGCCTGGTTGTAGCGAGAAGTTTTTGCTGAACTGTATGCCGCCGAAATACACCTGGCGTCCTGAAATGCCGGTACGCGTGCTGGTGTCGCCGAGCCGCAGAGAGGTGTTGCTGTCCAGGAAGTTGCGGGTGTAGGTGGTTTCCAGCCGGCGCCATGAAGCCTTGATCGTCGGATCCTGGCTGATGAGGTTGCGGCCCACATAGCTGCTGGTCAATAGCCCTAATTCCCCCGACACGCCGAATTCGGTCAGGGCGCCGAGGTCCCTCGCGTCCGTGGTGTTGCCGGGTGTGCGGTTGCGGGTGGTGATGTAGTTCAGGTCGTAATTCGCAAATGCCGCGGGAATCGAAGGCGACAGCGGGGGGCGCATGGCCGATTCCTGCGTCAGGCGCACGGCATTGAAGGCCGCCGGCGAAAACACCAGGTCGACTGACTGGTCGGCGAAATTCAGCCGCGCTTCGAATCCCGGAATGGCCGACAGCGGAAACCACTTCTGGCCCTGAAAATCAACGTCCTGCGCGCTGGGCCGGTGGTTCAGCCGCCACTCTTCAAAGGCATCCTCGGGCGCATACAGAATACCGTTGCGCTCAAGCAATGTCCAGACGCCGCCCTTGGTGCTGTTGATGAAGACTTCCAGCGGAAGGAGCCGGTCATTGGCGGACCGGGCCGCTGGCGGCGCATTAGAGGAGGCGGGTGTCTGGGCGTGTGCCAGCAGGCCGTAACAAAGGCCTGCAATGCCTATCGCTATGGGGTGTTTTCGTAAAGTCCACCAGCACCTCATTGAAATCGGGTGCCAAATCAAGGCAGCGTGATGCTGGTCGTGAGGCTTTGTCCGTCGTCAAAGGTCACCACCAGTTCGGCTTCCCCTGCCATGAGGGCCTGTTCGCCCTTGAGGTTGACGGTTTTGCGGGCACCTGGGAGGATGTAACTGCCGCCTTCAAACCGGGCCAGAGCCTGCTTGCCGCGCGTGACGGTCGCCTCTCGTATCTGGGCGTAAGCCGTACCGGTATTGCTGCATTGCAGGCTCAGGGTTTTGGCATCCGCCAGCTGGTGGGTGCAACTGACCTGGCGTTTGGCTACGGGGGGTGTGATGAAGACGGGCATGCTCAAGGCCAGCGCGATGGGAACCTGGATGCCAGTTGCGGGTGCAGCTTCAGGGACTTCACGAATGATCAGGCGGTAAGTCAGTTGCCGGCTTGCATCTGCAGGTTTCAGCAGGGCAAGGCGTACCACTTGGCGGGCCTTGGGCGCCAGCTTGATGATGGGGGGGGCCAGGATCATGTCTTCGGTCAGAACGAGTTCGTCAGTGCCGTCGGGTTTCTGGGTCCAGGTGTTGATGTCAGCCTGCAGCACGACTTCGGTATCGGCTTCGTTAGACAGTGTGACGGCGATGGCGCGATCGCGCGGGGTCATGTAAAGCCGCACCGGAGTGACCGAAAAAACGCCTGCCGTGGCAGCCGCCCAAGGTCCCAACAGGCTTAGCAGGAAGGCGTAGGTAACAAGCTTTCTTCGGCGCTGTGAGACGTTCATCCTCAGAAGGATACCAGCATCTCTACCGATTTAGAGAGGTTACCGGCATGGGCGAGGTGCAGTGCCGTCACGGTACCGCGGTCATCCTGGAGCCGCAAACGGGCCTGTTTTTCAACCGCTGCGGCATCTGTGTCGAGCGCGTAGCGCCGGCTTTCGATTTCCCAGCCGTCATCCGACTCTTCACCGGCCGTGGCCACCTGGCGCTGGTCTTGAAGCCGGCAGGTATAGCGGGCGCCTGGGTCGTTGCGGGACAACTCATTGCGGCAGTAGTCGGGCAGCAAGGAGTCCCGCGTGGGCCGGTAGCCGGGCATGAACCGGGCATTCCCGAGGCTGCGGACTTGCGAGATATTGACAAAGACATTCGAGTTGCAGGTCACCTGCACCGAGGCGCCGCCGCTACCGGAGCCTGTGGCGCTGATGCAGGCGTTGCCGTTGCCGGTGGTGTTTCCCGGGACGCTCAGCGTGACCTGGACCGAAAACTGGCCGGCTGCCGTACCGGCAACGCTGGCCGCCGCCATCAGCAGGAATGAAACGCCGAGAACTGATTTACAGAACATACGGGGAGCCTGATGGAAGCTCGAATGGGAATTAACTTGCGGCCAATGAAATTAATACGTCACGTACAGGGTGTATCCCCTGTTAGTCGCTGTGGCATTGGTACAAGGCGCGGCACTGCTCGAGCAGGTACCGGCTTGGCTGGCTGCCATCGTGCCAGTGATCGAATAGGCCTGCGCGGTTCCGTTCGGCGCAGTCGTCGTTGGCGCAGTGATCGTGTATTGCAGGTTAACGAAGCTGTCCGTTGTGGTCACGTTCGCGGTTCCGGGGCCTGCTGCTGCTCCGAGGACCAAGCCGAGCGAAGGCGCTGCCAAGCCATTGGTGCATTGCAAGGTGAATCCACCGCCGGTGGCTGTCGCGGCCGTACCCTGCAGGGCGGTGTAGTTAAATTGCACGGGAGCAATAGTTCCGATCTGGCACGCAGCGGTCAAATTGATATTGACATTGAAGGTGCCAGAGGTGACTGCGGCGTGCGCTGGCAGGCTGGCAATGGCGGCAAGGCCGAGGGCGATTACTAAAATGAGCTTTTTCATGACTGTTCTCCAGTTAAAAAACGAATAACAAACAAGGGAAATGTGAAGGTGAATGGACTGTAACCAGATATTTCTGAAATCGGGTGATTTGTATCTGTAACAGCGCACTCTAGTGGGGAATTTGTCACGACAAACCGTTGAAATTATTGGATTTATTCATAAATAGAGCCAAAAGGCTTACTAGTAACAAGCGTAAATACTGCCGTCTGAAACGGCTTTTTCTTCCGGATCCAGTGAATCAGTAACAAACTTGAAACAACCATGCCCCAAACCATGCAGAAACAAACCCTGTCTTTTCAAGCCGAAGTCGCGCAGCTGCTCAAGCTGGTCACGCACTCCCTGTACTCGAACCCCGATATCTTTTTGCGCGAGCTGGTTTCCAACGCATCGGACGCCTGCGACAAGCTGCGTTTCGAAGCGCTGAACGATGCGTCGCTGTATGAAAGTGATCCCGACCTCAAGGTGAAAGTGAGCTTTGACAAGGCCGCCGGGACGCTGACCATCACCGACAACGGCATCGGCCTGTCGCAGCAGGAAGCCATCGACAACCTCGGCACGATTGCCAAGAGCGGCACACGCGACTTCATGGCCAAGCTCTCGGGCGACCAGAAGAACGACGCGCAGCTGATCGGCCAGTTCGGCGTGGGGTTTTATTCGGGCTTTATCGTGGCCGACCGCATCGCGGTGGAAAGCCGCCGTGCCGGCCTTCCGGCCAGCCAGGGTGTGCGCTGGAGCAGCGACGGCACCGGCGAGTTTGAAGTCAGCGAGATCGAACGCGCGGAACGCGGCAGCAGCATCATCCTGCACCTGAAAGAAGAGTCGCTCGACTACCTGAACGCCTGGAAACTCAAGGGCATCATCAACAAGTACTCCGACCACATTTCGCTGCCCATCCTGATGCAGAAGGAAGAGTGGAAAGAGGGCGAAAACGACCAGCCCGGTGAGATGGTGGTCACCGGCGACTGGGAAACCGTCAACCAGGCGGCGGCGCTGTGGACGCGCGCCAAAAAAGACATCACGCAAGACCAGTACGACGAGTTTTACAAGCAGATCAGCTACGACAGTGAAGCGCCGCTGGCCACCACGCACAACCGGGTGGAAGGCGCCACCGAATACACGCAGCTGCTGTTCATCCCGGCCAAGGCGCCCATGGACATGTTCAACCGCGACAAGGCCGCCGGCGTCAAGCTGTATGTCAAGCGCGTCTTCATCATGGACGACGCCCAGGCGCTGATGCCGACCTACTTGCGCTTCGTCAAGGGCGTGGTGGACTCGTCCGACCTGCCGCTCAATGTCTCGCGCGAGTTGCTGCAGGAAAGCCGTGCCGTCAAGGCGATCCGCGAAGGCTGCACCAAGCGCGTGCTGTCCATGATCGAAGACCTGGCCGCCAATGACGCCGACAAGTTCAAGGCCTTTTATGGCGAGTTCGGCGCTGTGCTCAAAGAGGGCCTGGGCGAAGACTTTGCCAACCGCGAGCGACTGGCCAAACTGCTGCGCTTTGCCAGCTCAACGACGGATACCGTCAGCGTGGGCTTTGCCGACTACAAAGCCCGCATGAAGGAAGGCCAGGACGCGATTTATTACATCACCGCCGACACACTGGCCGCGGCAAAGAACAGCCCCCAGCTCGAAATCTTCCGCAAGAAAGGCATCGAAGTGCTGTTGATGGCCGACCGCGTGGACGAGTGGGCGCTCAATTACCTGCACGACTTTGACGGCACGCCGCTGCAGTCGGTGGCCAAGGGCGCGGTAGACCTGGGCAAGCTGCAGGACGAAAACGAGAAGAAGGCCGCCGAAGAGGCGCAGACACAGTTCAAGCCCATCCTCGACAAGCTGAAAGAAGCATTGAAAGACAAAGCCAAGGACGTGCGCGCCACCTCCCGTCTCGTCGATTCACCCGCCTGCCTTGTGGTGCAGGACGGCGACATGTCGACCCAGCTGGCCCGCATGCTCAAGCAGGCCGGCCAGGCCGTGCCCGAGTCCAAGCCCATCCTGGAAGTCAATGCCCAGCACCCGCTGGTCAAAAAGCTCGAGGCCGGCGTGGACGGCGCGCATTTTGACGACCTGGCCCACATCCTGTTTGACCAGGCCTTGCTGGCCGAAGGCGGCATGCCTGAAGACCCGGCGGCGTACGTGCGCCGGGTGAACGCGTTGCTGGTGTAGGCGTCGCGCGACAATTCAGCAGCAAAAGCAAAAAAGAGGCGAAAAACGCCTCTTTTTCTCATCAAATAGGCCTGAAACCCTTTATCTACGTGCGCAAGCAGCTATCAAATCAATAGCAATTGCCGAGCCGTAGGGGGCGTAGATACACCCGCTCAACACACCAGCGGCGCTTCCTGCATGGCCTCGGTTTGCTCTTCCAGCATGTCGACCTGGCTCTTCCAGTAGTCGCTGGAGCCGAACCAGGGAAAGTTGATCGGGAAGATCGGGTCATGCCAGCGCTGCGCCAGCCAGGCGCTGTAGTGCACCAGGCGCAGCGTGCGTAGCGGCTCGATCAGCGCGAGCTCGCGCCGGTCGAATTCGCGGAACTCTTCGTAGCCGTCCACCAGCGCGCCCAGCTGCCGGGTGCATTGCGCGCGGTCGCCCGACACCAACATCCACAGATCCTGCACCGCCGGGCCGGTGCGTGCATCGTCCAGGTCGACAAAATGCGGGCCGGCCAGCGGCAGGCCCTCGGGCGTCCACAAAATGTTGCCGGGGTGGCAGTCACCGTGCAGGCGCAGGTTTTTCACGTCGCCCACGCTTTCAAACACGGTTTGCGCCACCAGCATGGCTTCATCAAACGCCTTGCGCCAGCGCGACTCCATGTCCAGCGGGATGTAGCCGTGGGAACCTTGGGCGCCATGGTTGCCGCCCGCCAGCAGGATGTCGCGCGAGGCGTAGCCAAAGGTCTGAAGGTTCAGGGCCGGCCGGTGCGCAAAGGGCTTGGCGCTGCCAACGGTGTGAATGCGCGCGAGGAAACGGCCTATCCATTCCAGAACCTCCAGGTTGTCCAGCTCAGGCCGCCGCCCGCCGCGGCTGGGCGACACGCTGAAGCTGAAGCCCTTGAAGTGATGCACGGTGCGGCCTTCCAGCACCAGCGCGCCCACCACCGGTATCTCGGCGGCCATCAGCTCGGCGGCAAAGGCGTGCTCTTCGGCGATCTGTTCATCGGTCCAGCGGTCCGGCCGGTAAAACTTGGCTACCACGACATCGCCCGCGAGGTCGGCGTCGCCCACGGGGCTCTCCAGGTGGATCTGGTAGACCCGGTTCTCGTAGCTCGAAAGCGCCATCAGGCGGCCGTCGCCCAGCAAACCGACGCTGGCCAGCGCATCGAGCACCACGTCGGGTGTCAATGTCTCGTACGCATGCAGCGTTGCGTGCGCCTCAGCCTTGTGTTTTTCTGTCATGCCTGATTGTCGGCGCAGATGACGGTGCGCTGCCAGCAGGGGCTTGTAAACGCCTGTTTCTCAAGCGAAAAAGGCCTGCAGGTCAATAAAAGCGGGCGCGAGCAGCTATAAAAACCGTAGCACCTTTCCGTTGAAGGCGAAAAGAATCAGGGCTGCAGGATGTGGCCGGTGCGCGGGTCTCCCTTGCCGGCCAGCACTTCCTGGTAAGCGGCTTGCACCGCAGTCTGCCCGGCATGCCGCTGGGCGATGAGCCAGGGCGTTTTGGCACCCGTCACTTGCCGCGTGAAATCCAGCCAGGCGCGCACCAGCTGCTTTCCAAAGCCTTCTTCACCCCAGTCGGTGATGCGTTTCTTGACCTGTGAAGGTGCGAAGAACAGCGTGGGCCGGGGGCCGGGCAAGTCTTTTGCGCTGCCTTTGGCGGCCAGGTCGTCCACGTGCGTGCCGCCTATCGAGCAGTTGTAGCGAAGCTGGCCAAAGCGCGTATGAATACGCTGGCGCAGGCCGGCGCTGCCCGCGAAGTCGACGTACACGCAAGCCGTGTCGGCAGCAATCGCCTCGAGCTGGTCATAGGTCACTACGCGGCTGTAGCACCCCAGGCTTTCACAAAAAGCGACGTTGCCTGGCGAAGTCAGCGCTATCACCTCAATACCCGGCCGCTTTGCCAGCTGAAAGGCCGTGCCATATGCCGTTTTGCTGGAGGCGCTGGACAGCAGCATGGCATTGGCGCCGAAGAAGCCGTTGTCGGCCAGAAAGTCATCAATCAGGAACGAGGTAATGAACAGCGGGCGCAGGAGCGACTGCACATCTTCGGTGGCCGCGTCGTAAAACGGGTCCGCGCTGCAGCGCATGTACTGGTTGTAGGCCACCGGCAGGGGCCGCCGGTGCGCGGCGCCGTCGAAGAAACCGGCGGGCGTCACGCGCGCCGGTTGCAGCACCAGTTCGCCGGCCATGGGGTAATAGCCGTAAAACTTCTCTCCCACGGCTACGCCCTCGCATTGCGACTCCGCCACCTTGGCAAAACCCCAGACCGGGATGCTGCCCCAGCCGTCCTCCCCCGTCGGAAAAAATTGCCAGTAGCTCATCGCCTCGCCAAAGGCCGCGTACGTGATGTTGTTGGACGTCAGCGCAAAGGATTCGATGCGCAGCCGCACCTGGCCGGGCGTGAGCGGCAAATGCGCGTCGGTATGCCAGCGGGTTTCGGAGAGTGCGTCCTTGCGGACCTGGAAGGTGGCGGTGGGGGCTACGATGTTCATCCGCACACCGTAAATGAAACGGCCCGCCGGTTCAACACCGGCGGGCCGCGTAGGTGACAACCACCCCCGTCCAGGCTCACTGCGTGTAGCCTGTTCCCCCCTCAAGGGGGCGGCGCCTGCGGTCTGGCAAAGCCAGTCCCGCGGCCCCTGCTGGCTTTATTTCAGGGTAATGGTTACGTCGATGTTGCCGCGGGTGGCGTTCGAGTAAGGGCAAACCTGGTGCGCTGCATCCACCAGCGCTTGTGCTGCGGCGCGGTCCATGCCGGGCAGGGTGATGTCCAGGCGCACGGCGATGCCGTAGCCGTTCGGGATCTTGCCGAGGTCAACGCTGGAGTCGATGGAGACGTCTGCAGGCACGTCGATTTTCTTCATGCCGCCAACAGCCTTCATTGCACCGATGAAGCAGGCTGCGTAGCCGGCAGCGAACAGCTGCTCGGGGTTGGTGCCGGTGCCGGCGGTGCCGGGCGAGCTCAGCGTGACGTCCAGGCGGCCGTCGTCGGTTTTGGACTTGCCGTCACGGCCGCCGGTGGTGTGGGCGTGGGCGGTGTAGAGAACTTTTTCGAGTGTGGTCATGGTGGCTTCCTTTGGAAAATACCCCGGATCGGGGCGGGTTAAAAATTCAGTGAAAGGGTGAAAGAAATCAGGCAGTAAGGCGGTTGCGGAAAGACTGCACCTGCTGCGTCAGCGACACCAGCTCGGGAATCGAGCACTGGGTGGCGCTCAGGATGCAGCCCGGGATTTTTGCGGCCCTGGCCTTGAGCTTGCGGCCGGCTGCCGTGAGCGTGATGTGAACGCGGCGCTCGTCTTCCACCGCGCGGATGCGTGAAAGCAGCCCGGCGGATTCCATGCGCTTGAGCAGCGGGGTCAGCGTGCCCGAGTCCAGGTACAGCCGTTCGCCAAGCTCCGAAACCGTCAGGCCGTCTTGTTCCCACAGCACCAGCATCGCGAGGTATTGCGGATAGGTGAGCCCCATCTCTTCGAGCATGGGCTTGTACAGCTTGGTCATGGCCAAAGACGTGGAATACAGCGCAAAACACAGCTGGTTGTCCAGCTGCAGCATGGCGTCAGTGGCGGAGTCGGTTTTGTTGGGCATGGGTTGAATTATAGCGAGCAATTGAATTGTGTGCAAGTTAATTGTTTCTGAATGTTCCACGGGAGCTTTTCAGGGGCTTTGTAACGGGGCCGCCTGTACCGGGGGCGCGCCACTAAACTTGAGGCCATGCAAACACCCAGCTCAGCACGCGCAGCAAAGCCTTCGAAGGGTTCCGGAAAGCCCGCCCCCGCGGCGCAAGTCATTGAAGAGCTTCGCCCCGGCCAGTCCATCGAGCTGCTCAAGGAACTGCACATCCTCACGCGTGAAGGCAAGCTCAACCAGGACACGCGGCGCAAGCTCAAGCAGGTCTACCACCTGTACCAGTTCATTGAGCCCCTGCTCAATGAGGTGGCGGCGGAGAAGGCGAACTTCACCCTGGCCGACCACGGCGCCGGAAAGTCCTACCTGGGCTTCATCCTGTATGACCTGTTTTTTAATGTCGCGCACCGCAGTGAAAAAACGGCGGGCCATGTGTACGGCATCGAAACGCGTGCCGAACTTGTTGAAAAGTCACGCGTGCTGGCCCAGCGGCTGGATTTTGCGCGCATGTCGTTCCTGAATCTGTCGGTGCAGGAGGCCACTACTTCGGCCGAACTCCCCCTAACCGTGGATATCGTCACGGCCCTGCATGCCTGCGACACAGCCACCGATGACGCCATTGCGTTCGGGCTGGCAAAAAACGCGCGCCACATGGTGCTGGTGCCGTGCTGCCAGGCCGAGGTGGCCGGCGTGTTGAAGAAAAGCCGGGCCTTGTCACTCTCCCGCACGCCGCTGGCTGAACTCTGGCGGCACCCGTTGCACACGCGCGAATTCGGCAGCCAGATCACCAATGTGCTGCGCTGCCTGCAGCTCGAAGCCAACGGCTACCAGGTCACGGTGACCGAGCTGGTGGGCTGGGAGCATTCGATGAAGAACGAGCTCATTCTTGCCAGCCGGCCCGCGCAGCCGCAGGCTGGCAAAACCCGTGCCGCCCAGACGCGTTTGCGCGAGGTGCTTGAAGAGCTGGGTCTGGGTGAACTGACGGCCCGCTTTGCGGTGCAGGCCGAGCCGGCCTAGAAGCCTAAAGCAGGGCCGGGGCTTCGCTGCGGCGTTCTGCCGCCAGCACCCGGATGGTGGCGATCAGCTGGTGCTGTGCCTCGGTGGGCGCCATGTCGGCGCGCAGCGTCAGCCCCACCAGCTCTTCGGTGCCCGCCATGCTGACGGGCAAGCGCACCAGCGTGCCGCTGTCCAGGTCCGGCCGCACAGCCCCCAATGGCGAAAGCCACACCGCATCGCTTTGCCGCGTGTAGCCGCGCGCGATGGACACCGACAGCGTTTCGACCAGCCGCAACGGAGGCGGCAAGCCGCGTGTGAGGAAAAAGCTGTCGGCGGTGTGGCGTATGGCCGTGCCCTGCGTGGGCAGGATCGTGGTGAAGGCCTGCAAGCCGGCCAGCGGATCGGCCTTGTGCGTCGCCTGCAGCAAGGGGTGGGCAGGGCGCACTGCCAGCACAAGGGGGTCTGCATACAGGTGTTCAAACGTCAGGCCCAGCATGTGCGCTGGTTCGGCAAAACGCCCGATCACCAGATCCAGTTCGCGTTGCCGCAAGCTGGCCAGCAGGGCGGGGTTGGCGCCCGTCTGGATACGCAGGCTGGTTTGCGCCCCTGGCCCCGCTTGGGCCTCCTGCCGCGCCAGCAGCAAGGGCATCAGCCACGGTGCAACGGTGGGCAGGACGCCGATGGCGATCAACGCGCTACCTTGCCGCCGCGTCTGCGCGACGCTCGCAACGGCTTCGCGCAGCGCGCTCACGCTGGCGCCGGCATGCCGCATAAAGGCCTCGCCCTCGCGCGTGGGCACGGCGCCCTTGCGCCCGCGCTCAAACAGCCGCACCGCCAGCAGGCCCTCAAGTTCTTTCAGGGTTTTGGACACCGCGGGCTGCGTGATGGCCAGCACGTCGGCAGCCTTCTGCAGGCTGCCATGCTGCGCCACCGCCAGAAAGCACTGCAGGTGCCGGTATTTGATGCGTTCATCGACCATGCAGTAATTTAATCATTTGGTTATGGATAAGTCGAGAAAATGTCAATATACATAACCATTAGGGCCGATTAAAGTCACCTCAGCACGAAAATCCGAAAAAACGCCCCGAAAAGTGCCGTTAAAAGGCGCCAACCTCTTTCGACCCCTGGAGACATCGATGAAACCCGACCTGAACAACAGCTTTCTGGCCCCACGCGACTGGACCAGCCATTCGCCCCATATCTATCCCGGCTACAAATCCACCTTGCTGCGCGGCCCCAAGCAGCCGCTGGTGCCTATCAAGCAGGCGCTGGCGCAGCTCAATGCGCCGGTCTATGGCGCCGGGCAATTCGGCCCGCTGGACAGTGACTTGACCAAAAACGCCGTCATGAATGGCGACCCGCTGGGCGAACGCATTATCGTCACCGGCCGTGTGCTGGACGAAGACGGCCGCCCCGTGCGCAACACGCTGGTGGAAGTCTGGCAGGCCAATGCTGCCGGCCGTTATGTGCACAAGGTCGACCAGCACGACGCGCCGCTGGACCCGAACTTCCTGGGCGCCGGCCGCTGCATGACGGACAACGAAGGCCGCTACAGCTTCAAGACCATCAAGCCCGGTGCCTACCCTTGGGGCAACCACCCCAATGCCTGGCGGCCGCAGCATATTCATTTCTCGCTGTTTGGTGATTACTTCGCCAGCCGCCTGGTCACGCAGATGTATTTCCCCGGCGACCCGCTGCTGGGCTACGACCCCATGTACATGGGCGCGCCCGAAAGCGTGCGCGAGCTGATGGTCTCGAAATTCAGCCTCGACGTGACCCAGCCCGACTACGCGCTGGGCTACGTGTTCGACATCGTGCTGCGCGGCCCCAAAGCCACGCGTTTTGAATAAGCGGCGGGAAGACACCACCATGAGCCAACGCAAACAAACCCCATCGCAAACCGTCGGCCCTTTCTTTGCCTACGGCCTCACGCCTACGCAATACGGCTACGACCTCAAAAGCCTGTTCACGCCGGTGCTGGCCCAGCCGAACGCCAAGGGCGAACACATCCGCATCACCGGCCAGGTGTTTGACGGCGCCGGCAATGCCGTGATGGACGCGATGGTCGAGATTGCCCAGCCCGACGGCAGCGGGCAGCCCATCTCGTCGGTGGCCGATGCCGAAGCGCGCGGCTTCACCGGTTTCGGCCGCTGCGGCACCGGCACCCTGGCGCAAAGCCATTACGAATTCTTCACCGTCAAGCCCGGTGCAGTGGCGGGGCAAGCACCGTTCATCAACGTCTGCGTCACCATGCGCGGCCTGCTGGTGCACACCTTCACGCGCATCTACTTTGATGATGAAGCGGAGGCGAACAGCAAAGACGCGGTGCTGGCCAGCGTGCCGGCCGAACGGCGCAACACGCTGATCGCCCGGCGCGACATGACGGGCGCCGGACCGGTTTACCGATTCGACATCCGCATGCAGGACAGCGCGGCCGGCAAGGAAACGGTTTTCTTCGACCTGTGAAGCGTGGACCGGGGTTGTGCGGGCGGCCTTGGGTGCTATTAATTAGATAGCTGGTTGCGCCCGTCCTTATTGGCCTAAAGTCTTTTTTCTTGTAAGAATTGCCCGGCAGGCTACAGCCGTGCGGCCATGGCGGCAATGCCGCCATGAAGGTTGCTACGCACGCCGGTGTACAGGCGCGGCCCGCCCGCGCTATAAAACAGGCCATCACCATCAAGAGGCCTGCCATGACCATTCATCTGGACCACTTCATCGTATCGGCGCGAGACAAGGTGGCTTCGGCCAGATTTTTGGCGGAGCTGCTTGGCGTGCCGTGGGCTGAAACCACGATAGGGCCTTTTTCAGCCGTCTACATCAACGAAGGCCTGACGCTGGACTTCATCGACACAGAGGAAGACTTTCCCGTCGAGCATTTCTGCTTTCGCGTAAGCGAGCAGGAGTTCGATGCCATCCTGGGGCGCATCCAGGCAGCCGGCATCAAATACCGCAGCTCGGTGCGCGGCCCCATGGACATGCAGGTCAGCACGTATCTTGGCGGCAAAGGCATTTACTGGAACGAGCCCGAAGGGCACCAGTGGGAGATGCTCACGGTAAGTTATGCGCGGCAATGAGGTCCACCCCCGCCCAGGCTCACTTCGTGTAGCCTGTTTCCCCCTCAAGGGGGCGGCGCCTGGGGCCGGCGAAGCCGGACCCTCGGCCCCCGCTGGTAGTGCCCAAAGAATTCTTTAACCCAGCATGAGCCGTGGAACCGGCTTTGCCGGGCCACAGGCGGGCGGCCCCCTCGGGGGGCAGGGAGCTACACGCAGTGAGCGACCGTGGGGGCTCAGTCACCTTCGCCGTAGTCGTGATCCGGGTGATTGACGGTGCCCAGCTTCCAGTAACCGCGGCCCACGATTTGGCTGCGCTCCACGCCGAGCTCATCAATCAGCAATTGGCGTATGCGGCGCATGGCCGCGGCTTCGCAAGCCAGGTAAATGCGGGCATCGGCAGGCGGCGCGCCAGCCTGGCGCAACGCGGCTTCCAGTGCCTGGCCTGCCTGTGTGTTGTCGGTGCCGCGCGCGGCCCAGTGCACGTTCAGTTTGGCGGCGCTGTGCAGCGTGCGTTCTTCTGCCGCGTCCACCACTTCGACCAGCACGCGCGCCTGCGCCGTGGCGGGTAGGGCGGCCAGAATGGTTTCAAACGCGGGCAAGGCACTGTCGTCACCGATCAGGAAATGCGCAGGCGCATCCAGCTGAACTTTGTAGCCAGGGCCGGGGCCCATCAAATACAGCACCTGGCCCGGCTGCGCCTGCGCGGCCCAGGTAGATGCAGGGCCGTCGCCGTGCAGCACAAAATCCACATCGACCTCGTGCACATCGTTGCGCACTGCCAGCGGCGTGTAAGTGCGCATGGACTTCGGCCGTGGCCCATCGGGCAGTGGGCGCTCAGGCTCGGTCTGGCCCGGCTCCGGGAAAATCAGCTTCATGTAGCAGGCAGGGTCGTTGATTTCAAAGCCTTCAAGCTCCGTACCCTGCAAGGTGATGCGGCGCATCAGCGGGCTGAGCGTTTCAACACGCGTGACTTGCACGCGGCGCGGCGGCCGGCGTTTGCGCGGTGCGGCATCGGGAGTGGAGGCTGGCGAAGATGGCGTTGTGGACATGGTGTCTTTCAGGGGGGGGCACATCGCGTGCCGCCAGGTTGAATCGTTCTAATTGAGAATAATTATCATCTGATTGCAATGGGCTGGTGGTTTGCAGGGGCAAGGGGCGCAACGCCGGCATGAGGGGCGATGTCCTACCCGTCAGCGCCGACCCTCTGCAGTAAAGTAAGTCCTAGCGGCGCCTGTTCTACGGCTTTCGTTCTCCCGTTCTCACTCTCCCATCCTTTATCTTCAGCGCTTATGACCACCTTCGGAACCCCCCTTTCCCCGCACGCCACCAAAGTCATGCTGCTCGGCTCCGGCGAGCTGGGTAAGGAAGTACTGATTGCCCTGCAGCGCCTGGGCGTTGAAACCATCGCCACCGACCGCTATGACAACGCGCCGGGCCAGCAGGTGGCCCACCATGCGCGCACCATCACCATGAGCGACCCGGCGCAGCTCAAGGCGCTGATTGAAAAAGAAAAGCCCGACCTGGTGGTGCCGGAGATCGAAGCGATTGCCACACCCATGCTCGAAGAGCTCGAAGCGGCCGGTGCGGTGCGCGTGATCCCGACGGCGCGTGCCGCGCGCCTGACCATGGATCGCGAAGGCATACGCCGCCTGGCCGCCGAAACCCTGGGCCTGCCGACCAGCCCCTACAAGTTTTGTGATTCGCTGGAAGAGCTGCAGGCCGCCATCGACGGCACCACCGGCTACCCCTGTGTCGTCAAACCGGTGATGAGCTCGTCGGGCAAGGGCCAAAGCAAAATCTCCGGTCCTGAAGACGTCCAAAAAGCCTGGGACTACGCAATGGCCGGCGGCCGTGTCAGCCACGGCCGGGTGATCGTTGAAGGGTTTATTGATTTTGATTACGAGATCACGCAGCTCACCGTGCGTGCCATGGGTGCCGACGGAACCATTGAAACGCATTTCTGCGAGCCCATCGGCCACATCCAGGTCAGCGGCGACTACGTGGAAAGCTGGCAGCCGCACCCCATGCGGCCTAACGCATTGAAAAAATGCCGCGACATCTGCAAGGCCGTCACGGATAACCTGGGGCTGGGCTTTGACGGCAAACCTTCGGGGCTGGGCCTTTTTGGGGTTGAACTGTTTGTGAAGGGCGAGGACGTCTGGTTCAGCGAAGTCAGCCCGCGCCCGCACGACACCGGCATGGTGACGATGTGCACCCAGTGGCAAAACGAATTTGAGCTGCATGCACGCGCCATCCTGGGCCTGCCCGTCAACACCGCGCTCAAGAGCCCGGGCGCCAGTGCCGTGATTTATGGCGGTGTCGATGCGAAGGGCATTGTGTTCGACGGCGTGGCCGACGCGCTGCGTGTGCCCAACAGCGACATCCGGCTGTTCGGCAAGCCCGAGAGTTTTGTCAAACGCCGCATGGGCGTGGCGCTGGCTTTTGATGCCGACGTGGAGGTGGCGCGCCGCAACGCCAAGCTGGCTGCGTCCCGGGTCAACCCCCGGGTGCCGAAAGCTTGATGCATGTTGAAAGCAAAGGAGCGGCAGCATGAACTTCGCTGAACTCATCTCCTGGGCGGACGACTCTTCGCTGCACGTCTTGCTGGCAGCCGGCATCAGCATCGTTCTGGCGCTGGTGGCGCACACCATAGGCGCTGTCGTTGTCCTGCGGCTGACGCGTTCCATGCCTGTGATGGCCCGGGTCGCCGAGCAATGCCGCTCTCCGGTGCAGGTGCTGCTGCCCCTGATCGCCCTGCAGATCGTCTGGCACAGCGCGCCGGATACCTTTCCACTGATCAACGGAGTGCGCCATGCCAATGGCCTGCTGCTGCTCGCCGCCCTGACGTGGGCGGGCATGCGCGCGGCGCGCGGGGCCGCGCTGGGTGTGATCGGCTTGCACCCGGTCGATGTGGAGGACAACCTCAATGCACGCCGCATCCATACGCAGACCCGCATGCTGGCGCGCACTGCCATGTTCATCGTGTTGCTGACGGGGCTGGCCTTGATGCTGATGACCTTTCCCGGCGCCCGCCAGTTCGGGGCCAGCCTGCTGGCTTCGGCGGGTGTGGCGGGGCTGGTGATCGGTATCGCGGCGCGGCCTGTGTTCAGCAACCTGATTGCCGGGCTGCAGCTGGCGCTGGCGCAGCCCATCCGCCTGGACGACGTGCTGATCGTGCAGGGCGAATGGGGCCGGGTGGAGGAGATCACCGGCACGTATGTGGTGCTGAAGATTTGGGACGAGCGGCGCCTGATCGTTCCGTTGCAGTGGTTCATTGAAAACCCTTTCCAGAACTGGACGCGCACCGGTGCGCAGATCATCGGCACGGTCTTTCTCTGGGTCGATTACCGCATGCCCCTGGACCCGTTGCGCGACGCGGCGCGGCGCGCTTGCGAGGAGGCGCCCGAGTGGGACAAGCGGCTGTGCCTGCTGCAGGTGGTGGAATCAGGCGAGCGCAGCATGCAGCTGCGGGTGCTGGTGACCTCCGCCAACTCCAGCCTGAACTGGGACTTGCGCTGCAAGGTGCGCGAGGCGCTGGTGGACGTCATGCAGCGCGAATACCCGCAGCATTTGCCGCTGGTGCGCACGGAGTCAGCCGAGCCGCGGGAGCAGGCGGAGCTGCCGGCTGCCGGCCCTCCTGCCGATCAGGCCGGCGAGCTCAGGCGGCCTTGAGCCGGGTGGGCTGCCCGCCCTCGCCCACGCAGCGCATGAAAGCATGGCTGTCGATCAGCGGAAAGCTTTTGGCGTCCGGCAACTGGTAGTGCCACCATTCGTTGGGGTGGTGCACAAAGCCTGCTTCCAGCATGACCGTGAGCAGCCGCATGCGGTTGACCTGGACGGCCACAGGGTGTGCCGTGTGAAAGTGATGGGACCCGTGCGTCATGGTGTCGACCGGTGTGCCCATGTCCAGCTCTTGCCCGCCCGGCGCCAGCAGCGTGACATCAAGCGCCACGCCCCGCGTGTGGTTGGAGCCTTTGGCCGGATCGGCGATGTAGGCGGGGTTGGGCGCCACGGCCCAAAGTGCCTCCTGCGCTTCCTGCGGCCTGAAGGCATCAAAAATCTTGAGCTGAAAGCCCATGTCTTTCGCGGCCGCGATGGCTTTGCGCAGGCCGGCGTCTGCCTGCGGATGCAGGAAGCACAGCGGGCTGTCATAAATCACCTGGCCGGTGAAGTTGTTGGTGCCTGCGTAGATCAGGTCGATCACAACGCCATGGCTGGCTTCAGTGACAGGGACAAGCGGTGAAAGATTTTCCATGGGCAGGTATGTTTACAAAAAATAAGGCTGCAAGCCAATAGGGACGAGCGCAAGCAGCTACCAAAAGTATAGCAATCGGCGGACCTACTGGAACGCGACTTCCGAAAAGCTGCGCAGCTTGCGGCTGTGCAGCTGCGTGATGCCTTCGGCGCGCAGCAGCTCGATGGCGCGTATGCCGATGCGCAGGTGCTGGTCGACGCGCTCGCGGTAGAAATGGTTGGCCATGCCGGGCAGCTTGATCTCGCCGTGCAGCGGCTTGTCGCTCACGCACAGCAGGGTGCCGTAGGGCACGCGAAAGCGAAAGCCGTTGGCGGCAATCGTCGCGCTTTCCATGTCCAGCGCCACGGCGCGGCTCTGGCTGAAGCGGCGCTGCGGCTGGTTGCCGGGCAGCAGCTCCCAGTTGCGGTTGTCGGTGGAAGCCACGGTGCCGGTGCGCATGATGCGCTTGAGGTCGGGGCCGACGGCGTGGGTCACATCGGCCACGGCTTTTTCCAGTGCGACCTGGATTTCAGCCAGAGCCGGGATCGGCACCCACAGCGGCAGCTCTTCGTCCAGCACATGGTCTTCGCGTACATAGCCGTGGGCCAGCACATAGTCGCCCAGCTGCTGGCTGTTGCGCAGGCCGGCGCAGTGGCCCAGCATGATCCAGGCGTGCGGACGCAGCACGGCGATGTGGTCGGTGATGTTCTTGGCATTGGCCGGGCCCACGCCGATGTTGACCATGGTGATGCCGGTGCGATCGGCGCGCAGCAGGTGGTAGCCCGGCATTTGCGGCAGGCGGGGCGGCTGCACGCCAAGCTCGTCGCCGGCCTCGGCGGGCAGGCCGGCGCGCCGGGTCACCACGTTGCCGGGCTCGATGAAGGCGGTGTACTCGCTGTCCGGGTCGGCCATGGCTTCATGGCCCAGGCGCACGAACTCGTCGATGTAGAACTGGTAGTTGGTGAACAGCACGAAGTTCTGGAACCAGTGCGGCGAGGTGCCGGTGTAGTGGCGCAGGCGCTGCAGAGAATAGTCGACGCGCGCCGCGGTGAACAGCGACAGCGGCTGCGGCTCGCCGGGCAGGGGTTCGTAGGTGCCGTTGGCAATGCCGTCGTCCATGGCGGCCAGGTCGGGCAGGTCGAACACGTCGCGCATCAGCATGCGGCGGGCTGCATCCATATTGCCTTCAATATGGTCGTTTTCCGCAAACGAGAAATGGATGGGGATGGGCTGCGTGCTGGTGCCTATTTCCAGCTCCACATCATGGTTCTGCATCAGCAGCCGGAACTGTTCGAGGTAATAGTTGCCGTAGAGGTCGGGCCGGGTCAGCGTGGTTTCAAAGCGGCCGGGCCCGGCCACAAAACCAAAGCTCAGCTGCGAGATGTCGGGCGTCTCCAGGATGGCGCGGGCCACGGTGTCGGTATGGATGCGCACGAAAGGGTAGCAGGCGCGCACATGGCCGGGCAGGGTTTCGCCGGCCACGTAGCGCTGCATTGCATCGCGCAGGTGGGAAATCTGCTGGTCATAAATGGCGCGAACCTGCGCCAGTGCGGCGGCCGGGTCGCTGTAGCGGGTCGGGGCTATGAAAGGCGGCAGATAGGGCATGAAAAAAGCCTTGTTTTTATGGTGAAGTTACAGCAGGTGGTTTTCGGCAAAGCGTAGCACCGCAGCGCATGCACATCATTGTGCGGCAAGTGCCGCGGCACACCCTAGAATGCCCTGATGAAACACCACAACCCTTCGGGGCACCTGCGCGAACTGGCGGCAGTCTTGCTCGGTGCCCTGTGCCTGCAGGTGGCCCAGGCGCAGGCCCCGGCACCAGGCCGCGCTCCACAGGCGCCGGCCACCGCACCAGCCCAGATATCGCGCGACGCCCAGCGTGCCTATGAAACCACGCGCGACAAACTGGTGCAGATCCGCACCCTGCTGCGCAACTCCAACACCCAGGCCAGTGTGGGCTCGGGCTTTTTTGTGTCTGCGAACGGGCTCATCATCACCAACTTCCATGTGGCCAGCCAGCTGGCGCTGGAGCCCGAGCGCTATCGCGGCGTCTACGTGCCGGTGGACGGCAAGGAGGCCGAGGTTGAATTGCTCGCCTTTGACGTGCGCAACGACCTGGCGCTGCTGCGCGTGAAAACGCCGGCTACAGGAATGCCGCAGCTGGCTTTTCGCGGCGCGGACAGGCCGCTGGCACGCGGCGAACGCATTTATTCATTGGGCAATCCACTGGATATCGGGTTTGCCGTAACCGAGGGCACCTACAACGGCCTCGTGCAGCGCAGCTTTTACCCACGCATCTTTTTCGGCGGCGCGCTCAACCCCGGCATGAGCGGCGGCCCGGCTTTGGACGATGCCGGCCAGGTGGTCGGTATCAACGTATCCAAGCGGCTGGACGGCGACCTGCTGAGTTTTCTGATCCCTGCCGAATTCGCCCAGGCATTGTTGGCAAAGGCCGCTTCGGCCAAGCCCATCACCAAACCGGCACATGCCGAGGTGGCGCGCCAGCTGGGCGAGCACCAGGCCCTGCTGACGCAAAAGTTCACCGCGGTGCCGCTCACCGCGCAAAAACATGGCGGCTACAGCGTGCCCGTGCCCGAAGATTCCCTGGCCCGCTGCTGGGGCCGCGGACGCGAGCCCGACTTCAAGGCGTTTGACCTGGAGCGCACCGACTGCCAGATTGACAGCCACGTGTTCGCGGGCGATTTCAACACCGGCTACATCCGCCTGCGCTACGAAGCCTACAACGCGCCCAAGCTGGGCCCCTTGCGTTTTGCCGTCATGTACTCGCAAAGTTTCGGCAATGAGTACTTCTCTACCCGGGGTTCACGCAAGGCCACGGCGGCCGAGTGCTCCGAACGCTTCGTCGAAACGGGCGGCATGCCCATGCGCGCCGTGGTGTGCATGAGTGCTTACCGCAAGCTGCCGGGCCTCTACGATGTGTCGGTGCTGACCATGTCCGTCAACCAGTCCACACGCGGTGTGCAAGGGCGCATGGATGCGCAGGGCGTAAGTTTTGACAACGGCCTCAAGCTGGTGGCGCATTACCTGGGCGGTTTTAAATGGGAGGCCGCACCATGAGCGCCGGCAATCTTGCCCTGCTGCAGGCCACCGACCGCAACGGTGCACTGGTGGGCCGCCTTGACGTGCGGCACTGGCCCGTTACCGTGGGCCGCGCACTCACCGCCGACCTGGTATTGGATGACGGCCATGTGGCCGCTGAACACCTGCGCATAGACCGCACGCCGGAAGGCGAAGTGATGGTGCAGGTGCTGGACACGGTCAATGGTGTCGCGCTGAACCGGACGCTGCATGGCCAGGGCACGCAGTTCAGCTGGCCTGCCGGCGAGGCCCTGACCCTGGGCCGGCTGAAGCTGGGGCTGCGCCTGGCGGAAGCGCCGGTAGCCGCTGAAGAGCGGCTACCGCACTTTCCGTGGCGCACGACCGGCTGGACCCTGCTGGCATTGGCCGCCATGCTGGCCCTGGTGGTGGGGCAGTCGTGGCTGACCCTGACCGAGCCTTCCCAGCTGGCGCGGCAGTTGCCCGGCCTGATGGCGGCGGTGGCCATGGCGATCACCGTGTGGGCGGGGCTGTGGGCCCTGGCCACCAAGCTGTTTACCGGCCACCTCCAGTTTTGGCGCCATGTCCGTATTGCCTGCACCAGTTCGGTGGCGATACAGCTGGTTGCCACGCTGGCCGGCCTGCTGGCTTTCATGTTCTCGCTGGAAAGCCTGGCGCGCTTTGAAGTGCCGCTGCTGTTGCTGGGGGCGGCTGCGGCCGTCTATGTGCACCTGACGGTCATCGTCCCGCAGCGCCGCCGTGGACTGGCGGGGCTGGTGGCCGGCGTGACCGTGCTGGGCATCGTTGCCATGCTGGGCACCAACTGGCTGCAGAACAAGCGGCTGTCCAACAAGCTCTACATGTCCACCCTCTACCCGCCATCCCTGCGCATGGCGCCGGCTGTGCCCCTGACGCAGTTCCTCGGAGAGGCCGGCACCATCCGTCAGCGCCTCGACGAACGCCTGAAAGACCGTGAGCCGGATTCAGACACGCCCGAAGACCCGGACGCGGATTAATATTTCCTGAAATCAGTCCTTGACCGGTTCGCGCATCGTCACGAATTCCTCGGCGACGGTTGGGTGGATGCCGATGGTGCCGTCAAAAATTGCCTTGGTCGCGCCGGCCTTCATGGCGACGGCAAAGCCCTGTACGATTTCGCCGGCGTCCGGCCCCACCATATGCAGGCCGACCACGCGGTCGGTGGCGTCTTCGACCAGCAGCTTCATGAGCGTGCGTTCGGTGCTGCCGCTCAGCGTGTGCTTGAGGGCCTTGAAGTCGGCGCGGAACACCGTGACCTTGCCGAACTTTGCGCGCGCATCGGCCTCTGAATAACCCACCGTGCCGATGTTGGGATGGGTGAAGACGGCCGTCGGCACAAACTCATAACTCATGTTGCGCGGTTTTTTGCCGGCGGCAGGGCCAAAGAGCTGGTCCACCACCACCATGGCTTCGCCCAGCGCTACCGGTGTCAGCTGCATGCGCGCCGTCACGTCGCCCAGCGCATAGATGGACGGCACCGAGGTCTGGTAGTGCGCATTGACCTGGATCGCACCTGCGGCGTTGACGGCCACGCCGGCAGCTTCAAGGCCGATGCCATTCGCATTGGGAATCCGGCCCGTGGCGTAGAGCACGGTGTCCACCTCCAGGCCGCCGCCGTCCTTGAGCGTTACCTGCAGGCCTGTGGCGGTTTTGGCGATAGCCGCGATCTCTGCGCCCAGCTGCAGGGTGATGCCGGTCTTGCTCATCTCGGCGGCAATGAAGCGCCGCACATCATCGTCAAAACCGGTCAGCAGCATGTCGCGACGATGCACCTGGGTGACTTGTGAGCCAAGCCCATTGAAGATCGAGGCAAATTCGCAGGCGATGTAGCCGCCGCCCACCACCAGCAGGCGCTTCGGGAAGGGATTGAGGTCAAACATGTGGTCCGAGGTCACCACATGCTCGCGTCCCGGCACGGCAGGCACTGTGGCGGTACCGCCTGTGGAGACCAGGATGCTTTTGGCCGTGAATTTTTTGTCGTCGACCTCGACGGTGTGCTCGTCAAGCAGCCGTGCCCAGCCGGTGATGATCTGCACGCCGGCGCTTTCAAGCAGCTGCACATAAATGCCGTTAAGCCGCGAAATCTCGCGGGCACGGTTGGCCTTGAGCGTGTCCCAGTCAAACACCGGCGCCTCGCCGACCCAGCCGAAGCCGCGCGACTCTTCAAAGCTGTCGCCGTAGTGGGCCGCATAGCTGTAGAGCTTTTTGGGAATGCAGCCCACGTTCACGCAGGTGCCGCCCATCGCAGCGAATTCGGCCAGTCCCACACGGGCGCCGCGCTGGGCCGACATGCGCGCGGCGCGCACACCGCCGCTGCCGCCGCCGATCACGAAAAGGTCAAAATCAAAAGTCTGCATGCGCTGTGTTCCTTCTTCCTTGTATCCGTTGTATCCGGCGTTTTCAGGACTGGAATTCCCGGAGTTCGTTTTTCATCCATTCAATGAACACCCGGGTGCGCATGGGCAGCAACCGGGCGTGCGGATAGACCACATTGATGGGCCGGGGTGGCGGCTCAAAATCCTCCAGCACGATACGCAATTGTTTTGCCTGCAAAAACGGCGCCACCTGGTAAGAGAAGAAAGACCCAAAGCCCGCCCCCGCTGCACAGGCCGCCACGGCCGGTGCGATCTGGTTGAACTCCAGATTACCACTGACCGCCAGTCGCAGCTGCCGGCCCTGGACATTGAACGGCCCCCACGTGGGGGCATGGCCGGTCACACGCACGCAGTTGGCGCTGAGCAGTTCTCGCGGGTGTTTCGGCACACCGTGGCGCCGCAGCCAGGCCGGGCTCGCCACCACCAGGCGCCGGATGTGCCCAATGTTTTGCGCCACCAGGCTGGAGTCTTCGGGCTCGCCGATGCGTATGCCCACATCGATGCCTTCTTCGAGCAGATTCACCACGCGGTCCAGCAGCACCATGGAGCAGCGCATCTTGTCGTAGTGCTGCACAAAGCGCGTGACGGCAGGCGCCACGTGCATCTGCCCGAACAGCATGGGCGCGGTAATGGTCAGGTGGCCGGCAGGTTCCGCCGCGTCGGCCGTCAGCGCAGCTTCTGCGTCCGCGAGTGTGGCCAGCACCTGCCGGCAACTTTCCAGGTGGCGCCGGCCTTCCTCGGTGAGTGAGATGCGGCGTGTTGTACGGTTGAAAAGACGCACGCCCAGTTGCGCCTCGAAGCCGGCCAGCATTCGCACCATGGCGGGCAATGACGATTCCATGACCTGCGCGGCGGCGGTCAGGCTGCCCTGTTCTGCAATGTGAATGAATGCCTGCATGGCCCGTAGTTTGTCCATGGGTGACATGCTACGCCTGTTGTGACAATTAATCCGAAAAATGGATTAGTTAAATGCCAATCAAGGTATTTATTCAAATTAATGGATCAAACAGAATCCGTCATCGACAGACCTTTTCTGCAATCCACTGAAAGACCACCATGAGCACCCCCACCGCCAAAGCCGTACCTGCCAACCCCATACGTCTGTACCGCTTCGCCGTCTCCGGCCATTCGCACCGGGTGGAGTTGTTCCTCTCGTTGCTGGGTCTGCCCTTTGAGGCTATCGAGATCGACCTGGCCGCCGGGGCGCACAAGACGCCGGCCTTTCTGGCCATGAATGCCTTCGGCCAGGTGCCGGTGATCCAGGACGGCGACATCACGCTGGCCGATTCCAACGCCATCCTGGTGTACCTCAATGCGCGCTACGCGCCGGACGCCGACCAGTGGTTGCCGCGCGACCCGCTGGCTGCCGCCGCGGTGCAGCGCTGGTTCTCGGTGGCGGCCGGCCAGCTCGCTTTCGGCCCGGCCGCTGCGCGCGTTATCCAGCTGTTCAAGCGGCCGGAGAACCCGGAGGCGATTGCGCGCGCCCACGCCCTGTTTGCGGTGATGGAGCAGCAGTTGGGCCAGTCCGCCTTCCTTGCGGGCAGCACGCCCACCCTGGCCGACATCGCCAACTACAGTTATTCGGCCCATGCGCCCGAGGGCAAGGTCTCGCTGGATGCCTACCCGCGCATACGCGCCTGGCTGGCCCGCATCGAGGCCTTGCCGCGCTTTGTGCCCATGGTCAGGACGCCGATAGGGCTGGCCGCATGAGCACCGCCACTTTCCACGAGGGTGAGCGCGCCGTGCAAGCGCGCGTGGGCACGGCCGTGCGTGCGCGCATGGCGGAAATCGGCCCGCGCGTAATCCGCGACTTCATGCCCGACCAGCACCGCGAGTTTTTTGAGCAGCTGCCTTTTGTGGTCGCCGGCACGGTGGACGCGAGCGGCCAGCCCTGGGCCTCGGTGCTGGCCCAGCCGCCGGGGTTTATCCACTCGCCCGATGCGCATCACCTGGTGCTGCGCGCCCAGCCGCTCGCAGGTGATCCCCTGCAAGGCACGCTGGCAGATGGCGCCGCGATAGGCCTGCTGGGCATAGAGCCGCACACGCGCAGGCGCAACCGCATGAACGGCATCGTTCGCGGCGTGAGTGCCTCGGGCTTCGCGGTGGAGCTGAGCCAGAGTTTCGGCAACTGCCCCAAATACATCCAGGCACGCGAGCCGGTGTACGCGGAGCGCTCCACGTCTTCAGCCGGGCCGGTGGTGCACGCGTCGGCGCAACTGAACGAAGCGGCCCGCCGCATGATCGAGCAGGCCGACACCCTGTTCATCGCTACCGCCTATGCGGGCAACGGTGAGCAAGCCGGCCGCGCCGGCGGCGTGGACGTGTCGCACCGCGGTGGCAAGCCCGGCTTTGTGCGCGTGGACGCCGACGGCACCCTGACCGTGCCGGACTTCGTCGGCAACTACTTCTTCAACACCCTGGGTAACCTGGTGGTCAACTCGCGCGCCGGCCTGCTGTTCATCGACTTCGACACCGGCGATCTGCTGTACCTGGCCGTCACGGCCGACATCATCTGGGACGGGCCCGAGGTGCAGTCCTTCGCCGGTGCGCAGCGCCTGATGCGTTTCAAGGTGCAGTCCATGCGGTTGGTGGAATCTTCCTTGCCCTTGCGCTGGGGCGAGGCGGAACTCTCCCCGGTGCTGGAAGCTACCGGCGCCTGGGCTTAGCCTATCGCTTCCAGCGCGAGTTCGCGCTCCAGCCAGGCGCGAAACTTCTGCACGGCGGGCCGCTCCGCGCTGTGGGCTGAGGTCACAATACGGTAGCCCAAACCCGCGACCGTCTCGCCGGGCAAGACGACCGTGAGCTGGCCGCTGCGCAGTAGCGGCAGCACCAGCGGCGTGCGCCCTATTGCAATGCCGGCGCCTTGCACGGCCGCGGTCAACACATGCTCGTACTGCGAAAAATACAGGCACGGCTGTTGCGCCGATTGTTTCAAGCCCAGGCGCCCGTACCAGTCCGGCCACGACATCCAGGGGAAACGTGTGGCCGGGTCGTAATAGACCAGTAGCGGTGTGGCCGTGATGTCGGCGGCGTTACGAATGCGCGTCGCGACGGCCGGCGCCGCCACCAGCAGGGCCTGCTCCTGCAGCAGGGGTGGCGGGTCTTCGCCGCCCGGCAGCACGGGGTAGAGCCGCACGGCCAGGTCCATGCCTTCGCGCTCCAGGTTGACACGCGTTTCTGTGGCATCGACGCGTACATCGATGGCAGGCTCCAGTAACTGGAATTTGGCAAGCTTGGGAGCCAGCCACAGTGCGGCGAAGGAGGGCGTGGTGGTGACTGACACCGACACCCTGTCCACCGCCAGCAGACGGTCCACGGCCGAGGCCAGCTGCGCCAGTGCGGCGCGGGCCGCCTCATAAAGTTCGCGGCCTTGCGGCGTCAGGCTCAGGCCCTTGCCGCCACGCAGGAACAGCGCTGTGCCCAGCGCATCTTCCAGGCTTTTGACCTGTTTGCTCACGGCCGACTGCGTGATGCACAGCTCTTCGGCGGCAGCGGTGAAGCTCAGGTGCCGCGCGGCGGATTCGAAGCCGCGAATGGCATCCAGCGACATGGCGCGCAATGCGCTGGTGGAAGGGCTGTTCAGCATGGCATGAATGATTGGAATACCCCGTATGACAAACCATCCGGCCGCGCGGACCGGTTCCAAAGAAGAATCAAACCACACTTTTCAAGGAGTCCGCCATGCATGCCCTGCAAATCCTACAAACTCCACAGACCCCGCTGAAGCTCGGGTCCATCCCCAAACCCTTGCGCTTGCCGCGCGGCCAGGTTTTGGCCTGCACTGGGGGTTGCCTCTGGATCACCAGCGATGCGCTGGCTGGTCGCCGGGACAGCGACGTGGTGCTGGAGAACGGCCAGTCCTTTGTCACGCCGCAAGCTGCGACTTATTTTGTGGGTGCCCCGCGCGGTTGCGGTGTGTTGTCATTCGTATCCCCCGACGCTATTGCCCGAAAACCTGAGGAGACCCCATGCTGATAGAAACTGAGCGCCGCGGGCAACACGTGATACTGACCCTGAACCGGCCCGAGAAACTGAACGCACTGAACTACGCCCTGATCGATGAGCTCATGGACAGGCTGAACGCCCTGGAGCGCGACGACAGCGTGCGCTGCCTGGTGTTGACGGGGCAGGGCGATAAAGCCTTCAGTGCGGGCGCCGACATTGCGGGCTTTGCGCCGGACATCGCCTCCTCGCCCGAGGCAGCGTGGCGCAACTTCGTGATGCGTGGTCAGGCCATGACCAGGCGCATCGAAAACTACCCCAAGCCCATCATCGCGGCCGTCAACGGCATGGCCTTCGGCGGAGGCTGCGAAACCATGGAAGCCTGCAGTCTGGCCATCGCGGCGGAACACGCCAGCTTTGCCAAGCCCGAAATCCGGCTGGGCTTTCCGCCGCCCTTTGGCGGCACGCAGCGCCTGCCCCGCCACATAGGCCGCAAGCACGCCAACGAAATGATCCTGACCGGCGACGCCATCAGTGCCGAGGAAGCCCTGCTGATAGGCCTCATCAATCATGTGGTGCCGGCCCATGACCTGCTTCCGGCGTGCCTGCGAATGGCCGACCTCATCGCCGAAAACTCCGCCGTGGCGGTGACGGCCTCCTTGCGTGCGGTGACGCGGGGCCTGAATGTTTCCATCGACGAAGGCCTGGCGATCGAGGCCGCGCAGTTCATGATCGCGGCGGCCTCGCAGGATGCACGGGAGGGAACGGCAGCGTTTGTGGAGAAGCGGCAGCCTGTATTCCTTCATCGATGAGATTGCGTTTTTTCGCGGGCTGCACAGGACAACGCATCACATCAGGTGCGCCCGGGTGATATTTCGCGTCGTTTGCGACGCAGATCACGGATGCCAGGTTGCCCGCAGTGCCGTGGAAGGCATGGCGCCGAGCGCTTGCCCGAGCTGCTTCGCCGCCAGAACCGTGGCGGGCGCGTAACGCGCGAGTACCGCACCCGTCAGTCGTTCTACCGGACCCGCCGTGCTGACAGAGCCCAGCACGGCGCCATGGCGTCCGCGCACGGCCGCGGAGACGCTCGCGATTTTCGAGTTCCGCTCGCCGCGGGTGATGTGGAAACCGCATCGGCGGATGCGCTCATTGAGATCACCCGGTTCGCCCAGGGCGGCCAGAATCACCCGGCCGGCGGATCCGCGGTCCAGGGGAAAAACCTCGCCGGAGCGAATTTGGCTCTGAACACCTGCCGTTCCCTCGCAACGCATCAGGCAGCTGCGCAGGTTGCCTTCGAAGACGAAGAACGAAGCGCTTTCTCCCGTGGCCGTACCAAGCTGGCGCAGGATGGGTTCGATGGCGGAGTCGAGGTCGAACTGCGCCTGGTAGCGGGAGCCCATCCAGCCTACTGCGGGGCCGAGCCGCCACGCACCGTCTTCGCGCCTGACGAGGAATCGGGCTGCAGCGAGCGTGCGCGCAAGCCGCAGCACAGTGGGTTTGTGCATGCTGGTACGGCGTGCGAGCTCCGCCAGCGGGAGAAAGAGCTCGTCACCTTCGAAGGCAGTGAGGATAGCCAGCGCACGCGCCACGGCCGTGACGTTCTCGTCGCCTGGACGCGTCGAGGTTCCCTCCGGCCCGTCCGCGAGAAGCCGCTTCGGCGTGGCATGCGTCGGCTTGGACCTGGACTCTTGCGGCATGGCCGGATTGTATTCAAGCCCGCGCACCGTTACGTCAGGCGTAACGCATTGCCCATCCTGTATCTTTGTTCGGATCATGCGCTCCTTGATCCAGGAGACACGTTCCATGACAAACATGCACGCCAGGCGTCGCAGCTTCCTTGCTTCGGCGGCTGTAATCGCCGCGTTCGGCGCCCGGGCGCAGGGCGCCTCTTCGGTTTCGACCCGGATGGTGATTCCATTCGCCGCCGGTGGCGCGACGGACGTCCTTGGCCGCGATCTGGCCCAGGCCATGAGCGCCGCTCTGGGACAGCCTTTCATCATCGAGAACGCCGGCGGCGGCGCCGGCGTGCCTGCCATGCAGAAGGTGACAGGCTCGAAGGCCGATGGCCATACGCTGCTCTTCGCCGCCTCCGGCAACATCACGGCACAACCCCTGCTGCAGAAGCCGCGCGTGGACATTCTGGCCCAGCTCTCGCCGGTGGGGATGATCGCCACGGCACCACACGTGCTGGTGGTGACGGCGAAGATGCCGTTCAAGACGATCGCGGAGCTGGTTGCGTATGCCAGGGCACATCCGGGCCAACTGAACTTCGGCTCTGCGGGCATCGGGGGATTGGCTCACCTCGGCACGGAACTGTTCGCGCGCGCCGCGCAGATCGACATCAAGCACGTGCCGTACCGCGGGGCTTCGGCGGCGACCACGGACCTTGTCTCCGGCCAGATCCATGCGATGTTCGGAACCATGCCTTCGTTCACCGGCATGGCCCAGAACGGCTCGCTGCGCGTCGTCGGCCTCACCGCTCCCAGCGCCGCAGCACCTCTGAAGGGGATCCCCTTGATTTCGAACACCGTTCGCGGCTTTGGTTACAAGAGCTGGAATGCCATCTTCGCGCCCAATGGAACGCCGGCGCCCGTCGTCGCGCGCCTCTACGCGGCGATGAAGAAAGCGTCGCTCGACCCTGGGGTGGCCAGGCGTTTCGAAGAACAGGGGGTCGACATCGAGCTTGCGGATGCGGCCGAGCTCACCGACATGATCCGCAAGGAGACCGGGCTTTGGGACAAGGTGATCCGCGAAGCAAACATCCAGGTGAACTGATCTCTGTATGTCGCAACTCGTCTCTTCCGAGGCCGTGCCGAGGGTGACGCGCCTGTCGCCGGGAGCACGTCCCGCCACGCCGCCGGGCTTGCGGAAATTCCTGTCGTTGCAGGATTTCGAGACAGGCGCCCGGCTCCACCTGCCGCGCCCGCTCTTTGAATACATCGCCGGCGGAGCGGAAGACTCGGCCTCGCTGCACGATAACCGCGCAGCGTTCTCGGAGTTCGGTTTCGTCACGCGAGTACTGCGCAACGTGTCCGGCCGCAGCCAGGCGGTCGACCTTCTGGGGAGGCGCTACGCATCACCGTTCGGTATCGCGCCTATGGGCATCAGTGCGCTCAGCGCGTATCGCGGCGACCTCGTGCAGGCCCGCGCAGCGGCGGCCGAGGGCGTGCCGATGATCATGAGCGGCTCCTCACTCATCCCGCTGGAAGAGGTGATGGCCGCGGCCCCGGAGACCTGGTTCCAGGCTTACCTGCCGGGCGAGACCGCCAAAATCGAGGCGTTGATCGACCGCGTCGACCGTGCGGGCGTCAAGACGCTTGTGCTGACGGTCGACACTGCCGTGCTCGCCAACCGCGAGAACAACATCCGTGCAGGCTTTTCCACGCCCCTGCGACCGGGCTTTCGCCTGGCGTGGGAGGGGCTCACTCATCCCCGCTGGACGATCGGGACCTTCCTGCGGACGATGATGGCGCACGGCATGCCGCACTTCGAGAACTCGTATGCGACCCGTGGCGCTCCGATCCTCTCGTCGCAGGTGGCACGTGACTTCGGCGCCAAGGACCACCTGGACTGGGAGCACCTGGCCCTCATCCGCCGCAAGTGGAAGCGCACCCTGGTGGTAAAGGGCATCATGAACCACGAGGACGCACGCAAGGTGCGGGACATGGGCGCCGACGGCCTGATCGTGTCGAACCACGGCGGCCGCCAGCTCGATGGCACGGTCTCGCCGCTGCGCGTGCTGCCCGAGGTCGTCCGGGCGGTTGGCGCCGACTTCCCGGTCATGATGGACAGCGGCATACGGCGCGGGACGGACGTCCTGAAGGCGCTCGCACTCGGCGCCAGGTTCGTGTTTGTGGGCCGCCCGTTCAACTATGCGGCCGCCGTCGCCGGCGAAGAGGGCGTGCGCCATGCAATCCGCATCCTGGCCGACGAAGTCCAGCGTGATCTGGGCCTGCTCGGTCTGACCTCCATTTCGGAAGTGCACGGCGCACAGTTGCGCGACCTGGCACTCGCGAGGGGTGGTGGCCATGGGCTGCAAATGTAGCCAGGTTCAGGCCGCTGAAGGCCCGGCACCGATAATGGGGGATGAGCTCCTCTCCTTCCCCTTCTTCCCCTTCTTCCCCTTCTTCCGCCGGCAATACCGACTTCGCCAGCCTGCCCCTGAATGCCGCCGTGCTGGCCAACCTGCAGCAGCTCGGCTACCTCAGCATGACGCCCATCCAGGCCGCCAGCCTGCCGGTGGCGCTGCTGGGCAAAGACCTGATCGCCCAGGCCAAAACCGGCAGCGGCAAGACCGCCGCCTTTGCAATACCTCTGCTGGCCAATCTCAATGCACGGCGCTTTGCCATACAGGCCATGGTGTTGTGCCCCACGCGAGAGTTGGCCGACCAGGTCGCCACGGAAATCCGCCGCCTGGCGCGGGCCGAGGAAAACACCAAGGTGGTGGTGCTGTGCGGCGGCGTGCCGCTGCGCAATCAGACCGCCAGCCTGGAAAATGGCGCGCACATTGTGGTGGGCACGCCCGGCCGCATCATGGACCACCTGGCGCGCGGCAATTTGACCCTGGAGGCGCTGAACACCCTGGTGCTCGATGAAGCCGACCGCATGCTGGACATGGGATTCTTCGAAGACATCGTCACCGTCGCCAAACAGTGCCCCAAAGAGCGGCAGACCCTGCTGTTCTCGGCGACCTATCCCGAAGGCATTGCGAAGCTGAGCCAGCAGTTCATGAAGACGCCGCAAACCATCACGGTCCAGGCGCAGCATGAAAAAACCAAGATCCAGCAGCGCTGGTACCAGGTGCCCGACAGCGACCATGACGAAGCCCGCCTGGGCGCCGTTGCGCAGGTACTGCGGCATTTTCGCCCGGCCAGCACGCTGGCGTTCTGCAACACCAAGTCGCAGTGCCGCGCACTGGTGGCCTATTTGAAAGAGCAGGGTTTTAGCGCGCTGGCGCTGTTCGGCGAGCTGGAGCAGCGCGAGCGCGACCAGGTGCTGGTGCAATTTGCCAACCGCAGTTGCTCGGTGCTGGTGGCCACCGATGTGGCCGCCCGCGGCCTGGACATTGCGCAACTCGCGATGGTCATCAACGTCGACGTGACGCCGGATGCCGAGGTGCACATCCACCGCATCGGCCGGACCGGCCGCGCTGATGAAGAGGGTTGGGCCATCAGCCTGGCCAGCATGGACGAGATGGGTTATGTCGGGAAAATCGAGGTGCTGCAAAAGGCGGAGTCCGAGTGGCACAAACTGACCGAGCTGACACCCGCCAGCAATGAGCCCTTGCTGCCGCCCATGGTGACACTGCAGATCGTCGGCGGTCGCAAGGAAAAAATCCGCGCCGGCGACGTGCTGGGCGCGCTGACCGGCGAGGCCGGCTTCACGCGCGAGCAGGTCGGCAAGATCAACGTGAATGAGTTCTCCACCTATGTGGCGGTGAACCGCGAGATTGCCGCCGAAGCCCTGCACAAGCTGTCCACCGGGCGGGTCAAGGGCAAAAGCGTGAAAGTGCGGCTGCTGGATGACGAGTCTGAGGGCCGTTGACCCGGATTTGCAAGAAAAATAGGCCTCCAGGCCATATCTGACGGGCGCAAGCAGCTATTGAATTAATAGCAAAGGAAGGGTTGGGCCCTGCCGGCAGTCCTGACGTGTAGGCGCCCATGCCACCCGCAAGCCGGACGCCGCGTGTTCATCGCGGACGCCAAAGCCGCAAACCGTCGCAAATCGCCGGTATCCGCCTCGAAGAGGTCCACAATGACTGGTACACCAGATCAGCGCGCTTTTGCGCAGGTGCCCGCCTGCGGCGAGCGCTACGCTGAGAGGCTCCCTTCATTGATTGACGATTGCGCGGCGGCAGGCTTGCTCCAGGCCTGCCCCTTGCGCAACGGCAAGGAAAGAATCCATGGTCAGGCTCCAGTTTTCCGTCGAACTCAACTACGACGTCGCGCCTCCGGGCGGCGACTTCATCTTCAACGTCCACGCGGCGCACACGCAGCAGCAGATCGTGCAGGCCGAAAACCTGCAGGTCAGCCAGCCGGTGCCCTTCACCATCGACACCGACCCGGCGAGCCGGAACCGCTACCTGCGCCTGCAGGCCCAGCCCGGCCCACTGAGCGTGCGCTATGAAGCCACCGTAGACATTTACCACTACACAGCGGCGCCCGGTGAGCTGGGCGAGGTGCCGGTCTGCCAGCTTCCCGGTGCCGTGCTGCCCTACATCTACCCGAGCCGCTACTGCCAGTCAGACCGGCTGCAGAAGCTGGCCTCCAACGAGTTCGGTCATTTGCAGCAAGGCTACAGTCGGGCAGAAGCCATCTGCCAGTGGGTGCAGCAGCGCGTGAGTTTCGAGTCCAACAGCTCGCATGGCAGCACCTCGGCGATCGACACGGTGGTGGAGCGCGTCGGTGTGTGCCGCGACTTCGCGCATTTGATGATCGCGCTGTGCCGCGCCCTCAACCTGCCGGCGCGCTTTGCCACCGGAATTGACTACGGCGCCGACCCCGCGCTCGGCCCCACCGACTTCCATGCCTATGTCGAGGTCTACCTGGGCCATCGCTGGTACCTGTTTGATCCGTCAGGCACCGCCATTCCCATGGGTTTTGTGCGGTTTGCCACCGGCCGCGATGCGGCTGATGCCGCTTTTGCCATGCTGTTCGGCAGCGTCACGTCCAGCGCGCCCATCATCCACATCCAGGCTGTGCCCGATGGCTATGGGCAACTGGTCGTGCCGCAGCGCGTAAACCATGCGCTCTCGACTGACGGCCTCTGAGGGCCGACGCAAAGTTGCCTGTTACCGGCCGGCAATGGCCGCGCGGTTCGACGCGAGGACGTTGTTCTTCTCCAGCCGTCCGCCGGCCTGGACCGCGGCGATCCAGGCGTCGGTGGAGCCAGTAGCGGCAAAGCGCGAGTGAAACACCACGCTGAACACGCGGTGGATTTCTTCGGCGCTGGCCCGGCCGGCCTCGTTGGCATACGGCAGTGCGCCACTCGCATCCTGCAAAAACTCCACATGCAGGCCGCGGTGTGTGGCCTCAAAAATCGTGGAAGCGTCGCAGTTGTGCGTCATGTAGCCGATCACGGTGAGGGTGTCGATGCCGTTTTTATCCAGCCATCCGCCGAAGTCGGTGCCGGTGTAGACGCTGGGCCAGGATTTTTCAACGTAGTGGTCGCGCGGGCGGCTGGCCACGGTCTCATGCAGTTCCCACAAGGGCGAGCCTTTGGCGAACAGCGGCGACGCGGCCGGCTCGCTGTGTTGCACTACTACCACCGGAATGCCCGCTGCGCGCGCTGCGTCCATGGCGCGGCCGATATTGGGCAGTGTTTTTTCCACCGGCGGGTATTCGATGAGCAGGCCGCCGCCGCTGAAGTATTCCTTTTGCACGTCGATGACGACGAGGGCGCGGCGTGGTACTGCGGGCTTTGAGTTCTGGATGGCCATGTGTTTGCTCCTGCGGGTTGTTGCTGAATCAAGTGATCAACGGATGCTGATGGTGTGATTGTTGGGCGCAACACGTTTTCCGGAAAGTGGCCCAATTGACAATATTCGATAGAATCGGGCCATGTCGAAAAAAGCACTTCCACAGATGCCGGCCGCCGGCAAGTCACGCATCAAGTCACGCACCGCAAGCCAGCTCAGCACGGTCGCCGTGGTGGCGTTTGACGGCATCAGCCCATTTCATCTTTCCGTGCCGTGCATGGTGTTTGGCAATGATTTTTCAGGGCCCGATCTGCCGCGCTTCAGGCTGCTGGTGTGCGCCGAAACGCCGGGCAGCCTGCGCACGACTGCCGGCTTCACCATTGCGGTAGAGCACAGCTTGAGCGCGCTGGCCAAGGCGCAAACCGTGGTGGTGCCGTCGTGGCGGGACCCGATGGAGCGGCCGTCCGAAGCCCTGCTCAAGGCTTTGCGTGCGGCGCACAAGCGCGGCGCGCGCATTGTCGGGCTGTGCCTGGGGGCTTTTGTGTTGGCCGAGGCCGGCCTGCTGGACGGCCGGCCCGCCGCCACGCACTGGGCGCTGGCGCCGGCTTTTGCCGCGCGCTACCCGCAGGTCAGTCTGCAGCCCGATGTGCTGTATGTGGACGACGGTGATGTGCTCACCTCGGCGGGCACGGCCGCCGGCATTGATTGCTGCCTGCATTTGCTGCGCCGTGACTTCGGCGCCGAAGCGGCCAACCGGGTGGCGCGCCGCATGGTGGTGGCGCCGCAGCGGCAGGGCGGGCAAGCGCAATACGTGGAGCAACCCCTGCCGGCCACCGGCTCCGACCACCGGCTGTCGGCCATTCTGGCGTGGGTGCAGGAAAACCTGCGACAGCCCCACAGCCTCGATACGCTGGCAGCACGTGCCCTGATGAGCCGGCGCACCTTCACCCGGCATTTCCGGCACATCACCGGCACCACCGTGGGCCAATGGCTGGCCAGCCAGCGCCTGGCGCTGGCGCAGCGGCAACTCGAATCAACCGGCCGCTCGATGGAGCAGATTGCCCAGGACGCAGGATTCGGCTCGGCGGTCTCCCTGCGGCAGCACTTTGCGGCGACGCTTGGAACCTCGCCGTCGATGTACCGGCGCGAGTTCCGTGGCAACTGATTTTGGGGAAATGGGGCTGTTAGCCAATGGTGACGAGCGCAAGCAGCTATTAAAACAATAGCGACTGAAGGGCTTTAAAAGCAGTCGGACGGGACGGCCGCCCGGCCCTGCCGGTCAGGGTTTTGCCGCGGCAGCCTTGGCCGCGGCGCGGCGGCGTTCGAGGAAGGCCTGCAATTCACCGATCACACCCTTGCGGAAGGCCAGCACGCACAGCACAAAGATCGCGCCGATGATGACGGTGACCCAGGAGCCGACCTTGTCGGCCAGCAGGTTCTGCAGCGCGATCACGATGCCCGAGCCCATGACCGGGCCGAAGAAAGTGCCCACGCCGCCCAGCAGGGTCATCAGGATGACTTCGCCGGACATGGACCAGTGCACGTCCGACAGCGTGGCAAAACCCATGACCAGTGTTTTCATCGACCCGGCCAGGCCCGCCAGCGCGGCCGACAGCACAAAGGCCAGCAGCTTGTAGCGGTCGACGTTGTAGCCCAGCGAGATGGCGCGGGGTTCGTTCTCGCGGATCATCTTGAGCACCTGGCCGAAGGGCGAGTGCACGATGCGCGAGATGAACAGGAAGCAGGCCACAAAAATCGCCACCACCACGTAATACAGCGAGATGTCGGATTCGAGCGGCAGCAGGCCGAACAGCTTGCCGCGCGGCACGCCTTGCAGGCCGTCTTCACCGCCAGTAAAGCTCGCCTGCAGGCAGACGAAATAAACCATCTGCGCAATCGCCAGCGTGATCATCGCAAAGTAAATGCCCTGGCGGCGGATGGCCACCAGCCCGACCAGCAGGCCGATCAGCCCGGCCGCGACCGCGCCGGCCAGCAGAGCCAGTTCGGGAGTCCAGTTCTGCGACTTGATGAACCAGCCGGTGACATAAGCGGCAGAGCCGAAGAATGCGGCATGGCCGAACGAGAGCAGGCCGGTAAAACCCAGCAACAGGTTGAAGGCGCAGGCGAAGAGCGCAAAGCACAGCAGCTTCATCACAAACACCGGGTAGAGACCCAGGAAGGGTGCGGCCAGCGCAAAAGCCAGCAGGACGAGGTAAGTGATGCGCAGCATGTTGGCGGCTTTGGTGGAGAGGGCGCTCATGGTCAGGCTTCCTTTCCGAAGAGGCCGGCGGGCCGGAACATCAACACGATGACCATGATGACGAATACCACGATGTTGGACGCTTCAGGATAAAACACCCGGGTCAGGCCTTCGACAATGCCCAGGCCCAGGCCGGTGATGACCGAGCCGAGGATGGAGCCCATGCCGCCGATCACGACGACGGCAAAGACCACGATGATCAGGTTGGAGCCCATCAGCGGGTTGACCTGGATGATGGGGGCGGCCAGCACGCCGGCCAGGGCCGCCAGGGCGGCGCCCGCGCCGTAGGTGAGCATCACCATCATGGGGACGTTGATGCCAAAGGCCTGCACCAGCGGCGCGTTTTCGGTGCCGGCGCGCAGGTAGGCGCCCAGCCGGGTGCGTTCGATCAGGTACCAGGTGCCCAGGCACACCACCAGCGACACCACCACCACCCAGGCGCGGTAAATCGGCAGGCGCATAAAGCCAAGGTCCATGGAGCCGGCCAGCAGGTCTGGCACGTTGTAGTTCTGGCCCGAGACGCCGTAAATTTCACGGAAGACGCCTTCGAGAACCAGCGCCAGGCCAAAGGTCAGCAGCAGGCCGTAGAGCGGATCGAGCTTGTACAGATGCTTGAGGAAAAGCCGTTCGATGATCACACCGAGAATGCCGACCGTCAGCGGCGCCAACACCAGCGCGAACCAGTAATTCATGCCGAACTGGTCCAGCATGATCCAGGCGGCGAAGGCGCCCAGCATGTAGAGCGCGCCGTGCGCAAAGTTGACGATGCCCAGCAGGCCGAAAATCACCGCGAGCCCCAGGCTGAGCATGGCGTAGAAGGCGCCATTGACCAGGCCCAGCATCAGCTGGCCCATAAACGCTTGCAGGGGAATACCGAAAATTTCCATGGGAACCTGTCAGGACACCGATACCGTGAGTTGTGGCGGGAGCACGAAGGTCTTTGAAGGAAGCAGCCGGTCATTCTGCATTTCTGCGAAATGACCGGCTGGATCGAACCCTCGTTCTACCCCGTTTTTTGTTTTTTCGTCAGTTCAACGTTTGCGCAGTTGCAGTGATGCTTTACTTCTTGAGAGCCGAGCACTTGGATTCGGCCACCGTGGTGAAAGCCTGCTCGCCCGGCACCTTGGCGATGGTCTTGTAGTAGTCCCATGGCGTGCCCGAATCCTTGGAGCTCTTGACTTCGTACAGGTACATGTCGTGGATCATGCGGCCGTCGGCGCGGATCTGGCCCTTGTTGTAGAAGTCTTCGATTTTCATGCCCTTGAGCGTGCTCATGACCTTGTCGGAATCGGTCGTGCCGGCGGTCTGCACGGCCTTCAGGTAGCTCAGGGTGGCGGAGTAGTCGGCCGCCTGCAGGCTGGAAGGCATGCGCTTGTATTTGTCGAAGAAGCGCTTGGCGAACTTGCGCGAGGCGTCGTCCTGGTTCCAATACCAGCTGTCGGCCAGCTGCAGGCCTTCGGTGTTGGCCAGGCCCAGGGAGTGCACGTCGTTGATGAACACCAGCAGGCCGGCAACCTTCATGGTCTTGCCGATGCCGAATTCCTTGGCAGCCTTCATGGCGTTGGTGAAGTCGCCGCCGGCATTGGCCAGTGCCAGGATTTGCGCCTTGGAAGACTGCGCCTGCAGCAGGAAAGACGAAAAGTCCGAGGCGTTCAGCGGATGGCGGACGGTGCCGGCAACGGTGCCGCCGTTGGCCTTGACCACGGTGGAGGCATCGCCTTCGAGCGAGTAGCCGAACGCATAGTCGGCGGTCAGGAAGTACCAGCTCTTGTTGCCGGCCTTGACCAGCGCGGAACCGGCGACCTTGGCCAGCGAGACCGTGTCGTACGCGTAGTGGACGGTGTAAGGCGAGCAGTCTTCATTGGTCAGGCGGGCCGAGCCGGCGCCGATGACGAGGAACGGTTTTTTCTTTTCGGTGGTGACCTTGGACATGGCCAGTGCCGTGCCTGAGTTGGTACCGCCAATCAGCATCTGCAGGCCGTCCTTGTCGATCCATTCACGTGCCTTGGACGACGCGACGTCGGCCTTGTTCTGGTGGTCGGCACTCAGCACCTCGACAGGGCGGTTCAGGACCTTGCCGCCGAAATCCTGCACGGCCCACCTCAGCATTTCCGCACCGGCGGGGCCGTCGATGTCGGCGTAAAGGCTGGACATGTCGGTGATGATGCCGATCTTGATCGGGCCGGTGTTCTGTGCGAAAGCGGTGCCGGTGAGGCCTAGGGCGAGTGCGGCAACAAGTGCTTTGAGTTTCATGATGTCTCCTGTTATGGAAGGGGTGAACCGGGTGTGGGGAAATCGAGGGGACTAAAAAGGATTCAGCATGCCCGGCGTCAGACGCCAAGGTACTCCTGCAGCATGCCCATGTTTCCGGCCAGCTCGGTCTGGGCAAACTGCTTGACGATGCGGCCGTGCTCCATCACGTAGAAGCGGTCGGCCAGCGGCGCGGCGAAGCGGAAGTTCTGCTCCACCAGCACGATGGTGTAGCCCTTGGCCTTGAGCGTGAGGATCATTTCGGCGAGCTTCTGCACGATGACCGGCGCCAGGCCTTCGGAAATTTCGTCGAGCAGCAAGAGACGCGCGCCGGTACGCAAAATGCGCGCCACGGCCAGCATCTGCTGCTCGCCGCCGGACAGGCGCGTGCCGGGGCTGCTGGCGCGTTCCTTGAGATTGGGGAACATCGCGTAGATTTCGTCCAGGCTCATGCCGCCGGGGCCGATGGTGGGCGGCAGCATCAGGTTTTCTTCGGCCGAGAGGCTGGCGAAAATGCCGCGCTCTTCAGGGCAGTAGCCCACGCCCAGCCGCGCCACCTTGTGCGGCGCCAGCTTGATGGCTTCTTCACCGTTGATGCGGATGGAGCCCTTGCGTGCACCCGTCATGCCGACGATGGCGCGCATGGTGGTGGTGCGGCCGGCGCCATTGCGGCCCAGCAGCGTCACCACTTCGCCTTCGTTGACGCTGAGGTTCACACCATGCAGGATGTGCGACTCGCCGTACCAAGCGTGCAGGTCTTCTATCTTGAGGAGCTCTTTGGTCATCTAGTGCGCCCCTTGAAGCTCGGTGTTCGCTGTGCCCATATAAGCTTCGATCACCAACGGATTCGCTGACACTTCGGCATATGGCCCGTCGGCAATGATGGCGCCGCGCTGCAACACCGTGATGCGGTCGGCGATCGACGACACCACGTTCATGTTGTGCTCGACCATCAGGATGGTCCGGCCGGCCGAGACTTTCTTGATCAGCTGCGTCACGCGGTCCACGTCTTCGTGGCCCATGCCCTGTGTGGGTTCGTCGAGCAGCATCAGTTCGGGTTCCAGCGCCAGCGTGGTGGCGAGTTCAAGCGCGCGCTTGCGGCCATAGGGCAGGTTCACTGTGAGTTCGTCGGCGAAGTCGCTGAGGTCCACTTCGGCCAGCAGTTCGCGGGCACGGCCGTGCAGGTGAAACAGCGTGTCTTCCGCTTTCCAGAAATGGAACGAGGTGCCGAGGTTGCGCTGCAAGGCGGCGCGCACGTTTTCAAGGACTGTCATGTGCGGGAAGACCGCAGAGATCTGGAATGACCGCACGATGCCGCGCCGCGCGGTCTGCGCGGGTTGCTCAAACGTGATGTCATTGCCGTTGTAGACAATGCTTCCGCGCGTGGGGATAAGGAACTTCGTCAGCAGGTTGAAGAAAGTCGTCTTGCCGGCGCCGTTGGGCCCGATCAGCGCATGGATATGCCCGCGCTGGACTTTCAGGTCCACGTTGTTGACCGCCACGAATCCCTTGAATTCCTTGGTCAGCCCTCGTGTTTCGAGAATGAACTCCACTGACAAATTGGTTCTCCGGAAGATGGGTGGGATATCACGGGCGCAAGGTGCCGCGGCGGCTGATGCGGCAGCAGGCGCGAACCCGTGAAACACAGGTGGTCATCCTAGCCACCCACCCTCCGAGGCGGTACCGGGTCAGACCCTTAAGTAGTTTTGCGTGATCCCCTAAAGCCCCCACGCTCCCCATTGCGTGTGGTTCGCGAGGCCTTGCAGGCCGCAGCTTGCGAGACGCTTCGCCTCTGTCGCCCGTCCAAGCCTGCGCAGGCAGGCTTGGAGCCGGCGGGCTCCAGCCCCTCGAGGGCGCTGCGCCTGCGGCCCGGCAAAGCCGGTTCCGCGGCCCCTGCTGGTTTAAGAGTTCAGCGGGCCCAACCAAACGGGGGCCGAGGGTACGGCTTTGCCGGCCCTAGGCGCCGCCCCCTTGAGGGGGAGCAGGCTACACGAAGTGAGCCTGGACAGGGGTGGGCTTGTTCTGCCCGGCAAAGCCGGTTCCGCGGCCCCTGCTTGATGAGGAGTGCCCCCTCCGGTAGAAAACCGGCGCCCGTATTGGCTTTTTTATTGCTCGCGGTTGCGGCCTGGGCCGCCTTCGCCGCGCTGGCCGCGCGGATTGGTTGCGTCGGCCTGGCGGGACGGTTTGTCTGGGGTGGCGTCGCGTTGTGACTGCTGTTGCTGTTGCTGTTGCTGCTGCTGCCGTTGCTGCAATTGGTGTTGCCGCCGCTGTTGTTGTTCCTGGGCCTGGCGCTGCTGCTCCTGCTGCGCACGTTGTTGCTGTTGTTGCAAATGCTGCTGTTGTTGCAAATGTTGTTGTTGCTGCTGTTGCTGTTGCTGTTGCTGCTGTCTTTGCGCGGCCTGTTGCTGGCGGGTGTTTTCCTGGTCGCGCTGGGCCTGTTCGCGCAGGGCGCGCTGGCCTATGGATTCTTCACCGGAACGGCGCTGCTGTTCCAGCTGGGGACCCTGAAGCTTTTCTCGTTGTTCCTGTTGCTGGCGCAGCTGTTCGCGCTGCGCTTGTTGCTGGCTGCGACGAGCCTGTTCGGCGGCATGGCGGTCGGCGTTGGCGCGTGCATCGGCATTGGCATTCGCGGCCTGGGCGCGTTCCTGCGCTTCCTGGCGGGCCCGCGCATCGCGCTGGGCTTGCTCGCGGAGGGCGCGCTGGCCTATGGCCTCTTCGCCCTGGCGGCGTTGCTGTTCCAGCTGGGGGCCTTGCAGGCGTTCTTTTTGCTCCTGCTGCTGGCGCTGCTGCTCGCGTTGCGCGCGCTGGCTGGCCTCGAGGGCGCTGCGGTCCGGTGCGGGCGAGGGCCGTGCGGCTGGCGCTGCGCCGACAGGCGCGGCGGGGGAAGCGGGAGCGGCGGCTTGTGACCGGGCGTCGTGGTCCCTGCCGGCAGGGGGACCGGCGCGGTGCTCGTCCCGGTTGTTGTCATCGCGCCGGCCGTCCCGGCGATCATCCCTGCGGTCGCTGCGGCTGCTGACCACCGGCCGCGTGGCCACGGCGGGCGGCGGCAATGCGGCGGCGGCCATAGGGCGCTGCTGCGCGTGCAGCTCCGACGGATTCGGGCGCTGCGGCAGGGCGCCGCGGTCGGCCACGAGTTGTGCGCGGCCCAGGTCGGCGCTGCTCAGCCGGTGGGGATTGCCGTGCACCGGCCGGCCGCGCTCGAAGTCCTCGCGGCTGACAGCCGTCACCGCTGCAGGCTGGCGCTGGTAGCGGTAAATGTTGGTCACGTTGACGGTGTTGTTGACCACGATGTTGTGGTTCACCTGCGTGACGTAGCGCGGGCTCACGCGGTAAGCCGGGCGAAAGGCTTCGCCGGGCGCCAGCGGGAACCAGCCCACACCGGGCCGCGCTGCGCCGCCGATGGAGATGTTCCAGTTCACACCGCCGCTGCTGCCGCCCACAAAGGCGACGAGGGCGGGCGCATAGACCGGGCGCGGCGCCAGCCGGCCCGGTACCCAGGCCCAGCGCGGGCCGATCTGTGCCCAGCGGCCATAGTGAAACGGCGCAAACCCCCAGGGCGCGTCATCCACCCAGGTCCAGCCCCAGGGTGAAACCCAGGCCCAGTGGCCAACACGGTAGGGCGCCCAGTTGGCGGGAACGGCGCGCGGTATCCAGACGGCGCCGTAGGCCGGGTCCTGGCTCCAGTTACCGTAGCTGTCGAGCTGCTGGTAGCCTACGGTTTCGCGCGGTATGTAACGCGCCGAAACCGACTGGTCTTCACGCCGGTCGCGGGCGGCGGCCCACAGGTCAAAACTGTCCTGCTGTGCTGCGCCCGGTCCTGCCGGGGTGAGTTGCGTGCCGCTGAAGTTGGCCTGCTGCCGGCTTTGCAGTGTGACAGGGGCGACGCCGTCGCCATAAATTACGCCGCTGCCCGACTGGGCCACCACGCGCGTCGTGTTGCCGGCAGGGTCGACGTCCAGCCGGTAGTCACCGGGCTGCGACACCACAAACGCGAGATTGGGCGTATCCACTTCCAGCCGCTGGCCTTCATAGAGGGCCCGCACGCGCAGCTTGAGCGTGCCTTGGGCGAGGCGCAACTGGGTGGTGTTGTCGTCCAGTGCCTGGAAATCCAGGCTGGTCTGGCTGTTCATGCGCAGCGCGGTAGAGCCCACATACAGCTCCGAGCGGGCGCCGGGGCCCGTCCATAGCCTGTCGCCGGCTGTCAGCGGCCGGTTCAGCACCGCGGGTGTCCAGGCCGACGTTTCTGCCGGGTTGTTGCCGTCGCCCGGTGCGAAGCTTACGGCGCCTTCGGCCAGGTTAAGCCGGGCGACGCGGCCGGGTGGATCCAGCTGGGCGCCCTGAGGCGCGGACTCCTGCGCCCAGGCAACGGGCTGCAGCAGTGCCAGCAGGACTGCAAAGGCCAGCAGCGCGAGGTATCCGTAAAGGTGCGAAGGCCGGAAGGCCATGTGGTCGGTAGGGAACGAATTTGTGTCGCCGGTATCGATTGCTGTCATGTTGAACGCTCTCTTCCTGTCTTGCGGGACATGGATGGACTGGAAGGCGGGCTGACACGTAACGGTCGTGATCGCCAGCCTGATGAGGAGACCTTACCCAGTACAACGTGCGTGACGATGGATGGAGTGCTAACAGGCAGTAAAGATTGCGAAACAGAAGGTTGGAATGAAACGGGATGTAATGCCCGCAGCGGCCGGTCTTTCTGTTGATGGCTTTTTTATGAGAGAAAAACGCCTGCAGGCTAATACAGACGGGCGCGAGCAGCTATCAAAAAAGGAGCAGCCGGGCTTTGGCGAAAAAATGGCGCGTGCAATATGAGACGATTGCCCCATGCAAGATTTCTGGCCTTCCAGCGGCTTTTCCCGGCTCCAGCGCAACGCACGCGGCTGGCTCGCACCCTCCGACGACTATCTGCGGCTCTTCCTCGCGCGGCCCGAACTCGCGCCGGTGGCCGAGTCATGCGATGCCGAACGTGCCCTGCACGCCGCACTGGTGGCCGCGCCGTCCCGGCCGGTTTCGCCCGCCGGATTGACGGCCCTGGAAGATGCGGATGCGCGTGACAACTACAACCTGTTTTTGCGCTTTCGCGATGGCTTGCTCGCCGCCGGCACGCTGGAGGCGTACTACCTGGGCCTGTTCCCGCGGGACGGAACGGGCCGCATCGACATACCGCCCCTGTTCATCGACCTGATCGCCCAGGCGGTTGTCCACAACCTGCTGGAAGGCTCCACCGATGCGTATGAAGTGCGCGCCGCCGAAATGCTGTTTCGCCCGCAGCGCATCAGCACACAGGACGGCCAGGTGCTGAGCGGTGACCAGGAGGTGATCGACATGTTCAATGAGACCGGCGGTGTGGGCGACTTCGGCCGCTTCCTGGCGGAGGCCAAGGCGCCGGTGCCCGTGGTTGAACTGCAGGTGCTCAATGACGACAACGCTTTCACGTATTGGCAGCAGCCGGGCCGCCACCGTTTTTTGCTGGACCTGACCCATGAGGTCAGCAACGACCTGAGCCACGGCCTGGTCTTGACGATGGTGCGCGCCCGCTCAGGCCTCAAGGCGCTGGCCGGCGTGTTGCAGAAGTGGGTGAAACATTTTCTGGGCATTGAAGTCACCATCCGGCCCGTGCAGAAAGTGGACGACGAAGCATGGCGCTGGCATGTGGGGCTGGACGTGGAGGCCACGGCCTTGCTCAATGACCTGTATGAGGGAAGGGAGGTTGCACCCGACCGCCTGCAACGCCTGGTCAGCCTGTTCCGGCTGGAGTTTGTGGATGCGCGGGAAATGCGCAGCGACGTGGCGGGCAAGCCGGTGTACTTGGGGTTGATGATGAACGCCGACGGGGTGGTGAGGCTCAAGCCGCAAAACCTGCTGGTGAACCTGCCGCTGCTGCCTGCGGCGTCCTAAAAGCGTGGGCGCATCAAGCCGTATCGTTTCAGTCGCTGCCCTCCACTTCCACCACCAGCACGCGGGCCTCGCCCACCGGCGAAGCCACATGTTCGGTGCCCACGCTCGCGAAAAAGATGTCACCGGTTTCCAGCATCACGGAGCATTGCCCGCAGTTGTCGCGGTAGCGCATTTCCACGCGGCCATCGAGCACCGCAAACACTTCTTCGCCCTCGTTGATATGCCACTTGTAGGGTTTGTCGGTCCAGTGCAGCCGGGTGGTGATGCCCTGCATATTGGCTACCGTCAGCGCGCCCCAGGCGCGTGCTGCGGTGAAATCCTTGCTTCGGATGATCTTCATGTCGGTCTCCATCAGGTGCAGTGAAAGCTTCGCCATGCTACGTCGCGGGGCCGGCGGAACCATGAATTCTTCGGGGGCCATTGATTCCGTATCCGCATCACTGAAATGCACCGTTCAGGACTGCGCGGCGCTAAGATGGTTTGCATGAAAAGCGTATTGCTGCCCTGCGGCGAAGCCGTTCCCGCCCTGGGCATGGGCACCTGGAACATGGGCGATGTGCCGGCGCGGCGCGCCGACGAACTCGCGACCCTGCAACTGGGCCTGGACCTGGGTTGTAAGCTGGTTGATACCGCGGAAATGTACGGTGAGGGGCTGGCCGAAGAGCTTGTTGGCGAGGCGCTGCAGGGACGGCGTGATGAAGCCTTCATCGTCACCAAGGTGTATCCGCACAATGCCTCAAAGGCGGGCACGGTGGCCGCGTGCGAACGCAGCCTGCGGCGGCTGCGCACCGACCGCATTGACCTTTACTTGCTGCACTGGCGGGGTTCGGTGCCGCTGGCCGAAACCATGCAGGCTTTGATGGCGCTGCAAAAAGCCGGCAAGATCCGTCATTACGGCGTGAGCAACCTTGACCTCTCCGACATGCAGGAGTTGTGGAAAGTACCCGGTGGTCAGGGCGTGCAAACCAACCAGCTGCTTTACAACCTCACGCGCCGCGGCATTGAGTGGGATCTGCTGCCCTGGCTGCGCGAATGCAGCGTGCCGGTCATGGCGTATTCACCGATCGAGCAGGCGCGCCTTCTGCGCCATGCAGGCCTGACCGGCTTCGCCGTGCGCCACGGCATGCGACCCGCTCAGGCGGCGCTGGCCTGGGTGCTGGCGCAGGACGGCGTCATCGCGATTCCCAAAACCAGCCATCCGGAACGGCTGCGCGAGAACGCCGCGGCAGCGCAAATCCGGCTCAGTGATGAACAACTGGCTGAACTGGATGTGTTGTTCAAGCCGCCTTCCCGCGCCACCTCGCTGGAGATGATCTAGACCTTTCCAGGGGTCAACGCGTCAGCCATATCCCTATTGCCAGCAAGGCCGCCTGGACGGCCATGGCGATGTAGAGCGGCTTGCGGGAAGGCGTGGCGGCATCCTGAAGCGTCTGGCCAATACGCTGCGCGAGCAGAGTGCGCAACACCGGGTCAGGCGAACCTGGTGCTGGCGCAGGTGCGGCCTCGGCGGCGCGGGCCTGCTGCCATTGCGCCAGTACATCAGCCAGCGGCAAGCGGTTCACCACGAAATTGATCATGCCGCGCACGGCGCGTCCCTGGCCCAGCACGGGCGCCAATTGCTGACCGATGGCATCGGCCGACAGCATCTCCGACACCCGTTCGAGTGCACCCTTGGTTCGCGGCATGGCCTCGATACGTCCGGCAATCGTGTCTGTCAAGCACTGCGACATGGCCTCTCCATGACCCGTCACGACTTGTTGTATGGCCCGGCTGCGGCCGCGCGCCACGCCCAGCATCAGGTAAATCGGAACAAAGGCCAGCAGCAGCATGCTGACCAGCAATGGCGGTGAAAACAGCAAGGCGAGGATGGCGCCGGCGCCGCCTGCATGCGCAGCGGCGGGCATGCCAGGGCCGGACAGCCGGCTCAGGTAGAAGAAGAACACGCCACCGCCCAGCAGGAAAGCCAGCAAACCTCCCATGGCGACAGAACTGGCAAACGCCACACCGGCTTTGGCGCCGGTGCGCACCATGGACGGCGCGGCAGAAGAGTTTGATGACATGCAAGGCCTCCCTTATTTTTTAAAGGGCTGATCATAAGCGGCGCTTGCGGGGGCACTGGTGGTGCAGGGCAGGCGCTGCAGCCCGCCCAGGGCATCGCCGATCGAGACGCCGGACCCCGCGGATCACGGCCGGGCCGCGCGGCACCGCCACGTTGTATAGACAGGCCGGCGAATAAAATTGAAGGTCAAACCGGCTGTAAGCGAGTGCGTCTTTTTCATTCGCCTTATGCTTGCAAGCCCCATAAGGAGACCTTCCCCATGCTTCGCAAGTTTTTGTCGTTCATCGCTCTCGCGCTCGTACTCTCTGCCGCGCAGGCCCAGACATACCCGGCCAAGCCGATACGCCTGATCGTTCCGTTTCCGCCCGGCGGCGGCACCGACATCCTGTCGCGCCTGGTGGCCACCAAACTGACGGAGGCCAGCAAGTGGACCGTGGTGCCCGACAACCGCGGCGGCGCCGGCGGCACCATCGGCATTGCCGAAGCCGTACGCGCAGCGCCCACGGGCTATGACATGGTCATGGGCCAGAAGGACAACCTGGTTGTTGCCCCCTGGCTCTACAAGAACCTCAGCTACGACCCGACCAAAGACCTGGTGGCAGTGGCCCACGTGGCCTACACGCCGGTCGTGATCGTCACGGGCGTGCAGTCGCGCTTCAAGACCCTGGCCGACGTGGTGGCGGCAGCAAAAGCCGCGCCTGACTCCATCACCTACGGTTCGCCCGGCAACGGCACGACCATCCACCTGGCCGGCGAGATCTTCAACAGCGCCGCCAACATCAAGCTGCGCCACGTGCCCTACAAGGGCTCCAACCCGGCCATGATGGACGTGCTGGCCGGCAACGTGGACCTCATGGTGTCCTCGCTGCCCTCGGCCATCGCCCAGATCAAATCGGGCAAGCTGCGCCCGCTGGCCGTCACCTCGGCCCGCCGCAGCACCTCGCTGCCGGATGTACCCACGGTGGCCGAACTGGGCTACAAGGACTTTGACGTCAGCACCTGGTATGGCCTCTTCATGCCGGCCGGCACGTCCAAAGACATCGTTGCCACGGTCAATGCCGAGGTCAACAAGCTGCTGGCCACACCCGAAATGAAGGCTGCCATTCACGCGCAAGGCGCTGAGGTACAAAACATGACGCCCGAGCAGTTTTCCGCGCTGCTCAAGAGTGATTACCTCAAGTGGAAGGGCATTGTGCAGGCTTCCGGTGCGACCATCGAGTAAGTGGTTCGCTGCTTCTCCGCATAGAGGCGGCGCCCTGATGGGCGCCGCTTTTTTTTCGGAGAAGGCCGCTCCTGGCCCCGAAAACTACGTGAAAACCCTGAGAACAGATGCGGGGACGCATGACATGATCTAGTCATCTATAGGACTAGATCAATTATGCATAAGCCCATCCTCACTGTGGTCCCCGCCGAACCGGGCCAAAGCCGTTATGCCGCGCTGGCCGCGGCCTTGCGCGCACGTGTGGTGGCGGGCGAATGGCCGCCGGGCAGCGCCTTGCCGGCCGAGCAGACCCTGGCCGCCGAGCACGGCGTGGCATTGGGCACGCTGCGCCGCGCGCTGGAACTGCTGGCTGACCAGGGGTTGATAGAGCGCATCCATGGCCGCGGCACCTTTGTGCGCGCAGGCATGACGGGCGGCACCATGATGCGGTTTTTCCGCTTCGGCGAGGGCACGGGTGAAGTGCCGGCCTCGCACATCGTCTCGCGCCGGCTGCTGGTCGCGCCCGCCGAGGTTGCGCGGCGCCTGGGCTTGGCGCGCGGTGATATGGCGCTGCGGCTGCAACGCGTGCGCTCGCTCTCGGGCCAGCCCTGTGTTTATGAAGAAATCTGGCTGCCGCCGGCCCTGTTCGCCGGGCTCGCCGAGGGCGACGCCGGCAGCTGGGGCGACCTGCTCTACCCGATGTTTGCCGAGCGCTGCGGCGTGCATGTGGCCCGCGCGGTCGATGAAATCAGTTTCGGCGCGCTCACGGCGGCGCAGGCCGGCCACCTGGCCTTGTCGGCCGGCCATCCGTGCGCGCTGGTCACGCGCTGCGCCTACGACCTGGCCGGCCATTGCGTCGAAGTGCGCTACACGCGGGGCGATGCCCATGCCTTTCACTACACCGTCACCATCACCTGAACGCCCAGACCCATCACCGAAACCGGAGAAAACCATGTCACACCCAAGCAACCGCCCTGCAAACAAAGCGCAACCCCTGAACCGCTCGCGCCGCCTCGTGCTGCAGGCCGCGGGCGCGGCCGTCGCCGCACCCTGGGCCTTTGCCGCCCATGCCGCGGGCCAGATCGCCGGCGGCAAGCCGATCACGCTGGTTGTGTCTTATGCCGCGGGCGGCGGCGCCGACCTGATGGCGCGGCTGATCGCGCCACGCATGGCGGAGTTCCTGGGCCAGACCGTGCTGGTCGACAACAAGCCCGGCGCCGGCGGCCAGATCGCCGCGACGCAGGTGGCGCGCGCCGTGCCCGACGGCACGCAGTTGCTGGTCGATGCCTCGTCCTTCGCCGTCAATCCCGCGCTTTATCCCAAGCTGCCCTACGACACTGACACGGCTTTCGCGCCACTGGCCGTGCTGGCGCAGTTCCCCAACGTGCTGGTGTGCACGCCCGGTTTTGAGGCCAAAAGCGTCAAGGACCTGATACGCCTGGCCAAGGCCAAACCCGGGCAGATTGCCTATGCCTCTTCGGGCAACGGCTCGGCCCAGCACCTGGCTGGCGCGCTGTTTGAAGACCTGGCCGGCGTGAAGCTGGTGCATGTGCCGTACCGCGGCGGCGGCCCGGCCATGAACGACGTGATGGCCGGCCAGGTGCCGCTGTTTTTCGCCAATGTGGCTTCCTCGCTGGGGCAGATCCAGTCGGGCCGCTTGCGACCGCTGGCGGTGACCAGCCGGCGCCGCACGCGCGCGCTGCCGGACATGCCGACCATGGAAGAAGCCGGCGTGCCGGCGTATGAAGTGCTCGAATGGAACCCGGTGCTGGCGCCCGTGGGCATCGATGCCAAAAGCAAGGCCGCGCTGATCGCCGCCATCCGAAAGACCATGGCCGACCCCGAGGTGCTCGGACGCATCCGCAGCCTGAGCGGTGAGGTGTTTCCGGATGGTCCCGAGGCGCTGACTCAGGCCTTTCTCAAGGCGCAGCAGCTCAAATGGGGCCGCATCGTGAGGGACCGCAAGATCACTGCGGGATAAGCCGGTGCAAAAATCCGCGCTTGACCCGGTGGCGCCTGGCTGGGACAGTCATGTCCACGTATTTGACGCCGCTGCGGCTGTAGCGCCGGGCCACTACCAGCCCGCGCACCGGCCGCTGGGAGACATTGAGCAATTGGCCCAACACCACGGTTTCGGTCATCTGGTGCTGGTGCAACCCAGCGTCTACGGCACCGACAACACGGTGCTGCTCGACGCCTTGCGCGCCGGGGGCGGCCGTCATCGCGGCGTGGTGGTGTTGCCGCCCTCCATCGATGATGCGGCGCTGCAGGCCATGCATGACTTCGGCGTGCGGGGTGTGCGCTTTAACCTGGTGTCTCCCGTCGGGGACAGCCTGAAGGCCGGGGCGGGCCAAAGTGCCCTGGACGGCTTCCAGGCCCTGGCACCGCGCCTGCGCGCGCTGGGCTGGCATGTGCAGTGGTATGCCACGCCTGAAGACCTGCCCGTGATCGCGGCCCTGCATGCCGCCACCCCGGTGCCGGCGGTGCTGGACCACCTCGCGGGCATGCACGCGGGCGTTGCGACTGACCACCCGGCCTGGCGGGCGCTGGAGCAGCTCGCCGCCCAGGGCGCCTGGGTCAAGCTTTCGGGCTGGTACCGCTTGGGCGCTATCGCGCCTTATGGGGCGCTGGACGAGGCCATCCGCAAGGTGGCGGGGTTGTTCGGCCCGCGCATGGTATGGGGTTCTGACTGGCCGCACACCGCCTTTTCGCCCGATGCGCTGCCGGCTTATGCCAGCACCTGGGAGCCCGTGGCGCGGGCGCTGGCGGCGGCCCAAACACAGCGTGCCCGGGAGCAGGCGCCGGCCGCCTTGTACGCCTGATAAGCCCGGCGGAGGCCTGCAGCCCCGGAGTGGCTTAAAATCACGGGCTACGCCATTTTTAACCCGGAGTCTTCCATGCCCAAGAAAATCAGAGTCGAAGCCGACATCTGCGCCCCCAAGCCAGTCCCTCCCAAGGGCTACACCATCACAACCGGCCGCGGCCAGAAGATCAGCCTGGAGCGCGGTTCGCACACCCGCAGCAAAAAGAACCCAGGCAAGCGCCCTCACCAGGGTTGAGCCGGTCTGCTGATGCGGCCCCGGGTCGCATCCATGAAAAAAGCGCCTCTTCGGGCGCTTTTTTCATGGCCAAAATGGCTGGCGTTCGGTGCATTGGGTTCGATGCGGTATCCAATCCAGATAAAAACTCCTCTTGATGGAAGACGGCCATGATGTTTAATCCATGGATAACGTCAACGGGGGGTACCGAAAAATGTTGTCCAGAATTGCAGTTTTCCTGGCATTGATCCTGGGGTTGGGATGTTTTTCCATTTCAAGCGCCCAGCAGCTTGCAAATCCGATTGCAACAAGGCAGATAGGAACGCCGAACGCTTTCCCGATGGCGATCTACAAAAACATCAAAGTGCAGGATTTGAATCAAATCCTGACTGATTCGTTTGTGGAATCCGGCTTCACCCTGCTTGCCGCCAAAAAAGACGCAGACAGCGCCACGGTCTTTCGATTTTCTTATCCCGTGGACAAGAATGGCAAATACGGCGTTGTGATTTTTGGATTCAAGGTAGACGGCACCGTTGTCAATGGCCGGTGCATGAACTGTTTTTTGCGATGGGGAAAAATACAGGACGAAACGGACATCGGGAAATTTCCATGGATGGTCCAGTACGATCTGAGCAGCAGGCTCTACCCGGACATCGACCAAGCGTATTCGTCCATTAAAAACAAATCCCTGAACTACCTGGATCCCCAGCGCGGGTTTGATTACAAAAACGCATGGGACGGAGAGCGTAATCGCTGGGCTTACAACAACTCCTACGTCAAGGTCAAACTGCCGGATCTGAAGCGGGAGTGGGTCCATGCCCTCACTGATGCCGGATTCATCCTGTTGCGCGACGGCAATCCTGCCGCCGATGCCTCCGATTCCATTGTGGCATTTTCATTTCCCATCGACGGCGATAAACCCGGTGGGGTGGTCTATTCCATTCACTTCGGGAGCCAGTTTGATGCCGATGGGCTCTGCTACCCTTGCGAAGCCAGGCCGTTGTATGACCCCTACCAGACATTGCCGCCCGCTGGTTTGTCTGCCATGCCCGGCAGGCTGACGCTGGCTTCGCGGTTTGAGGCCGGCCTCAACAGCGCATACGAGCAGATCAAGGCGTCGACGGAACGCAATCTTCGGCCAGGAACCCAGTTCACCCTGCCGCCAAAATACGTTCCCCCCGGCTCAGCGCGGCCACCTCCCGTTATTCTGCCGGTGACATGAACCTGCGCTGGCCGGTCGGTACCGCCAATCATGGCCCGTTTCTCTACGGTCCGTGGTTTGACAGGCTGTTCCTCTTTGGCACAGCCGGCATCGCACTGGTACTGGGTGCTTTGGCGACCATCTCGCCCGCGATGTTTGTGGCGGTGGTACTGGTCGATATCTGGTTGTTTGCCAGCCCCCACGTCATTGCGACCTATACCCGCATCGGGTTTGACAAAGCCCATGTCAAAAGGCACTGGTTCCTGATTTTTGGTTTGCCGCCCATCGTGCTTGTCGGGGTCACGATGGTCGCGCTGGCCTATGAGCTGGGCGGCCTGTTCACCCTGTACTTCATTGCCCAGACCTACCATGTCACCCGGCAGTCGTTCGGCATTGCAAGGGCGTACAGAAGGGCCGACCCGCGGGCAGCAGGCCCAGATCGTTTGTCGGAAAGCCTGATCTACCTCTTTCCGCTTTGGGGCTTGATGCACCGGTGTACCGCGACCCCCGAATTCTTCTTTGGCTACCCCATCTACCTTCCGCCTGTGGACGCCGCGCTGACAGGCGCAACAGGCATCGTCGCCGTGTTTGTGTGCGCATGGTGGGGGTATCGGCAGGTGCGCCTTGCGCTGGCAGGGCGACTCAACGTGGGGCATTGCCTGTTTGTGGCATCGCACCTGCTTGTCATGGCAGTCGCTTACCTGTGGGTCACGGACATCACGTCGGGATGGCTGGTGGTGAATATCTGGCACAACCTGCAATACCTGCAGTTTGTATGGCTGCAGAATGTGCGCCGTGATGCGCAGTTGTCGGGCGCGGACGGCCAACGATCCATCGGCAGTCAGGATATTCAGCGCCTGGTCAAGCCATTCAAAAATGCGGCCAAATACCTGACCGTATGCTTGGTGCTGGGCGCGGTGATGTACGAAGCACTGTCGGTGGCCGGCCAGCAACTGATCTGGCTAGGCTTGCCCGCCGTTTTCATTTTGCATTTCACCGTGAACTTCCATCACTACCTGGTGGACGGCGTGATCTGGAAAAGGCCTAAGCCCGGCGCGTGACGCATCCGGCGCAGGCCTGGCCGGTTTCAGGTCTTGAGCGCAGCCGCCATGCGGTGCGGCATGAGGCGTTCGCGTGGCGCTTCGCCGCCCCACAGGCTCAGCATCAGGTCCACAATGACCGGTCCGAAGTCCTGATGCGGAATTTCGACCGAGGTGAGCCACGGGGCGAGCCAGGCATTGATCGGGTTGCCGTCGATGCCGACCAGCTCGCAGTCGCCGGGCACCCGGATCCCGCTCTCACGGGCCACGCGGTGCAGCCCATAGGCGACTTGGTCGCTGATGCACATCGCGCCACGCGGCCAGCCACCGGGCGCCGCGAACTGGGCCCCGGCGGCGTAGCCGATTTCCAGGTGCGAGATGCCCGGGGCCTCTACCCGACGGATCCGGTCGGCTGACAAGCCTCTGGCGCCGGCCCGCTCGCAGAAGCCCTGCACGCGTTCCCTGGTCGTGGACGATCCGCGCGACGGAAATACCACGGCCGGCGCGTCGATGCCGCGGTCGAGCAGGTAGTCTGCGGCGGCGGCGCCGGCCGCCAGGTTGTCGGGCCCCACGAAGGAACATGTGCCGAACGGGCTGCGCCGGCTCACGAAGACCATAGGCGCACCGCGCTCCACGAAGTCGCGCAGGCCGGCACTGGGCTGGGCCGCGACCATCACGTAGCCCTGCACGACCTGCGAACGCATGGCGTTGAGATAGTCGTCCTGCAGCTCCGGCCGGTCGTGCGTGTCGCACAGGATCATCGTGTAGCCGGCCTCGCGTAGCGCGGCCTCGGTGGAGGCGGCCAGCGTGGCCATCACCGGGTTGTCGAGGTTGGCGGCCAGCATCGCGACCAGGCGGCTCTCACGGCTGCGCAGCGCGCGCCCCAGCTGGTTCGGGTGGTAGCCCACGGTCTTGATCGCCTCGCGCACGCGTGCCAGGGTTTCCGGCGAAGCCCGCCGGGTCTCGCCGTTCACGATGCGCGAGACGGTGGAGATTGAGACGCCGGCCTGCACGGCGACTTCGCTCAGCGAAACCGGGCCGACGCCCTTGCGCCTGCGCGGGGTGTCGTCGGTCATCGGTGCGGGCGGCAGGCCTGCCGGGTCTGGACGCCGCAGCGAATGTCGGGTTGGCGCGAAGGCCGGTCATGCGGATGGCCAGGCGGTAGGCCGGCGAGTGGAAAGCGAAGCATCAATGGGTCGTATTTTGGGAAAACAAGGGGCCAAGGGGCGAGGGCAGGTGGCCGACCGGTGGCCCGTTCAGTGCGGGCCAAAGACAAAACATATAACCAACATATAACCGAGAAAGCCGCCACTGACAAGTATGGCAAACGATTGCCAAGCGTTGGCAAACGTTTGCCATAATAGCCAAAACCGCCAACGATCGCAACACAACGGCACAGGACGACATGGTTTTCACCTCCAGCAGTACGCACAGCGACGGCGAGCCTCTGCCGATACTCCTGCTGGTGATCGCGGCGATCTACAGCGCCGCGGCCACCCATCCCGGCCATGCGGGCTGGGCGTCGCTTGCGCCGGCCGACGACGCGCATTCCTGAAGCCGACGACCGATCGGCCCCACCTTCGTTTTTTTCCAGAAAGAGACAACCATGAACTTCCAGCTTCGTTTTCTCGCCAGGCGCGCCACGCGGGCCGGCCTCCTGGGTGCCGCCGTCGCCACGCTGGCCACCAGCGCCTTCGCCGACATCCGTGTCATGTGCTACCAGGACGGCAATGAATGCGATGTCACGGCCGACCTCATCAAGCGTTATGAGGCCCAGAACGCCGGCGCCAAGGTGATCCTGGACGTGGTGCCCTACAAGACGGTGGTCGAGCAGTTGCCTGTCCAGCTCGCGGCGGGGCAGGGGCCCGACATCGCGCGTGTCGCCGAAATCGGCGGCCTGTCGAAGAACTACATCGACATCAGCGCCCATGTGAAGGACCGCAAGTACTGGGAAGACAACTTCGGCAGCACCTTGCCCTGGATGCGCAACAAGGCGGGCGACAAGGGCATCTACGGTTTCCTGTCGCAAATGACCATGACCGGCCCCTTCGTCAACAAAACCTTGTTCGAGCAGGCCAAGGTGCCCATGCCCGGCCCCAAGGCCACCTGGGAAGAGTGGGCCGACGCGGCGCGCAAGGTGGCCAAGGCCACGCAGACCCCGGCCGCCATGGCCTGGGACCGTTCCGGCCACCGCTTCGCCGGCCCTGCCGTGAGCTACGGCGCGAAGATTTTCGACGCCAAAGGAAACCTCACAGTGGACGCCGGCTACAAGACCGCCGTGGGCAAATTCGTTGCCTGGCACAAGGACGGCACCATGCTGAAAGACGTCTGGGGCGGCTCGGGCGGCTCCAGCTATGCCGATGCGGTGGGCGAGTTCAAGAACGGCCGCGTGGTGATGATCCTGTCGGGTTCCTGGCAGATCAACCGCATGCAAAAGGAAATCGGCAACGCCTTCGACTGGGTCGCCGTGCCCAACCCCTGCGGCCCTGCTGCCTGCTCGGGCATGCCCGGCGGCGCGGCCTGGGTGGCCCTCAAAACCACCAAGTCCCCGAAGGAAGTGGGCCGCTTCCTGGACTTCATGGCGCAGGAGGCCAACGTCGCCGAATTCGCTTCGCGCACCAACAACATCCCAGCGCATGCCGGCGTGGCCAAAAAAGGCGTGGACTACCCGAGCGCCGGCCCGGCGGCGCGCGCCGCACTGGGCGTGTTCACCAGCGGCACCGCCACCATCGCGCCGCCGGCCTACGCGTTGCAAGGCTACAAGTACAACCGCGCCTTGATGCTGCCGACCGTGACCCGCGTCACCCAGGCCATCGTGGGAGAAATCAGCGTGGACGAGGCCGTGATGAAGATCGGGACCGACATGGCCGAGGCGGTCAAACAAGCCGAGAAGTAGTTGTACACCCCCGTGGCGCGCACTGTGTGCGTGCCTCCCCCCTTGCAGGGGGCGATACCTGCGGCCTGGCGGAGCCAGTTCCGCGGTATCCCCTGGCGTAAGACTGGGGCGCAGGTGGTGCTTTGACAGTAGATCGGAGTCGGTATGTCGGTTTTTTCGACCTTCCTGGGTTTTTTGTTCAACCTGTTCGAGCCGATCTTCCGGCTGGGCCAGAAATGGCTGGGCGCCTCGCGCATAGGCTGGCTCTTTGTCGGCCCCAATCTGGTGGTGATCAGCATCTTCACCTTTTTACCTATCGTGGTGAACCTGGTGTATGCGGTCACGGGCGGGGTGAACCTGCTGCCCACGCAGCGGCCTTTCACGGGGCTGGAGAATTTCGCCATCCTGCTTGAATGCCGCGACTACACCGACCTGCAGACCTGCCGCACCGACATCTTCTGGCGCTCCATTGCCAACACGGTGAAGTTCAGCCTGATCCAGGTGGCGTTGATGGTGTTCTTCTCGCTGGTGACGGCCTTGGTGCTGAACCGAAAAATCATAGGCCGTGGTTTCTGGCGCGGCGTGTTCTTCTACCCTGTGTTGTTGTCGCCGGTGGTGGTGGCGCTGATCTGGAAGTGGTTGCTGCAAAGCCAGGGCGTGTTCAATGCCGGCCTGGTGGCCATGGGTGCCTCACCGATGGACTGGTTGCTGGACCGGCACTGGGCTTTTTTCTGGGTGGTGGTGGTATCCATCTGGGCCCACATGGGCTTTTACACGCTCATCCTGCTGGCCGGCCTGCAGGCCATTCCGAAAGACGTTTACGAAGCCGCTGAGATGGACGCCGCGCCGCCATTTCGCGTACTGCGGCGCATCACCTTACCGCTGCTCATGCCCAACCTGATCGTGGTGCTGGTGCTGGTGATGATCCGCGCGGTGCAGAGCTTTGACGAAGTGTTTGTGCTCACCGGCGGCGGCCCGGGCTCGGCCACCACCTTCATCGTGCAGTACATCTACCAGACCGGTTTTGCCGAGCAGATCCACCTGTATGGCCTGGCAGCCGCGGCCTCGCTGATTCTGGCCGTGGGTCTGATGGGCCTGACGCTTGCGCAGTTGCGGCTGTCCAAAGCCGGCGAGGCCGGAAAAATCAAAAAGTAAGGAAAAAGCGATGGCCAATTTCCTCACCCGCACGTACTCTGACAAACAGGGCCACAAATACGGCGGCACCCGCCTGCACTGGACCGACTGGGTCTCCTACGCCTACCTGCTGGCCGGCCTCATCGTGATGTTCGGCCCGGTGCTCTGGCTCGTGATGTCGTCGTTCAAAACCGAAAGCGCGCTCAGCCAGTTCCCACCGACCTTTCTGCCCTACAGCCAGAAGGAGGCGGTGGTGGCCGGTTACGACAAGCCCCTGCCGCTGTTCCGTGCCAAGGACGAGCAGGGCAACATCCGCGAACTGGCCCAGGTGCGCCGCATCGGCCTGGTCGCCACCATGGTCGACCCCGCGGCGCCGCAGACTGAACTGCGCGTGAACATCAACGACCGCAAGCCGGTCAATGAGCTTAAATTCGCCGGCGGCAATTACACCGAGCTGTTCGGCAAATTCGCCTTCGGCACTTATCTGTGGAACAGCGTGTTCATCACCGTGGTGGCCACCATCCTCACGTTGCTGTTCAATTCAATGGCGGCCTTCGCGCTGTCCAAGTACCAGTTCACCGGGCAGAAGACGGTGTTCGTGCTGATCATCGCCACGCTGATGATTCCGCCCACCATCATTTTGGTGCCCGCCTTTTTGGTGATCTCCGAACTGAATCTGCTGAACAACCTCTGGGGTGTGATCCTGCCTGCGGTGGCCACGCCCACCGGCGTGTTCCTGCTGCGCCAATACATGCTGACCATCCCCGACGAGCTGCTGGAGGCCGCTCGCATGGACAACGCCAGCGAGTGGCGCATCTACTGGAAGATCATCCTGCCGCTGGCCGCTCCGGCGATGGCGGTTCTGGCCATCTTCTCGTTCATGTGGCGCTGGAACGATTTCCTGTGGCCGCTGATCGTGCTGTCCAAGTCGGAGCACTTCACCTTGCAGCTCGCGCTCAATGCCTTCCAGGGTGAACTCAACACGCAGTGGCACTACCTGCTGGCGATGACTGTGATCACCTTGATTCCGATCACCCTGGTCTTTGCCTTCCTGCAGAAATACATCGCCACAGGCATCGCCAGTGCCGGCGTCAAATAACCAAGGACTCTCCCGTGGCCACTCTTGAACTCACCAGCGTCGTCAAAACCTTCGACAAAGCCACCATCATCCATGGCGTGGACCTGACCGTTTCCGACGGTGAATTTGTGGTCTTCGTCGGCCCCTCGGGTTGCGGAAAATCCACGCTGCTGCGCATCATCTCGGGGCTGGAGCCCGCCAGCGCCGGCGACATCCGCATCGACGGCCAGCGTGTCAATGACGTGAGCGCCGCGCACCGCGGCTGCTCGATGGTGTTCCAGTCATACGCGCTCTACCCGCACATGAGCGTCTACGACAACATGGCTTTCGGCCTGGAAAACCTGGGCGTGGCCAAAGCCGTGATCGAGAGCAAGGTCAATGCCGCCGCCACCATGCTGCAGCTCGCGCCGCTGCTGCAGCGCAGGCCCACCCAGCTCTCCGGCGGCCAGCGCCAGCGTGTGGCCATAGGCCGCTCCATCGTGCGCGAACCCAAGCTGTTCCTGTTCGACGAGCCGCTGTCCAACCTCGACGCCGAGTTGCGTGTCTCCATGCGCGCCGAGATCCGCGACCTGCATGCCCGCCTGGGCGCGACCATGATTTACGTGACACACGACCAGGTCGAGGCCATGACCATGGCCGACAAGATCGTGGTGCTGCGCGCCGGCCGCATCGAGCAGGTCGGCTCGCCGCTGGAACTGTACAACCGGCCCTGCAACCAGTTTGTGGCCGGCTTCATCGGCAGCCCGCGTATGAACTTCGTGCCGGTGGCGCAGATGCCTGGCGCCAGGCCCGGAGCCCACACCGTGGGCATCCGGCCCGAGCATGCGCAGCTCACCAACGACGGTCCGCTGGAGATGAAGGTGTCGCAGGTCGAGCAACTCGGCAGCACCAGCATCCTGCATGGCAACGTGGTGCCCGATGCGCCTTTTGAAATCATCCTGAGCGGGCAGACCAACATCCAGCGCGGCGACACCGTCAAGGTGACCGCACCCGCAGAGCACCTGCATTTCTTCGACCAGAACGGCTTGCGTCTTTGAACCTGCGCCACCCGAAACATTGACCAGCCGACCATGCGCCTTGACCAAGCTCCCACTTTCGCCCTGCAATCGCGCAGCGGCAACCACCTCATCCTGAACAGCGCCAGTGGCGCCACTGCCCACATCTGGGTCCTCGAAGAAGACATCGTTCGTGTGCTGGTGCTGCCGCAAGGACGGCTGCAGATGCCGCGCAGCTGGACCGTGGCGCCTGGGCTTGAAAACTTGCCTGTTGAAGGCCGCGACCGCTTCGACGTGAGCGGCTTTTCGCTGCCCGCGTTCGAGCTCAAGGAAGAGGGCAAACAGCTGCAGGTCACCACCGGCGCCGTGCGCCTGACCGTCGCGCTCAAAGGTTTTTTCTGCCGCTGGGAAAGCCGGCACCAGGGCCCCTGGCAGGCCAGCGCCGCCGATCGTTCCACGCAAAGCTACAACTTCGGCTGGTGGGACGAAAAGGTCTACCACTACCTGCAGCGTGATCGCGGCGAGGCCTACTTCGGCCTGGGCGAGCGCGCCGGCGATGCCAACCGCGCCGGCCAGCGCTACCGCATGTGCAACCTGGATCCCATGGGCTACAGCGCACGCAGCACCGACCCGCTGTACAAACACATCCCGTTCTACATCACGCGCAAAGGTGGTGAAAAAGACGCCGGCCTGTGTTTCGGTTTGTTCTATGACACCTTGTCCGATTGCAGCTTCGACATGGGCCGGGAGATGGACAACTACCACGGCCACTACCGTTACTTTGTGGCCGACCACGGCGACCTCGACCTGTATTACATCGCCGGCGCCGACCCGGCCGCCATCACGCGCCGCTACACCTGGCTCACCGGCCGGCCCATCTTCCCGCCGCGCTACGCGCTGGGCTATTCGGGTTCGACCATGAGCTACACAGACGCACCGAATGCGCAGGAGCGCATGGGCGAGTTCCTCGAACGTTGCGAAGAGCACGATATTCCCTGCGACTCCTTTCATCTATCGTCGGGCTACACCTCGATCGGCCCAGGCCGCTACGTCTTCAACTGGAACCGCGAAAAATTCCCCGACCCGGTGGCCTTCGTGCAGAGCTACCTCGACCGCGGTGTGCGCCTGGTGCCGAACATCAAGCCCGCGCTGTTGCGCGACCATCCGCGTTTCGAGGAAGCCCGCCAGGCTGGCCTTCTTGTCAACGATCCGGATGGCCAGCCCACCGCCATACAGTTCTGGGACGGCACCGGCGCCTACCTCGACTTCACCAACCCCGCCACCATCGCCTGGTGGAAGAAGCAGGTGACCGAGCAGCTGCTCGAATACGGCATCCCCGCCACCTGGAATGACAACAACGAGTACGAAATCTGGAGCGACAAGGCGCTGGCCCACGGCTTCGGCATGCCGCGTCCCGCGCGCGAGGTGCGCCCGCTGCAGACCTTGCTGATGATGCAGGCGTCGCATGCCGCGCAGACCGAGTTCGCGCCCGCGGAGCGGCCCTACCTGGTGTCGCGCTCAGGCGCCGCCGGCATGCAGCGCTATGTGCAGACCTGGTCGGGCGACAACTACACGGCCTGGGAAACGCTGCGCTACAACATCCGCATGGGCCTGGGCCTGGCGATGTCGGGCGTGTCCAACACCGGGCACGACATAGGCGGTTTTTCCGGTCCTGCGCCGGGGCCCGAGTTGCTGCTGCGCTGGGTGCAGCACGGCATCTTCCTCCCGCGCTTCAGCATCCATTCGTGGAACGACGACAAAACCGTCAATGAACCCTGGATGTACCCCGAGGTGACGCCCCAGGTGCGCGAGCTGATCCGCCTGCGCTACCGGCTCATGCCTTACCTGTACGACCTGGTATGGCGTTACCACAGCGCCTACGAACCCATCATCCGGCCGACGTACCACGACTTCCCGGAAGACACGCACTGCCTGGAAGAAAACGACGACATGCTGCTGGGCGCCCATTTGCTGGTGGCCTCGGTGGTCGAGCCCGGCCAGACCGAGCGCCGCGTGTGGCTGCCCGGCACCGGCGGTTGGTACGAGGCGCACACCGCGCGGTACGTGAAAGCCGGCCAGTGGATCACGCTGGATGCGCCGCTGGATGGCCCGCCCCCATTGCTGGCACGCGAAGGCTGCGCCGTACCGCTGAATCTGGGAGAGATCCATTTCGCAGCGGTCGAAGATCTGCGCGGCTTCCAGGTCTTTCCCCATCAGGGTGCGGGAAGTTTCGAAGCAAACTGTTTTGAAGACGACGGCCATAGCCAAGCCTGGCGCAGCGGTGCTTATGGGCAGTGGCGCCTGCGTGTTGAGTCCACCGCGCAAGGCCTGCACATCGCAGTGCTCCGTGAGGGCGCACGGCCGCCCGTGCAAGCCAACCTGGTCTTGCTGCTGCCGGCGACAGAGCAACGCCCGCTTAGCTTTGACGGCGGGGCGCTGGTGCAGGATCAGCTCGAAGGCGCCTGGAGGCGGCTGACGCTGAAGCTTTGACTCTATATGGGGGTTGTGGCAAGGGCCGCTGCGACCCCGGGACAGCGGACCACTAGGCCTGGGGTAAAACCGTGACGGTGAAACACGATGGCCGGAGTTCTGGCACGTCCTTTGCATGCTGCTCTGCAGTGACGATGATTCACTACGGGAGGCTTCAAATGTTGGTCCTGATCTTGCGACCCCTTGCATCTGTTGGCCTGGCAGCCGCTTTGACAACAACCGGCCTACACGCCTCAGACGTTGCCGCCGGCCGCCCGGTCATTCCAGCCAGCCAAACGCAAACCCTGCGTGTGCCGGACCACAATGTCAAACCGGTCAACGCGGCCAAAACCAGGGCCGAGGCAAAACGCACGCTGGGTACGAATCCGGCGATGCCGCTTTGGGAAGGCCCCTGGGGTCCTCACCATTGAGGTGGACTTCGACGGAATTTTTGACTTGGCCCATCGCACTCTCCGGCGTCTCTGGTGTGATTGGCCTGGAGCGGCAACTTTGCGCGTTGATCAGTCTCCTGGACCACGCCGCCTCGGCCTCATTCAGCTGGCCACCGCCGGAGCCTCAAGGGGCTGGCGGCGACTGGCTCGTCAACCACTGGCGCAGCGATTGGATCACGGGCGCCTTGGCGCGCTCGTTCGTCGTCACCAGAAAGTAACTGCGCGGCGAAATAAAGGGCTTGTCATTCAGCTTGACCAGGCGCCCGGTCTGCAGTGCCGATGCGCTCACATAGTCCGGCGCCAGTGCGACGCCCAGACCGGCCTCCGCTGCCGTTAATGCAAGCGACAGCAGACCGTAGTGGGCACCCGGCATCGGGACTTCTACAGACGCGCCCAGCTGCCGCAGGTAGGCCGGCCATGAGTTGGGCACCATGCTCTGGTGCAGCAAGGGCAGCGCTGCCATTTGCGTGCCCGTCAGCGGCGCCGCCAGCCGGCTCAGCGTGGGCGCCGCAAGAGGAAAGGAGTGCAGGGGGTGTAGCAGGTCGGCCACGCAGCCGGGCTCCGGCCCTTCGCAGTAGACGATGGCCGCGTCCAGCCCCGAGTCGCGCATGCTGATGGGCCCGGTATGCGTGGCCACGTCCAGCTGGATTTGCCGGTGCGCGATGGCGAAGGCGCACAGCCGAGGCATGGCCCACAGCGTGCCAAAGGTGGTGGGCACAGACAGCCGCAATATCTTGCCTGGCATGGAGCCCATGGACGCGGCGATGGTCGCTGACTCCAGCTCGTCCAGCAGGGTTCGCACCCGCCGCAGGTAGCTGGCACCGTCAACCGTCAGCTCCATCCCGCTAGTTGTGCGCCGGCACAGCGCTACGCCGACAAAGCTCTCCAGGTCCGACAGCTGGCGGCTCACCGCGCTTTGCGTCAGGCCCAGTTCATCGGCTGCTGCAGTGATGCTCAGGCGCCGTGCAATCACCTCGAAGGTGTTGAGGTTGACGATGGAGGGCAGGTGGCGCTGCGTCGGATATTTCATGGTGGGTGCGGCCATTATTGGCATGGCATCCGTTCGCCCGCAATGAAAAAGGCTATGCGGGCATGAAATAAATGCAGGGGGGCATGCGTTTATTCCGTTGGACAGGCCGGCGCGCATGTCAGATATTCAGGGCGCCGCAGTGGGCGGCCCCTCAAGAACAGAAGTTGGAGTCATAGATGTCGAAATTTCAAGCGCGCCTTGTACTGCTGCTGGCGGCGGCCACGCTGGCTGGCACCGCCCTGGCGGCGGATTGGCCCGCCACCCAGCCTATCAAACTGATCGTGCCCTCGGCCGCCGGCGGCACGCCCGACCAGACCAGCCGCAAGCTGGCCTACTACCTTCAGGACAAACTCAAACAAGCGGTGATCGTCGAGAACCGCCCCGGCGCGGCAGGCACCATTGCCATGCAGGCGGTGGCCACCGCCAAGCCCGACGGCTACACGCTGGGCTTCGGCAATATTGTGACCATGGCCATCAACCGCAGCCTGATTTCCAAGATGCCCTACAACCCCGATAAAGACCTGGCGCCGGTGGCCGTGCTCTCGCAGGTGCCCAATGTGCTGGTGGTCCGCCATGGCCTGCCCATCGCCTCGGTGCGTGACTTGGTCGTCTATGCCAAGAGCCACCCGGGCAATCTGACCATGGGTTCCGGCGGCAACGGCACCACCAGTCACCTCAGCGGCGAAATCCTCAAGGAAAAAGCCGGCATCAGCTTCAGCCACATTCCCTACCGCGGGGCCCCGCAGGCGCAGACCGACCTGATCGGCGGGCAGATCGACTTCATGTTTGACAACCTGCCGTCCATGGTGGGCGCGATCCAGTCGGGCAAGGTGCGTCCGCTCGCGGTTACCAGTAAACGTCGCTCGGCGCTGCTGCCCGACGTGCCGACCATGGAAGAGGCGGGCATTGCAGGCTTCGAGGTGGTGGCCTGGGGCGGCATTGTGGCACCGACGGGCACGCCTCGGCCCGTGATCCTGCGCCTGAACCGTGAGATCAACAACTGGCTGCAGGCACCTGCGACCAAAGCCGAATTCGCGCAAGTGGGGCAGGTCGCGCTTGGAGGAACCCCCGAGTTTTTCAAGACGCATATTGACAGCGAGGCGAAAAAGTGGGGTGACGTGATCCGCAAAGCCGGAGTAAAGCTTGACTGAATGTGCCTGGCCTTTCGCGTAGGCCTGCTGTTGCGTTTCGGCTATTCACTTCACACAAGGATGCGCTGACAGGCGCAACCACATACCAAAACAGACCCCAAGGACAAGCATGTTCAGTTCCCCCGTCCCCGCTACCCAGGTTCTCGCGCACTGGGCTGCCACGGTTCCCAATCAATGGGGTGAATCCACCTTACGCACGGCAGAGCACTCCCTGGAGGACACCATCGCCGCCATGGTGGCAGGTGCTGGGGACCCGGTTTGCGCCTCGGTGCGGGCGGGATTGCGTGTCGCGGGACCGGTCCCGGTGGTGGGTAGCAACACCGGGACTTGTGCCGCCTTCAGTGCGCTGGCCAACGGCACGGCCGCCCATGCGCGGGAGCTGGATGAGATGTTTTTCGTCGCCGGTGGCCATTTTGGCTGCGCCGTGATCCCAGCCATCCTGGCGCAAGCCCACGAGATTGATGCCACGCTGGACGCCGTGCTGGACGCGCTGATCGTCGGAAGCGAGGTGATGGCCCGCGTCGGGATGGCGATGGACCGGTCCCATGCCGAAAAAGGCTGGCATGGCACTCAAACCATTGGTGTAATTGCTGCCGCAGCCGCTTGCGCCAGGTTGCTTGGGCTGGACGCTGGCAGGATGACGCACGCTCTCAGCTTGGCCGTTTCCATGGCGGCTGGACCCAAGGTCCAGTTCGGCACTGACACGAAACCCGTACATGCCGGACTGGCGGCGCAAGGCGGTGTGCTGGCCGCATCGCTTGCAGCATCGGGTGTCACCGGCAGCGATAAAGCCCTGGAAGGCCCGCATGGGTTTGGCGCACTCTATGCTGGGGGCTTGGCGGCCGACTGGCGGTCCATGACTGCAGTCAACGATGGCCCGCTGGCGATCGACAGCCACGGCCTGGGATTCAAGCTGTATCCCAACTGTGCGTCCACACACCGCTGTCTGGACGCGTTGCAAGCCTTGGCCACGGAACACCGATTCTGCATGGAGGACGTGGAGCGCGTCGAAACATTGGTCGGGCGCGTCAACCTGGTGAACCTCAAATACCCGGAGCCCCGGGATCCGCGCGAGGCCATGTTCTCCATGCCCTACGCGGTGGCAACGATGCTTCGTTATGGCACGGTCACGTTGGCTGACTTCACGCCGAAAGCGGTGCAAGACGACGTGACCCGTCGCCTCATGCCACGCGTCGAAATGCGCCTGGATTCGACACGCGTAGAAACCGCAACGCAGCTGCTCCCCCACACCACAGTCGTAACCTTGAAGGACGGACGACGCCTGGAGCGCGTGGTTCACCACGCCAAAGGGTCATTCCTGAATCCATTTTCGCCGTTGGAGCGGCAAATCAAATTCGAACAATGCACCACGGGCATTATTCCGGAAGAGCGGGCGGCAACGCTTCGCGACAACCTGGCTCGACCGCAAGGTGTCAAGGTTCGCCAACTGCTGGCACAGCTGCAGTTCGAAGCCCGGGTCGATGACGGCACGCGTTTCGGCCGTCCACGAGGAGGCGGGTCGAGCCCCCTTCCTTGATCCATGGAATCCAGCCCTGCTCAGGCGGGCCCGAACCCGACGGTTCCCCCGCCCGGATCACAGTCGAAGCGGCGCTGGCAACGGAGAGTCCGCGTTTGGAAATGACCGTGTTGCAGCAGGTTGACCACTGATCGATACCCAAGTCCGTCAGATTCGCGGCACAAAGGAAACTCTCATCATGCACCACCGTTGTTTATCGTCGGCTTTCGCCAAGGCCCTGATGGCACTGGCCGTGGGCGCCCTTGTGACGGGAGCCGGTCCGGTACTCGCCGCAGAGATCATAGTGGGCCAAGTCGGCCCCATGTCAGGGCCGGAGGCCGGTCAGGGCCGCGCTTACGCCGCCGGCATGCAATTGCATTTCAACGCCATGAACAAGGTCGGCGGCATCAACGGTCATAAGTTCACACTCTTGCGCAAGGATGATGGCGGGAGGCCCGACGACACGGTCACTTTGACCAAGCAGATGATTGCTGAAGATAAGCCGCAGGTCCTGGCCGGCTACTTTGGCGGCAAGAATGTTGCAGACTTGGTGTCTGCGGGAATTTTGGCAAAAGAAAAGATCGCTCTGGTGGGCTACCGTACTTCGGAGATTCAGCCGGGCGCTCCCTACCTGTATAGCGTGCGGGCAGGCCTGCGCGAGGAGATTTCCAAACTCATCGAGCATTTGGCTACCGTCGGGATTAAGCGCCTGGGGCTTTTCCATGAGGCTGGGCCGGGCTCGACTTCGGTCATTGCCGCGGCCGAGGATGCGGCCAGAAAAGCGGGAGCGACTATCGAGGGACGCGCCTCCTACGTCGCTAATACGGTCAGCGTCACTGATGCCGTGGACACTTTCATGAACATGCAGCCGCAAGCGATCATCATGGTTTCCAGCGGGTCTGCTGCGGCCGGCTTTATTGAGAAGTACCGTATCGCAGGTGGCGCGGCTCAACTGCTTTCGCATTCGGGCGCCGACATCGAGCAACTCTCGAAACGACTGTCTCCGGAGCAGATGCAAGGTGTGGCTATCGCCCAAGTGACGCCAAGTCCGTACAAGGTCTCCAGTCAACTAGTCAAGGAATTTACTGAGACCGCTGCCAAGACACCCAACCTGGAAGTGCCTGTGAGCTACGCCATGATGGAGGGCTATATTGCCGCTCGCGTCATTTCTGAAGCGATACGCCGCCAAGGCAGCAGGCCCAGCCGCGAGGGGACCGTTCTAGCCTTGGACAGCATGAGTAATTTTGACCTTGGTGGTTACTCGATCAGCTTTAAACCCGGACAGCACTCTGGCTCCAGCTTCGTCGAGTTATCCATCGTTACCAGTGCTGGCAGGATCCGTCAATAGCTCAAATAATTTGCCATTGATCAGTTGGGTAATAGCAGCCCCCGGCGATTTACATATTCCTCCGGTACTGCCCACCCACCTCAAACAGCGCATTAGTGATCTGCCCCAGCGAGCAGACGCGCACCGCCTCCATCAACACCTCGAACACATTGAGGTTCTCAATCACGGCCTGCTGCAGGCGTTTGAGCATGGCGGGTGACTCGGCCGCGTGGCGGCGATGGAAGTCGTCCAGGCGCTTGAGCTGGTTCTGTTTTTCTTCTTCGGTGGAGCGAGCGAGCTCCAGCTTGTCTTGTACCGCATCACCATGCGGGTTGCGGAAGGTATTGACGCCGATGATGGGCAGCTCGCCGGTATGTTTGAGCATCTCGTAGTGCATGGATTCGTCCTGGATGCGGCCGCGCTGGTAGCCGGTTTCCATCGCACCCAGCACGCCGCCACGCTCGGCGATGCGTTCGAACTCCAGCAGAACGGCTTCTTCGAGCAGCTCGGTGAGTTCCTCAATGATGAAAGCGCCCTGTGAGGGGTTTTCGTTCCTGGCCAGGCCCCATTCGCGGTTGATGATGAGCTGAATCGCCATGGCTCGGCGCACAGACTCTTCCGTCGGCGTGGTGATGGCTTCGTCAAACGCGTTGGTGTGCAGTGAGTTGCAGTTGTCGTAGATGGCGATCAGTGCCTGCAGCGTGGTGCGTATGTCGTTGAACTGGATTTCCTGTGCGTGCAGGCTGCGGCCCGAGGTCTGGATGTGGTATTTCAACTTCTGGCTGCGTTCGTTGGCACCGTATTTCTCTTTCATGGCCACGGCCCAGATGCGGCGCGCAACGCGGCCCATCACCGTGTATTCCGGGTCCATGCCGTTGCTGAAGAAGAAGGACAGATTGGGCGCGAAGTCGTCGATGTGCATGCCGCGAGCCAGGTAGGCTTCGACAAAGGTAAAGCCGTTCGACAGCGTGAAGGCCAGCTGGCTGATCGGGTTGGCGCCGGCTTCGGCGATGTGGTAGCCGCTGATGGAAACACTGTAGAAGTTGCGCACCCGGTTGTGCACAAAGTACTGGGCGATGTCGCCCATGACTTTCAGGCTGAACTCGGTCGAGAAGATGCAGGTGTTCTGGCCCTGGTCTTCCTTCAGGATGTCGGCCTGCACGGTGCCGCGAACGTTTTCCTGCACCCACTCGCGAATCTTCGTGGCCTCGGTTGCCGTCGGGTCTCGGCCATTGTCCTTTTTGAACTTCTCCAGATTCTGGTCAATGGCCGTGTTCATGAACATCGCGAGAATGGTCGGCGCCGGCCCGTTGATGGTCATGGAGACCGAGGTCGACGGGCTGCACAGGTCAAAGCCGTCGTAGAGCACCTTCATGTCGTCCAGCGTGGCGATGGACACGCCCGAATTGCCGACCTTGCCATAGATGTCAGGGCGCAGCGCCGGGTCGTTGCCGTAAAGCGTGACCGAGTCAAACGCGGTGGACAGCCGCTTTGCCGCCATGCCTTCGCTGAGCAGCTTGAAGCGGGTGTTGGTGCGGAAAGGGTCGCCTTCACCGGCGAACATGCGGGTCGGGTCTTCACCCTCGCGCTTGAAGGCAAAGGTGCCGGCGGTGTAAGGGTAGCTGCCGGGCACGTTGTCCAGCATCAGCCACTTGAGGATTTCCCCGTGGTCTTCGTATTGCGGCAATGCCACCTTGCGGATGGTGGTGCCGGAGAGTGATTTGGTGGTCAGTGCGGTGCGGATTTCCTTGTCGCGGATCTTCACCACGTATTCGTCGCCGGCATAGGCGGCCTGCATGTCCGGCCATTGGGCCAGCAGGGCGCGCGCATCGGCGTCCATACGGGCCTTGCGGTGACCGGCCAGGTCCAGCGCGGCTTCGGCAGCGGGCGCGCGGTCGGGCTTGTCGATCTTGAGCATGGAGGCCGCGGCTTTGAGCTGCTGCACCTCGCGTGCCAGTTGGGCTTGCGCGCGGGCACGTTTTTTGTAGCCGCGCACCGTGTCGCTGATTTCGGCCAGGTAGCGCGTTCGCGCGGCCGGCACCACCGGCGTCTGGTTGGTACTGTGGCGCACTTCGGCCGCGGGCAGCACACCGCCCTCAAGCGCCAGGCCCAGCGCGGCCAGGCGCGGCTTGAGTGCCTGATAGAGGGCCGTCACGCCATCGTCGTTAAAGCGCGCAGCCATGGTGCCGAAGACCGGCATCTTGTCGGCCGGCGTGCCCCAGGCTTCCCTGTTGCGCTGCACCTGCTTGGAGACATCGCGCAGGGCGTCGAGTGAGCCCTTGCGGTCGAACTTGTTGATGGCGATGAATTCGGCGAAGTCCAGCATGTCGATCTTTTCGAGCTGGCTGGCGGCGCCGAACTCGGGCGTCATCACGTACATGGGCACGTCCACATGCGGAACGATGGCGGCGTCGCCTTGTCCGATGCCGGAGGTCTCGACGACGATCAGGTCGAAACCTGCGCATTTGCAGGCGGCAATTACGTCAGGCAGGGCCTGGCTGATTTCGGAGCCGAAGTCACGCGTGGCCAGTGAGCGCATGAAGACGCGTTGGCCGCTGTCGGCGTTCTTCTGCCCTGCCAGGGGGACAGTCCAGGGGTTGATCGCGTTCATGCGGATGCGGTCGCCGAGCAGTGCGCCACCGCTCTTGCGGCGAGACGGATCAATACTGATGATTGCCACGCGCAGTTTGTCGTTCTGGTCCAGCCGAAGTCGGCGAATCAGCTCGTCGGTGAGCGAAGACTTGCCGGCGCCGCCGGTGCCTGTAATGCCCAGTACGGGAATTTTGCGAGTGGAGGCTTGCGTGCGCACCTTGTCAACCAGCGCGGCATCGGCTTTGCCGTTCTCCAGCGCCGTGATCAGCTGCGCCAGCGCACGCCAGTTCATCTCGCCGTGCCCTTCGATGGCCTTGACGTTCTTGGGCGCGAAGCCTGTCAGGTCTTTGTCGCAGCGCATGACCATCTCGCCGATCATGCCGGCCAGGCCCATCTTCTGGCCGTCTTCGGGGCTGTAGATGCGGGTGACGCCGTAGGCGTGCAGTTCACGGATCTCGGGCGGCACGATCACGCCACCCCCGCCGCCGAACACCTGGATGTGCTCGCCCCCGCGGCTTTTGAGCAAATCCACCATGTACTTGAAGTACTCGACATGCCCGCCCTGGTAGGAGCTGATAGCGATGCCTTGCGCGTCCTCCTGCAGGGCGGCTGTGACCACTTCGTCCACACTGCGGTTGTGGCCCAGGTGGATAACCTCCGCGCCCATGCTCTGCAGGATGCGCCGCATGATGTTGATGGCGGCATCATGACCGTCGAACAGGCTGGCTGCCGTGATGAAGCGTACCTTGTGCGTGGGGCGGTAGCTGGCGAGCGCTTTGTATTCAGCGGACATGTCGGTCATGGGTGTCTCCGGGCGGGCGGCAGGGCCGTCGATCTGTAATCTGTTGATTGACGTTTACGTAAACGTCAATCTTAGCCGGTAAGCCGGCATCGATCAAGTGTGCGCCCGCAAGCTGAGGCGGCCCATAAAAGAGGGGCGCTGAGCGCCCCTTTTTGCCACGCCTGGAACCCCATGGGCCCCGGGCTGTTTACCCGTACAGGTACTTCGGCAGCCAGAGTGTGAGGCCTGGCCAGATGTACATGAAGACCATGCAGAGAATCACGATCAGCATGTAGGGCATCATGCCGGCGAAGATCTGGTTGATGGTCACGTGTGCCGGCGAGACCCCCTTCAGATAGAAGGCGGACATCGCCACCGGCGGCGACAGGAAGGCTGCCTGCAGGTTGACGAAGACCAGCACGCCCCAAAGAATCGGGTCTATCTGGAAATGTTGCAGCAGCGGCAGGAAGATGGGTACGAAGATCACGATGATCTCGGTCCATTCCAGCGGCCAGCCCAGGATGAAGATGATGGCCTGCGACAGCAGCAGGAACTGCAGCGGCGTCAGGTTCATCGAGAGCACCCACTCCTCGACCACGCGCTGGCCGCCCAGCAGGGCGAACACCGCGGAGAACAGCGCCGAGCCGACGAACAGCCAGCACACCATGGAGGTGGTCTTGCAGGTCAGGAACACCGCTTCCTTGATCTTCTGGAAGTCCAGCGTGCCGGCATGCCAGGCCATGAGGAAGGCGCCGGCCGCGCCGACGGCTGCGGATTCGGTGGCGGTTGTGATGCCGAACAGGATGACCCCCAGCACCACGATGGTCAGCAAGGCCAGCGGCATGACGGAGTTCACCAGCATCCGCAGAATCTCGAATTGTTCTGCGTCGAAGCGCCGGTAGTACCAGAGTAGCAGCCCCGCCATCAGCACGCAGGCGATGGCAAAGCCCGTGTAGAACGACTCGGGCACTGGTGCGGTCTGCGGCCCCGAGCCCGAGGGCTCACCGATCTCCTGCAGCGGGGCGTCAGCGGCAGCGCCCGCCGACGGCTTCGCATCTTCTGACCCCGGCGGGGCCTGCAGGCCACCGGCTTCCGCCGGTGCCGTGGCTACCGGGTCGGCGGGTGGTTCTTTCAATCCTTCTTCCGCGGGGGGCTCTTTGAGGCCGCCTTCAGCGGCCGGCGGCTCCTTTACGCCGCTCTCCGCTGGTGGTTCCTGGACCCCGCCGGTCGCTGCAGGCGCCTGGAGGCCCCCGCCTGCCGGCGCCTCGGCCTTGGCGGCGCGCGCTGCCGCTACCTGGGCGTTGTTGTCGGCCTGCGAATGGATGACCACATACCACCAGGTGCCGCCCAGGGTTGCCAGTGCGAACACCACCGGCACCAGGGCTGTGCCCAGGCTGCGTAACAGGAAGCCACGGCTGACCTGGGCACCCGCCTGCAGCGCCTTGCCCGGAGCCGCGACGGCCATGGCCAGCGCCGGCAGCGTCCTGCGCGAATAGGCGGCGGTCACCTGCTGCAGCCAGAGTGGCACCGGCGCGCGGTTCTGCTCCGGCGGCAGCTTGGGCGCGATCTTGGGGTTGAGCATGACCCAGCCGACGATGTAGACCAGGTAGAGCAGGGCCAGGAAGAAGCCGGGGAACATGGCCGCCGCGTAGAGCTTGACCACGGACTGGCCGGCGACGGCGGCGTAGACGATGATCATCACCGAGGGCGGGATCAGGATGCCCAGCGTGCCGCCGGCGGTGATCACGCCGGCCGCCAGTCGCGTGTCGTAGCCGGCGTTGAGCATGGGCCGCATGGCGATCACGCCCATCAGCACCACCACAGCGCCCACCAGGCCGCTGGCGATGCCCCAGAACGTGCAGATGATCAGAGTGGTGACCGCCAGTGAGCCGGGCACGCTGCGGAACGCCAGCTGCACGCTATGGAACATCTTGTCCACCAGCGCGCCGCGCTCCATCACATAGCCCATCAGCACAAACAGCGGAATCGATAACAGGGTCTCGTTAGTCATCGCTCCAAAAGCGCGCTGGACCATCAGGTCGAAGATCCTGTTTTCCCAAAAATGGGTGGACGGATCGTAGAAGGCCACGAAGCCGAACGCCATGCCCAGGCCCATCAGTGTGAATGCGGTGGGAAAGCCCATCATGATGACGACCACGATCAGACCGAGCATGGTCATCCCGAGTACTGCGTTGCTCATTTGGAGACCTCCGCCCTGTGGGCTGCGGTGCCAAGAATCTTCGGAACGGCCGGGCGATTCATGTTCAACCTTTCAGGCCGGCGGATTTTTCGATGGCCAGCCGCTTGGCTTCTTCATCGACAAACTCGCTGCCGGCCAGCTGCTGCGCGACCACATCGGATTCCTGGGCGTCCTTGAGCCGAGGTGTCCAGATGCCGGTGCGGATGCAAACGACGCAGCGCAGGATCTCGGACAGCCCCTGCATCAGCACAATGGTGCCAGCCACCGGGATCACAAACTTGAACGGATACAGCGGGATTGGGGTGGCGTTGAAGGTTTGTTCGCGCATCGCCAGTGACTCATTGAAGTATGTCCAGCCGGCCCAGGTCAGCGCCATAATCCCAGGCAGGAAGAAGACGATGTACAGGACCAGGTCCAGCCAGGCCTGCGTGCGGGGCTTCAAGTTGCCATAGAAGAAGTCGCCGCGCACATGGCCGTCATGCGCCAGCGTGTAGGCGCCCCCCAGCATGAACAGCGTGCCATACAGCATGTTATTGACGTCGAAGATCCATGCGGTGGGCGCGTTGAGCGCGTAACGCTTGAAAACTTCAGCGCAAACGACCACCATGAGGATCACGATGAGCCAGGCGGCGGCCTTCCCGACCCAGGTGCTGATGTGGTCAGCCGTGTGAAGGATTTTTTGTGTATTCATTTTGAACCGGTGTTCCCATCAAAAAGGCCAGCCATCCAGGGTTGGACGGCTGGCCGGCTTCGCCGGGGCTCGCAGGCTCAGGCTTTCTTCTTGCCGAAGGAATGGTTGTAGGCCATCTTGAAATCGACCATGTAGTCGTTTTGCCAGGGGATGGTGCGCGCGGCGTAGGCCTTCTGCGAGTCGATCACCTTCTTGAACAGCGGATTGGCTTTGGCTTTGTCCTCGATGATCTTGTCCCAGGCTTCCAGCTGTGCCTTGAGCACGGCGTCGGGCGTCTTGTAGAACTTGATGCCCTGTTTCTTCATTTCAGCGTAGTCGGTGGAATTGCGATCTATGGCCTTCCAGCTCATGTCGGCGCTGGCAGCCTGCACGCCGTAGTCGATGATTGCCTTGAGCTCGGCGGGTAGCGCGTTGTACTTGGCTTTGTTAAACAGAATCTCGAACTGCTCTCCGCTCTGGTGAAAGCTCTGAAGCATGCAGTTTTTGACCACATCCGGAAAGCCCAGAACGCGGTCGGAGCTGGCATTGTTGAACTCGGCCGCATCGATCAGGCCGCGGTCCAGCGCCGGTACGATCTCACCGCCAGGCAGCGGGTTCACGGAGGTGCCCATCGCGGTGAAGATGTCGACCGACAGTCCGACCGTACGGAACTTCAGGCCCTTCATGTCACCCACTTTGGCGATCGGCTTCTTGAACCAGCCCAGCGGCTGCGTAGGCATGGGGCCGTAGAGGTATGACACCACATCCATGCTGATCGACTTGTAGATTTCTTCCAGCAGTGCTTTACCGCCGCCGTAGTTGTGCCAGGACAGGACCATGTTCGGGTCCATGCCGAAGGCCGGGCCGGAGCCCCACAGGGCCAGGGCGTTGTTCTTGCCATAGTGATAAGCCACCACGCCGTGTCCACCGTCCAGGGTTCCCTTATTCACAGCTTCCAGTAGCTGAAAAGCCGGCACCACGGCGCCGGATGGAAGCACCTCGATCTTCAGTCGGCCGCCGGCCATGTCATTGACCTTCTTCGCGAAGTCATTGGCGTACTCATGGAAGATGTCCTTGGCCGGCCAGGTGCTCTGGAAGCGAAAGGACGTTGTCTGCGCCATGGCGACCATGGGGGCGGACAGGGCGCCGGCGGCAATCGCGGCGCCTTTCAGCAGGCCGCGCCTGCGGGGGCTTTTGCTCTCGGTCATGACTTGTCTCCTGTTGTTTCGAAAAAGATAAGAGGACTCATCATTCCGTCTTGCCCATTCCTTACAAAGAGGGTTTCCACCAACGCTACAGGTTGTTTCCCCTTCTCAGGGTGAAACTGTCTGTGCGTGACCGACAGGAGCCCGCGAGGAGCTCAGGTGACTTTCAGCCCCCTGAGGGCCGGATCGCCCGGCGGAAAGCGCAGCTTCAGTTCCTGCAACCGGGTCCGGACGAGGGTGGCGATCATCAGGTTGCGATGCGTCTTGGAATCAGCGGGCACCACGGTCCAGGGTGCCCAAGGAGTGCTGGTAGCCTGAAGCAGTGCTTCGTAAGCCTTTTGGTACTGCTTCCACTGTTTGCGAACCTCCAGATCGCCCGCGCTGAATTTCCAGTGTTTGGCGGGGTCATCCAGTCGCTCCTGCAGCCGTTGCTTTTGCTCATCGGGACTGATATGCAACATGAACTTGAGGATCACCGTACCGGTTTCCGAGAGCATGCGTTCGAAGTCGTTGATGTGCCGGAACCGCTGTGCTGTTTGTGCCGGTGTGATCCATCCGTTGACGGGCGGCACCAACACATCTTCGTAATGGCTGCGGTTGAAAATCGCGATCTCCCCCGTGCCCGGCATCTGTTGATGGATTCGCCACAGGTAGTCGTGCGCCCGCTCGTCTTCCGTCGGCGCCTTCCAGCTGACCGTCCGTGCGCCCAGCGGGCTGATGCGCCCAAAGACACCGCGCAATGTCCCGTCCTTGCCTGAGGTGTCCGTTCCCTGCAGGACCACAAGAAGTTTGTAGCGTTTGTCCGCGTAAAACAGGTTTTGCAATCCGTCAATCTCTGTGGCCAGTGCTTCGACGGCAGCTTTATCGCGTAGCTTGTCGCCCGTCGAGAACGGCTTGGCTGCCGGGTCAAGGCTGGCGAGGGAAAACCCCTTGGGCTTCGTCGGGGAGGGTTGCCAGGGGGCTACGGTTTTGGCCAGCGCCTTGAAGCTTGCCTTGCCAGGCTGTACCTCTTGTGGAGAAGGTGTGTCGGCGTTGTTGCGGGGCATCCGGGTCTCCTGCAGTTCATCGGTAGGATGATTGTGCATGCCCAGCCCACGTGAGGAGGGCGCGCGGCCAGCCTATGCCCCTCACCGTCTGATGGGTGGTTTCAGGTGGATAAACTTGATCTGCTGGTTTTGGGCCGTTGCCATGAGATGCATGCACGCCCATATACCTGTTGATCAACATTTGAACCGAGAGGCCCTGTCATGGAAAAAAACACTTCTGCAAATGCTTCCGCGCGGCCCGGTGTCCAGCCTGCTTCCGGTTATGCCGGCGATATTTCTGCACAGCTGGCTTTCGAGTGGATGCAGTCGGGTGAAGCCGTGCTGGTGGATGTGCGGACCGACGCCGAACGTGAATGGGTGGGCTATGTGCCCGGCGCAGCACCTCTGGCCTGGAAGCAATGGCCGGGCATGGCAATGAACGCAGGGTTCGACGAAGGGCTGAAAGCCGCCGTGCCCGCTGGCAAGAAAGCGGTGCTGCTGTGCCGCAGCGGCGTACGTTCGGTCGCAGCGGCCAAACGCGCGACCGAGCTGGGTGTCGAGGCTTACAACATCCTCGAAGGTTTTGAAGGCGATGCTGATGAGCAGGGGCAGCGCGGCCGCAAGGGTGGCTGGCGTTTTCGGGGCTTGCCGTGGAAGCAGGGTTGAGATGACTGCCACCTCCGGTGGCCGGCACATCTACTTTTTGTAACTTGAATATGTAATTAAATGACGGTTGGACTTCCTCAAAATGAGGTGAATAGTTCACACCACGATGTCGCAAATTTGGTGTATTGATGTACCCCCTGTTAATTCTGACAGGGGGTAAGAAGTATCAATTTGTTTGAGCGCTTTCAATGGGGTTCCCCTTTTTAACGGAGCTCCCTCATGCAAGTACTCGAACGCAAACTTTCCCCTGACGCCGCGCAGTTTTCCAACCCTGCCCTTGGGGCCCAGTTATGCCAGCGAATATCCCGTGACTTCACGCCGCGCTGGAATCAGCAGTGGAGCGGAAAGTTCATGCTTCATGGCAAAACACCGGACTCCAATGCCATCCGGCTGGACGGCAACGACTACCTCAGCGTCACGGGCCATCCGCACATCGTTCACGCGCAGGTGGAAGCCTTGCGCAAGGAGCGGGAGTTTGTGGTGCAGTCCGGTGTCTTCCACCTGAACCAGCATCCCACCCACACGCTGGAGCTGGCACTGGCATCCTGGGTCGGCAAGGACGACGGCTTCATTTGCCAATCGGGTTATGCGGCCAATGTCGGCCTGCTGCAGGCGATTGCCGATGCGCAGACCCCTGTATACCTTGATACGCTGGCCCATGCGTCGTTGTGGGAAGGCGCCCATGCGGCGCGCGCCCCGGCTTTCGCTTTTCGCCACAATGATCCGGTTCATCTCGCCCGGATGATCGCCAGGAACGGCCCTGGCATCGTGGTGGTCGATTCCGTGTATAGCACCACGGGTGCCATCTGTCCCCTTGGGGAAATTGTCGATGTGGCCGAGCAGCACGGCTGCATGATCCTGGTGGATGAATCGCACTCGCTGGGCACACACGGCCCGGAAGGTGCGGGGCTGTGCGCCGAGTTGGGCCTCACCAGCCGCGTGCACTTCATCACCGCCAGCCTTGCCAAGGCTTTTGCGGGCCGGGCCGGCTTTTTTACCGCGCCGGCGCACATGCGCTATTACATTCTCTGTTCAAGCTTTCCCAATATCTTCAGCTCCAGCCTGCTGCCGCACGAGATTGCCGGCCTTGCAGCCACGCTGGAGGTGATCCGCAACAGCGACGATGCGCGCGCAAGGCTTCACGCCCACACGCGCAGGTTGCGGTCTGCCTTGAGCGAGCTGGGCTATCCCATCCATCAGGGCAGCCAGCAGATCATTGCGCTGGAGGTTGGACTGGAATCCGACACCATGGTGTTGCGGGACCGGCTGGAGGAGCGCAACGTGTTTTCGTCGATGTTCTGCGCGCCGGCCACCAGCAGCAAACGCGCGATGATGAGGTTAACCCTGAATGCCGGGCTGATGGATTCCGAACTGGACCATGTGGAAGCGGTCGCACGCGAGATCGCGCCGATCGTAAAACCATGGGACTGGCCGATTGCACGGCGCGCCCGGGCCGGCCAGGAGGCATGATGCCGGCGTCAGTCCTGAAGGTGTCTCTCACCCGAGGTGGCAATAAATCGCTCGTGGCTGCTCATGAAGCCAGGGTTAAAAGGCTCGCCGACGGTAAAAAGCGCCGCATGAAGCGCGGCCGGACCGGAAGCGATGGCGAAGGCCTGGCGCGGCTGGGGTTTGTGGCCGGCGCCCAGTGCCAGCTGCAGTTCCAGGTCGATGAGTTTCCTGCCCGCCGCCACGTCCTTCACGGTCGCGGCATCCCAGCCTTGCGATGCCGCCATTTCGGCAAGCTCTGGCAGGTTCCCGGCGGGTTCCAGCTGCAACCAGCTGACGCTGCCTTTACGGTCAAGGGCCAGCACACCGAAGGGTGCACCGATCACCACATGCTCGATCCAGCCTTGCCGCAGCGCCAGGTTTTCCAGCTCCTGCGCGACGGATGGTTCGCACAGCAGCGCATGCTGCGCGCGGGACAGCGTCGCCCGCCAGGTCTGCTGGTGCCGGGGATCGGGCTGTCGCAGCAGCGCCTGCACCGCATCGGTCAGGCGCAGCCGGATCTCCGGAGATTGCTTGGGAATGAATTGTTCGATCAGCCCGCGGTTGAAGGCCGACACGGCAAGTTGCTCGTCGGCCCGGCCTGTCAGCAAAACGCGCGAACCCGACCAGCCGGTAAGCTCGCTCAACACCCTCAGCCCGCTCATGGCCGGCATGGAATAGTCCACCACGCAGACCTGCGTGAGCGCAAATCGCGCCGTGCCGTCTTCCCGCCAGTACTGCAGGATTTGCGGGATCAGGGCCGTCCCCTCGCGCCATCGATTGATGATTTCCTGCTGGCGCCAGGCGTCCGCTTCCCAGCGCACCGGCTCCTGGAGCAGCAGGTCTATACACGCCACCGGGCGCAGGAACAGGCGTACACACCAGTCCAGCGGCATGACTTCCGCGAGCATTTCGAGATAATCCGGGTCGTCGTCCAGGAAAACCACGCCTCCGGGACGGCGGTAAAGTGCAAAGGACATGTTGTCAGTCTAGCGCGGGTTGTCAAAAGCAAATCATGTGCAAGGTATCAGGCCGTAATCGGCAGCTCGATGGTAAAAGCAGCTCCCACGGCGAACTCTGATTTCACATGAATGGTGCCACCTGCGCTTTGTACCACTTGCTGGCAAAAGGCCAGGCCCAGGCCATGCCCTGTGCCGCGGTTGCTCGAGAAGAACGGCTTGAAAATCTGCGGCAGCAAGGCAGCGTCGATACCCATGCCCTCATCGGCCACCATGATGCGGCCGCGCGCCTGCGTTCTGCCGACTTCAATGCGCAGGGCGCCGTGCGGGTATTTCGAGTCAGCCGCCATCAGGGAATGCAGCGCGTTCTTGATGAGGTTGTCCAGCACCTGGGAAAACTGTGTGGCGGAAGAACGGAAGGTGAAGTCATCGTGAACAAGCACCCGCACGCATTCCCTCTGGCGACTCGACTGGTAGGGATACGCCGCCACGACATCCTGGACCAATTTGCCGGCCGCGACCTGTTGGGTATGCCGTGGCAGCTGCAGCAGCTTGGCATTCGCGATCTGTGTGTCGATCTGGTGGTTCATGTTTCGAACCAGTGCGTGAAGGCGCAGCGCCAGTTTGTCCAGCTGCAGCGCGCGCGGGTTGTCGGGCTGGCGCTGTACCTCCAGCTGGATCGCATCGCCCAGCAGGGCTGCCGTCGACAGCGGCGTGCGCAGCTCGTGCGCCATGATGCCGATGGTAGTGAGCGTGCTGGAAAGCTGTTCCCGCCGCAGGTTGGCCGAGGAAAGGTTCAGCACCAGCGCGATCGACCAGGCAAACGCAAATACCACGGCATGCACGGTGCGCTGGTCTTCCGGCAGGGCGGGAACCGCCGGCCCCACGTACAGGAACATGACCCAGGCCAGCCCCCCACCGGTGATGGTGCCCAGGGTCGCCAGGCGCCAGTCAGTGACATGGTAGTAGATCAGCACCATGGCCGCCAGGGTGGCCAGCCACACGGTATTGCTGCCGTTGCACAGGTACATCCAGCTGAACAGGACCGGCAGTTCGAGCCAGAACACCACGCCAAACACCCGTTGCGCCAGCCGGCTTCCCGGGTCATGGTTGACGCGTTTGGTCATCAGGCTGTAGCCCAGCACGCTGGCCACGACGCGCAGCGGCAGGTTTTCATAGGGCTGCGGCAGCCAGACCGACCAGATCCAGGCGAACAGGGCGTTGCCCGAAAAAAAAGAAAGACCCAGCCACCACAGCCGTCGCGGGGATGGATGCAAAATGGGCTCCAGGGGCGCAAGGATCAGTTCCTCGCGCAGCCACTGAAGCAGGGGACGCCGCGCAAGCCACGCGTGAAAGCGAGCGCTCCTCACGTTAAGAACTTCTCCAGCACAACCGGGAACCTGACTGATGATGCATTTGACATTTGACTGTATTGTCCCGGTTCTCATCTCGTCAAGCTAATGCTGTTACCTGCCAACTTTGACAGCGTCAGCCTGGATGGCGTCATCAGCGACTGGCTGTGCGCCCTTCGCGAGTTCTCGGTCGAAGCGCTCATGGTGCTCGGCCCCGACCCGTTCGGGGGGCAGGAAGACCGGCTGGTGCTGGCCATTCACCCTCCGCGCCTGCTGGATGCCGCCGAGGCCCTGGCCGAGAGCCGGGACTTCGGCGCTCCATGGCGCGACTCCGACGCACCTCTTGTCGCCTGGCAGGATATTTCCAAAACCGCTTTCGAAAGCCTGGGCCGCTGGCGCCGGTTGTGGCTGGCTCACGGTTACCAAAGTGTGGTGCGCATCGCCTTTCCGTTGACGGTGGGGCGGGCCTTTGAATGCTACCTCTTCAGCCCACGCCAGTGGCATGACCGCAGCGAGGCGGCCTTGCTGGCCTGGTCGGCCCTCAACATCTGGCCGCTGCTCAAGCGCGCGCTGGCCGAAGCGCGCAGTCCGCTGAGCCCGCGCGAACTCGAATGCCTGAGCCTTGCCTTCCAGGGGATGACGGCACGCGAGACCGGCGAGTTGCTGGCCTGCAGCGAACGCACGGTGAACTTTCACCTCTCAAATGCCATGACCAAACTCAAGGTCGACAACAAGCTGGCCGCCATCCAGCGCGCGTGCTGGTTCGGATTGATCTGAGCGTTCTTTGCCGCGTCTACTGGAAAACCTGTAGGCCTGCGCCTGCAGGTGCGCTTCAAACCTGTTCATAATCCGCCAAATGACCTTTCTAGCGCTTGATGTGGGTAACACCCGCCTGAAATGGGCCCAGTACGAAGCCCCTGTGCCCAGGGCCAAGCTGCTGGCGCAGGGCGCGGTGTTTCTGGAAAACATCGACAAGCTGTCCGAAGAAGAGTGGGGCGGCATGCAACCTCCGTCGCGTATCCTCGGCTGCATCGTTGCCGGCGACGCCATCAAGCGGCGTGTGGTCGAGCAAATGGAACTCTGGGACGTGGCGCCGCACTGGGTCGTTTCCAGCCCGCATGAGGCTGGTGTCACCAATGGCTATGACCATCCGGCCAGGTTGGGCGCTGACCGTTGGGTGGCCATGATCGGTGCGCGCCACCGGCTGCTGGCGCGCGGCATCAACAAGCCTTGCGTGGTTGTCATGGTGGGTACCGCCGTGACGGTCGAGGCGATCGACGCTTCCGGAAAATTCCTGGGCGGCTTCATTCTTCCAGGCCACGGCATCATGTTGCGCGCGCTCGAGTCCGGCACGGCCGGTCTGCACGTTCCCACCGGCGAGGTGCGCGACTTTCCCACCAATACCAGCGATGCGCTGACCAGCGGCGGCACTTTCGCCATTGCCGGTGCGATACACCGCATGGTGGAAAACGTCGCCCGCCACTGCGGCGAAACACCCGAATGCATCATGACCGGCGGCGCTGGCTGGAAGATGGCGCCCAGCATGTCGGTGAAGTTTGAGCTGGTGGACAGCCTCATCTTCGACGGACTGTTGGCCATCGCCTCACAGCGTTTTGCAGCCTGACGTCTTTTCCGCGCGGTGGAGTTGCCGCGGGATGTGCTATCAAAAAAGTAGCTGCTTGCGCCCGTCCTTATTGGGCTAAGGCCATAAAAACCTCAAAAAATTAACCGGAACTTCCTGGCAGCTGCGACGCACAGCGAGGGCTCACTCTCCCCAGGGCAGCATCAGCGTCACGATGGACAGCTTGGCGAACTCCGGCACAAACTCGTCGATGATGTGCTGCGGCTCCGGGCACAGGGTGCTGTCGGTGATCACGCCGAACTGCACGCCGCCGCCGTAGCTCAAGATAGACACGCCCAGCCCCACGTCGCCCGACTGCGGTACCCAGAACATGCTTTGCTCCAGTGTCGAGCCGCAAAACTTGAGCTTTTCGCGCGGGCCAGGCACGTTGGTCATCACCGCCGTGGTTTTCTTGGCAAAGAGGTTGAGCATCACGTCCTGCGCCGGCTTGATCAAAAGGCCTGCCACCGCCAGCAGGCTGAAAGCCAGCAATGGCTGGTAGCTGCCCTTGAGCGCAGCCATGCGCCGTCGCACCTCGTAGACGCGCTCGATCGGATTCTCCACCCCGATGGGCAGCACCAGCGGCACCAGGCCGAACCGGTTGCCCAGCTTGTGCGCCTGGTCCAGCGGCCGCAGGTTGACCGGCACCATGGCGCGAATCTCCTGGCCCGCCACATCGTCACCGAAGGTTTTCAAATATTCGCCCAGGGCGCCGGCCACGCAGCTGAGCAGCACGTCGTTGATCGAGCAGTTGAGTGCCTTGCCCACGGCTTTGACTTCATCCAGCGGAATCGGCTGGCACCAGGCCACTTTTTTTGCGCCGCCGGGCTTGCCTTTGAGCCGGGTCTTGGAGTCGTCGGGCATCAGGGCCAGCGCGGCGCCGTCCTTGAGCACCTGCATCAGGACCTTGGCCATGTCCATGGAGCCGTGCATGCCGTCTTCCATGCCCTTTTTGGGGTCACCCAGCATGCCCAGCGAACGCGCCGCGCCTTCGCCCACAGCGCCCAACGCTTTCACGGTGATGTCGGTGAAGGGCTTGAGCAGGGTGTCGGCAATCCAGTCTTCCGTGCCGGCGGCCGCCGCAGCCTTTTTGCGCCGCTCCGGCGGCGGCGTGCCGCCATCGACCAGCGACATGGTCACGGAGATCAGCGCAATACCGTCCGCGATGCAGTGGTGGATGCGCACGATCATCGCGCTGCCCTTGACGCCATCGGGCCCGGTGTAATCCTCGATCAGGTGGATTTGCCACAGCGGGCGTTTCGGGTCCAGGCGCTGGGTGGCAAGCACGGCCACGCGGTCCTGCAGGGCCTGCTCCTGATTGGCCGACTTGGGCAGCTTTTCTGGCACCACGTGGTTGGCCAGGTCGAAGTTGCGGTCCATCACCCAGGTGGCGCCGGCGGCGTCTTCCATCACGCGCTGCCTGAAACGGTCGTACTTCAGCAGGCTGTTTTCGATGCGTTCGCAGACGGCGGCGTACTTGACGCCCGGCGCCAGCTGCCACACGCCCACGATCATCATGAGGTTGGCATCGTTGTCCATGCGCAGCCAGGCCGTGTCGACCTTGCTCATGCGCTCCCCTGAAATGCCCAGGGTTCCCGAGACGGCCCGCTTGACGTTCTTCTGGACGTTTTTTGCCACTTTGCGGCCAGCGGCCTGAGCGGTAACGCGTGTAACCATGAGCACTCCCGATGCAAAACTGATGCGAACTCACCCCGGATGGGGTAAGTTCCCTATTTTGCAAGGAACGGCCTAGCTAAGATACCGGGCAGTTACCCCAAGCCACCTCATTGGTGACCCACTTCTAAAAACGGAGATTCTTCATGTCAGACCTGAAAGCCGCCTTCGACAAAGCCATGGCCGATTCGAAAAACCTCAGCGAGCGCCCCGACAACGCGACGCTGCTGAAGATTTATGCGCTCTACAAGCAGGGCAGCATCGGCGACAACGCCGAGAAAAAGCCCGGCTTCGGCGACATGGTCGCACGTGCCAAGTGGGACGCCTGGAACAACCTCAAGGGCACCTCGCAGGATGATGCGATGCAGCAGTACATCGACCTGATTGCTGATTTGAGCTAAAACGCTCTCCCACGAAAAAAGCGGCACAGTCCCGGCGCAATTTGCGCAGGGACCGTGCCGCTTTTTGTTTACGGGCTCAGTCGGCTTTGATGTTTGCCAGTTTCACGATCCGGCCCCACATCTTGCGCTCGTTGTCACCCAGGGTAGCCAGCTCGGCGCCACTCATCACAACCGCTTTCGCGCCTTGCTCTTCGGCACGCTTCCTGAAGCCTTCCGACTCCACCACCTGCTTGATGGCCAGCGAGAGCCGGCCCTGCAGGTCGGCGGACAGTCCCGTCGGCCCATAGACGGCGAACCACGACGACGCCACCAGCGGCACGCCGGCCTCGGTGGCGGTCGGTACATTGGGCTGCGCGGCCAGGCGTGTGCGGCCGGTCACCATCAAGGCCTTGAGCTTGCCGGCGCGGATGTGCGGCAGCAGCGGCGGCGGCGTGGTGATGGTGAAGTCCACCGTGCCGGCCAGCAGGTCGTTAAGCGCCGGGCCCGTGCCGCGGTAGGGGATGTGCACCATGAAAGTCTTGGTCAGGTCCTTGAGCAGCTCGGTCGTCACATGCTGCAGCGAGCCGTTGCCGCTGGACGCATAGTTGACCTTGCCTGGGTTGGCCTTGACGTACTTGATGAAGTCCGCAAAGTTGTCGGCGGGAAAGTTGCCGCGCACCACCAGCAGCTGCGGCGCGTCAATCAAATGGCCCAGCGGCTTGAGGTTGGTCGCCGGGTCAAAGCCGGGCACCGGCTGGATCAGCGGCGTGATGCATTGGTAGCCCGAGTACTGCACCAGCAGGCTGGTGCCGTCGGCCGGGCCTCGCGCGACCATCTGGCCGGCGATGTTGCCGTTGCCGCCGCCGCGGTTGTCCACGACCACCGAGGTTTGCAGAATCCTGCCCAAGGGCTCGGCCAGCATGCGTGCCGCAATGTCGGTGGTGCCACCGGCCGCTGTGGGCACAATGAGCGTGATGGGTTTGCCGGCGAGCTGCGCACGCACCGGGTTGAGCCATGCGGCCGTGCTCAGGCTGGCGACGGTCATGAGGGTTCTGCGGGAAATAAGGGTCATGGTTGTCTCCGGATAGCATTTTTTCGGGGAAGGGTGGCTCAGGCCGGGCAATGCCCGACCAGGTTTTGGCTGAAGGGCGGTGGATCAGTCGATGCGGGCGCCAGAGTCCTTGACGATCTTGTTCCAGCGCGGCAGGTCGCTCTGGATCAACGCAGCAAACTGCGCTGGGCTGGCGGTCATCACGTCGCAGCCTTGTGCCGCGAGCTTGTCCGCCACGTCCTTGCTGGCCAGGGTTTTTTCAAGGGCGGCCTGCAGCTTGACGATGACTTCCCTGGGCGTACCGGCGGGCGCCAACAACCCATACCATGGTGTCGAGCCGAAGCCTGGCAGGGTTTCGCCAATCGTCGGCGCATTGGGCAAGGAGGCCAGACGCTTTTCGTTCACCACGCCAAGCACCTTGATTTTTCCGGACTGCAGGAAGGGCAGCGCCGACGGCAGGCTCTGTACCGACACCGGAATCTGTCCGCCGGCAACATCGGTGGCTGCGGCAGCCGAAGCCTTGTAGGGAACGTGCAGCATGTCCACGCCGGCCGCCCGCTTGAACATTTCGCCGATCAGGTGGTTCAGCGTACCGTTGCCGGCCGAGGCATAGCTGATCTGGCCGGGGCTGGCTTTTGCCTGGGCAATCAGCTCGACCACCGAATTGGCGGGAAAGGCCGAGTTGGCAACCAGCACATAGCCGGCGTTGGCCACCAGGCCGACCGGCTCGAAATCCTTCACGGGGTCGAAACCGGTGCTTTTGTAGATGGCGGGATTGATGACGTGCGCGCTATTGGTCGTCAGCAGCAGGGTGTAGCCGTCGGGCCTGGCTTTGGCCACCTGGGCGGTGCCGACATTACCGCCCGCGCCGGGCCGGTTATCAACCAGAAAGGTCTGGCCCATGATTTCGCCGAGCTTTTGGGACACGATGCGCGCAATGGCATCGTTGGCGCCGCCCGCCGCCTGCGGCACGATGACGGTGACCGGGCGGCCGGGATAGGCCTGCTGCGCCGCGGCCGGCAGTATTGCCAGACCGGTCATCGCCCCTGCCAGGATGGCGAGATGGTGGAAGAAATTACGTTGTCTCATGTCGTTGTCTCCGGTTGTAGTTTTGGGATGCTGTTTCAGGCGGGTTCGGAAATCTCTATCAAATTCAGGTCGGGGTCGCGCACATAGACCGAGCGGATTTTTTGTGTGGCGCCGGTACGCAGCACGGGGCCTTCAATGATTGGACAACGCTCCCGCTCGAGGCGGGTGATCACTTCGGCAAGGGGAATGCCGGCCAGAAAGCACAGGTCCAGGGCGCCCGGCACTGGCAGGTGGGCCTTGGGTTCGAACTCATGGCCTTTGATGTGCAGGTTGATTTTTTGCTGGCCGAACTTGAAGGCCTTGCGCTCTACCGGTGGTGTGCCGCCGATAAAAGTTTCCAGCGTCATGCCCAGCACGCGGATGTAGAAATCCACGCAGGCTTTTTCGTCCGCCGTTGTCAGCACCAAATGGTCCAGCTGCCGAATCATGCCGATGCCGCCCTCAGTTCAGCCACATAAGGCGGCGGTGCATGCAAGTCGGTGATGCGGCCCGCCTTGGCCACTTGCCCGGGCACGTCATGGCCGACAATGCCGGGCATTTGCCGCGCCACGGCCAGCAGCTTTTCAATGTCCATGCCGGTGTCGTAACCCATGGCATCCAGCATGTGCACCGCATCTTCGCTGCTGATGTTGCCGCTGGCGCCGGGCGCGTATGGGCAGCCGCCCAGGCCGCCCAGCGAGCCGTCAAAGCGCGTAATGCCGCCCTGCACGGCCGCCAGCACGTTGGCCAGGCCCATGCCGCGCGTGTTGTGAAAGTGCAAGGTCAGCTGCAGGCCTTCAAAGCGTTGTTGCAGCGTTTCCACCATGCGGCCGACTTGAGCCGGGTGGGCCATGCCGGTGGTGTCGCAGATCGTAAGGCCGCGCACGCGGTCTGCGCCGAAGGCGGCGAAGCGATCGCTCCAGCGCAGCACTTCGTCCTCGGCCACTTCGCCTTCCATCGGGCAGCCGAAGCAGCACGACAGTGAAATATTGATGGGCGTGCGGCCGTCAACATGGCGAATGACATCAGAGAGTGCGGCAAAGCTTTTCTCGCGTTGCATGCGCAGGTTCGCCAGGTTGTGGGTTTCCGATACCGACATCACCAGGTTGAGTTCGTCGGCGCGCGACTCCAGCGCGCGCTCAGCGCCGCGCAGATTGGGCACCAGCACCGTGTACTCCACGCCAGGCACGCGGCGTATGCGGCCCATCACCTCTTCGGCGTCGCGCAGCATGGGGATGGCTTTGGGCGAGGTGAAAGAAGTCACCTCGATTTTGGCGTAGCCGCATTCGCTGAGGGCATCGACGAGCGCGACCTTGTCATCGGTGGGAATGAAAGCGGGTTCGATCTGGAAGCCGTCGCGCGTAGCGACCTCATTAAAGTAAATCCGTTTTGCGGTGTTCATGCGCTGACGTCCTTCCCGGCCACGATGCCCTTGTCCTTGAGCGCCTGAATCTGTTCGGTTGAAAGTCCGATCTCGCGCAACACCGCTTCGGTGTCCTGCCCCACCTGCGGCGCATTGCGGCGGTGGCCGCCCGGCGTGCGTGAGAGCTTGGGCACGATGCCGGGAACGGCCAGCAGGCTTCCGTCGTCCATGCGCACTTCGTCGAGCATGCCGCGCGCACGGTAGTGCGGGTCGGCCGCGATGTCGGCCACGGTGTAAATACGACCCGCGGGCACCGAGACCTTGTCGAGCGCCGCCAGCACTTCATCGACCGTGAGGCCCAGGGTCCACTGGCCGATGGCCGCGTCGATTTCGGCCACGCGCGCCACGCGACCGGCGTTGTCGGCCAGCGCCGGGTCGCTACCGAGGTCGTTGCGGCCTATGGTGGCCATCAGCCGTTTAAAGATGCTGTCGCCGTTGCCGGCCACCAGCGCATAGCCGCCGTCCTTGCACAGATATGCGTTGCTGGGCGCGATGCCGGGCAGGGCGCTGCCGGCCGCGCCGCGCACTGCGCCAAAGGCGCTGTATTCAGGCAGCAGGCTTTCCATGCAGTTGAACACCGCTTCATAAAGCGCCACATCGATCACCTGGCCTTTGCCGGAACGCTGGCGTTCCTGCATCGCCAGCAGGATGCCAATGACGCCGTGCAGCGCGGCCAGCGTGTCGCCAATGCTCACGCCGACGCGCACCGGCACACGGCCCGGCTCGGCCGTCAGGTGGCGCAGGCCGCTCATGGCCTCGGCCACCACGCCAAAGCCCGGCTTGTCGCGGTAGGGGCCGGTCTGGCCGTAACCACTGATGCGCAGCATGATGAGGCGAGGGTTCAGCGCCAGCAATTCATCGGGCCCCAGGCCCCAGCCTTCCATGGCGCCGGGGCGGAAGTTCTCGATCAACACGTCGGCGTCAAGCGCGAGCTGGCGCACGATGGCCTGCGCTTCGGGGCTCTTCAAATCCAGCGCCACCGAACGCTTGTTGCGCGACTGCACCTGCCACCACACGGACGTGCCGTCTTTCAGCAGGCGCCATTTGCGCAGCGGGTCGCCCGCGCCCGGCGTTTCGATCTTGATGATGTCGGCGCCGAAGTCCGCCAGTGTCTTGGCGGCGAAGGGGCCGGCGATCAGCTGGCCGAGCTCCAGCACTTTCAGCCCGGCGAGCGGGCCTTGCGCGGTGGAGACACCGGAAGCTGGAGGGGATTTTTCAGGAGATGGCATGGCGGGCAGTGTGCCGCCGCCAGCTGGTCCCGTCTATTTGCGCTTTGGGGCCTTGGGTTTCGCGTTTTGCGAAGGCGGGGCCTCTTTCGGGCTGAGGAAGTCCACCAGCGAGGCAATACCCGCATCGGGCTGGCCCGCGGTAGTGGCCGTCAGCAGGCGGCGCCGGGCCCAGGTATCGGCCAGCGGACGCCAGCTGAGTTTCATGCTTTTGACCATGGGCAGCGTGGCGGCTTTGGGCAGGATGGCGACGCCCAGGCCGGAGGCCACCATGTGGCATACCGCGTCAAAGCTGCGCACCTGCATGCGCAGTTTTAGCGGCCGGTTGGCGGCCAGCGCGGCCTGTTGCTGCTTTTGCAGCATGGCGGCGCCGGTGGTCAGGCTGATCCATTCCTCGTCGAGCGCATCGACAAAGGCCAGCGGCGTTTTGCCTGTCAGCGTGTGGCCGGCCGGCAGGATCAGCACCAGCTCGTCTTCGCGAAAGAGACGCGTGTCCAGCCCCGTGGTGTCGGGCCCTTCCACAAATACCGCCACATCGGCCCGGCCTTCGCGCAGAGTGGCCGCCACGGCTTCCGACACCTGCTCTTCCAGGTCGATATGCACCTGCGGATGCAGCTCGCCATAGCGCGCCAGCAAGGGCGGCAAAAACTGGCTGATCGCGGCGCTACTCGCGCACAGGCGGATGTGCCGCGCGATGCCGCGCCGCAGGTCGGCCAGTTCACCGCCCAACTGTTCCATGGTCTGCAGCAGCGTGAGCCCGTGTTTGACGAAGACGCGGCCCGCCGCCGTGGGGAGTAGCCCGCGTGGATGGCGTTCGAACAGCGCGTCGCCCAGGGCGTCCTCAAGCTCCCGGATGCGCCGGCTGGCGGCAGCCAGCGCCAGGTGCGAGTCGCGTGCCGCGGCCGTCAGGCTGCCTGTCTGGGCGCAGGCCACCGCCAGGCGCACCGACACCAGGTCAAACCGGGCGAGGTTGTAGCTCACGGGGAAATGAGCCTGAAAACTCAGGCCGCTTTCTTTTTGGCGGTAGCTTTTTTGGCCGCAGGCTTTTTCGCGATCAGGGCGTCCAGGTTTTTCACGATTTCGTCCTCGATCCTGTCCTTGAAGGCGCCGAGCAGGAAACCCAGCTTGGCCTGGAGATCGAAGCGGTCCTTGGTGACGGTCAGCGTGCCGCTGACACCCGAGCGGGTAAAGCTGACCAGGTCTTCGTCCCTGCCCTCTTCGTAAGTGCACTCCATGTCGAATTTTTCTTCGGCCTGCTCAGCCCATTTGAAGGCGATCTTGCGCGCCTCCGCAAGGCCCAGGGTGTGTTCGCGCTGGATCTGGATGTCAGCCATTCGTGGTCTCCGTGTTGTTGATTTGAAGCGCCTTGTGCCGTTCGTCTTTGGCAGCCGGGCCAGCCGTTTGACTGCATCATAAAACGCTTGCCGGTGCCGGCGTTTCGTTCAGGCGGTATTTCAAAGCGGGCTACGCTTTCGGCCCTGTTCAAGACACCGCGTTGTGATGTGATACTGAGCACTGTTGACGCACCCCCATCTACCCGTGCCTTGTCAGAAAAATTTGCAACAGCCCCCTCTTTTGAAGAATCCAAATTCCATTCATTTTTGTAAAAGCGCCGATGGAACGGCCATCGCTTTCACTGCAACTGGCCGCGGGCCGCCGGTCGTGTGGGTCACCCTGCAGTACACCGACAACGACCTGACATCGCCTGGACCCGCGAGCAGGCACTGGATGGATGCGCTGGCCGCCCGCCATACCGTGATCAGGCTCGATATGCGGGGCTGTGGGCTTTCGGAGCGCAAGCCTGAGCGCATGTCCCTGGATGCCTGGGTGGAAGACATTGAGGCGGTCGTCAATGCAGCGGGCCTGACGCGCTTTGCCATGGTGGCGGTGTGTACGGGGGCGTATGCGGCAATCGAGTATGCCGCCCGCCATCCTGCCCGGTTGACGCGCCTGGTTATCTATGGAGGGGCCGTTCGCGGGCGTTTGCGGCGTGAACTGACTCCCGCACAACGGGACGATGCCATGGCGGCGTTACAGGTGTACGAATCCGGGCTGGATGGGAGAAGCGAGTTTGCGGTGTCTTTCCGGCGCATATTCACGGCGCAATTTCTCCCGGACGCCTCGGCCGGGCAACTTGAGGCCCATGATCGAATCGTCAGCCAGCGCATGAACGGCGCCATCGCTGCACAGAGCGTCCGCGCGTTTTATGACCTGGACCTCAGCGAAAGTGCGCAGCGGATTGACACTGCTTGCCTGGTTCTGCATGCCCGCCAGGACATTTTGTATCCGATAGACGAAGGGCAAAGGCTGGCCACACTCATTCCTGCCGCACGCTTCGTTCCGGTTGACTCGCACAACAACATCCCTTTGGTGGAGGAGCCGGCATGGCCCGGGGTGCGCGATACCGTGCTTGAATTTCTCGCCGGCAAAGAGGGCGCTGCGCCACCTGCTTTCCGGCTGACAGCGCGCCAAGCCGAGGTGCTGAGGCAGGTAGCGCAAGGACAGACCGACAAACAGATCGCACGCACACTATCCCTGAGTCCCCGCACGGTTGAAATGCATGTGAGCGCTGCCTTGAAAGCCCTGGGTAGCAAGACGCGGGCTGAAGCTGCGCACCGGGCCGCGCAATACGGGATTTTCTAGCCCGGTCGTGGTCAGAGATTCGGCTTGGCTACGGTATTGCCTACCGGGCCGAGATCTCTGAATACCGTAGTTCGCACACTGTGCAGAGCCTTGCAGGGGCTGGATACTGCTCTTTCGAGAATCACGTTTCTGGCGTCACATCGACGATGTATGCCTGCCCGATTCGGGCATCTGGTGCGGGCACTTTGCCGCAGCTCTGGAACGACATGACAACCAGGAAAAAAGGATCCACGAAGGATGAAAAACTACCCGCTGCACAGCAGTGAAAAAGAACGCGACCGGTTGAAAATGCAGGGGCTGGCAATACTGCCGCTTACCGAGAACCTGCTGACTGGGGCCGGCGTACAGCCTGGGTCCCAGGTCCTGGAGCTGGGCTGTGGAAGCGGTGATATGACCTTGTTGCTGGCAAGCCGTGTGGGGCCCGGCGGCGAAGTGACGGCGGTGGACCGGGACCCGGCCCAGCTTGACGCCGCCGCTTTGCGCATCGCTGATTCAGGTTTTCAGAATGTGAAGTTTGTTTTGGCTGATCTGGACAATCTTGAGCCAGCCCGGATGTTTGACGCTGTGGTTGGGCGGTACTTCCTGCTGTACGTCGCAAGCCCCGAGGCTGCTGTTGCGCGCGTGGCGAATTGGGTCCGGCCGGGAGGAACGATGGCGTTTCTGGAGATGGATTTTTTCCGCGGCGTACACAGCAGCATCTGGCCGCCTGCATCGCCAGAAACACATCAGGCGATTGTGTTCATAGGCGATGTCATGCTGGACGCAGGCATCAATCCGTACATGGCAGCAAGGCTCCCAAGTATTTTGACGCGCTACGGCAGTGTGCAGGTGCAGACATCAGCACCTCTTCAGTATGGTGCACGTTCAATCGAACTGCCCCTGGAGGCAGTCAGGTCGGTCACACCCATGGCCCGAAAGCTCGGGCGTGCTGATGCGGATCACCACGATGTCGACGCGTTGCTGGCCCGGGAATTGGCGGGCCGCGACGAGCACACTGTGACCGTGCCGCCCATGTCTGTTGCTGCCTGGGTTCAACTGGCATGAGGCACGCAGCATCTCCTGTGTGCATTGGCCATCTTGCCGACCACCCGCAGCACCTTGCGGCGCTAGCTGCGTGGCACCAGGCGCAATTCGGCTATCTCAACACATCGGTTACGGTTGAGCAGCGCACGCAAAGGCTGAAGGCATCCGCGCAGAAGGGCGCGTTGCCGATGACTTTTGTGGCGGTCTGCGAAGACCAGCTCCTGGGGTCGGCAAGCCTGCTGCCACAAACGATTACCCATTCCCACTTGTCTCCCTGGCTGTCCAGTGTTTATGTCGCGCCCGAGCACAGGAACAAGGGGATCGGGTCGGCGCTGGTCCGGCATGTGGTTCGGGAGGCGGCCGGCATGGGCAAAGACAAGGTCTACCTGTTTACGCCGAACAGCGAAGCCCTGTATGCCCGGCTCGGCTGGAAAGTCGTCGAACATACGGAACATCAGGGACACCGCCTCACCATCATGTGCGTGTAAGCCTATAGATACGCCCCTCGCCGCATGTCTGGGATGCTGCCCAGGTTGAACTACCCTTTGGGCTGTCCGGCCTTGCGTTGGTGACTGTGTGGCTGCGCAAGGTTCACCCTGTTGTGTTCAAGTGCCTTGCGCCGTTCGTCCTTGGATAGCCGGGCCAGCTTTTTGACCGCATCATAAAACCGTTGCCAGTCGCGGCCTTCGCGTTCGAACAAGGCTTCAAAGCCCGGCACCAGTTCGTCGTACGCGGCCTGTGCGCCAAACGAGGCATTGTTGGCGTTCGCCACCCACTGGTCGTAGCCGGCAAAGCCGCCCCATGATGCCTTGAGTTCGGCATAGGCGTCACGAAAGCGCTGGTACGCTATCATTTTGCTAGCTGCTTGCGCCCGTCCTGATTGGGCTCCAGTATCATTTTGATCATAAATTGCGGCCAGTTCGCGGCGCGTGGCCAGTGCCAGCGCGCGGAACTGCCGGCGCCGGCCGTCAAATACGGCGTAGGCCTTGCGTGCGTCATCGCCGGCCTGCGTGGCCAGCCAGCGCTCGCTGCCCAGGCGCTCGACCGCGGTGGCAAACGATTCATTGAACATCATGTCACCCGGCGCAAACACCACCTGATGGGACAGTTCATGAAAGATCAGCCGGGCGAGTTCCCCCTCAGGGTAGCCGATGAAGGTGTTGAGCAAAGGGTCGCCGCCGGCCCAGTTCATCCAGCCCAGGGTGGAATAGGCGGGTACGCCGTAAACGCTGGCTTCCAGGCCTTCGGCCTTGAGCCGAGCCGCTTCGGCGCGGGCGTCTGCCTCGTTGAAGTAACCGCGGTAGCCGACACAGCCTGTGACGGGAAAGCACCAGGTTTTGAGCGTGAGCGAGAACGCCGGCGCTGCCACCACGTTCCAGACCACGGCGCTGCGGCGCAGGTCGGCATAGCGGCGGTAGCTGGCGTTGTCGGGCAGTTTCAGCTCGGTCACCGCAAAGCTGCGGATGCGCTGTGATAGTTCCAGCCGGCTTTTTAATGAGGCCGATGTTTGCGCATCGCCGAGCCAGTCGTCCACCGGCCGGGCCGCGTTGAGCATCTGCATGTGGCCGCTGACGGACTGCCAGTAATAACCCAGGTCGGCGCAACCCGTGAGGCACAGCGCGGCTGCTGCCAGCGCAGCAGCCAGGCCGGTCAGCGTCATGGCGCGCGCCCGGGTCATCGGGCGGCTCAGGCTGTTTCAGCGTCGCGCTGCACCTGCACCAGGCAGTCGTAGAAGACAGGGCCGCGGCCCATGTCGGTCAGGTGCTGGCTGGTGAGCTGGTTCACGTTGGTGCCGTCCAGGCCCAGCTTGCGCCACCAGATGCCCAGGCCATTGACTACGCCGGGGCGTGCCCGCGTGGAGACTTCAGCCTTGACCCGGTACTCGCCGCGCTGGTTGAACACCTTGACGACCGTGCCCGTGGTGATGCCGCGTGCAGCGGCATCGTCCGCATGGATTTCCAGCACCGGTTCGGTTTCCATATCGCGCAGGCTTTTCACGTTGACGAAGGTGGAGTTGAGGAAGTTGCGTGCGGGCGGTGAGATCATGGCCAGCGGGAACTGGTCGGATGTGTTGGCTGCTTCGTAATTGGGCACGTGGCCGGGCAGGCCATCGGCGCCGGTGGCCGCGAGGCGCGCGCTGAAGAACTCGCAGCGCCCCGAGGCGGTGGGGAAGTTGCCGGCAGCAAACGGCGCCTCGGGCAGCGCCAGCGTGGCAAAGCCCGTGTCCAGCAACTGACCAAAGTCCACCTTGTCGCCAAACGTCGCGCGGCACAGCTGCTCATCGTTGTCGGCAAAGCAGGGCTCAGTAAAGCCCATGTGGGCGGCCAGCTCGCGAAAGATCTGCGTGTTGGGTTTGGCCTGGCCCATGGGTGCGATAGCGGGGCGATTCAGCAGCACGTCGGTGTGGCCATAGGAGGCATGCATATCCCAGTGCTCCAGCTGTGTGGTGGCCGGCAGGATGTAGTCGGCGTAGTCGGCCGTGTCGGTCTGGAAGTGCTCAAGCACCACAGTGAAGAGGTCTTCACGCGCAAAGCCCTGAACCACTTTTCCGGATTCCGGCGCCACCGCCACCGGGTTGCTGTTGTAGACGATCAGCGCCTCGATCTTCGGGCCAAACTGAGGCGATGCTGCTTCGAGCAAGGCGTTGCCAATGGTGCTCATGTTGATGGTGCGCGGCTGGCGGCCTTTGAGCAGGTCGGGCCGCTGCAGGGCGGCCTTGTCGACCGGGAACAGGCCCGAGCTGCTGAGCAGCACGCCGCCGGCGCGATGCCGCCACGCGCCCGTCAGCGCGGGCAGGCAGGCAATGGCACGCGCCGCATTGCCGCCGCCGTGCACGCGCTGCATGCCGTAGTTCAGGCGTATGGCGGCGGGCTGCTTGTTCAGCATGCATTCGCCGTAATCGCGGGCCAGCGACCTGATCTGTTCCGCCGGCACACCGCAGACCTGTGCCGCGCGGTCGGGAGACCACTGCAGCGCACGCTCGCGCAGCCCGCCGTCGGGGTCTTGCCAGCCCAGGGTGTGCTGCGCGATGTAGTCGTGGTCGAGCCAGTCGTGGGTGATCAGTTCGTGCATCAGGGCCAGCGCCAGGGCGGCGTCGGTGCCGGGCAGCAAGGCGATGTGCTCATGGCATTTCTCGGCGGTTTCGCTTTTGCGCGGATCGATGCAGACAAGTTTTGCGCCATCGCGCTTGGCTTGTTGTGCGTAACGCCAGAAGTGCAGGTTGCTGCCGATGGAGTTGCTGCCCCAGATGATGATGAGCTTCGATTCGGCAAAAAACTCCACCCGCATGCCGACCTTGCCGCCCAGTGTTTGCGTCAGGGCCTCGCCGCCGGCCGACGAGCAGATGGTGCGGTCCAGGAATGACGCGCCGAGCTGGTTGAAAAACCGGCCCGCCATGCTTTCGCCCTGCACCTGGCCCATGGTGCCGGCATAGCTGTAAGGAACGATCGCTTCGGGATTGCGTGCGGCGATGGGCTTGAGGCGCGCTGCAATGTCGGCCAGCGCCGCTTCCCAGCTCACCGGCTCGAACTGTCCGCTGCCTTTCGGGCCGCTGCGCTTGAGCGGGCTCAGCAAGCGCTCCGGATGGTAGGTGCGTTCGGTGTAACGCGACACTTTGTTGCACAGCACGCCGCCGGTATGCGGGTGGTCCGGGTTGCCCTGCACGCGGGTGGCCACACCGTCTTCCACAGTAGTCAGCAATGAGCAGGTGTCGGGGCAATCATGCGGGCAGGCGCCCAGCACCTGCACGGCGCCAGGCTTCAGCCCGGTGTCAGGTTTCGCCTCGGTCCTAGGGGAGATGCTGATGGTATTGCTCATGGTTCAACTTTATATTGGCAGCCATACCGGCCCCCGGGGATGAGGAGACAACATGACAACAAAAACAGGAGTGCAGTCATTCCGCGCGCTGGCCAGGATCACCATGGTAGCGGCACTGGCCGCCCTGATGGCGCCAGGGGTGTATGCCGAAGATGGCATCAGCAAAACCGCTGTCACGCTGGGGCAATCCCTGGCCATGACCGGGCCCGGCAGCACACTGGCTGTGCCGTTTGCCCAGGGCGCGCGCCTTTACTTCGACCACGTCAATGCCGGCGGCGGCGTCAACGGCCGCAAGATCGAGCTGACCACGCTGGACGATGCGGGCAACCCCGAGACCGCCGCGGCCAACACCCGCAAGCTGCTGGACCAGAAGGTGTTTTCGCTGTTCGGCTACTACGGCTCGCCACAGGTCACGGCCGTCAACCCGCTGTTGAAAGACACCGACATTTTGCTGTTCGCCCCCATGGCCGGCGCCGACGAGCTGCGCGGCTCGCTCTATCCCAACGTGTATTCGGTCCGGCCCGGTTATTCGGAAGAAGCCGCCATGATCACGCGGCACGCCGAAACCCTGGGTATGCGCAAGCTGGCCATCCTGCACGGCAAGGATGCCGAGTCGATGGCGGCGCTGGACTCCGCCGAGCGCACCATGGGAGGCCTGGGCGCCAACCTGGTGGCCAAGTCGGCCCTCTCGGGCGGCAGTGTGGCCGCGAGCGTTGACCAGGTGCTGGGCAAAAAACCCGAGTCGGTGCTGGTCATCAGCGACGCTGCCGGCGCCGCCAACGCCATACGCGATTTGCGCGCCAAAGGCTTTCGCGGGCCCATCTACGGCTTTTCCAGCACTGGCGAAAGCCTGCTGGCGGAACAGCTGGGTGCGGCCGGTGCCGGTGTGGTGGTGGTGCGCGTCACACCCAAGTCGGACAACGCCAAGAGCGTCCTGGTCCGTGAACTGCAGGCCGACGCTACAGCGGCCAAACTGGGAAAACCCAATGTGTACATGCTCGAAGGCTACATCGCTGCCTGGACGTATGTCGAAGCGCTGCGCAAGGCCGGAAAGGACCCGACCCGCGTCAAGTTGCGCAAGGCACTGGACACCATGCAGGAGCTGAGCCTGGGCGGTTTTCGGGTGCACTTTGACGGGGACCGCGTGGGGTCCAAACTGGTGGAGCTCAGCCTGATTGATGCCACCGGACGGGTGCGGGAATAGGAAGAGTGAGATAGCGGAAATTGGCGAGTGTTGTGGGTTGGATGATGCAAAAGGTGACAAATTACCGGCTGTTGCGTTGCTGGCTTCCGCTAAAGTAGTGACCTATCTCACGTATTTGTAACTTAGTTTTTACAAATTAAGCCGTTTGTAAATTTTTGTTGCGAAGATAGCGTCATGAACATTACCCGCAGAACCTTTTCCACCGCTGCCGGCGCTTCCATGCTGGCGGGTTTCAACATCGCGCATGCCCAGACCGACAAGATCATCCTCGGTCAGTCAGCGCCTTTCACCGGCCCGGCTGCGCAGCTGGGCATCCAGTTCTACCAGGGCGCGAAGGTGTACTTCGACCAGGTCAACGAACAGGGCGGCGTCAACAAGCGCCTGATTGAAATCCGCAACCTGGATGACGGCTATGAACCTGCCCGCTGCGCCGAAAACACCCGCAAGCTGATCGAGGATGAGGTGTTTGCGCTGTTCGGCTACATCGGCACCCCCACCAGCATCGCTGCCCTGCCGCTGGCCATCAAGGACAAGGTTCCGTTCATCGCGCCGTTCACCGGTGCCATGGCTTTGCGTGAACCTTTCAACAAAAATGTCTTTCACGTGCGCGCGTCCTACAACGACGAAACCGGCCTTATCGTCAAACAGCTGACCGCCCTGGGGCTGAAGAAAATCGCCGTGTTCTACCAGAACGATGCCTACGGCAAGGCCGGGCTGGACGGCGTCACGCTGGCCCTGGGTGCACAGAACCTGAAGCCCGTGGCGCAGGCGACTGTTGAACGCAATACGGTGGACGTGGCCAAGGCCGTCACCACGCTGGTGGCCGCGGGCCCCGATGCGGTGGTGCAGATCGGTGCTTACAAGGCCTGCGCCGCTTTCATCCGCGAAGCCCGCAAGGCCGGCTACGGCGGCACGTTCTACAACGTATCGTTTGTCGGCACGCAGGCGCTGGCCGACGAGCTGGGCAAGGAAGGCGCAGGCGTGGTAGTGTCGCAGGTCATGCCTTCGCCCTACAACGGAGCGCGGCCGATTGTGCGCGAGTTTACCGATGCGGTGAAGGCGGCCGGCAAGGACGCGAAGGTCAATTTCTCCAGCATGGAAGGCTATGTGGCCGCCAGGATTCTGGTGGACGGCCTCAAGCGCGGCGGCCCCAAGATGAGCCGTGATTCGCTGATTTCCGGCCTGGAAGCCATCGGCACCCAGTCGCTCGGCGGGTTTTCCGTGACGTTCTCGCCCACAGACCATGTGGCGTCCCACTTCGTGGAGCTGTCGATGCTGACGGGCGACGGCCGGATACGGACTTGAAGTACTGACTCCCCCCGAAGCGGCCTGCGGCCGCCCCGTACCATCGCCAGAGGCGAAGGCTCTTCGGAGCCGTCCAAGCCTGCGCAGGCAGGCTTGGAGCCGCGGCTCTCAGCCCCTCAAGGGGGCGCCACCTGCGGCCCGGCAAAGCCGGTTCCGCGATGGCCTGCGCGAAAGCCCGCCTCTAGCGAAGCTCGCCGGTGTTTGCCAAGCCTTGCATGAAGTCCTCGCAGCGCGCGAGCTGTTCCAGGCTCACAAATTCGTCGGGCTGGTGCGCCTGGTTGATGCTGCCGGGCCCGCACACCACTGTGGGAATGCCGGCGTTTTTGAAAAGGCCTGCTTCGGTGCCGAAAGCGACCAGCGTGGTCTCTTTCGTGCCGGCCAGGCGCTGGGCCAGTTGGGTCACCGCGTCGCCGGCGGAGCCGAGGAAGGCCGGCACTTCACAAATCGTCTCAAAGCTGAAGCCGGCGTCAGGCGCTATCTTTTTCATAGCTGGTTGCGCCCGTTGCGCATAGGCTACAAGCTCTTTTTGCATTAAAACCGCATCCGCCGTGGGCAGGTTGCGGAATTCGTAGCGGAACTCCGCGTCGCGTGGCACCACGTTGTCGGCAATACCGCCGTGGAACTGGCCGACACTGGCGGTGCTGAAGGGAACATCAAAACCTTCGTAGCGCGGCTCGTTGGCTTCAAAGCCGTCAGCCATGTCGCGCAGCTTGCCGACGACACGCGCGGCCATCTCGATGGCGTTGACGGATTGCGGCGTGAGCGAGGAGTGCGCCTCCTTGCCGCGCACGCAGCATTTGTAGCGGTACACGCCCTTGTGCGCGGTGGCCGGCACCATGCTGGTCGGCTCGCCAATGATGCAGGCCAGCGGTGCGATGCCCGCGTCTTTCATGTCGGCGATCAGCTCCCGCACGCCCAGGCAGCCGACTTCCTCGTCGTAGCTCAGCGCCAGGTGCACCGCAAACGGCGCCTGGCTGTTCAAAAAATCCCCGGCGTGGGCCAGCGCCAGGCCGATAAAACCTTTCATGTCGCAGCTGCCGCGGCCGTACAGCCTGCCATCGTTCACCGTGCCCGACAGCGGGTCCAGCGTCCAGTCCTGGCCGTCCCAAGGCACCGTGTCAGTGTGGCCCGACAGGATGATGCCGGCCGGTTTGCCTTCGCCGAGCGTGGCAAAGAGGTTGGCCTTGGTTTTATCGGCATTGGTGGTGATGCGGCTGGCCACGCCGAGTTTTTGCAGCTCGTCGCGCACGAAATGAATCAAGGCCAGGTTCGAGTTGTGGCTGACCGTGTTCATGCGGACCAGGGTCTGGACCAGTTGCAGGGCGTGGGGTGAGACCGCGGGCAGGGAAGGAGTGGCAGCGAGGGTGGGGGAAGGTGCGAAAGACATGACTTCATTTTGGCCGTATTCGGCAATGTCCGTTGCCTGTCCGTCAGTTATGCTTGAAGCCCGCCTCTCCACGGGGTGTTCTCGCCCTTCCCGATGACGTCTTCTTCCTCCTCACCGTTTGAAACAGGCGGCCCTTCAATACAAATCCTGCCTGAGTATTGCCAATTCTCATGAAGATATTGATCGTCAATGACAAGGTTCCTGCGTACATCCGATTTCACTCGGAAACCGTCAATGCGGTCGACTTGCCGGATGGAACTTTCAGCGTGAGGAACAGTTCGTTTTTGGTGCGGAATTTGGCCTACGGCGACCGGGTTAGTGCAAGCGTTAGTGCCGAGTCAGGTCTTGTCTTCGTCAAGCTGGTCGAAGCAGGCGGCTTTTCGTCCTTCAGGGCGTATAGCAAGCATCCCGGGGCTGAAAAGCTGTTGTACGAAGCTTGTCGTGCGACTGATCAAATGGGGGCTGGCAGTAGCTTATTGAACGATGACCGGCTCGCTCTGGTGACGATTCCTCCAAACGTTGATTGCCCGAGCGTTGCAATCGCATTTCGCGAGTATTTAAGGGAAGTTCCACTGGTATTTACCTGGATGGCGCTACGCCACAAGGCGATTGGAAGCGAAACAAAGGGGCGCTTGTGACACCCATGCTGGTATGGATAATCGCCTGTTCCTGCGAACTGCGAGCCTTTTCGTTTAAGAGCGCAAGTCTTGGGACGCTGAGGGGCTGCGAATGACAAGAGTGGTATGGGAGGCATCGGCTGCATTGATACGGCTCATGCGGCCGCACCAGTGGCTCAAAAACGCCTTTGTGTTTGCCGGCCTGGTGTTCAGCCAGAACTGGCAGGATACCGCGCTGGACCTGCGCGTCTTCTACGCCTTTGCGGCTTTCTGCTGCCTCTCAAGCATGGTCTACATCATCAACGACTGGCATGACCGCGCGAGCGACGCCCTGCACCCCACCAAGCGCCATCGGCCGCTGGCCAGCGGCGCAGTGGCTGCCCCGGTGGCGCTGGTGCTGGCGGGCCTGTTGCTGGTGGCGGGGCTGCTGCTGGCCGCGGGCAACCGCACGCTGCTGGTGCTGCTGGGCCTGTACACGGTGCTGAACCTGGCGTATTCGTGGCGGCTCAAGCAGGTGCCGGTGGTCGACGTGTCCATCATTGCCTCGGGCTTCATGCTGCGCCTGCTGGCCGGCACCGTGGCGGTGGGGATTCCGCCTTCGCGCTGGCTGCTGCTCACCGGTATTTTTGTGGCGCTGTTCCTGGGGTTTTCCAAACGCAAGGCCGAGAGCTTTCATGAAGAAGCCAGCCAGCGCGCAGTGCTGGCGCATTACCCCGCGGCCTTGCTCGACACCTTCATGGCCGCGACCATGACCGCCACGCTGACCACCTACAGCCTGTTTGCCACCAGCCCCGAGGCGCAGCTGCAGCATGGCGAGCGCCTGCTCTACACCGTGCCGGTGGTCATTTTCGGCATGCTGCGCTACACCTACCAGGTGCACCGCGGCCGCGGTGAAGACGTGGCGCGCGACATGCTGCGGGACCCGTGGATCCTGGCGGCCGGCGTGCTCTGGCTGGCCATTTTCCTGAGCCGCCGCCTGTGATTCCCGAGGGCGCTCCGCCGCCCGCGCGCGGTACCTTGCCGTTCAAGCAGCTGTTGCTGGTGCTCGGCGTGGTGGCCACGGCTTATGCGGCCGTGCTGCTGATCTGGGGTGACAGCCCCAGGGCCCCGCTCGCGTTGCTGTGGTCGTGGACGGGCGCCCAGGCAGCAGGCCTTTGCCTGCTCAACTATTTGCTGCGAGGCCTCCGTTGGAGGCTCTGGATGGCGCACTTTGGGCGCCATTTCGGCTGGCTGCAGGGGCTGAGGCTGTACCTGGCCGGTTATGCCTTCACGCCCACGCCGGGCAATGTGGGTGAAGCGGTGCGCGGCCTGATGCTGGCGCAGCGTCCGCTGGGCGCCGCACAAAGCCTGGCCATCTTCGGCGCCGAACGGCTGGCCGATTTGCTGTGCCTGTTGCTGCTGTGTTTTCCAGCCGTGTGGTGGGGCCTGAACCATGGCGCGATGCCGGCGTCACCCGCCTGGCTGGCCGGGCTGCTGGCCGCCGCGGTTCTGCTGGCGGCACTGGCGATGGGCCTGCTGTTCAAACACCGCGCACGGCTGTTCCAGCGTTTTGCCTGGCTGCAGGAGGCCTGGTTGTGCCTGGCGGTGCGTCCGCTGCTCTGGTTTGGCCTCACGCTCACGGCCTGGGCAGCCCAGGGCGTCGCGGTCTGGCTGGTGTGCCGCGAGATGGAAGTCCCCCTCGGCCTGCTGACGGCTACCGGTTTCTACGCGACCGCCATGGTGGCCGGTGCGTTGTCTGCCCTGCCGGCCGGCCTGGGCGGCACCGAAGCCGTGCTGACCGGCTTGCTGGTGGCACAGGGCGCCACGCCGGCGGTGGCGCTGGCCATTACTGTGCTGGTGCGGCTGCTGACCCTGTGGCTGGCCGTCGCCATTGGCGTAGTGGCCTTGCTTTATAGTGCGGCCATCCGCAAGGAAATCAGTTTTCGCTAGCCCCTGCGGGCCTTCTTTCCTGGCTTTTCCCACACCATGCAAAGCCGCCAGACCTACCCGTTCCCCCAGTTTCCATGCCCCAGAACCACGACACCGCCGCCTTTCCCGTTTCGCTGAGCCGTTGGCTGCTGGGTGCGGGCCTCTTGTCACTGCTGCTGCGGTTCTGGATCGCCGTCACCTTCCCGGTCACCGGCGACGAGGCCTTTTTCTATTGGTGGGGGGTGTACCCCGCGTGGGGCTATTCAGACCATCCGCCCATGGTGGGCTGGCTGATTGCGTTGATGCGCGCCACGCTGGGCGACAGCCTCTGGTCGATACGCCTGCCCATCGTGCTGCTGCCGCTGGCGCTGGGCGCGGCGCTGTGGTGGGCCCTCAAGCCTGTCGACAAGGTGCGCGCCGCCTGGGCCGTGCTGTTTTTCTGGCTGGCACCGCTGAACTGGCTCAATGTCCTGATCACCACCGACACACCGCTGATTTTCTGGTCGGCGCTGTCCGTCGCCGCGCTGATGCGCGCCGAGCGCCGGGCGGCGCTGGACCGTGCCGCCTACGGCCTCTACGCCCTGTCGGGCCTTTTCCTGGGCTGTGCTTTTCTGTCGAAGTACTTCTCGGTGGTGCTCGGCTTCAGCTACTTCGTGTATTTCGTGTTGTACCGGCGTGAACGGCTCGCGGGTTTTGCGCTGCTGGTGCTGTGTGCCTTGCCCGGCCCGGCGATCAACATCGCCTACAACATGTCGCACGGCTGGTCGAACATCATGTTCAACGTCTACAACCGCAATGAAGACGCGGTGTTCGAATGGCGCAAGCCGCTGACTTACATCGGCATGATGGTCTACCTGATCACGCCCGTGGCGGTGTGGATGGCTGTGCGCTACCGCGATGCGCTGATGGCCGCCGCACGAAGCCAGCGCCTGCTGGCCTGTCTGGTGGTCGTGCCGCTGCTGTTCTTTGCGCTGCTGTCAGGCAAGAAGGTGATCGGCCTGCACTGGGTGCTGTCGTTTTACCCTTTTGGCTTTGCTTTTTTGGCGTTTGCCTTGCCGGCTGACAGGCTCAAGGCCTGCGCCAAGGGGCTGGCCGTGTTTGCCGGCCTGCATGTGCTGGTGGTGGCCGGGCTGTACATGACGTCGCTGGATACCTGGAAAACGACCAAGCTGTATCCGCAAATCATCCGCAGCTACAAGACGGCCGAAATGCTGCAGCAGGTCACCGTGCCCGGTGTGGTGCTGATGGGCGAGGCCTACACGCCCGCGTCGATTTTCGGTTTCGAACGCCGCGAATACATGCCGGTGTTCGGCGTCGGCAAGTTCCATGCGCGCCAGGACGACATGCTGGTCGACTTTTCGCTCTACCAGGGCAAAACGGTGCGTGTCATCGTCGCCGACAAGCCGAAGCTGGAGGAGTTTTCGCCTTACTTCGAGTCGGTGCGTGTGCTCAGCTTCGAGCAAGACGGCGTGCCCTTTTACGCGGTCGAAGGCACGGGCTTCAAATACCAGGCCTACCGCGAAGGTGTGCTGGGCACAATCTTCAAGCGCTACTTCAACATTCCTTCGTGGCTGCCGATGACGGGCTGCCCGTTCTGCGTGCGCTACTGCGGGCAGGTGCGATGCGCGAGGTGATCGCGGCCGAGGCCGGCCCCGTCGTTGCCGCCTTTGACTTCGACGGCACGCTGACCCGGCGCGACACCTTCATGCCTTTCCTGGCGCGCGGCCTGGGCTGGCCGCGGTTCCTGGTGGCCTTGCTCCGCTGCTTCCCCTGGCTGGCCGGCTATGCGCTGCGCCTGGTGCCCAACCACGTCGCCAAAGGCAAGCTGATGCAGGCCACGCTCACCGGCCGCAGCCTGGCCGAGATGGATGGCTGGACCGCCCGCTGGCTGGCCCACGATTTCCCCGGCCAGCTGCGCGAGGACGCCATGGCACGCCTGGCCTGGCACCGCGAGGCCGGGCATTGCTGTGTCATGGTCAGCGCCTCTCCTGACATTTACCTGCAGGTGGTCGCCCGGCAGCTGGGGTTTGACGCGCTGCTCTGCACGGAAATGGAAGTGGTGGGCGAGGGTGAGGGCGGGCGTCTCACCGGCCGCCTCACTGGCCGCATGAGCACCCCCAACTGCCATGGCGAGCAAAAGGTGCTGCGCCTGCAGGCCTGGGCGCTGGCGCGCTATGGGGAAACGGCGCTGGGCGGCATCACCCTGTATGCCTATGGCGATACCTCCGGCGACAAGCCCATGCTGCGGCTGGCCCGGCATGCGTGGTACCGGGGCAAGCCTTGGGTGGATGCGGCACGGCCGGTGTGACGGGTTAAGCCGGATTGGCCTGGCGTATGACGCTGGGTAAGTTCAAGGCTGGCCGGGCGGTGCTGCTGGCGCTATGATTTTGATAGCTGCTCGCGCTCGTCCTTTATGCCTTGCAGCCCTGTTTGGCACTCAAAAACAGCTCAAAATCCTGCCCCGAGAGACTGAAAATCACCAAACGGGCTCCAAAGTGCCTGCTGAAGGCCGTTTTAGCCTGGTTTTGAGCATCAATTCGGCCTTTAAGCCAATACTGACGGGCGCGAACAGCTATCAAAATAGTAGCGACAAACAGGCAGGGCCCGTGCGCCTTGCGACGCGCGGGCCCTGGCGGGAATGTTGCGGTGAGGCTTTCCGGTGCCGGCTCAGTCCTCGAGCTCGGCCTTGGCCATCTCCACGTCCAGCCGTTCGGTGGCGTCCAGCGGCTTGCTGGCTGCGGCCTGTTCGTACAGCTTGGTGGCTTCCTTCATTTTTTTGTCGCCTTCCAGCATGACCAGGCCGTTGGCGTATTCGATCATGCCGATGGCCGAGCCCGGGTTCAGCTTGAGCGCGTCCTTGTAGAGCGCCAGGCCGATGTCTTTTTTGGCGCCGTAGGTCATGCCGCCGATCAGCGAACCCACCTTGTCGATCACTTCGGCATGAAAGGCCGCCAGCGCAATGTGCGCGTCTGCGTGCTTGGGTGACAGCTTGATGGCCTGCTCCAGCGAATTCTTCACCTTGGTCCCCAGGCCCTGGGCCAGCGCCTTGGCCACGCTGATGCCCTGGCTGTAGCGGCCCAGCGCGTAGGCCTGCCAGTACCAGGCATTGGCGTTCTTCGGGTCGGCTTTTTGCTGGGCTTCGGCGCGTGCAGCCACTTCCATGAACATGTCCAGCTTGGCTTTTTCCTTGGTTTCGAGGTAGGTGGCGTACATGCTGGTGGCCTTGTTGGCCACGGTGATGCCGTCGCCGCCGGCCTTGGTACCGGCTTCCGCCGCTTTCTGAAAGTCGCCGTTATGAAACAGCGCCCAGGCCTGCAGCACATCGGCATCCTTGGGCAGGGGCTCACAGTCGCCCTGGTGCAGGCGGGCCCAGCTCTTCTTCAGGCTGGCAGCATCAAATGTGTAGTCGCCGGCGTGGGGAAAGGCAGTCCATTTGGCCATTTTTGTTGTCTCCTTGGTAAAAATTGTTGGTGTTATGAATGACGGCAGTTTGACGGAATTCAAGCCGGGTTGCTGTAAGCCCCGACCAGCGCCTGCAGGTGCGCGCGCTGGCCTTGTTCGAGGTAGGGAATCAGCAGGTTGAGCACGTGGTGCGCGCCGCGCAGCAGCGCGGCCTGCGCGTTGGCTGGTTCCAGCGCGTTGCGCGGGTCGCGCACGTACTCAAAGCTCAGCCAGTAAGTGAGCACCACCACCATGCTGGTGGCCGTGGCCTCGACCTCGCGCGAATCAATCGTCACGGCGCCGGCGCGGCTCATGCCGTCCAGCAGGGCTTTCACGGCGCGGGTCTTGTTCTTGAGCACCCACTGGAAGTGGGTTTCGAGGCGGCGGTTCTTGCTCAGCAGGTCGTTGAGGTCGCGGTACAAAAAGCGGTACTGCCAGATCAGCTCGAACAATGTGTGCATGAAAAACCAGGCATCTTCCACATCGCGAACGCCGTCGCTGGCATTGAGAAGCTCGCTCAGGGATTTCTCGTAGCGGTCAAACAGCGAGTTGATGAGCTCGTCTTTGGCCGGGTAGTGGTAGTACAGGTTGCCGGGGCTGATGCTGAGCTCGGCAGAGATCAGCGTGGTCGACACATTGGGCTCGCCAAAGCGGTTGAACAGGTCCAGGGTGACCTCCAGGATCCGCTCTGCTGTACGGCGCGGCGCTTTTTTCGCCATAAGTTGTCTACCTCGTGTTGTTCTTTACTCTAACCCAGCGTTTCCCCGGGCGACACTAGGGAAGTCCATCAATCCGCACGGCGGTTTGCAACAGGGTGAACGGCATGGCATGCACCTTTGGCAAACCTTTGGGTTAAGCCCGGGCCGACGCGGGGAGCTTGTGCGCGGCGGGCCGCAGCGCGTGGCTCAAATCTTCCATCACGTCTTCGAGCGAGGCAATGGCGCGGCCCACGCGGGTGACGGCAGGCCTTTCGGCCACCAGGTGGCGCCGGGGGTCTTCCAGCACGTCAACGTTCAGCGACACGCCGTGCCGCGCCAGCGTGGCCGACAGCGTGGTCTTGCGCGAGCGCAGCATCTGCCGGGTGTTCTGGTAGGCGTGTTCGGCCAGCTCGCGGCGCTGCCGGTAACTGAAGGTATTGGCCAGGAACATCTCGGTGTCGCGGGCGTCGGGCTCCAGCAGCACGATGTCGGTGCCGGGATAGGCATGCGCGTAGTGCTTCATGCCGAGCTCCAGCCGCGAGTGGATCATCGAGCGGAAGGTCTGGCTCATCACGGCGGGCAGGCCACCGTTCACGATGCGCGGAATGGCCTGCTTTTCGGCCGGCAGGCCGCGGCGCATGACGCGCTGGTTCATGGCCAGCGCGGGTGCGCGGGTCGCGTTGAAGGGCACCAGCGGGTTCAGGCAAAACATCAGGTCAACGCCGTCGTCCAGCGCCACGCCGGCGTGCATGGTCTTTTTCAGTGCACCGTCCACGTAGTAGTGGCTGTCGATCTCCACCGGCGGAAACAGGCCCGGCAGGGCCGAGCTGGCCTGCACGGCTTTGGAAATGGGCACGTGGTCCCAGCCGGGGCGGCCGAAGGGCGCGGCGTCCCCGCTGTCAAGATTCGTCGCGACCAGCGTCAGGCGCGTGCGGAGCTGGCGGAAGTCGTTGGTGCGGCCGGGTTTGGAAAACAGCGCGGCCAGGCGCTTGTCGATTTCGTCATTGGAGAAAACACCGGTCGGCAAGGCCGGGCCGAGTGCCTCCAGCGCATTGACCAGCGACTTGCGCCCGAAGGTGGCACGCCAGGCCGCCGACGCCAGCAGGCCGGGCAGCATGATGCCGCGCCGCAAGAATTCGCCATACGCCGGCACCATCAGCCAGGCCGGGTCAAACACTTCGGACGCCTGGTCGCCGTTTTCAATGAAGGCGGCGCACAGCTCGCGCGGCGTCATGCCGTTGGCCAGGCCCGCCGCGATAAAACCGCCTGCGGACACGCCGACATAGTGGTCCAGTTCGGTGAATGAAAGCCCCTGCAGGGACTCGTCGAGCGCGCACAGTGCACCGATTTCGTAGATGGCGCCCAACGGGCCGCCGCCAGAGAGTGCCAAAGCAATGCGCGGCCGGGCGGCGGACCGTTTCGTCATCTTTGCCGGGTCGGCTGGCTGCGTAGCAGCTAGATGACCACCGCCCGACAACGCAAGGGCGATGCGCGGTTTTGCAGGGCGTTTATTTTTTGCGGGCTTCGCTTGGGTCATGGCTGGAAAGTGTAGACGGCGGCCCTGGAACTATTTGCTGCTTTGCAGCAAAGTCAGGGCGCTGGGTGATTGCGCACAGGCGTAAAAAAAGGGACGACATGTCCCTTTTCTTGTGAGGTCGCCGTGCTTAAGCCGACTTGCGCGCGGCAGGGCGCTTGGCCGCGGGGCGGGCCGCCTTTTTCGCAGCGGGTTTTGCCGCTGCGGTTTTGGCTGCTGGCTTGCCGCCCATTTTTTGCACATTGCGGTTGAGCTCGTCAATACGTGCGATCAGGGCGTCCACGTCTTTGGCGGAAGGCACGCCGAGTTTGTTCAGGGCCTTGGCCACGCGGTCTTCGAAGATGTTTTCCAGCTTGTCCCACTGGTGGCCGGCCTTGGACTGGATGTCGGTGGCCATGCTGGCCATCTTGTTGGTGGCTTCAGAAATCTTGCCTTCAGCCACGGCCTGGGTCTTGCGCTGGATGGACAGGCCTTCCTTGACCAGGGTCTCAAACACTTTGCCGCCTTCTTCCTGCGCCTTGGAGAATGCGCCCAGGCCGGCCAGCCAGATTTGCTGGGCGGATTCCTTGACGGCACCGGACAGCTGTGGACCGGACTTCTTGTCAGCGCTCATTTTTTGCAGTTTCTTGACCATGGTTTACTCCAGACAGTTTGTGGTTATGGAACTTCGCGGGCAGTATGCCGCACGCACGGGGAAAATATAAGCCCTCCACGCGGCGGCGTTTAGGTGTTGTGTTCTAGACCGTGAACAGGTTCTAGGCATGCGGCTCTATGGAAAAGCACGCCCGGGCCGGCTGAGCGCGGGTTTCTGCTGAATAGAGAGTCATGCCCTTTAAGCAAGAATCACTTTTTGACTTGGCCGTTCAGCGGAGGAAACACAAATGCATTATTTCGTTACAGGGGCCACAGGCTTCATTGGCAAGCGCCTGGTAAAAAAACTTCTGGAACGAAAAGGAACGACCGTTCATTTCCTGATCCGCAAGGAAAGCGCCGGCAAAGTGGCGGCGCTGAGGGAATACTGGGGTGTGCCTGCTGCCCGTGCGGTGGCCGTGCACGGCGACCTGACCAGCAAAAAGCTCGGTGTCAGCAGTGAAGACATCAAGAAGCTCAAGGGCCAGGTCGGGCATTTTTACCACCTCGCTGCGGTGTATGACCTGGGCGCCGACGAGGAAAGCCAGGTGGCCGTCAACATTGACGGCACCCGCAACACGGTGGAATTTGCCAAGGCCATTGACGCCGGCCACTTTCACCATGTGAGCTCCATCGCCGCCGCCGGCCTCTATGAAGGCGTGTTCCGCGAGGACATGTTCGAGGAAGCCGAAAACTACGAGCACCCATATTTCATGACCAAGCACGAGAGCGAAAAAATCGTGCGCAAGGAATGCAAGGTGCCGTGGACGGTGTTTCGCCCCGCCATGGTGGTCGGCGACAGCACCACCGGCGAAATGGACAAGATCGACGGGCCTTATTACTTCTTCAAGCTGATCCAGCGCATGCGGCAGCTGCTGCCGCCCTGGATGCCGGCGGTGGGGCTGGAAGGCGGGCGAGTCAACATTGTTCCGGTCGATTTTGTCGTCGCTGCGCTGGACCACCTCAGCCACAAAACCGGTATTGCCAAAAAATGCTTTCACCTGGTGGACCCGGTGGGCTACCGCGTCGGCGATGTGCTGGACATCTTCAGCCGCGCAGCCCATGCGCCCAAGATGAACCTGTTCGTGAATGCCGCCCTGCTGGGCTTCATTCCGCGCGGCGTCAAAAAGAGCCTGATGGCGCTGGCCCCCGTGCGCCGCGTACGCAATGCGGTGCTGGCCGACCTGGGCTTGCCGGAAGACATGCTGACGTTTGTCAACTACCCGACCCGTTTTGACTGCCGCGACACCATGGCCGCGCTCAAGGGCTCGAACATCGAATGCCCCAACCTGAAAGACTACGCCTGGCGCCTCTGGGATTACTGGGAACGCCACCTGGATCCCGACCTGCATATCGACCGGTCGCTGCGTGGCACGGTCAATGGCAAGGTGGTGCTGGTCACCGGTGGTTCGTCAGGCATCGGCCTGGCGGCTGCGCACAAGTTTGCCGATGCGGGTGCCATCACCATCATCTGCGGGCGCGACCAGGACAAGCTCGACGAAGCCTGCAAGGAAGCCAAGGCCAAGGGCTATAACTTCGTGGCGTACCCGGCCGACATCGCGGACATGGTGGATTGCGACCGTTTCATCAAGGAGCTGATCGCCAACCATGGCGGCGTGGACTTCCTCATCAACAACGCGGGCCGCTCCATCCGCCGCGCCATTGAGGCCAGCTACGACCGCTTTCACGATTACGAACGCACCATGCAGCTCAACTACTTTGGCTGCCTGCGCGTGACCATGGGGCTGTTGCCCGGCATGGCGGCCAAGCGCAAGGGCCATGTGGTCAACATCAGCTCCATCGGCGTGCTGACCAATGCGCCGCGTTTTTCGGCCTATGTGGCCTCCAAAGCCGCGCTGGACGCCTGGACACGCTGCGCCTCGAGTGAGTTCGCGGATGTGGGCATCAGCTTTACCACCATCAACATGCCGCTGGTGCGCACGCCCATGATTGCGCCGACCAACCTGTACAACAACGTGCCCACGCTGTCCCCTGAAGAGGCCGCCGACATGATTGCGCAGGCCTGTATCTTCAAGCCGGTGCGCGTGGCCACTCGCCTGGGCATCACCGGCCAGCTCATGCATGCGCTGGTGCCGCGCATCGCCCAGATCGCCATGAACACCAGCTTCCGTATGTTCCCCGATTCATCGGCCGCCAAGGGCGACAAGAGCGCCAAACCGACGCTGTCGGCCGAAGCGGTGGCGATGCAGCAGATGATGCGCGGGATTCATTTCTGACGCTGGCCAGGCCGGGCCGGCCTGGCCCGGTGCGTGGATTGCCATGGGATAATTCCGGTCCTGGCGAGCAGCCTGCACGGCTGCCTGCAACGTCAAAAAAGGCAATCCCATGATTTTGGTAACTGGCGGCGCCGGTTTCATCGGTTCCAACTTTGTCCTGGACTGGTTGGCGCAGTCCGCGGCGGAGCCGGTCGTCAACCTCGACAAGCTGACTTACGCGGGCAACCGCGAAAATCTGGCTTCGCTCGACGGTGACAGCCGCCATCATTTTGTGCAGGGTGACATTGGCGATGCAGCCCTTCTCGGGCAGTTGCTGGCCACCCACCGGCCGCGCGCGGTGGTCCATTTCGCGGCCGAGTCGCATGTTGATCGTTCTATCCTCGGCCCCGAGGAATTTATCCAGACCAATGTCGTCGGCACCTTTCGCCTGCTCGAAGCCGTCAGGGCTTACTGGAGCACGCTTGAGGGCGATGCAAAAACCGGGTTTCGCCTGCTGCATGTTTCGACCGACGAGGTCTATGGCTCGCTCGCGCCCGCCGATGCCGCGTTCACCGAGACCCATCGCTACGAGCCGAACAGCCCGTATTCAGCATCCAAGGCGGCGAGCGACCACCTTGTGCGCGCCTACCACCACACCTATGGCTTGCCGGTCGTCACGACCAACTGCAGCAACAACTACGGCCCCTATCATTTCCCGGAAAAGCTGATCCCGCTGATGATCGTCAATGCGCTTGCCGGCAAGCCGCTGCCGGTCTATGGCGACGGCCAGCAGGTGCGCGACTGGCTGTATGTCAAAGACCACTGCGGCGCGGTGCGCCGTGTGCTGGAGGCTGGCAAGCCCGGAGAGACTTACAACGTCGGTGGCTGGAACGAAAAACGCAACATCGACATCGTCCATACGGTCTGCGCGCTGCTGGATGAACTGCGTCCGCGCGCCGACGGCGCTGCGTATGCCGAGCAGATCACGTACGTGAAGGACCGCCCTGGTCATGACCGGCGCTACGCCATTGATGCCGGGAAAATCCATACCGAGCTGGGTTGGGCACCCGCAGAAACCTTTGAAAGCGGCATTCGCAAAACAGTGGAGTGGTATCTGGCCAATGCCGACTGGGTGGCCCATGTGCAAAGCGGAGCCTACCGGGAATGGACGGCGCGGCACTACGGGCAGCCCCAGGAGGCATCGGCTTGAAGATTCTGTTGTTTGGCGCGAATGGCCAGGTCGGCTGGGAACTGCAGCGCAGCCTGATGCCGCTGGGCGAGCTTCTTGCGCTGGACCGCCACAGCACTGCGTATTGCGGTGACCTGGCCAACGTGAGGGGGCTGGCGCAGACCGTGCAAAAGTTTCAGCCCGATGTCATCGTCAACGCGGCAGCCTACACCGCTGTCGACAAGGCCGAAAGCGACCGGGAAACCGCGCATGCCGTGAATGCGGTTGCCCCGGGTGTGCTGGCGGAAGCTGCCAACAGCGTGGGAGCCTGGCTGGTCCACTATTCAACCGATTACGTGTTTGACGGCAGCGGCAGCAAGCCCTGGGATGAGACAGACCCTACCGGCCCGCTCAGCGTGTATGGCCATACCAAGCTCGAAGGCGAGCATCGCATCGCATCGCGCTGTGCCAAACACCTCGTTTTGCGCACCAGTTGGGTCTACGCCGCGCGCGGTGCCAACTTTGCAAAAACCATGCTTCGGCTGGCCGGCGAGCGCGACAGGCTATCGGTTGTCAATGACCAGTTCGGAGCGCCAACAGGCGCGGACCTGCTTGCCGACGTGACTGCCCACATGGTGCGTAGTGCTGTAGCGGGCACAGTCGAAAACGCGGCTGGCACCTACCATGTTGCTGCGGGCGGCGAAACGTCCTGGCACGGTTACGCAAAATTTGTGGTCGAAACCGCCCTTCAGGCCGGGCACACGCTGAAAGCATCAGCGATGACGGTGGAGCCGGTACCTGCCAGCGCATTCCCTGCACCGGCTGCCCGTCCGCAAAACTCACGGCTGAACACCGCTAAACTCCGCGCAAGGTTCGGATTGGCCCTTCCTGACTGGCAGCCGGGCGTGGCCCGCATGTTGACCGAAATAACCTGAAAATTCCCATGACACAACGCAAAGGCATTGTCCTGGCCGGCGGGTCCGGCAGCCGGCTACATCCGGCAACGCTTGCCATCAGCAAGCAGTTGCTTCCGGTGTACGACAAACCCATGGTGTATTACCCACTGAGTACGCTGATGGTGGCGGGTATACGTGAGGTGTTGATCATCAGCACGCCGCAGGACACGCCGCGCTTTCAGCAGCTGTTGGGTGATGGCTCCCAGTGGGGCATGAAACTGGAGTATGCCGTGCAGCCCACGCCGGACGGGCTGGCGCAGGCCTTCATCATTGGTGAGAAATTCCTCAATGGCGCGCCCAGTGCGCTGGTGCTCGGCGACAACATCTTTTATGGCCATGACCTGCAAAGCCTGCTGACACGGGCCGATACCAGCGATACCGGCGCGACCGTCTTTGCTTACCATGTGCAGGACCCCGCACGCTATGGTGTTGTGGCTTTCAATGCAGAAGGCAAGGCCATCAGCATTGAAGAAAAGCCGGCCGTACCCAAAAGCAGCTATGCCGTGACAGGCCTTTATTTTTACGATGCACAGGTGGTGGAGATTGCCAAATCCATCAAGCCCAGTCCCCGCGGTGAACTCGAAATCACCGCCGTTAACCAGCATTACCTTGAGCGCGGCCAGCTCAGCGTGCAGATCATGCAGCGCGGCTATGCGTGGCTGGACACCGGCACGCACGACAGCCTGCTGGAGGCGGGGCAATTCATTGCCACGCTGGAGCGCCGGCAGGGGCTGAAGATCGCCTGCCCGGAAGAAATTGCCTGGCGTAATGGGTTCATCAGCGATAGCCAGCTTGCCAGTCTTGCCGAGCCAATGGCAAAGAATGCGTACGGAAAGTATCTTTTGCGTTTGCTTGAAGAAGGCAAATCGTGATGAAGGCCACTGAGACCAGCATCCCGGGCGTCATGGTGGTTGAGCCTCGTGTCTTCGGGGACGCGCGCGGCTTCTTTCTTGAAAGCTTCAACCAGCGCGACTTCAATGACGCAACCGGCACCCGCTTCAGCTTTGTGCAGGACAACCACAGCCGCTCCACCAAAGGTGTCTTGCGCGGCCTGCATTATCAGTTGGGCCAGCCACAGGGCAAGCTTGTGCGCGTTGTACGTGGCTCGGTTTTTGATGTGGTTGTGGATATCCGTCGGTCGTCGCCCACCTTTGGCAAGTGGTTCGGTCTTGAACTCAATGAAGAAGCGAACCAGCAGCTGTGGGTGCCGCCCGGCCTGGCCCATGGCTTCATGGTGCTCAGTGACAGCGCTGATTTTTTGTACAAGACAACAGACTATTACGCCCCGGCCCAGGAGCGCTGCATTGCCTGGAATGACCCGGCACTGGGCATCACGTGGCCTGCCGGCATCAGCCCAGTGCTCTCTGCCAAAGACCAGATGGGTTCTTCTCTGGCGAACGCAGAGCTGCCTGCTTGAGGGATGCCTGCAAAGGGGTTGCAAGCGTGACCTGCATCGCGATGCTGGCCCCTATTTGCGAATAATGCTGCTGGCTGCGCCGTAGTTGCCCGCGTGCCGCCTCGAAATCAGGCGGCACAGGATCGTCCGGTTCCACAGGCTGACGCCGATGTCAAAACTGCGCAGCGCCACGAAAGCCAGTGCCATGCGAACGCGGGCCAGCTTTTCAGGGACCAGGGCCTGAATCCACCGTAGCCGGCTGGCCGGTCCGTCGGGCAGTATGGGTGCGAAATCGGTAAGCATCTGCGCGCGAGATTTGTTGATGGCCGCAAAAACAAAACGCCGGATGCTTCTTTCAATGAACGCTGCATCAAAGAGCTCAGGCGCCACGGCAGGTGCATTGCGAGACAGCTTGTCAAGAATCTCCATCAGGGATTTGGCCTGTGCAAACGTAGACGACAGGTAGCTGCCCGCGTGCATCCGGACGACGGCCAGCGGCTCTGGCGTAAACACTGCCCCGGCCTTGGCGGCCACCATCAATGCGCAGACCAGATCAGCCAGGCCGCGGTAGTCGGGGTTGAAGGCGCCAACACTTTCCATCAGCTTCTTGTTGTAAACGACAGAAGGGCCCGCAAACCAGTTGCCGAAACGGCGCGCAAGCTCACGGCACTGCACCGGCGAGAAATACTGGTCATGCATGGACGGCACGGTGATGGCAATCGGCCCCAGCAGCTGGTCCTCTTCATCCACCAGCCATCCCATTGACGACCACAAGCCCACACCGGGATGCTGCCCCAGACAATCTTTGGCGCGGGCCATCAGCCCCTGCAGCAGGAAATCGTTGGCCGCGACAAACATGACATAGTCAGAGGCCGTGGCAGCCCGGCCCGTGGCGATGGCGCCATACACCCCCTGGTTGACCTCATGCCGGGTCACGCGAAGGGCCGGAAACTCCGCAGCCAGGGCCTGGATCGTTTCCATGCTGTTGTCGGTAGAGCAGTCGTCCACCACAATGACTTCATCGGCGGGAACACTCTGATTCATCACCGACCGGACCGCCCGCGAAAGGTACTTCGCGTCGTTGTAGTTCGGGATGACGACTGCCACTGATGTGTTCATTTGAATTTTTGAGCTCTGTGGAAGTAGTGAGAACCGCATACAAGCGGATTACCTACATTAACGAGCCTTCACAAGGTCTTTGAATGTCTGTGTTTCTGTCAGTGCAAGTGCAATATCTTCAGTCATTTGGATTGAGCCTTTCTTGTCGAGATGGCCGCCTTTGTCCCAGCTTGAGTAGGCTGTTTTTGATGGAATGGCGACCTCTATGTCTAGTGCTTGCGCGATTTCCCTGGCTTGTTGAGTGCATGCGTGAGTATTTGGAATGACAGTCAGCACCACTTTTCCCCCGATCGCGGAGACGTACTCGCGTGCAATCTTTATGACTTCTTGGCTGGTATGGCAATCAGTTGAACGAGCGGGTTGTACCACTGCATTGTTCTCAGACAAATAGTTGGGAAAGGCGCGCATATCGGCCTCACCTGTTGTCGCGTTTCGATAAAACATGGGAATAAGTGGTGAACTGGAAGATGGGAAACAGTATGAAAAGAATGGCGTCTTTCCCAGCGACTCAATTCTCCAGCGAATATTTCTGCGCAATACATTGAAGTACGCTTTAGGGCGACTACTTTCAGAGGCTGGAATTACTTTTACGTCCGCGCTGAATGCACGAACCATGCTACGGCTGAAGAAATTCCCGCCGCCGCCACCGTCGTCGGCATTGATGATCCAAAGTTTTGGCTTGAGCTGATGTTTTTTGATGATCTGCTTGGCGAATTCCCCACCGGCGATCCCGACGAAAGCCATGTTATAGACCTTGAGGCCATAACGCTTTTCTATCGTTGCCTCTAGCGTCGCGTTGTTGAAGCCAAAGGACGCCAGAGAGGAGCCAAGAATAATGACATCGGCACGTTTGGCATGCTCTATTGAATTGCCGATGTCATGGAAAAACAGGTCTTGATCCTGAATTTCGGTCACCTTCAGACCCCCAAGATCCTGATACCAGGCGCCTCCCTCGCGTGATGGGATGGCGGTGAGATGATCCAGGCCTTGCACGACATAGAGGTAAGTGAAAACCGCACACACAGCCGCAGTGCCGGCCGCGACCATAGATGCAACCATCAGCAGAAATAAGCGTGATGAGCTCCCCATACTTCTGGTTTCGAATTGAGTTTCTGAAATCATGGTCCAAGTCGGCGAGAAATGCCGACGTCAAAATTGAAAGTAGAGAAAAGGCGACAAACCTTCGCGCAGTATTTGCACCGCGAGTGCCGTTAGTAAACAGGAAGCTATGAATGCAGCCCATCTAAAGGAGAATTTGAATTGCCAGTCGATAGCGCTCCACGTCGCGGAGCTGTCGTAAGTTGTCAGGCCTACATTGAATTTCTTAAACATGTCGTTGACGTTGGGGGCCAAAAGACAAAGCAGGTATCCCGCCAGTACCAATACGGCATTTCCGGGGCTATAGGTGCCACCTGAAGCGGAGCTTAGACCAAACATCGCTTTCAGCATGCGCCCTGCCGATTCAACGTTTTCCGCACGGAAAAACACCCAGGCAATTACGACAGCAAGTTGAGTGAACGCAAGGCAAACCAGTCTGTAAAGCAAATTGCTCTGTGCTTTTTTGGATAGGTAGGAGGCCATGAATTTTCTCCAGCCATGGTTTGCCACGAGGAATACTCCGTGCAGTCCACCCCAAATGATGAATGTCCATCCTGCACCGTGCCATAAACCGCCCAAAAGCATGGTCAGAACAAGATTGATCAACTCCCGTACTTTTCCTTTGCGATTGCCGCCCAACGGAATGTAAAGATAGTCCCGCAGAAACCGGGACAGGGTGATATGCCAACGGACAGGGTGATATGCCAACG